>OX638335.1:0-642500 GCA_951812785.1 uncultured Gammaproteobacteria bacterium
CCAGGTTAAGCGGACAGATTAGTTAAGCATACGCATGATTATTTTCATATTCAAACGGTGTTTGATAATTCAACGTTTGATGAATGCGTTTACGATTATAAAAACATTCGATGTATTCAAAGATATCACTTTTTGCTTGTTCTCTTGTCGTGTAATTTCTCCCATGAATGAGTTCATTCTTTAATGTGCTAAAAAATGTTTCTGACACCGCATTATCATAGCAATCTCCCTTGCGACTCATACTCGGGATAATATGGTGTTGTTGCATCAATGCACGATATTGATCAGCCGCATAGAGTCGGCCGCGATCAGTATGATGAATGAGACCAGCACCAGGTTGCCGTTGTATGATCGCCATCTGTAGTGCATTCAGCACAAGCGGTTGATTGTTGCGACGCGACATCGACCAACCAATGATTTTACGTGAATACATGTCGAGCAGAATGGCGAGATATAACCATCCCTGCCGTGTCGGCACACAGGTGACATCACCTGCCCAGACTTGATTTAGCTGTGCTGCTGTAAACATCCGCTTAACATGATCTGGTGCAATCCAATGACGGTGCTTAGAACGTGTTGTGATGTTAAAATGCTTGCTGCGTTTAGTTTCGATTTGATGTTGCCTGCGTAATCTGGCCACGCGATGTTTCCCGCATTGAATACCTTGAGTGTGCAAGGCCTTCCAAGTTTTCACGTAACCATAGGCATGTTTGGACTGAACATGGATCTTCTGAATCTTCGCTAAGAGCACTTGATCTTCCTGAGCACGTAGACTTTCATTACGATCACGCCAGTCGTAATAGCCACTGCTACCCACATTCAGCACACGGCACATCGCACTAATACTAAACACAAAGCGATGAGTTTGAATAAAGCCATATTTTACTCGAGTTCCTTGGCAAAGAACTGTGCGGCCTTTTTTAGAATGTCGCGTTCCTCACACGCTTAAGTGCGCGCCGCAGCTGGACAACTTCACTTTCTTCACGGCGCCCTGAACCTGGAAAAGCATCCACACCATGCTTGTTGACTTCTTCTTGCCATTTACAGAGCTGGTTGCGACGAACGCCTAAATGAATGGCCAATTCAGCAGTGGTTTGATCACTTTGCTCAAGAAGCCGTACCGCTTCTCGTTTAAACTCTCGGGTATACGTTTGACGTTTTGACATAGATCACCTCTAAAAGTATTGTCTCTTTTTTGAACTGTCCGTTAAACCCAGGCTGCCTTAAGGTTGAAGTAGAGAGAATTGTTAAAAACCTAGAAAAACACCGTCTCAAGTTAGAAACTGAGATTGAAGAAATTTCTCGATTACTTCTTGAAAATCAGCAACAAAGGCGATGGGTGGATTGGGTAAAGGAATTTGGTAATCGGATCGATAAATTGAAAGATCCTGATTTCACAATCGAAGATCGTAAGAAGTTTCTAGAAGGAGTTGTGAATAAGATAGTAGTCACAAACAAGGATGTTAGAAAACATGAGTTAAAGATTGAGTTTCGTCTACCTTATGTTGGTGACAAGTTTGGCTATAACGACCCATCAAACAAGTCAAAGAGGTACACCATCAAGAAAGGCCGAAAAACCAAGAAAATGGTGTTAGATTTTTTAAAAAAAACAATAGGTTAGGGATGAATAGATGTAAATATATAACGAAATTTATTCCATTACCGTGGAATAAATCCCAACGGGCGCACTTTCATAGGGGGTTATCTCTATTTTACAGTGACTTTGAGGGCATCCCACCTCTGGCATACACGCTACTCTGATTACCAAGAAACTCTGTATCAAATCATCAAAGATAAACCTGATTCAGGCATGGGTTGTCGCAAGACTGCCTTCTAGCTGAATAAACATGGATATAAAACACCTAGAGGATACGAGTTTAAGAACACTCATGTCTTTTCTATTTTGAAAAAGAAGCGAGAGCGTGATAACAGACTGAATCAAAATCATAAATTTGAAATTCAAAATTTAAGGATGTATATCCTCAATATCCCTATCCTGTTGGACAAAAAATAATGAAGATTAAAATTGCTCAAGAAACAAACTTGAATTCAATCCAGAAGGTTATTGAAACTGCGTTTTCTGAGGGTGAGAATAAAGTCATCATGAACCTAGTTGCTGGACTCTCTAACGAAACCACCAATCCTCCAATCAAGTCATTGATCGCTGAAGTTGATAATCAAGTGGTTGGTTATGTTTCATATAGTCCAATATTTTTGAGATTAGACGCCAATATCTCTGGATACATTCTTGCACCTCTTGCTATTTCACCAGTACATCAGAAACAGGGTGTTGGAACAAAACTCATAAAATCTGGAATAGATATGCTCGTCAAAGATGGTGTCGATGTTCTTCTGGTGTATGGGGATCCCGATTATTATGGGCGGTTTGGTTTTGAAAAAGAAAACGCTCGTTCATTCGTGCCGCCATACCCATTAGAGTATCCGTTTGGATGGCTGGGAATGATGCTGAACGAGATTGCTATTCCCAATATAACAGTCGAGTTTGAGTGCGTTGCCGCACTATCAAAACCAGATTTGTGGTAAAAGTCAGCGATTAAAGACGAAATTGCAATCTCAGAGGGCGAATTTAGACTCCCTTATCTGTTTTTTAATGGCCTTGACCTAATGAAAGATCAGCGTTGCAACTTGAATATTACTGTGGCTGTGGAATAAGACTGACTGTAAATATTGTTTTATTTACTTTTGCGTAAGAGTGGGGTCTGTTCTTAATTTCATATAAGTGTTAGCAATGTCTATTGGAAAACTGAGTATCTAGCCCGATTTTATGGATGGCGAGTATGAATTTCATTTACAGACTTAGTGCAAAACTTACTTATAGGAAGCCAGTTTAGTCACTATAATAAACTTCTAGAAAGTAGTATAAGTTAAGTCAACGTAATTTCATCTGCTGTTTAAAAGGAGCATTTGTTGGCAAAGCGACTAGAAATTGAAGATGAGGAAACTCAGGAATGGGTGCAGGCATTACATGATGTAATAGAACATGCCGGCGGACATCAAGCCCATCAAATAATAGAGACTTTAATTACTGAAGCGCGCCGCACTGGTGTTAATCTTCCTTTTAAAACCACTACGCCATATATCAATACTATCGATACTGCTGATGAAGAGCGTCTGCCTGGCGATCCATCTTTAGAACACCGAGTACGCTCACTAGAACGTTGGAATGCTTTGGCAATGGTTGTACAAGCAGCTAAAGTAACAGCTGAATTAGGTGGGCATATATCTTCTTATGCGTCTGCAGCCACACTATATAGTATTGGATTCAATCATTTCTTTAGAGGGGCGAGTGACCAAAACAATGGTGACGTAGTCTACTTCCAGGGTCATGCAGCACCAGGTGTGTATGCACGCGCATATTTAGAAGGTCGTCTTAGTGAACAACAGTTAAAAAATTTCCGCAGGGATGTCGATGGCAATGGTTTAACCTCTTATCCACACCCTTGGCTGATGCCAGACTTTTGGCAGTTTCCGACTGTGTCTATGGGATTGGGGCCAATTACTGGTATTTATCAAGCCAGATTTATGAAGTATTTAAATGACCGCAGCCTTAAGGATGAGGAGGGGCGTAAAGTATGGGTGTTTATTGGTGATGGCGAAATGGATGAACCAGAATCATTGGGCGCAATTTCTTTAGCTGCGCGTGAAAATTTAGACAACTTGATATTTGTTGTTAATTGTAATCTGCAACGTTTAGATGGTCCGGTGCGAGGTAACGGAAAAATAATTCAGGAATTAGAGGGCGTTTTCCGTGGTGCTGGTTGGAATGTTATAAAATTAGTCTGGGGTTCAAATTGGGACTCTCTATTCGAAAACGATGATACAGGTATCTTATTAAAACGCATGGAAGAAGCGGTAGATGGAGATTATCAAAACTATCGAGCAAAAGGTGGAGCGTATACTAGAAAGCACTTCTTCGGTAAGTATCCAGAGCTAGAAAAGCTTGTGTCGAAAATGACAGATGAAGATTTATGGCGTTTAAATCGCGGTGGCCATGATCAGCAAAAAGTATATGCCGCTTATGCATCAGCAGTGAAGCACAAGGGCCAGCCTACAGTTATTTTGGCTAAAACAGTTAAAGGTTATGGCCTTGGTAAAAGTGGCGAGAGTCTTAATATTGCTCACCAATTAAAAAAGCCTACGAGAGAATCCATAAAAGAATTTCGAGATCGTTATCAGATTCCTATATCAGATGATGACCTTGATAAGGTTCCTTTTTATAAGCCTGCTGACAATAGCCCAGAAATACAATTTATAAAACAATGCCGAAAAAAACTCGGTGGGCCGATTCCGCAAAGGAAATCGTATCTTGCATTTAATCCTGTCAAGATACCAGCGTTTGAAATATTTGCAAAACTCATTACTGATAGCGGCGAACGTGAATATTCAACCACTATGACATTCGTTCGTATACTGACCGCACTGACAAGAGAAAAAAGCATTAGTAAATATATTGTGCCAATTGTTCCTGATGAAGCGCGTACGTTTGGCATGGAAGGGATGTTTCGTACCATGGGAATTTACTCGCGCAAAGGCCAGCTGTACGACCCAGTTGATGCTGATGAGCTTATGTATTACCGCGAAGATAAGGCCGGACAAATTCTACAGGAAGGGATTAATGAAGCAGGCGCAATGTCGTCATGGATAGCAGCTGCAACCTCCTATAGTAATCACGGAATGACAATGATTCCTTTTTATATCTTTTACTCTATGTTTGGTTTTCAGCGAATAGGTGATCTAGCATGGTTGGCAGCAGATAGTCATTCACGAGGATTCTTGCTAGGTGGAACAGCGGGAAGGACTACTTTGGCAGGAGAAGGACTTCAACACCAGGATGGGCAAAGCCATATTATGGCTAATTTCATTCCCAACTGTCGTAGTTATGATCCAGCATTCGGCTATGAGCTGGCAGTCATTATGCATGATGGTTTAGTGCGCATGTATCAGAAGCAGGAAGACTGTTTCTATTACATCACTGTGATGAATGAAAACTACAAACATCCAGCTATGCCTGAGGGAGCGCAAAATGGAATCATTAAAGGTATGTACTTATATAAGCTAGCCACTAATAGTTATGATGTGCAGTTGCTAGGAAGTGGAACCATTCTACGTGAAGTAATTAAGGCAGCAGAAATATTAGAAAGCGAATTTAGCATTGCTGCAAATATATGGAGCGTTACTAGTTTTAACGAGCTATACCGAGATGGTGTAGAAGTGAATCGTTGGAATATGTTGCATCCTGAACAAGAGCCAAAGCAGTCCTATGTGGCAGAATGTTTACAAGCAGGGCAGCAACCAGTAATCGCCGCAACCGATTACGTTAAACTTTATGCAGATCAAATTAGATCTCTAGTGCCTAGCAAGTATCGAGTACTCGGCACAGATGGATTTGGGCGTAGTGATACACGCGAAAAGCTGCGCGAATATTTTGAAGTGGATTATCGGTATGTGGTTATTGCTGCATTAGGTGAATTGGCCGATCAAAATAAAATAGAGGGGAACGTAGTAAAACAGGCGATAGATAAATTCCAGCTGGATCCTGACAGGGTCAATCCAATGTTTGGTTAAATGATTTATGAGTGAAGAAAAAATAATAGTTGCAACTGATTTAGAAGATTTTGCTGAGGTTGATGTTATAGAGGTGCTTGTGTCACCCGGTGATTCGGTAGAGCCTAACCAACCTATAGTTACACTGGAAAGTGATAAGGCCATGATGAATTTTCCTGCGTCTGATACAGGCGTGGTAAAAAGTATAAGTGTCTCAGTCGGTGATAAAATAAAACAAGGTGATGTGCTACTTGTCCTAAAGGTAGAACAACAAGCTAACGATACTCCAGATGAAATAAAAGCAGAGACTATAAATCAAGAAGAACTTGAAGCTAAGTTAAGTGATGGAGTACAGAATAATATAAAAGGCAACGCTACAAATGAAATCATTAATACAGACAGTGCTTATGCAAGTCCAGCAGTACGAAAGTATGCTAGTGAGCTTGGCATCGACTTAGAAAAGGTTGTAGGTAGTGCGCAAAATGGGCGAATAATGAAACAAGATGTACAGAGTCACGTACAAAAGTGCATATCAGGTGCAAGTGATAAACGAATTAGTAGTCAGCATTCTTTTCCAGATTTTAGTAAATATGGAGAGATTGAAGAAACACCACTTAATAAACTTAGGCGGATATCCGCAAAACATCTTCATCATTCGTGGGATGTTGTTCCGCACGTCACACAATTCGATGATGCAGACATCACCGAATTAGAGTTAGCACGTAAACAACTTAAAGAAAGAGTTAAATCTCAAGGTTCTAAACTAACGTTGCTGCCATTCATAATGAAAGCCATGGTTAAATGCTTACAGGAACACCCAGACTTTAACAGTTCTATTAATCAGAGTGTCACAAGTTTAACACACAAAAAATATTTTCATATAGGAGTTGCTGTTGATACTCCACGCGGTTTAGTTGTCCCAGTGATTAGAAATGTTGATCAAAAGAAAATAATTGAATTGGCTAAGGAGTTAATTGAGATTAGTTCGCGTGCGCGTGAAAATAAATTAACAGCAAAAGATATACAGGGTGGATGTATGACCATTACTAGTTTAGGCGGAATTGGTGGCCAGCACTTTACGCCTATTATTAATTTCCCAGAAGTGGCTATTTTAGGTGTATCTAGAAGCTATACTAAGTTGATTAAAAAAGAACAAGGAATTGTTGAACGTTTAATGTTGCCATTGTCATTAACTTATGATCACCGGGCAATTGATGGTGTTGCGGGAGCAAAATTTACTACTAGTCTAAAGAATAAACTAAGCGACGTTTGGGCGCTGATGATATAGCTGCGAATTTATAAAATAACAGCGATTTGATACAGTTAGTATCTAAAATAGAGTTTAATGTTCCGAGAAACTAAATACGTTTAATATTGGAGCTTAGATCCGATATTAAATCACCAGGAATTAATCTGGGATAGAGGCGGAAATAAAAAGTTGGATTTGAAAAGATTAAGGTTGGCGTAAACGGACAATAACCTCTACGTCTTCTAATACAGTACCTACTGGTAATTCTGGTAGCTGCTCAATTCTGATTTGGTCCGCTGGAATATCTTCTAGCATCCCTGTGTCCATATGATATAGATGGTGATGTTTATCTAGATTTGTATCATAGAACACTTTGTTGGGCTCGATAATGACTTCATGCAGTAGGCCCTTTTTAGCAAAAAGGCCTAGGGTGTTATAGACCGTTGCTTTAGAGACTTCTTCGTTATCTTTATTGACCATTAACAGCACCTGCTCTGCGGACACGTGTTGCGCTTTAACAAAAAGAGCTTCGCCTATACGCACTCGTTGTTGAGTTGGGGTAATACCATAGGCACGCAAGCGCGCTGCAACATGCACGCTATCTGTACTGAATTTTCTCGGCGCTGAATTCATGGCGGCATTATAACCAGAATTTAGAATAAGTCTATTTTGCAGCCCATGTTTTCATCAGAGGATTTGTCTATTTTATAAAGCAGTCACAATAATGGCCCGATATCAGGTGAAATTGCTACTAGCATAACTGCGATCCTGAGTGCTTAGAGAATCACCATTATCTAAAATCCATCCGCTAATAATATAAGCAGATTTTGGCGCCATGGCAACGCCGTATCTAAAATGTCCGCAATTTAAATATAAGCCTTTAATATCGGGGTGAGGGCCAATGGTTGGTATATTTGCTGGAGATCCAGGTCTTAACCCTGCCCATTGGTGGGTAATTTCATAATCGTTTAATTCTGGAAGCATTGATAGTGAGTTTTGCCACAAGATATTACGCGCAGAATCTGTAATGTGTTTGTTATAGCCGACATCTTCTAATGTGCTTCCCGCAATAATTAATCCATCTTTTCTAGGTATTAGGTAGTGTCCATCTTTATAGATTATATGATTGAGTAATCCTGGTACCGTTTGTATAGCAATGATTTGCCCTTGAATTGGTGTGATTAAGGGTGTGCGAATAAAATTAGTGGAATTTGCCAATCGTGGTAGCCAAGCACCGCTTGCCCATAAAACACTATTCGTTTGAATATCACCAATAGAAGTATTAATGGTAGTGACTTGCTGCCCTGCAAACTGACAACTATGTACCGAGGTATTGTTGATTAAAGTGACATTGTTTTGTTGGAGATATTTTATAAGTGCCTTAATTACGTTAGGCATTCTCACTTGTGCTATATCAGGAAGATGAAAGTGGGTTTTATGCAGACTGCTAATTCGTTGGTATGCGAGTTTATGGCTATTACACCAGCGCTTAATAGTGTCGTTACAATTATCTAAAACGGTTAAGCCACATTTCCAGTATTCAATATCAATATTCGTCAAGGGAAATAAATGCTTGGATAAATTATAATAATCCTCGGATGAAGTAGCAGTGAGGGATAGTACCTCTTTGTTATAATTCCACGGTAGCAGTGGAGTAAGTATGCCGCCAGCTGCCCAAGAGCTTTCCTGACCAAAATCACTCCTATCTATTAGCGTTATATTTATGCCACGCTGCGTCAATAGATAGGCGCTATACAAACCTATTATTCCGCCGCCTACAATAACCAGATCTGGCTTCATTAAATTAGGTTGTTAGTTATTTGAATAAGTGAACTGATAGTGCCGATTACTATCATATGAGGTAATGATTACGATTCGTAAAACATTGTTAAATATCATTAACATTTAATGCGTTCAAGTAATAACACGGTGATAATAAATCAGTTTAACAATAGATTAATGAATCAGGGGGGGTATAACAAATGATTACAGCTCGTGAGTTTAATAAAGAAATTGTACCTAAAAAATTGACTGATTTACGGTCGCCAGCAAAAGATCAAGCTAATTTATTAGTAGATTTAACGGTCATGTCTCGACAAGTAGGGTACTCCATAAGTAAAAAAATATCCCGTTTTGGTATCAACTATAACCTGTGGCAAGTATTAGTGACGCTTTGGAGCGAGCATGCCGTTACACCAGCAGCAGTTGCTAAACACCTGCAAGTGGAACCGGCAACGATTAGTCGTTATTTAGACCAGTTAGAGTCACTTGAATACATTACTCGAGAGCGCAGCAAGACAGATCGGCGTGTGGTTGATGTTGTTTTGACGATTAAAGGAAATAAAGTTGTAAAAGCAGGTTTAAATGAATTAGATGAACTAAGTAAAATTTTATAAAAATTTCCGATGAAATCACCAATACCTGCAATGGATATTGGTTTTATTGCGATGAAATCAAAATTTTTCTATATAAGAGGGTATAGCTGAATGATTATTGACCCGAAATATACCTCCTTATAACGCAAGTCAGGGCTTTGGGGCCTAATCTTGATACCACTATCAACCTTCTAAGGTTAAAATAGCTTTAGTAAGTACACAGACTTATCCTGTAAAATCATTAGCCGTCAAGGCGAGTAAAACTAATATGCAGATCGTATTGAATGGTCAGAATAGGGAAGTTATAGACCAATGCTCAATAGCTAAGGTATTAGAGATATTAGAGCTACAGAATCGAAAAGTAGCTGTAGAGGTTAACCAAGAGGTTATCCCGCGTACGCAACATAAGTTTTTTGTCTTGTCACGCGGCGATCAAGTTGAGATTATTCAGGCGGTAGGTGGTGGATAAAGAGTCTTTATAAAATATACCCAATAATAGAAGAAACTAATCGAGTGGAAATTACACAAACTGCTTGGAGGCTTGGTGAACGAAGCTTTAATTCGCGATTACTGGTAGGTACGGGTAAATATCGAGATTTTGATCAGACCAGAGAAGCTATTATTGCTAGCGGGGCTGAGATTGTCACTGTCGCATTGCGGCGGACTAATATTGGCCAAGAAGCTGGGCAGCCGAACTTATTAGATTTTATTCCAGCAGATGAATTTACTATTCTTCCAAATACTGCTGGATGTTTTAGCTGCGAGGATGCGGTACGAGTGTGTAAGTTAGGTCGTGAGTTATTAGACGGGCATTCTTTAGTAAAATTAGAGGTGCTGGCAGATAAAACCACATTATTGCCAAATGTAATTGACACCATTAAAGCTGCGGAGATTTTAGTTAAGGACGGCTTCGAGGTGATGGTCTATACCAACGATGATCCCATCATTGCTAAAAACTTAGAAGATACCGGCTGTGCCTCCATTATGCCGCTTGCTGCACCTATTGGTTCAGGCTTAGGTATCCGTAACCCATATAACATCGTTACCATTATTGAAAATGCCAAGGTCCCTGTCATTGTTGATGCAGGCGTCGGGACCGCATCCGATGCCGCGATTGCAATGGAGCTAGGTTGTGATGGCGTACTAATGAATACTGCTATAGCTGAAGCAACGCATCCAGTGACTATGGCTACAGCAATGAATCATGCAATAGTCGCTGGCCGCTTAGCCTATCTTGCTGGCCGCATGCCTAAACGAAGATTTGCATCTGCTTCTTCTCCGATTGAAGACACGATCACAGCTAAACCTTGAGCACACAAGAAACACCCCCGTTACGTACCAATCGCAGCTTCGTTATTCGCGAAGGACGATTCACTAGTGCTCAAAAAAAAGCATTTGGGGATTTGTGGCCGAAATACGGCATACCTACGGATGACATTGAAACACTTATTCCACACGACTGGTTTGTGAACAACCAGCCACTTATACTGGATGTCGGTTTTGGTAGCGGCGATTCATTGGTATCACTAGCTCAGCAACGACCAGACTTAAATTTCATCGGGGTTGAAGTGTATCGTCCTGGTATAGGAGCAGTACTAAGAAAGATAGATCAGCAAGAATTAGAAAATGTGCGTGTCATTAATGCTGATGCAATGCAGTTATTACGATCAAAATTCACAGCAGATTGTTTGATGGGTGTAATGGTTTGGTTTCCAGACCCATGGCCAAAGACAAAACATCACAAGCGCAGGTTGGTTCAGGAAGAGTTTTTACAAGCACTGGTGCGAGTTATGCAACTTAATGGAATTCTACATTTGGCTAGCGATTGGCAGCCCTATGTAAAATTCATGTTGAAGCATGTGAGCAAGGTAAAAAACTTTACCCCAATAAACCCAGCAAAAAATCCATTAAAGCTTGAACGTCCGCCCACACGTTTTGAACAGCGTGGGTTACGCATTGGCCATCAGGTGACAGATTTAATTTATAAGCTACAAAAAGGCCAGAATAGTAGACTAGTAAGGTAAGCCAGAAGAATCAGCTAAAAAACTACTGGCTTTATTTGACTAACTTTTCATTGTGCAAGCGGGGCAGCTTTCTTGAGTTGATAAAGGACAACTTTCTTCCTCGCAGCCCTCAATTTTATTCCATGCATATTCAATCGCTTGCTGCTCAGTATGAAGGAAGTGGTCCATCCATGCTTCACTAGCAAATCCAGTACGTAAAAATACATCCATGACTTGCTTTTTGGTGCGACAGAATAGGAACTCAATGCCTAGGCTGTGTAATCGGACAGCAAGATGGTGCAGCATTTCCTCGCCAGTTGCGTCTATTTCATTGATCCCTTCCGCATCAATAATAATGAACTTTAAATCAGGTTTAGAAGCAACCCGTTCTAGCATCTTTTCTTCGAAATAGCCGGTATTAGCAAAGTACAATGGACCATCAAAACGCAATATAGCTATCTTAGGACAAGTCTTAAGGATGTGTGCTTCAGCATCGCCCAAGCTGCCATCACTTTGCATAGCTAGAACGGCAATTCTTGGGCGCATAGTGCGATACATGAATAGCCCCATAGAGAGGACCACGCCAACTAAGATACTTTGCTCTAAGTGAGGCGCTAAAATTAAGGTCAAAATAAATGTGATCATTGCAACAATGGCGTCATGCTTTTGTACGCGCCAAGCATATTTGATTGGCTTGAACTTAATTAAATTGAATACTGCGAGAATAATTACCGCAGCTAAGGTTGGCTGTGGAAGGTGATAAAGTAATGGCGTCAAAAATAGTAGCGTGAGCATGACTAGTAGACCACTGGCAATCGCAGCGAATCCTGTTTTTGCTCCGGAGCTTAAATTAACCGCAGAGCGAGAGAATGAGCCAGACACTGCATAGCCACTGAACAAGCTAGACGTTATATTGGCAAGGCCTTGTCCTATTAACCCCTGGTCAGCATCCAAACGTTGGCGAGTTTGTGCGGCGATGGCCTTGGCCACCGAAATGGCTTCAGTGAATCCAATTAGGCCAATGGCGCTGGCGCTGGCAAGAAGCTGCACGGCCACTTGTATATCAATTTCTGGAAATGAGAATGCAGGTAAGCCTTGAGGAACTACACCAACCACTTTTCCGCCAAGTTGCTCGTAATTTAATAACCAAGACGCAACGGTTGTAATGACCACTGCAGCGAGTACGCCTGGAATTTTAGGCGAGAATTTCTTAAGCAGAATCATAATTGCTAATGCCGCAATACTGAAATTGACTGTGGGCCAATGTGTATGGTGATATGCCTGTTCAATAATACGCCAGACGGTTTCATAATGATGTTCAGCTCTTTCAGCGGTGACGCCAAACAATTTGCCTAATTGTGAGGTAGCAATAATGATCGCTGCACCGTTAGTAAAGCCCACCACTACCGGGTGAGAGAGGAAATCCACAAAAAAACCGAGCTGTAATAAACCCAGAGATAACTGAAATACACCCACCATTAAGGCTAACATGATGGCATAGGCAGCGTACTGAGCAGGGTCGCCAGAAGCGAAAGGTGCTAGTGCCGCAGCAGTCAATAGTGACACTACTGCTACCGGGCCAGTATGTACTTGTCGTGATGAGCCCATTAATGAAGCAATCATTACCGGCAAGAAAGAAGCGTATAAACCGTAATACGGTGGAAGGCCAGCTAATTGTGCATAAGCCATTGATTGAGGGATTAATACTAAGGCTACCGTAATACCAGCAAGTAAATCCGCTTTAAGGATCTGTGGATCCTTCAATTCATGGATCCATCCACGAAATGGCGTAAATCGTTTAATTAGTTTTTGTGATACGACATTTAATAAGTTCAACGAAAATCCTTCTTACTGACTTAGTTTGTAACTGTTCTGAGGGTGTTGCGAATTTGGCTGTAGAATTTAGGCAATACTCGTAAATTGAGGTACTGTCTATTTCTAGAACGGTAAACTCTAGCATATTCAAGGCACATTATGGATTTGTATATACAGCTGCTCAAGCTATTCTTTAAAGCGTTTAGTCTGCTGGGGTTAAGCGAGTAGTGTTTTAAAATTAAAGCAGGGTTATCTATGAAGTACGTAAATCTCGGCAATTCCGACCTTAGGGTAAGTAAGATTTGTTTGGGTACCATGACCTTTGGTGAACAGAACACAGAGTTGCAAGCTCATGATCAGCTGGATTTCGCAGCGGCTAATGGCGTTAACTTTATTGATACTGCGGAAATGTATCCTGTGCCACCGCGTCAACAAATCCAAGGAGCAACCGAAATTCATATTGGTGCTTGGCTAGAGAAGCGTAAATGTAGAGATAAGGTGGTCATCGCAAGCAAAGTTGCTGGGCCTGGGATGATGGACTATTTGCGAAATGGTGCGCAATTAATTCTCAGCCAAATGCAACAGGCCCTGGATGAAAGTTTGCAACGATTACAAACTGATTATATCGATTTATATCAAATCCATTGGCCAGCACGGCAAACAAATTTTTTTGGTAAGCTTGGCTATCAATATGATGAAGAGAGCTCAACACCCATAGCAGAAACGTTAGAAGTGTTAAGTGACTTTGTGCGTTCAGGCCAGGTGCGTTATATCGGCATATCAAACGAGACCCCCTGGGGTGTCACGCAATACTTAAGCCTATTTCTACAACATGGTTGGCCGCGTATAATCTCAATTCAAAATCCATATAGTTTGTTAAATCGGACATATGAAGTTGGTTTAGCTGAGTTTTCCCAGAGAGAAGGTATTAGTTTGCTGGCATATTCACCATTGGGATTTGGTGTGTTAACTGGCAAGTATCTTGAAGGCAGAAATATAGAAAAAGCACGTTTGACACTGTTTGAAAATTATAATCGATATAGTAATGAACAAGCGCAAACGGCAACAAAACTATATGTACAATTAGCACAACAACATGGGTTGTCTGCTACTCAGTTAGCTTTAGCATTCGTCAATAGTCGTCCATTCTTGGGCGCTAATATTATTGGTGCTACCAATATGGAGCAGCTTAAAGAGAATATTGAAAGTACCCATGTCACGTTAACGCAAGAGGTGATAGAGCAAGTCGAAAACATTCATCGAGCAATACCAAACCCTAGCCCGTAGAGCGCTAAGTCAGGAATTAATATTTTGCTTTATCTCGGCGCGAGTTTTTTGTAACCACTCAGCATATTGCTCACGAATTTCTTCAGCACTATGATCAGAAGTTGAAATAGGCTTGCCAATTCGCAAGTGAATAGTTCCAGGTGATTTAAGAAAACTGTTACGTGGCCATAAGCGCCCGGCATCATGTGCAACAGGTAAAATATCTGCTTTTGATTTCTTAGCAAGTACAAATCCGCCCACTTTAAGTGGCCTATCTTCTTCATAAGGAATGCGTGTCCCTTCTGGGAATATCACAATAAATCTGCCTAAGGCTAACTTGTCTTGACCATCTTTAATTAATTGCAAAAATGCTTTTTTGCCTTGCTTGCGGTTAAGTGCAATCGGTTGTGTAGAAGCTATGCCCCAGCCAAAAAATGGTACAAATAACAACTCTCTTTTTATCACCCAAGTTAAGGTTGGAAATATTGATGGATAAGCTAAAGTCTCCCACGTTGATTGGTGGTTAGACATGATTACGCAGGCTTTATTCGGGACATTCTCTAAACCAGAAATTTCATATCGAATACCACAAGTGATGCGTGCCCAATAAACGTTGAACGTGCACCAACTAGAGACAATGGCAAAGCATATTCTATAAGGGAAAATGCGAGCTATTACGCAAGGGATCACCCATAAGCATATAGAGATAATCATACCTGACATGAATATTGTTGATCGGATTAAGCGCATTTATTTGTCGTATGTTTTTTAAGTAAAGAATCCACTGCATCATACAAATTTGCATGAACTTGAATATGATCTGGAACTTCGCCACTGTCTAATGTTGGTGTCCCTTTGCCGGTTTTAACAAGTACTGGTATTGCATCAATTGCCATTGCGGCTTCTAAATCACGCATGGCATCACCAATGAAGGGTGTTGTCTCTAAATTGATGCGCGCGCGGTTTGCGATGTCAACTAATAACCCCGGGTTAGGTTTGCGGCAAGGACCTGTTAAAAAGGGACAAAAGAAAAATCCACTGACTCGGCCACCTAAGCTTTCTGCCTCATGTAATAGCTTTTTATGCATTGAATATAAGGTGTTGTAGTCAAATAAGCCACGTGCAATTCCAGATTGGTTGCTGGCAATAAATACTCTGATGCCTGCCTTGGTTAATCTTGCTATCGCTTCTAGACTGCCTTCAATGGCGTGCCACTCTTCAGGAGACTTTATGTAATCGGGACTGTCATGGTTGATGACTCCATCGCGGTCAAGAATTACGGCTTCCATTGCATGGGCGCTCTAATTAACTTTGTAGTAAAGATATATCGGCGACAGTTGAAAACAACTGATTAACTGAAGCGATTAAAGCAATGCGATTATTACGTATCTGCTCGTTTTCATCCATCACCATCACGTCATCAAAAAACTGATCGATAGTTGGCCGCAACTGTGCAAGGTCAGTCAAGGCATTGCTATACCGTCTTGCTGCAAATTTTGGGGCGACATCTTTTGCAAGGTTAGTGATTTGATTAAATAATTCTTGCTCAGCAATTTCTGTTAATAAGCTCTCATTAACTGTACTGTTTACTGACGTGGTTTTCTTTAGGATATTACTAATACGCTTGTTGGCAGCCGCCAAGCTTTCAGATTCTGGAAGAGTGCGAAATTTTTGTACGGCATGAATTCGCTTTGCGAAATCTAATAATCTCGTTGGTTTAACGCTACGCACGGCCTCGAAAGTATCGGGCTCAATATCTTGATCAACAAAATAACCGCGTAATCTTTCTAAAATAAAATCAAATACTTCATGTTCCGCTACTGAAGTATCCAACTTGTTTTTTAATAGCTGCGAAGACTGTTTGAGTAATGCCGGCAGATCAAAATCAACTTTGCCATCAATTGAGATTCGTACCACACCTAATGCAGCACGTCGTAAAGCATAGGGGTCTTTTACACCACTGGGTTTCTTGCCAGTGGCGAAAATACCGATCATGGTGTCAATGCGATCACAAATGGCAACGATTTTTCCAGCATCGCTTAATGGCAATGCACTTCCAGACTGCAATGGCTGATAATGTTCCTCAATCGCCATAGCAACTTCCATCGGCTCATTATCATGCTGTGCACAATAGCGCCCCATTATTCCTTGCAACTTAGGAAATTCATTCACCATGTCGGTGAGTAAGTCTGCTTTACAAAGTTGCGCGGCACGCACTGAATGCACACTATCGATGTTAATTTGCTTGCAAAGAGACTTTGCCAATTCGGCGACTCTTTGGGTTTTTTCTAACAAAGAACCTAATTGTTTCTCAAATAAAATACCTTGTAAATCTTTTGCCCGATCCTCCAGTCTTGTCTGTTTGTCGCGAGTCCAGAAAAATCCGGCATCGTCAAAGCGTGGCTTGATGACTCTTTCGTTGCCGCGTTTGACAGTGTCTGGGTTAGTGCTTTCTATGTTTGCAATAGTAATAAAAAGAGGGAGTAATTTTTGGTCTTGTTTAGAAAACATGGGGAAGTAACGCTGCGCATCTTGCATGGTAACCACTAATGCTTCTTGTGGAATATCAAGAAAGGACTTGGAAAATTCTCCAACGATAATACTGGGCCACTCTACTAGATTGGTTACTTCTTCTAGTAAGGAGTCACTGTAATTTAAACTAGCATTATTCTTTGTTGCACACTCCTCTAGTAATATTCGAATTTTATTTTGACGTTGAGTAAAATCAGCAATCACTTTTGCAGATAATAACAATGCTTGATATTCATCAGCGTGCGAGAGTGAAATTGGTTCTGGCGCATGGAATCTGTGTCCATAAGTAATATTGGAGGCGGCAATATTTTTAATAGTACAGGGAACAACATCGCTACCATACATGACAACAACCCAATGGATTGGACGCACAAATTCAACATCACTACTTCCCCAGCGCATTGATTTTGGAATCGGTAATTTACTTAAGCCTTGTTCAATGATTTCTGGTAGTACTTGCTGTAGAGATTTTCCAGCACAGAGAGACTTGAAATATAGCCACGCGCCTTTACCAGACTCCAGAGTTTCTAAATCTTTTATGTCAACACCGCAAGACTTGGCAAATCCTAAGGCTGCTTTTGTCGGTTCACCTTTGTCGTCATAGGCAGCTTTTATCGCGGGACCTTTGCGTTCAATATTTTGGCCGGGTTGCTGATGACTGATTTCTGAAATTGTTAACGCCAACCTGCGAGGTGTGACATAAGGTGAGACATCGGTAAATGTAAAACCAGACTCGGATAACTGAGTAGATATAAAAGAGCTCAAAGTGTCAGTTAATTTTTTAGCAGCGGTAGGAGGTAATTCCTCAGTGCCGATTTCAATTAATAATGTATTTGTGCTCATTTTATAGTTAACTACTTTTTGAGTAGAGGAAAATCCACGCTTTCTCGTGACTCAAGATAAGTTGTCGCAACTAATCTTGCTAGGGTGCGAATGCGTAAAATGTATTGCTGTCGTTCGGTCACAGAGATGACTTGGCGTGCATCTAACAAATTGAAAACATGCGAGGCTTTTAATATCTGCTCATAAGCGGGTAGAGGTAACGCATTTTCAATTAAGCGATTGCATTCCAATTCGCTAGCATCAAAGCCACTAAATAAATGGCTTGTATCCGCATGCTCAAAATTATATTTGGACTGTTCAACTTCATTCTGATGGAAGATATCGCCATAGCTAATTTCATCATTCCAGTTTAATTGGTAGATGTTATCTTTGCCTTGCAGGTACATCGCCAATCTTTCTAAGCCGTAAGTAATCTCACCAGTGACAGGTTGACAGTTAATGCCACCTACCTGTTGGAAGTAGGTAAATTGAGACACCTCCATTCCATTTAACCAAACTTCCCAGCCAAGCCCCCAAGCGCCTAATGTGGGTGATTCCCAATTGTCTTCGACAAATCGAATGTCATGTTCTAAAGGGTTGATGCCTAACTGCTGCAAAGATTGCAGATATAATTCTTGAATATTATCCGGTGAAGGTTTTAGTGTTACCTGGAATTGATAGTAGTGCTGTAGACGGTTTGGGTTATCCCCATAACGTCCATCAGTAGGTCTTCGACATGGTTGTGGGTAAGCTGCTTTCCATGGCTCAGGTCCAATTGAATGAAGGAATGTACCGGGATGAAATGTGCCTGCTCCCATCTCCTTATCAAACGGCTGTAGTAATACGCATCCTTGGTCTGCCCAATATTGCTGCAGAGTTAAGATTAACGTTTGGAAATTGACTGGATTGTTCACCGGGCTCATGTGTTCATAATCTTGAGAGGCGGGGATTGTACCGCGTACATATATGAATGAATACGAGTATTATTTTGTTGAGGTGTGACTGGAATAGGGTATTAAGCAGATCTAACTCTAAGTTTAAAAGATCTGTCGTAAGACATCCATGTCTTGCAGATTTTTTACAATCCCGAAACAAAAGATCACCCGTGAAATTCCAAACTTTGCACGTAATCTGCCGCCCTGAGCTTGAGGCATTCCTTATTTTGTAAGTCACCGAATAAAAAAAGATGATGATATCGAAAGGTTTGATAATTTTGATAGACGTAATTGAAAGAGTCACTTTGTCTTGAAGGTGAAACTAGTTTACCTTTGAGTATTTTCCGGCGTTTGTTGACAAATTATGGCCGTAAAGATGACAGCGTTGGTAATTTACTTTATAAGACATCTAAGGGAGAGAGTCGGTCGATTTCACACTATGAAAACCGATCAGCAATATGTTGATCGCACCAAAAATGTGCATTCTGATATTCCTATGCCCTAAAATAGGGCAAAATTGTTTATTTGCTTGTAATAGGGTCTACTAAGTTCTTGTTTTTAATGATTAATCACCTGGCACGTATCATGCTTTGTGCCAATGAGAATGCAAAACTACAATTAAAGTCGACCATAACTATCGGTTAACTAATTTTTTAAAAAATATAGGAGTTTCTAGATGTCCGCAGGTGATGTTTTAAAAATGATGAAAGATAACGACGTACGTTACGTCGATTTCCGCTTTACTGATACACGTGGCAAAGAGCAGCACGTGTCAGTTCCTGCTCATAGTATTGATGAGAGTGTATTCGAAGTTGGTAAAATGTTTGATGGCTCATCAATTGCGGGTTGGAAAGGAATTAACGAGTCAGACATGATTTTAATGCCGGATGCGGACTCAGCGACGATGGACCCCTTCTTCAGTGACCCTACTTTGATCTTACGTTGCGATATTTTAGAGCCGACAACAATGCAAGGCTATGGGCGTGATCCACGATCTGTTGCTAAACGTGCCGAAGAGCATTTGAAATCAACTGGAATTGCTGATACGGCTTATTTTGGTCCTGAGCCTGAGTTTTTTGTATTTGATGATGTGCGTTGGAAGACTGAAATGATGGGTGCTTCATTTGGAATACACTCTGACGAAGCTGCTTGGAGCTCTAATCGAGTATTCGAAGAAGGTAATACAGGCCATCGTCCAGGAATTAAGGGCGGATATTTCCCAGTACCCCCTGTTGATTCATTGCAAGATGTGCGTTCAGCAATGTGCCAAGTAATGGAAGAAATGGGTGTAGAAACTGAAGTTCATCATCATGAAGTCGGTACAGCGGGCCAGTGTGAGATTGGATCAAAATTCAATACATTGACGACACGTGCTGACCACAACCAAATCTTAAAGTATGTGGTATTAAATGTAGCGCATAATTACGGCAAGACAGCGACCTTCATGCCAAAGCCGCTAGTAGGCGACAATGGTAATGGTATGCACGTACATATGTCTTTAGCAAAAGATGGTGAAAACCTATTTGCCGGTGATAAGTACGGAAACCTTTCCCAAACAGCACTTTATTACATTGGTGGAATTCTTAAGCACGCAAAAGCAATTAACGCATTTGCTAATGCTTCAACTAACAGCTACAAGCGTTTAGTGCCAGGCTTTGAAGCGCCTGTGATGCTGGCCTATTCAGCACGAAATCGTTCAGCCTCAATTCGAATACCTTATGAATCAAACCCAAAAGGTAGAAGAGTTGAAGTCCGCTTTGGTGATCCTACGGGCAACCCATATCTTACATTTGCAGCTATGCTTATGGCGGGTCTAGACGGTATTCAAAACCAAATTGATCCAGGTCCAGCGAATGATAAAGACCTATATGACTTGCCTCCAGAAGAAGATTCCGCCATTCCTAAGGTTTGCGCATCATTAGATGAAGCCTTAGATGCATTAGATAAGGACCGTGAGTTCTTAAAAGCTGGCGGAGTATTTACTGATGATGCTATTGATGGCTACATCGAGCTTAAGATGGAAGAGGTAACGGCGCTACGTCAGGCAACTCACCCAATTGAATTCGAAATGTACTACAGCTGCTAATTGAGCTTAAAACCCTTCATTACTAGTGTTTACACCTTGTCTGTTTACTCTCAGTGTTAATGCTGAGCTGTTCAAATGGAAAGATGCAGATGGAAATATAATATTTTCAGATCAGCCTCCAGCAGATATTGGTAAGGTTGAAAGTGAAGTTAAACAGGAATCTCTTCCGTATATCAATACTGTGCCTGCTCCAGATCTAACCAAGAGTCGCGTAGCTAGCTCGTCCAAATTTAAAACCAATAAGGTTAGTTATAAAAGTTTCGCTATTGTATCGCCATTGCATGATTCGGAAGTTCGTGAAAATTCGGGGAAAGTACAGATAACTGTCCGTGCAGAGTCGGTAATCTTCGTTGAACGTGGCCACCAACTGATTATTTATATGGATGGCGTTGAGGTATATAAGGAGAAAAAACCTCCGTAATAGTCGACAATGTAGATCGCGGAACGCATAACCTCAAAGCCAGTATCGTCAACAATCAGGGATTCGTACTGAGAGAAACGAGAGTTACAACCTTTACTTTGCATCGTTTCCATATCTAAACGCACTTCTGAAATTAACTATTGCACCATTATTGTGCAAGAGTATTCTAAGCTATACCGAACAATAGCCTTTACTAGCCTGCAAAATTGACGCAGATACATCATTCTGCGGTAAATAGCTTAGTGCTAGTAATAAATGACATAGCTTGGTTCAAAACTTGCAAGAAAGAATATCTTATGAAGGACAGTTTTTATTCATCAATAGTTGATTATCAGGCAACAGCAATTTTATTGTTAAACAAACAGTGCGAGTTGGAATACATGAATTCTGCGGCAGAGGCTATTTTTAGTGTAAGCAGCAAACGTGCTAAAGGCATTGCATTCTCATCTCTGCTGAAAGATGGGGGCGATGATTTTTATGTGCGCATGCAAAGCTCAATTGATAAAGGGCAATCATGGACCGAGCACGAATGCTTATTGCGTGTCTCAGATAACAAAGAAGTCACGGCCAATTGCACGATCAATCCGGTTGAGCTTGATGGTGATGAAAAAGTATTGGTAGAAATAATCACTTTAGATCGGCAACTAAAAATTCTTAAAGAAAGCCATTTATTAAAAGAGCATCAAGCGACACGCAGTATGTTGCGTGGTATGGCGCATGAAATTAAAAATCCATTAGGTGGGTTGCATGGAGCAGCACAATTATTAGAAGCAGAATTAGAAAATAATGAGCTAACAGAATACACCGGAATTATTATCAAAGAGGCTGATCGACTACATAAATTAGTTGATCGTATGTTAGGGCCGAATATGGTGCCAAATAAAATTCCTCATAACATCCATGAAGTGTTGCACCATGTTTATAGCTTAGTGTCTGCTGAAGAAAGTAAAAATATACAATTTAGAATTGATTATGACCCCAGTATTCCGGTGATTAATTTTGATCGAGATTTACTAGTCCAGGCAATTTTAAATATCACGCGCAACGCCATTCGTGCCGTTGAAAAAAATGGGGAAATTGTTTTTAAAACCAGAGTGCTAAGACGTTACACCATCAATGGAACAGCTCATAAGCTGGTTGCATGCATTAGCATTATTGATAACGGCCCAGGTATACCAGATGACATTGCTGCAAAAATATTTTTCCCGATGGTGTCTGGACAAACTGATGGAACAGGTTTGGGGCTAGCAATATCACAAATGCTGATAAACCAGCACGATGGTCTTATCGAATTTGATTCGGTTGCGGGGCGAACAGAATTTAGAGTGATGTTACCTGTAGAAAATGATCCGAATGAAAAGCCAAAGTAGAAATATGAAAATTAATATAAGTAGAGAACATTGATATGAAAAGTGATGTGTGGGTAATCGACGATGATAAGTCTATACGCTGGGTTTTAGAACGTGCGTTAAAAAAAGCGGACCTTAATGTCACATTATTTGAATCTGCATCCAATGCCGTAAAGGCATTAAAAATAAACACTCCTCAAGTGATTATTACCGATGTGCGCATGCAGGGTATGGATGGATTCGAGTTTCTTGAAAAAGTACAAACCCAGCATCCTGAATTACCAGTGATTGTTATGACAGCACATTCAGACCTGGATAATGCAGTGCATGCTTATCAAGGTGGTGCATTTGAGTATTTAGCAAAACCATTCGACATAGATGAAGCCGTAGACCTCACGAAGCGTGCATGTCAGTTTAGGGAAAAAGCTGACCTACCTGATGTGATCGTTGAAGAAGTGCCAGAAATCATTGGTGAGTCGCAAGCGATGCAAGAAGTGTTTCGCGCCATAGGGCGACTATCAAGATCAAGTATTACCGTGTTAATTAATGGTGAAACAGGAACAGGCAAAGAATTAGTCGCACACGCATTACATAAACATTCTCAGCGAAGTTCAAAACCATTTATTGCCTTGAACATGGCTGCCATTCCTAAAGACTTGCTTGAGTCTGAATTATTTGGACATGAGAAAGGATCTTTCACCGGTGCGCAAGGTCAACGCCGAGGACGCTTCGAACAAGCTAATATGGGCACCTTGTTTTTGGATGAAATTGGCGACATGCCAGCAGACCTACAAACACGATTATTGCGCGTACTTTCAGACGGAGAATTTTATCGAGTCGGCGGGCACGAGCCGGTCAAAGCCGACGTAAGAATTATTGCAGCGACACACCAAAATTTACAGGGGCTTGTTGAGAGTGGTGCATTTCGTGAAGATTTAATGCATCGATTAAATGTTATTCGCATACAAGTACCCGCATTACGAGAACGAAGACAAGATATTCCAATTTTACTTAAACATTTCTTAGCCGCTGCCGCGAGCGAGTTAGAAGTAGAGACTAAGCAGTTAGAAAGCGAAGTAGTAACTTATTTAAGTAGCTTGGAATGGTCTGGTAATGTACGACAAATAGAAAATTTATGTCGTTGGTTGACAGTCATGGCTTCTGGGAAAAAAATATATATGGAAGATCTGCCGCGGGAATTAACAGAGGGAGAAGCTGGCTCTGAAACTGTTTCTAACTGGCAGTCTATGCTAGCAAGCTGGGCAGAGCAAAAACTCGAAAACGGCGATGCTGAAATACTCCAAGATGCAACCCCTCAATTTGAAAGGGTGTTAATTGAAGTGGCCATGAAAAAAACCGGCGGCAAAAGACAACGTGCAGCTAAATTATTAGGTTGGGGAAGAAATACACTTACGCGCAAAATTCAAGAACTACATATGCATGAATATAGTGGGAGCACAGTGGAGTAGTGGTTGAGATAATAGCCGCTGTATAGCAGTGATTTGTATGGATAATTTTGTTCAACAAGTCGAATGAATACATTAAATTCGTCCCACATTCTGTCAATAATTTTTGTCCTTGCCTTGATCATGAAAAAGAAGATATATACATCAAAAGATTTAGGCGAAATATGGGATTGGGCAAATATAGATCCCGTTATCAAGATTAATCAAATGTCTGCTTTGAATCGAATATAGCAACCTACTAATCAATTACGAAAAGGATTTAAGAGATTGGTGCCGCAGACGTCTTTAGGTTTATGCTAATAAATGTGTAAATTAAAAGCTATTAGCGGTTAATTTAAAGTAAGGCTGCCTACTAATTCTGAAATATGGGAAAGTTTGTTTTCGTCCAGGTAATCACAAATAGTTTGATTGATGCCTGCACAAATTAAGGGGTCGTAATAAAGTCCAGTGCCAATTCCAACAGCGCTCGCACCTGCAATAATAAATTCTAGGGCGTCTTCTCCAGAGCAAACACCGCCTTGGCCAATAATAGGGATGTTATGGTGTTTGCAGACTTGATAGACCTGATGCACTTTTAATAATGCAATGGGTTTGATGGCTGGGCCCGATAATCCACCTTGGTTGTTGCCAATCACAGGCTTGCGTGATTTGATATCTATCGCCATGCCCATCAATGTGTTGATGACTGCAAAGCCATTGGTGCCTGCTTCAATGCAACGTTTGGTGTTGTAAGCAATATCGGTTTGATTGGGTGATAGTTTTGTAATTAGGGGTTTATCTGTTACCGCGCGACAAGCTTCAACGACGCGTGCCGACATATCTGGGTCGTTACCAAACGCGACGCCGCCTTCTTTGACGTTAGGGCATGAAATATTTATCTCAATGGCATCAATTGGTGAATCATCAAATATGCGAGTTACTTGTGAATATTCTTCAATTGTAGAACCTGATACGTTGGCGACATAACGCGTTTCATTGAAATCAAGCTTAGGTAAATAATCATTAACGACGGCATTTGCTCCTGGATTTTGCAAACCGATGGCATTGAGCATGCCCGCCGGAGTTTCGTAGACACGGTGAGCAGGGTTGCCAAGGCGATTTTCGAGTGTGGTGCCTTTTAAGCAGATAGCACCGATTTCTTGATTAGAATATCCCACCACGCGCGTGTATTCTTGGCCGAAGCCGACGCAGCCAGAAAGTAGCACCAAAGGTGTTTGAAATTCTAAGCCGCAAAATTTGTTATCTAATTGTTTATATTTAGAGCTCATGTTTCATATCGTTTTATATCAACCGGAAATACCACCCAATACTGGCAATATTATGCGCTTATGCGCAAATAGCGGCTGCCAGTTGCATTTAATTCATCCTCTCGGCTTTGAGTTGGATGATAAACGCATGCGTCGTGCTGGCTTAGATTATATAGATAAGAGTTTAGTACAAGAATATCCTGATTACGCTAGTTGTTTAGAAAATTTGTCAGGTAGCCGGATATTCGCATGTTCCACGAAAGGAACGAAAAATTATAGCGAGATCAGTTACCAAGCGGGTGATGCGTTAATATTCGGCCCAGAAACACGCGGCTTGCCTGAAGGGGTGTTAGATGCGTTTGATGAAAATAATGTTTTGCGTATCCCAATGTTAGAAAATAGTCGCAGTATTAATTTATCTAATACAGTGTCGATTTTTATCTTTGAGGCTTGGCGACAAAATAGTTTTACTGGCGCAATTTAGTCGGTTTCGTTTTTTAATGAGCGAGATAATAACTCTTCAACCGCTTCACGTGCCGGTTTGTTATTGTATAAAACTTCATATACCTGAGTACTAATAGGTAACTCGATATCAAGTTGCTGCGCTAATTCATATACAATTTTAGCTGCATATTTGCCTTCAATCACTTGGCCTATCTCTTGTTCGACTTGCTGTGGAGATTTGCCTGCACCCAACCCTAGTCCAAAACGACGATTACGAGACATATTTTCGGTGCAGGTTAAAACAATATCACCGATACCTGATAGTCCAGAGAAGGTGTCGGTGTTTACATTCAGCCTTTTACCGAAGCGCGTCATCTCAGCGACACCGCGAGTGATTAGAGCAGCACGGGCATTTGCTCCAAATTGCAAACCATCGATAATGCCTGCAGCAATTGCTAAGATATTTTTAAAGGTGCCGCCAATTTCAACGCCGGTGACATCAGTACTGATGTAGGTACGAAATAATGGGTGATGAAATAACTGAGCAACTTCTTTTGCGAATGCTTCGTTAGTTGATGCAATAGTAACAGCAGTAGGTAAACCCTTAGCTACTTCTTGCGCAAATGAAGGGCCCGAAAGAATCGCGGTGTTAATGTTGCTTGTTAATTCTTCCTCAGCGACTTGATGTAAAAATTTTCCAGTGTTCTGTTCTAAACCTTTACACGCCCAAATAATGCCGCGTAATTTTCCTGAGGCATGAGTGTTAATGCGTTGCATCATGTCCCGCATGGTGGTGCTAGGTGCGGCGACTAACACATGAGTACAACTAGCAACAAGTGCTGAGAAGTCTATATTGGCAATAATATTATTAGGCAGCGTTGACCCTGGAAGATAACGTTTGTTTTCTCTTGCGGAAATTATTTCTTGTAAGGCTTGAGGACTTCTAGCCCAAAGCTGTATTTGAGGATGTAGCTTTGCAAGATGTATCGCTAACGCAGTGCCCCATGCACCGGCACCTAGTACGCCAATTATTGGTTCTGTCATGCTCTGCGTATCTCCTGCAATATTTGCTAGAGAGCTTAGTGCTTGGTCTCTTCGCTTGTTGGTTGTTCTTGTGCTAGCTTTGCTAGTTGTTGTGAATACAAAGCATCAAAATTTACCGGCGATAGCAGTAATGGAGGAAAGCCACCTTTACCCGTTAGATCAGAAACCGCTTCGCGTGCGAACGGAAATAATGTGTGCGGGCAATAACTACCGAGCAAGTGGTTTCGTTGATCTTCAGGGAAATCCTTAATCAGGAATACACCTGACTGTTTTAATTCAACTAGGAAGGCTGTTTTTTCATTTTGAGATGAAGTCACGTTTACATTGAGGGTGACTTCATGAAGTTCATCAGATAGTTTTACATTCTGTGCAGTTAAATGAATGCCTGTTTTTGGCTGCCATTTTTCTCGAAAAATTTCTGGAGAGTTAGGTGATTCAAATGATGCGTCCTTAAGGAAGATTTTTTGAATTTCAAATTTTTGTTCATTATCAGCCATTGTGATGTTTTATTTGCGATAGATTTAAAAATGCTTTTAATTACTCAAGGCCTAACATGGCATTGAGTTTGCCTTCACGGTTCAGTTCGGCCAGGTCATCAAAGCCACCTACATGCGTATCACCAATAAAAATTTGTGGGACACTGGTGCGTCCACTAAGCTTCTCCATTTCCTCGCGCACGTTTTGGTCATCATCGATTAGTACTTCTTGGTACTTGACGCCTTTGCTATCGAGCAATCGTTTTGCCGCATTACAATATGTGCATAAACGGCCACTGTATACTTTTACATTAGGAGTAGTCACTATTTCACCACCGGTAAGTTTGCAGTTTTCCAACCCTCAATTCCACCTTTGAGGGACATTACATTAGCGAAGTTATTTTTCTTTAATATTTCACATGCAGCAGAGGAGCGAGTTCCTGCTTTGCAGTAAGCAATAACTGGTTGTTCTGTGTGTGTCTTTATTTCATCAACACGTTGCTTTAATACGCTTAGCGCTAAATGTTTAGAGTCTCTAATAGACCCATGCGCGAGTTCATTGCTTTCACGTACATCAAGTAAAACCGCATTTTCTTTATTGATTAATAGTACGGCTTCAGCGGGAGTGATATCTTTAAACCCGCGCATGGCGCGTTTAATTTCCATGCGTATGATCAGCGCAATGATAATGCCTAATGCGATGAATAAAATTATATTATTGGTAAAAAATTCTGAATCAGGAATCATAATTAAGTCGCCCGTTATTGTGGGCTGTATTATACGAATTAATTAAGGGCGCTCTATTTTTAATGTACAGAACAGAAAACGTGTTGCATCATTTCAATAAGTTTTAGAGTACGGTCGTCGCCGACTTTATAAAATACCCGGTTTGCGTCTTTGCGAGATTTAAGTATGCCTTTATCTCGGAGTATCGCGAGGTGTTGTGAGATGTTACTTTGAGAGGTGCCTACATTTTCAACGATGTCTTGTACGCTGACCTCTTGGTTGCCTAGCACGCATAGTATCTTTAGACGTAAGGGGTGGGACATCGCCTTTAAAGAGCGAGAGGCTCTTTCTATGTCATCCTCTTTTGCCATGAGGTCTGAGTGATTGAGTGACACAAAGCCTGTTTCAGTCATTTTGTTCGCTTCCATTCATATCCTGATAATTTAATAATGGCATTACCTAATATTCTAAACCATTAATACGCTAATAATAATTGGGAATTTGCCTGTTGAATAGCCTTTTCCTCCATTTTTATAACAAAATCATTAATCTGCTGCTGTTCTTATTATATACTTATTTTTCAATCAGTTAGTAATGAATTCGGCAATTGGCGGGAATAATTTAAGTCAAACTCAGCAACAATTGGATGCCATAATAAAAATTATTGATTAAATAGAGAACAATCTCGCAAAAAATTATAAGAATCATGATGTTGTGCGTAAAGAGATGAATCAACTCGAGCGTGAGATTGGTAAACTTCATCAGAGAGTAAAAAGTTCAAAAATAAAAATAGCTAATAGTAAGCAGAGATACCAACAACTGCAGAAGGAAAAAGCCCACCTTGACGAGATTTTGGTTGGTCAGGGAGAATTGTTTAAGCAGCAAATTCGAAGTACATACAGCACTCGTTCGCAGAGTAAGTGGAAGTTACTGTTGAGCCGGAATAGCTTGCAAGATGCGGGCAGGAATTCAGTTATTTACGACTACATCCATCAAGCAAGAGCTGAGCAGATTAATCATATTAGTAATTTGGCTGATAACATAAAAAATAATCAGCTCACTCTAAAGCGACAGCAAGAAACTCTGCAAAATTTGCTCAATAACTAATCAAACGAGCAGTCTGGGCTGGAGAGAGTAAGGATTAGAAAGGAGAAAGCTCAACGCGAACTTGAGGAAAGCATTCAGAGTAATCAAAACAATTTAAAACAGGAGCAAAGAAACAAAAAGAAACTACAAGATTTGCTCAATAAATTAACCACTAAAAAGTCGAAAGGGCAATTTTTAGCGAATATTGAAAAATTGCACCGGCCAACCAAGGGGAAGCTAAAACACCGTTTTGGAGAAAATAGACAGGGATCTGCTGGTTTGCAACGGAACGGAGTGTCTATTCAGGCAGATCGCGGCAGTGAAATACATGCAATTTATCCCGGGACTGTGGTGTTTTCAGATTGGTTTGACCATTATGGATAGTTGGTGATTATTGATCATGGTGATGGATTTATGAGTTTATATGCGCATGCAGAGGGTCTATATAAAAATGTAGATGATTATGTTACACAGGGTGAATTGATTGCAGTAGTAGGTGATTCAGGGGATGTAGATCAAACTAGCCTATATTTTGAGATTCGTCGCCAAGGAACACCAGTAGACCCAGCAAACTGGTGCGTTACCCCAAGATGACTATTCTCCAAAAATAGAAAGACTAAACAACCAGTGGCAGCCAACTCTTAGGAGCACTATCGCCACAAGGAGCAAATTGATGAAAAGCGTAAGACCCCTCAGTTTAGGATTAACCGTCGGTTTACTTATAGGCGTGTTATTGGCGGGAAGCCACCAGGTATTTGCTAAGCGTAATAGCGCGATGCTAGAACTGCCGTTATCAGATATTCGATTGTTCACGGATATCTACGCACGCATTAAAAAAGATTATGTCGAGGAAGTCGGTGGTCAGGCTCTTTTAGAGGGCGCGATTCGCGGTATGCTCAGCAGCCTAGATCCGCATTCCACATATTTAAGCCAGGAAGAATTTAAAGAATTACAAATCGGCACTACTGGTGAGTTTGGTGGTTTAGGTATTGAGGTTGGCATGGAGAATGGTTTTGTGCGCGTCATTTCTCCAATTGAAGATACACCTGCAGATAAAGCAGGTGTTCATGCCGGCGATATTATTATCAAGTTGGATGAGACCCAAGTAAAAGGCTTAACCCTGAATGAAGCTGTTAAGTTAATGCGCGGAAAGCGCGGCTCAAAAATATTGCTAACCATTGTTCGTGAGGGCGAAGCAAAACCATTAGAGATCACGGTGACGCGTGATGTGATTAGAGTAAAAAGTGTACGTAGCCGAGTTCTAGAGCCCGGTTATGGTTATATCCGTATTTCAAGTTTTCAGTCTAAAACAACACGCAATGTGATTGCTGCAGTAGAAAAATTACTGGGGAAAGAGAATCAAAAAAACCTTAAAGGATTGGTATTAGATTTGCGCAACAACCCTGGGGGAGTGCTTACAGGTGCGGTTGGTGTGTCTGATATATTTCTTAGGGATGGCGAGCTAATTGTTTTCACCAAGGGTCGCGTGGAAGATGCTGAATTAAAATATAGTGCCAATACTAATGATTCGGTAAATGGTATTCCAATAATCGTGCTTATTAATGAAGGGTCTGCTTCAGCTTCTGAAATTGTTGCGGGTGCTTTGCAGGATCATAAACGTGCAGTGATTATGGGTCAGAAATCTTTTGGCAAAGGTTCAGTTCAAACAATACTACCGCTTAAAGAGAATGCCGCACTAAAATTAACAACTGCTCGATACTACACGCCATCTGGGAAATCTATCCAGGGTGAAGGTATCAATCCAGATATCCTAGTTGAAGAGATACGCGGTGAGGAAGGTAAAGAAAATAAGAGATTTAAGTTTGTGCGCGAGGCTGACTTAAAAGGGCATTTAGAAAATAACCAAGAAAAAAGTCAAGGCAAGCTAAAAAAAGAGGTAAAACATATTACAATCTCAGTAGACAGTGAGGCTGATGCTGTGCTGAATGAAGCGCTGGGCATCCTTAAAGATTTAGTTAAAGGCAATAATTCGACGAGTGTATAAATTTTTTAGTATAAAATGTAGTAGCTCAGACCTGATCGTACCGTTACCGGTTATTGATAGGAGTCTGTCAGTTTAGATGTGAGCTAAATTCTTTTCAGCCCAAATCAATTTACCATCCATTAACCTGTCCATGGGTATTCTACCATCGCCCATGTTGCCTTGATGAGTGCGTTCATTGTGATCAGTTTCTATCCAGTTGTCTTGATCTTTTGGTCAATCCTCCCTGGTTGAGTACCGTTTTTTCCTGAAGGTAATTTGATAAAACTCATTCAGAGATGCCATGGGTTTGCGGTGATCAATGTCGTTAATGGCCAGGTATCACCGATCGTCATGATGCTCCACGTGCCCACAATATTCTGTGCCTCTGTCCGTTAAACTACGTAGCATCGGCAAGGCATGCTTTTCAAAAAACGGTAGCACCTCATCAAAGAGTAGGTCTGCGGCGGTAATCGGCGTCTTAGTCGTGTAGAGTGCCGCAAAGGCGATCTTGCTGTAGGTGTCTACGAACGTTTGCGGGTATAGCCGACCAACACCTTTGAGGTGGCCTAAGTCACCAGGATGTGCCGTGTCAATCTCACCACAGGCCTCGTCATCCTGTTTCTCAAGGGCGGCGATCTGTGCATCGCTTAAGATAATGCCCTCCTTGGCAATTTCTTCTTCGAGTGCTTTGAGTCGTTTCTTGAAGTGCTCTAGAGTATGGCGCAGCCAAACGGAACGCACACCGCTACCAGCGATAAACACACCTCTCTTACGGAGTTCATTGCTGCTTCGATGTCGCCCAACCGCGGGCTGTTCAATCGCTGACGTAACCACTGCATGTGCTGTGGGTTCATCCACACGGTTTTTACTATTGGCTGTTCTACGACTCTTGTCAATCCGTGAGTCAATGCCACCTTCTTCAACCCGCTGTTGATAACGATAGAATGTGTCTCGCGACACCCCCATGACTTGACAGGCGCTAGATACGTTGCCCAGTTCTTCTGCTAAGTTGAGCAAGCCCGCCTTGTGTTTAATGATTGGATTGTTAGTATGAAGCATGAGAGTTACCTGCCTTTTTGGTTTGATTTAAAGATTTCAACACCTTTATCAAAACGGGTAACTCTCGCTTTTGCAACCCTTGTGGATTGCTAATTGTCAGATCGGGTCTGAACTATTACAAATTATCGCTTGCTAAACATTAAAAATCAGTCGATAAGACAGCTAGGGACAGGTATCAAACGTCTTCAAACAGGAATAACAGTATGACCAGTATGCAACAACGCGCCGAACTGCAACGCCAAATCTGGCAAATTGCCAACGATGTGCGCGGCTCTGTGGATGGCTGGGACTTTAAACAATATGTTCTCGGCACGCTGTTTTATCGCTTTATCAGTGAAAACTTTGCCAACTATATAGAAGGTGGAGATGAAGGCATTAACTATGCTGAGCTTGAAAACCATGTAATCACCGGTGACATCAAAGACGACGCCATCAAAACCAAAGGCTATTTTATTTACCCAGGCGAACTGTTCAGCAATGTATCCGCAAATGCCAACAACAACGAAAATCTAAACACCGACTTAGCCGCTATTTTTGCCGCCATCGAAAGTTCGGCCAGTGGCTATCCATCTGAAGTCGATATTAAAGGGCTGTTTGCGGATTTCGACACCACCAGCAACCGTTTAGGTAATACCGTAAAAGATAAAAACACCCGTTTAGCGGCTGTATTAAAAGGCGTAGAAGGTCTTAATATTGAACAGTTTGAAGAGAATGAAAACGACCTGTTTGGTGATGCCTACGAATTTTTAATCTCAAATTATGCCGCCAATGCCGGTAAATCCGGGGGCGAGTTTTTCACCCCGCAACACGTCTCTAAGCTTATCGCCCAGCTTGCCATGCACGGGCAAACCAGCGTCAATAAAATTTATGATCCCGCCGCCGGTTCTGGCTCGCTGTTGCTGCAAGCCAAAAAGCACTTTGATGCCCATATCATCGAAGACGGCTTCTTTGGCCAGGAAATCAACCACACCACCTACAACCTTGCCCGTATGAATATGTTTTTGCACAACATCAACTACGACAAGTTTAATATGATGTTAGGTAACACGCTAATAGCCCCTCACTTTGGCGATGATAAGCCCTTTGATGCCATTGTCTCTAACCCGCCGTACTCGGTAAAATGGATTGGCTTAGACGACCCAACCCTGATTAACGATGATCGTTTTGCACCCGCCGGTGTACTAGCCCCTAAATCAAAGGCCGACTTTGCTTTTGTGCTGCATGCTTTGAGTTACCTATCCAGCAAAGGCCGCGCAGCGATAGTCTGCTTCCCCGGTATTTTTTACCGTGGCGGTGCCGAGCAAAAGATCCGCAAATACCTTATCGATAACAACTATGTTGAAACGGTGATATCTCTGGCGCCTAACTTGTTTTTTGGCACCACCATCGCGGTGAATATTCTGGTGCTGTCCAAACACAAAACCGATACGACGACCCAGTTTATTGATGCCAGCGGTGAGGGGTTCTTTAAAAAAGAAACCAACAATAACGTCATGCTCGATAAACACATCGAAACCATTGTGGCCATGTTCGATAGCAAAGACAATGTCGAGCACGTTGCCCAATCAGTGGCCTATGAAAAGATAGCCGAGAACGATTACAACTTATCCGTAAGCTCTTATGTGGAGGCTAAAGATACCCGTGAGGTGATTGATATTACTCAGCTTAATGCCGAGCTTAAAACGACTGTTGCGAAAATCGATCAACTGCGTATGGATATTGATGCCATTGTTGCGGAGATTGAAGCATGAGGGAGCTGAGTTACATGGAAAGGCTGCTGGGTGGTGCTGAGGTTAGTTGGCTACCATTAGGTGAAGTGACACAATATGAACAGCCCACTAAATACCTTGTAAAAACAAAAAACTATGATGATGCGTTCGAAACGCCTGTTCTGACGGCAGGTAAAACTTTTATTCTTGGATACACAGATGAAACTAACGGAATTAACAAGGCATCAGAGGCACCTGTAATCATTTTTGATGATTTTACAACGGCTAGTAAATGGGTTGATTTTGACTTCAAAGCCAAATCATCAGCAATGAAAATGATCACGTCAAGTGATGATACTAGGTGCATTCTAAAATATGCTTATTATTGGATGAATGCTCTACCTAGTGATCTAATTGATGGCGACCATAAGCGTCAATGGATTAGCAATTATTGCAACAAAGAAATCCCAATCCCATGCCCAGAAAACCCAAAAAAATCACTGGAAATCCAAGCCGAAATCGTCCGTATTTTGGACGCATTTACTGCGCTTACCACCGAGCTTACCACCGAGCTTACCACCGAGCTTACCGCACGTAAAAAACAATACAACTACTATCGCGACCAGTTGTTGAGTTTTGAAGAAGGGGATGTAGAGTGGAAAACGTTGGGGGAGGTGGCCGTAATTGGTACGGGTAAACATGATACGAAGGATGCCATGGAGGACGGTGATTTCATCTTTTATGCCCGCGGTCGTGATCCGTTAAAGCTAAGCGTATATGATTTTGATGAAACTGCAATTATCACCGCGGGAGATGGCGCTGGGGTAGGTAAAGTTTATCACTATGCCCAAGGGAAGTATGCACTGCATCAGCGAGCATATCGTATCGTCCCAAGCGAAGTTATGAATCCTAGATATGTATTTCACTATATATCTGCATTTTTCTACGCTTACATCCAAAAAGCATCTGTGAGTTCATCGGTTACCTCACTTCGTCGGCCAATGTTTATTAATTTCCCGATACCAGTTCCATCACTCGATGAACAAACCCGCATGGTCACCATTCTAGATAAATTCGATACCTTAACCACCTCCATCAGCGAAGGCCTGCCCCGCGAAATTGAATTACGCCAAAAGCAATACGCCTATTATCGTGATTTTCTATTGAGCTTCCCTAAGACAGAAGAGGTAGCGGTTTAAGATGAGTAATACGCTAACGGAAATAGCCCAACAGTTAAAAGCTAAAAATAAGAAAGTTCAGTTGATATATGCCTTTAACGGTACCGGTAAAACGCGCCTTTCACGTGAGTTTAAACAGCTCATTGCGCCAGGAGATGATACTGGTGCTAGTGATAGGGAACAGTTAGAGTCGTCACGTCATAAAATCCTCTATTACAACGCCTTTACTGAAGACTTGTTTTATTGGGATAACGACTTGTCACTGGATGTCGAGCCCAAGCTAAAGATTCAACCTAATTCATTTACCGATTGGGTATTACAAGAGCAAGGGCAAGATAGGAATGTTATTGCCAACTTTCAACAATATGCAGATGATAAGTTAACTCCTCGTTTTAATCCGGAGTACACGGTTAAAGACGAGGATGGGAAAGAGGTTAAGGTCAAGGCATTTTCAGAAGTGACTTTTTCGCAAGAGCGCGGCAGCGATGAAATTTCAGAAAATATAAAAATATCCAAAGGTGAAGAGAGTAATTTTATTTGGAGTATTTTCTATACGCTACTCGATCAAGTCATTGGCGTATTAAGTGTTGCTGAAGAGAATGACCGTGAGACAGATCAGTTTAATCAGTTGGAATATGTGTTTATCGATGACCCGGTTAGCTCTCTAGATGAGAATCACTTAATCCAGTTGGCGGTAAATCTGGGGAAAATGATTAAGGATAGCGAGTCTGGCCTAAAGTTTATTATCTCTACCCATAACCCACTCTTTTACAATGTACTTTACAATGAGGTTAATGCGAAGACGGGCTATATTCTAAGCCGGTTTGACAATGGCACTTTTGAACTTGAAGAAAAGAAAGGTGACTCCAACAAAAGTTTTTCGTATCACTTGCATATTAAAAGGTTAATTGAACAAGCCGTAGAAAAAAATAATGTGCAGCGCTACCATTTTGCACTGCTTCGTAACCTGTATGAGAAAACGGCTAATTTTCTTGGGTATAAGCGCTGGTCTGAATTATTGCCGGGTGATCAAAAGGCTTATGCCAATCGAGTTATGAACTTTTACCCTCATAATACTTTGTCAAATGAAGAGGTTTCAGAACCAACAGCGCCAGAGAAAGAGATGGTTGGGCTTTTACTTAGAAATCTGAATGAGTTTGGTTACTGGCAACAAGGAGGAGGTAATGATTGATTTCACGACACCTCATTTAAGCCTGCAAGACCAAACCACGGAATTTCTGCTGTATACCGCGCCCAATGGCGAGGTAAAGGTTGAGGTGCTGTTAAGCAATGAAACCCTTTGGTTGACTCAGGCGCGCATGGCGGAGCTGTTTGGTGTGCAGCGGCCAGCGATTACCAAACACTTAAAAAATATCTTTGAAAGCAATGAGTTAAAAGAAGATATGGTGTGTTCCATTTTGGAACATACCACTGAGCACGGGGCCATTCCGGGGAAAAAACAAACTCAAAACGTAAAATACTACAATCTGGATGCGGTAATCTCAGTGGGGTATCGCGTCAATTCTGCACAGGCAACCCAGTTCCGTATTTGGGCGACCCAGCTAATCAAAGAATATATCATCAAAGGCTTTGCCATGGATGATGAGCGCCTTAAAAACGGTCAGTACTTTGGTAAGGATTACTTTAACGAGCTGCTGGAGCGGGTGCGCTCTATTCGCGCCAGTGAACGGCGAATTTATCAACAGATTACCGATATTTTTGCTGAATGCAGTATTGATTACGACCCCAAATCTGAAACCACTCGTTTGTTTTACGCCCATGTGCAAGATAAGTTTCATTTTGCCATTACCGGCCATACCGCGGCAGAAATTATTTCACTGAAGGCCGATGCCAGTAAACCCTTGATGGGCATGACGACCTATAAAAATGCACCTGATGGTCGAGTGCTGAAGTCAGATTCAACCATTGCCAAAAATTATCTGGCTGAGGCGAATATTAAAAAGTTGGAACGTGCTGTGTCGGCTTACTTTGACTATATCGAAGGGATTGTTGAGCGCCGTCACATCTTTACCTCAGAGAGCTTTGCCGATAGCGTGAATAAGTTCCTGAACTTTAATGAATATCAGGTTCTGGAAGGCTACGGAACCGTGACCAGCAGGCACGCAAAGCAAAAAGCCATTGCTGAATATGACAAATTCAACAAGCAACAACGCATCGAATCTGATTTTGACCGAGTGATCAGAAAGCGGTTACTAAAAAAGGACACAGAGGAATGACAGATTATAAGACCATTGCCGAGTCCAATAACTTTATCGTACTTGATAAATACAACAAGGAGTGGCAGGTTGCTGAAAACTACCAAAGTGAAGATGATTTAGAGCGTGAACTGATTCGTGACCTCGAAAATCAGGGCTATGAGTATGTGCCTGGTTTAAATGCGCCTGAAAAGATGCTGGCCAATGTGCGCACTCAATTGCAGGCCTTGAATGGTGTGGAATTTTTGGATGCTGAATGGGAGCGCTTTGTCGAGCAATATTTAGATAAGCCTGGCGATAATAGTCTGGATAAAACGCGCAAAATTCATAATGACTACATCTTTGATTTTGTCTTTGATGATGGCCATATCGAAAATATCTACCTGCTGGATAAGAAAACCATTGCGCGCAATAAGGTGCAGGTGATTAAACAGTTTGAGCAATCAGGAACGCAGGCGAACCGATACGATGTGACGATCCTGGTTAATGGGTTGCCGCTGGTGCAAGTTGAGCTTAAAAAGCGCGGTGTTGCTATTCGCGAGGCCTTTAATCAAGTTCACCGTTACACTAAAGAGAGCTTTAATGCCGACAACTCATTGTTTAAGTATTTGCAGTTGTTCGTGATCTCTAACGGCACAGATAGCCGCTATTTTGCCAATACCACCAAGCGCGATAAAAACAGTTTTGACTTCACCATGAACTGGGCCAAGTCGGATAATACCCTGATTAAAGACCTGAAGGATTTTACGGCGACATTTTTTCAAAAAAATACGCTGTTGAATGTGCTGCTGCATTACTCGGTATTTGATGTTGGCGATACGTTATTAGTGATGCGCCCCTATCAAATTGCTGCAACTGAGCGGATATTGTGGAAAATCAAAAGCGCATACCAAGCTAAAAATTGGAGTCATACCGAAAGCGGTGGTTATATTTGGCATACCACAGGCTCAGGTAAAACCTTAACCAGCTTTAAAGCGGCACGTTTGGCCACTGAATTGGATTTTGTTGATAAAGTGTTTTTTGTGGTTGACCGTAAAGACCTTGATTATCAAACCATGAAAGAGTATCAGCGATTTTCACCTGACAGCGTTAATGGATCGGACAGTACGGCGGGGCTAAAGCGTAATCTCGATAAAGATGACAACAAAATTATTGTCACTACAATCCAAAAGCTCAATAACTTAATCAAAAGTGAAACTGACTTGCCGGTATACAACAAGCAAGTGGTGTTTATTTTTGATGAGGCGCACCGCAGCCAATTTGGTGAAGCGCAAAAGAACCTTCAAAAGAAATTCAAAAAATACTATCAATTTGGTTTTACCGGAACACCGATTTTTCCTGAAAACGCCTTAGGCGCAGAAACCACCGGCAGTGTATTTGGCCGCGAGCTGCATTCCTATGTGATAACTGATGCTATTCGTGATGAAAAAGTGCTTAAATTTAAAGTGGACTACAATGATGTACGCCCACAATTTAAGGCAATTGAGGCGGAGCAAGATGAGCTTAAGCTTACCGCAGCAGAGAACAAGCAGGCGTTTTTACATCCTGTGCGCATCGGTGAAATATCGCAATATATCCTAAATAATTTCAGACAAAAGACCCACCGCAAGCAAGCGGGAGGCAAAGGCTTTAATGCGATGTTTGCCGTGAGCAGCGTGGATGCCGCCAAAGCGTACTATGAGTCGTTTAAGCAGTTACAAAATGAAGCGGCGAAAAACCAAACCAATAATAAACCGCTTAAAGTTGCCACTATCTTCTCTTTTGCCGCCAATGAAGAGCAAGATGCGGTAGGGGCCATTCCGGATGAAAGCTTTGATGTATCAGCAATGAATAGCAGTGCTAAAGAGTTTTTAAGTGCAGCTATTGACGACTATAACGCTGTCTTTAAGACCAACTTTGGCGTAGACAGCAAAGGTTTTCAAAACTATTACCGCGACCTTGCAAAGCGGGTAAAAAACCAGGAAGTAGATTTGCTGATTGTTGTGGGCATGTTTTTAACCGGTTTCGATGCGCCAACGCTGAACACCTTGTTTGTTGATAAAAATTTACGTTACCACGGTTTAGTGCAAGCATTTTCACGCACTAACCGCATTTATGATGCCACCAAAACCTTTGGCAATATTGTTACCTTCCGTGATCTGGAGACGAATACGGTAGATGCGATCACCTTATTTGGCGACAAAAATACCATGAACGTGGTGCTGGAAAAAAGCTATAAAGAATATATGGAAGGCTTTGTCGACATTGCCACCGGTGACGCACGCCGAGGTTATCTGGATGTGGTGGCCGAATTGAAAAACCGTTTTCCTAATCCTGATGAAATTGTGTTAGAAAAAGACAAGAAAGACTTTGCCAAACTATTCGGTGAATATTTGCGGGTGGAAAATGTACTGCAAAACTACGATGAATTTACAGGGCTAAAAGCCTTGCAACATGTGGATATGGAGGACCCCGAAGCGGTTGAAGCATTCAAGAAAAAGCATTACTTGAATGATGATGACCTGACCGCGATGCAAAATATTGAAGTGCCGTCAGAGCGAGCTATTCAGGATTATCGTTCAACCTATAACGATACACGCGATTGGTTGCTTTGTGAAAAAGCAGGTAACCAAAAAGAAGAATCAACTATTGATTGGGAGGATGTTGTATTTGAAGTTGACCTGCTGAAATCGCAAGAGATCAACCTCGATTACATTCTCGAATTAATTTTTGAACACAATAAGAAGAATAAGAACAAAGCCGAGTTGATCGAGGAAGTGCGTCGCCTTATTCGTGCCAGCCTGGGCAATCGCGCTAAAGAAAGTCTGATTGTTGATTTTATTAACCAAACCAATCTTGACGATATTCACGATAAAGCGAGCATAATTGATAAGTTCTTTAAATTTGCACAAACTGAACAAAAGCGTGAAGCTGAAGCGTTGATCCGTTCAGAAAGTTTAAATGAGGATGCGGCCAGGCGTTATATCACTACCTCGTTAAAACGGGAATACGCAAGTGAAAATGGCACCGAGCTAAATTCAACCCTGCCAAAAATGAGTCCACTCAGCCCGCAATACAAAACTAAAAAACAGAGCGTTTTCCAGAAAATTTCTGTATTTGTTGAGAAGTTTAAGGGTGTAGGTGGGCGGATATAATTAAAGAGCACGCTAGCCGTTACGTTAGGTGTTAGAGTTAAGTCAGATCGGGTCTGAACTAATACAGATTATGCACGGCATACGTTGTCAAATCTTGCTGCTGGCGCGAGCGGCTCTATGAAAAATGTTACTAGGGGCGAATTGTTAACTTTAAAAATTTTAATTCTACCCGCTGAAGAACAAAAGAAAATCGCCAAGATTTTATTGACTTGGGATCAGGCGATTGAGGTCACGAGAAAGCTGTTAAACAACAGCCAGTAACAAAAAAAATCCCTCATGCAACAAATTCTCACTGGTAAGAAACGATTGCCTGGTTTTAATGAGGAATGGGGAATAACAAAACTTGGTTATCTGATTGAAGAGATAAAAAAGATAAAACTAAAAAACCCTAGGAACCACGAATTACTAACGGTAAAGCTTCATGGTAAAAGTATTGAGAAAACTGGTAAAAAACCAAATATTACTAAAGGCGGAAGACCTTATTACATCCGAAAGCAAGGTGAACTATTTATTGGTAGGCAAAACCTCCATAATGGAGGAATTGGAATTGCCTCTGAAGCCGTAGATGGCTGCATTGCATCAAGCGCAATCTCAAGTTTCCGTAAAAAAATTCAGATATCCACTTCATGCATTTTTTGATGAGCACGGAAAACTTCAAATTTTCCGCTGATAGTTTTATCAGTGGTACAGGACAGAAGGAAATTAGTTCTACAGAGCTGTTGAAAATTAAAGTGGTTACACCAAAAATCAAGGAACAAAAAAATTGCTTCCGTCCTTTCTGCTGCTGAGAAAGAAATTGAAAGCCCACCACTAATCCCTTCCTGCATTAACTGTTTCCAACACTTAAGAATGCCATAACACTGTTTCGATTGACGTTTGTTGACGAGGGCTAGGTGCGCTATTTAACCAAGCATAATAACCACTTTCAGACACGCACAAAGCGCGACACAGAGCTGCTACAGAATGAAGGGGACGACATTCTTTGATATACGCATACTTCACTTGAGGTCTTTGGCAAAGTATGCGGCGGCCTTTTTTAGAATCTCATTCGCCTCGCGCAGCTGCTTAACCTCTTGCCTGAGGCGAGCCGCCTCACTCATTGCTTCTTTCTTAGGGCGACCCAGTTTCCCTGTAAAAGCCGATTCGCCCTTAGTGTTTGAAATGGTTGCTGCCATCAATAGAGCAGACTCCGTTTCACCCCAAGCGCCAAGGCTAACTCCGTGGTCGGACAGTCACTTTGCATTAATAAACGAACCGCTTCTAGCTTAAATTCCTTTGTGTAGATCTTGCGTTGAGTCATCGAATACCTCCTAAGATATTATCTCTTACTTTCGGTATCCTTTAAACTCAGTACACTTCACTGTTGGCTTATCTGGAAAAGATGGTGATTTAATCTATGCCGAACAACTTAAAATCTCTCCCGATAATGTAGAAGCCAATACCTCTGAAATTATTGACTTAGGCCATGTCGGAAAAGTAAGCGGGATCAACCCCACAATTATAGAAACCTTTATTGCCAGTAATGTCATTCCTGTCATCGCACCTATCGGTGTGGGCGAAAATGGAGAAACCTATAACATCAATGCAGACTCGGTCGCAGGCAGTATTGCTGCGGTAGTAAAAAGTGAAAAACTAATTCTGCTAACCAACACAACCGGTGTAATGCACGAAGAAAAGTTATTAACCGGCTTAAACCCCAAGCGAGTCGAAGAGCTAATTAATGAAGGCGTTATTGCTGGCGGCATGTTACCTAAAACACGATGTGCGGTTGATGCAATCTAGTCTGGCGTACACACCGCGCATATTATTGATGGGCGAGTTCCACATGCGGTGTTATTGGAATTGCTTACTGACGAAGGAATTGGAACGCTCATCGAGCGATAGCTTTACACACTCTTCGGGCTACTCAAAATAACCCTCACTCTCTTTATCGCGTTCAACACGCGTTACTTATTCCAATAAAAACCAAGCACCCATATACGGCATTAAGGCCGTATAGGAATCTTTATTCCGCTAGAAGACCGTGTTAGCCTTTATCAATAATTGATAGAGTTTATTAAGTTGAATAGGAATTACTTAGTTTAAAAAAGAAATGTTAGAAATAGAATGAATGCTAGCTCGCGTAATATACGGAATTAAGTCCGTATAATATTCTGTTATAAGGCATCATATAAATATTCTCCGCCAACCCAAAGCAAGCATTATTAGTTAAGATGATAGTTGTAAATTTATAGTGATTATATTTTTTGGATTTCTTGAGTTAGAACAGGTTTTTATAGTCAAAAAACTAATATAGATAGTGAAGAAATATGAGTACTTATAGCAAGTCTGAATCCATCATCCAGCTTAAAGTTGATTCTATATCAACCTTTTCCCTAGCTGCGCAGCAAAATGCTTATCCTGTGTTTCGTACAATATGCTTACATTACCTAATTTTAAATAGCGATCTACCAGAAGCCCAAGTTCCTCTAAAAAACCTTACTATCAAACTTTCATCGGAACCAGAAATTTTTGCACCAGAAGAATGGCCTGTTGATGAAATACAGCCAGGGCAAGCGATTTCATTACAAAACCGCCCACTTAATGTTCCGCATGACTTCCTGTTTAACTTAACTGAAGAACTTAAAGTTTCAGTCACACTTTCAGTTTCATCAATTGATAACCCCGAAGAACACTTAACAACTGAAGAATTTTCAATTGATGTACTTCCAGCTAACTATTGGGGTGGAGAAAGCCGCCAACCTGACTTGCTAGCAGCCTTTGTAAAACCAAATGGTGTATATGTTGAATCATTGGTAAGACAGGTAGCAGAGGTTCTGGAGAAAGGCGGTCACGGAAGAAGTGTTGATGGCTATCAATCAAATACCAGAGAAAAGCCATATTTGATGGCTGCAGCACTTTGGAATGTAATATTTTCTCAACGAATAGCTTATGTCACTCCGCCCCAAGGTTTTGCACGACGAGGACAGCGCATACGATTAGCATCTGATATCAGCTCTTCAAAAATAGCTGCCTGTCTTGATACGTCTCTTTTATTCGCTAGCTGCCTTGAGTTGATGGGGTTAAACCCAGTTGTTGCTATTGGTAAAGGACAAGCATTTGTTGGCGTCTGGCTCATTGATGAAAATTTTCCGATATTAACCAATGATGATCCAATGGATCTTCGTAAACGAGTTGATACGCGTGATTTAGTATTATTTGAAAGTACATTAGTTACTAATGACTCCCCAGTTACGTTTGAGCAATCTAAAGCACATGCTAGAGACTTAATTAACGAAGATAAAGAAGAAGACTTTGTTTACTTAATTGATATCAAACAGGCCCGGTCTAGAAAAATCAAACCGATTTCTACGATTGAAGAAAAACCTGACGAGAAAACTTCTGAATCAGATATAGAATTAAGTTTACCCGTAATTCCTCCTCTACCACCGGTAAGAGCAGATGAGCAAGTTATTACTGAAACACCAGATACACGGATAGATGCGTGGCAAAGAAAGCTCTTAGATCTTACTAAGCGAAATTCACTGTTGTCACTAAAGGAGCGAGCTGTAGCTATTAAATTATATTGCCCTGACATCGGCTCCATGGAAGATAATTTAGCGGATGGTATTTCTTTCCGGTTTTTATCTTCAGAAGAAAGCCCTTTAAATGACAAGGAGCGCAGTGAAGAAACCTTTAGACTACAAGTCGGCTCTGATATTCATAGAGACTATGCCCTAGAACAGCTCAATAAAAATGTTCTTCTTGCCAATATGTCGAGAAAAAAGCTCGAACAGAATGCCGTAAACCTATTAAGAAAAGCCAAAAATGATTTAGAGGAAGGTGGCTCTAATACCCTGTATTTAGCACTTGGCATGCTTCGTTGGAAAGAAAATCCGGAAGATGACCGGTCATATCGAGCGCCTTTGATTCTTATTCCAGCGGAACTGACAAGAAGTAGCGCAAGAGCACCCATCAAAGTACGTCAGTTACCTGATGAAAGTCCTATTTTTAATATGACGTTAATTGAGTTCCTTTATACGGAGTACAGCATAGACCTCAACCAATTTAGAGATTCATTACCTGAAGATGAATCTGGCGTTGGTGTAAATCTGGTCTGGAATGCTGTTCGAGCAGCAATCGCTGAGCAGCCAGGCTTTGAGGTAGTAGAAGAATTAGTATTGGCATCTTTCTCTTTTGCAAAATACCTAATGTGGAAAGATTTAAAAGATAGAATTGATGACCTCAAAGATAATCCATTTGTTCAACACCTTATTGATCACCCTCAAGATGCCTATATTCAAGACGCCAGTTTCGTACTCCGTGATGAAGTAGATGAAAAGGTCGACCCTGAAAAAGTATTCACACCACTAAATTGTGATAGCTCCCAGCTAGTTGCCGTAGAAGCCTCAGGTAGGCCTCAAGACTTTGTTCTAGAAGGGCCTCCGGGAACAGGAAAGTCAGAGACAATCGCCAACATCATTTGCCACAATCTGGCTCTGGGTAGAAAAGTATTATTTGTCGCTGAGAAAATGGCTGCCCTTAATGTCGTTTATAGGCGCATGGAAAAAGTGGGGTTAGACCACCTGTGTTTGGAATTACATAGTAACAAAGCAAACAAGAAGGCTGTTCTTGAGCAACTTAGAGTTGCTGCAGATAGACGTGAAGATGCCCAAAGTGATGGCTGGGTTGATTCTGTCAAAGTGCTAAAAACAAAACGGGATAAACTAAATTGCTTTGTGCAAGCACTACACAAGAAATCTATATATGGTATTTCAGCACGTGATGCCATTGCCAGAGATGTACTTTATAAGGATAAACACACTCTTAATATTACATGGTCTCTCGGTTTTGACGCTTCTCCAGTCAGCAATTCTGAAAAATTAGACCAAATGCTTGATGCCGTAAATAAATCGGCGCTGGCATACAATGATATTTCGCGCCTTGACCCCACACAGTTTCGAATCCTAAAGGCAAAAAGCTGGTCAAATGCTTGGCAAAGTCAGGTAGTAAATTGTTTGTCACGTTACAAATCAGCCATCAATGATCTTTACCCGTCAGCAGCAATCCTGGCATCTAGTTTTAACCTCAAGCTACAAAGTAATACGACTAGCAATCTGAGTCGTGTTAATCAATTGGCAAACCTAATCGAATCTGCCGAATCTAATCCTATGGGCTACATCGTCAAAAAGGGGGTTAAAGACTTATTGATTGATTTGAGTGCGCTAGGTGAAACAAAACAAGAGTTTGATCAGTGTCTAGGAACAATCGGTCACCAAGTAAATGCAGAAATTCTCGCTAAAAGCCCTACATCTAACTGGGTTAGTATTTATAAAGAAGCTAAAGACAGCTGGTTTAAACGCTTCTTTGCCAAACTCAAGATTAATAGTGCCGCAAAGAAATTAGGTTTCGAAAAATTCAAAGACCTTAAAATTTTGCTTGATATACACAAAGGGGCAAAGCTGCAAGAAGATATTAATTCCCTCAAGGATAAATTTGAAGAAGATAAAATATGGCATGGATGGGAAACAAAGCCCGATAATTTAAACAAAGCTGTCACTAGAGCTAAATTAGCTCATAAAGCATTAACTGAAGCGATGGGTCTAACTGACGACCCTGCTGTTTTACTCACAGCTATAAAGTCCAAGCTTATCGACGGTCGTGATTTTCTCGATAACTCAAAAATCGTTAATAAGAAAATGAAATTCAAGCGACTTTGGGAGGCATATCTGTCTGTAGCTGAGGAAGCTCAGAAGTTAGAGTTAGATTTTGACGAAAATGCGTCCTTGGAGAGCATTAACCCGGCCATTGATCAATTAACTGCAAATGCAGTTAAATTCAAATCATGGAGCGAATGGTTATCTGCTAAGGAAATTATAGAAGGCTACCAGCTACACAATCTGACCAATAGTCTAGAAGCAAGAACCATTTTACCGAATGATGCAAAAGAACAGGCTCTAACAGCATTTTGCCGATGGGTAGCACCACAATTAATTGATGAAAGTGATGAATTACGACAGTTCAAGGCATCAACGCACGAACAATTAATTGAGGACTTTAGAAAGCTTGATGCAGAAGTCTCTGAAACTACTAGTGACTATGTTGCTGCAATAGCAGCTGAAAACATTCCTGATCCCTTTGCCAAAGATAGCCCTAAAGAATTCGGGCTATTAGCCAGAGAGCTTCAAAAGAAGACCCGCCACAAGCCTGTTAGATCGCTATTTAAAGAAATGGGAGGTCGGTTACTCGACTTATGTCCTTGCATGATGATGTCACCGCTATCTGTTGCACAGTTCTTACCATCGGACTTTACTGGTTTCGATTTAGTGGTTTTTGATGCAGCGTCCCAAATGACTACCTGGGATTCAGTAGGTGCAATAGCCAGAGGTAAAAATGTCATTGTTGTAGGTGACCCCAAACAGATGCCACCAACCAGTTTCTTTAGTGGTGCAGTAGATGTGGATGATCCAGATGAAGAAGATCTGGAATCAATTTTGGACCAGGCATTAGCTGCTCGATTACCGCACTTAAGGCTAAAAGGACACTATAGAAGCAGACATGAAACATTAATAGCCTTCTCTAACAGTAAGTATTACGAGAACTCACTTGTTACTTACCCATCTTCAGATACTAAAGAATCCGCTGTTACGCTACATAGGGTGAATGGCGTTTACTCGAAAGGTAAAGGACGCAACAACCCAATTGAAGCAGCTGCCGTTGTTGACGAGCTTGTTAAGCGCCTAACGAATCCTGCAAGCTCTTCGAAGACTATTGGAGTTGTGACATTAAATACGGAACAACAAAGAACAATAGAAGATTTGCTAGATGATGCTCGAAGAAAGCATCCCAAAATAGAACCATATTTTCAATCAATAGATACCTATGACGGAGTCTTTGTTAAGAATCTAGAATCTGTTCAAGGTAATGAACGAGATATCATCATTTTAAGTCTAGGTTACGGCCCTACAGAGGCTGGCGGGCGCACCATGAGTATGAATTTTGGCCCTCTTAATAAATCAGGTGGCGAGCGAAGACTGAATGTAGCTATAACCAGAGCCACAAGCGAAGTTCTAGTGTTTTCAAGTTTCGACTCATCCATGATTGATCTAAGTCGTACATCAGCCTTAGCCATAGAACACCTTAAACATTATTTAGAGTTTGCTGAAAAAGGCCCAATTGCTTTGGCAGAACAAGCGACAGCGAATTATGGTGTTGATCAATTTGATAGCGACTTTGAGCAAGCTGTTGCATGGGCCCTAAGGGACAAGGGATGGAAAGTTCAACCTCAAATTGGTGTCAGCAAGTTCAGGGTCGATTTAGGAATAACTCATCCAGATCACCCAGGTGTATATCTTGCCGGTGTTGAATGCGATGGAGCTACATACCATGGCTCTCCATCAGCTAGAGACCGAGATCGTGTACGCCATGCAATCCTGGAAAATCTTGGGTGGCGTTTGGTGCGTCTATGGTCCACTGACTATTTCCAAGATCCCGAAGAGGCGATTAAAAAAATTGGTTGTCGCCTAAATGAGATATTAGAAGAAGACAGAAGAAAGTCTGCACTCGACGAACAGGTGCAAGCTTCTCAAGAAGAAACCGTCATAGAAGTGATTTCCTCTCAAGATACTAGCAACCAGAAAGATACAGAAATAGCCACATATGATCATACCCGCTATTTTGATAATGATTACAAGCCAACTCTTGTCGATATTACAAAATCTATACTAGTCGATAAAAACGGGATAACCCTTCAAGAGTTGGCACTGGATATCGCCAACCTCCATGGTTTAACAAGAACAAGCAAGAAGCAGCTCAAACATATACTGGATTTAATTGAGCCTTGGGCAGGCATTAAGCGCGATGGCATTCATAAGCCAGTAGTTTGGCTATCACCCACCGATGTTGTTGATGAAATGCAATGGCGAGGTTTAGACCCTTGGGGCGACGAGCGCGAATGGACAGAGATTCCGCACCCTGAGGCAAAAGGTTTAGCTCGTTTAGCTTTAGAGAAATCCCCACGAGATCCAGTTGACTATATTTTTAATGTATTCAAATTAAAGCGTCGTCACGATAAAACCCTTAAACAATTTAAGAGTTGGATTGACGATGTGACGTAACTATCAACCATAGGCTATCTCACAATAATATTGAAGCGTATTTATGGACAATGAAATTACTGTAAAACGTATTATCTAATCGAGACGATAATCTTTACTTTGTAGACAGTAAGACCACCATACTAACGGTGGCCAGTCAAATGGCAAAAGAGCATTACATTCCCAATATAAGCAGAGATGTGTTTATCGACAGCAGTGAAAATGGACAAGATATAAAGCGTCAGCTGAAATATTTGAAGAAGATAGCCATGCGTAAAGGTTTTGCAGTGGCTATAGGACACCCTTACCCGTCAACCATTAAACTGCTAAGTGACTATCTGCCTACCCTGCTAGAACACAATATTGAGGTCGTACCAGTTACTAAGCTGATTGAATTGCATACACAACAGCAACAAAGGCTTAAGTTAACTTCTCGTTTCCTAATAAAAGTAAATAACTAGTTGCAATGCCTTAGAGCAGAAATCTGTATAACTTCACTTCTATAAAGCAAATCTATTTTTCATAATCTAGCTGCGGTTCACTTGAGCTGTAAAATCATGGAAAACTCACAACTATCCATAATGATGAATTAAACAGTCAAGGTAATTCGTTTAAATAAGTGCGTACATTGGGTCTTTTTAGTTGAACACATTACTCTATACTTTAAAAATCTACACAACACTAGTTGTCTACAAACAGACACTGGATTTATAGATGAATCGAACCGTTTTAAGGCATAAGTACTTAACCGGCTTTACCATGGTAGAGCTGATGCTCACAATTGCAGTAGCCGCCGTGGTTCTATCGATTGGTGTGTCGTCTTTCCAGAGCTTGATTGAGAGGAATCAATTAACTAGTGGCATTAACCAATTTATATCTTCTATGTCTCTTGCTAGGAATGAAGCTATTACTAGATGTAAGTCAACAACTTCTGTTGAATAATCCGCAGCCTAATCCAGGTGTAAATCTTGCTGAAGATCGTTTAATTTATTTAAGGGGTGGCCTTAGCGAAAGAGAGGGGACAAGTTTTAAAAATGGTGAATTCAGAATTCGCCCAGAAACAGAAAGTATTCAAGGGACAAATACAGCGGGTAATCAGATTATTCATAACGCAAAGCTGGGAACAATTGTAAATGCTGCCCCTGTATTTGTTGGGCAACCACAGGCAGTGGGTAGATTCGGGGGCGCTTGGCCAAGTGGTGATGGGCAAACTTACTTTGATTTTCAAGCGAGCCAAGCTGGTCGAGCCGCATCAGTAGTAGTTGCTGCTAATGACGGTATGTAAACGTGTTCAACGCAAGCACTGGTAATGAACGTTTTGCATATATTCCAGGCTTTGTATTTGAAAATTTATCTCAACTGACATTGCCAGAGTATAAGCATCAATTTTTTGTAGATTCTACTCCTAGCGTTGAAGACGTTTACATACGGGCAAACGGTGGCAGTCTATCTTGGAATACAATAGTAGTCGGAGGATTAGGTGCTGGTGGCCGTGGTTATTATGCGCTTAATATCACTAATCCAAACCCCGAGAGTGATCCTGCAAACCAAGTGTTATGGGAATTTGGTCCTGAGGATGACCCAGATGCGAATGTTGATGGCTCAATTAGTGATATGGGTTTTTCTTTCGCGCGCCCACTTATTGCTATGAGTAATGCTAACGATGTAGGCGAACAAAGATGGGTGGCTATATTTGGCAATGGCTATAACAGCACAAGTCCAAATGGAGAGGCGGTCATATATGCACTTTTCATTGATCGTGGCATTGATGGTAGCTGGGAACAGAATGGTGACTTAGTAAAAATAAACACCGGTATTGGTGGTGTAGATAGACCTAATGGTATTGCTGATGTGAGAGCTATTGATACTGATGGTAATGGAACAATTGATCGACTTTATGCGGGAGACCTAGAAGGTAATTTACACGTTATAGATATAACAAGTTCTACACCGAGTGATTGGTCTTTAAATAGTAAACGATTTATTTTGCTGCGAGCTATAGGCCTAGATGGTAATTGGCAACCAATAACAACACGGCCCATAGTGGTAAACCACCAAAGTGGTAATGGTGTAATAGTCATCGTTGCAACAGGAAGTTACTTTACTAAAAGTGATGCAATAGCTACTAATATTCAATCACTTTACGCTGTAGTCGATAGTACAGCCTTAGCAAGGCCGCCTGAGAATACAGTTGGTGTCGAAGTGAGTGTTGATGATTTAACAGAGCAAACATTAGAAAATAATTTGTTTGCAGATGTAGTTGCGGGGATTTCGTTAGATGTTAGGACAGTTAGTGCAAATGCTCCAGATCCTGGTGATCAAGGTTGGGTTATTAATTTTAATGTGAGGCGTAGAGACGGTACTGGAGTAGAGTTTCCAGGAGAGAAAGCCGTACGTGAACTTCAACTTAGAAATGACACATTGTTTGTTAACACCTTAATTCCGCAAGATTTGAGCTGTAATCCAGCACCTGGGGGGTTTTCACTAGCACTGGATTCGCAAGATGGTACCGCAGGAGACCAGGTAATATTTGATATTAATGTTGATAACGTATTTGATGAAAAAGATAACATCTCAACATTAGGTACTGCGGGTATTATTGTAGGTACACGACTGGGATCAACACTAACAAGCTCGACTTTTTTTGGGGACTACCGTATTACTCAGCTATCAAATGCAGGTATTGTATCAGTAAAGACTAACCTAGCTAAGTTAGAACTTGTGGGTAGGCAAGCTTGGCGTGAGGTGGAATTCTAATGTTAAGAGTGATTACTATTTCAATAGTTACCATATATATCACAATTGCTTCTGCAGATGAATGTATTTTAAGCCAGGCTGACTTTCCTAGTAGCGCGTGTAGTTTTAATGACCCATTATCTAACGTTAATGTAAAAGCGTTAGAATTTGGTAAGATTGATGCAGTATCAGCAGGAGAAATATTCCTTGGGTCAGCACGATATAGGTTTGTTGCTGAAGAGATAACTATTTTAGATGCAGGCAATATAACTGCGTGTAACTTTGATGCTAGTGTACTAAGTGATGCAGAGGTCGGCGAGGATATTGTATTTACTATTGATCATGAAGATCCACGTAAAATTACAAGGTTATGGTTGCTACGTTGTAGCTCCTACAAAGCTAGGTAACTTGAAGCTATTAAAGCCACAATAACTTGGTATTACTCTTATTAAATTGATGATAGTAGTGGCGCTTGTCGCAAGTATCGCTTATCCATCTTATACACGTCATATAACTAAAACTCGTAATGCAGAAGCGCAGATAAAGCTATTAGAGGTCATGCTGCAGCAAAGAGTGTTTTTTACCAGTAATAGTCGGTACTCAGATGACTTGATTGGAGATTTAAAAAACACTAAAGCGGCTGGAGAAGAGGGGGTTATTGAATCAGAAAATGGATATTACCTAATATCAGCAGGTCGATGTGAGCCTGAGGTGCTTTTGAGTGATTGTGTGCTACTAACAGCGGCACCAAATTTTATATCAGTTAATGCACCTACGTTTACATATAACTCCAAAAATCAAAAAAACCCGCCAGAATACTGGTAAAAGAATTAAGAGTTACTGCGAAGTTCTTTCGGCACAGCAAATGTTATGTTTTCCTCAACGCCCTCTATTTCAACCACGCTGGCTTTAGTTGATGCGGTGAGTTTTTCAACTACCTGTCTAACTAAAATTTCCGGGGCAGAAGCACCGGCAGTGACTCCGATATTGATTTTATTATTCAGCCAGGAATCTGAAATCTGATCGGCATCATCTATAAGGTAAGACTCAATACCATTTTTTTCTGCAATCTCCCGAAGGCGATTCGAATTCGAACTTGTCACTGAGCCAATCACTAGTAATAAGTCACAGTCGTGAACTAAGTTTTTAACTGCATCTTGTCGATTTTGTGTGGCATAACAAATGTCGTCACGTTTAGGTGATTGAATGCTAGGGAAGCGTGATCGCAATCTTTCAATAGTTTCTTTTGTATCGTCTACCGATAGTGTGGTCTGTGTGACATAAGAGATATCATTAGGTTTCTCAACAATAATTTTGTCGACATCTTCAGGTGATTCAATAAGAAAAATCTTGCCGCCATGTTCTTCACTATATTGGCCCATAGTGCCTTCGACTTCGGGGTGGCCTTTATGGCCGATTAAAATAGTATCCCTACCATTTTTACAATTACGTACAACTTCAATATGGACCTTGGTCACTAGCGGACAGGTTGCATCAAATACAGTTAACTTACGTCTATCTGCCTCGCTGCGCACAGCTTTAGAAACGCCATGAGCACTAAATATAACAGTAGATTGATCTGGTACTTGGTCTAATTCTTCTACAAATACCGCACCTTTGCTACGCAATGAATCTACCACAAATCGATTATGAACAACTTCATGTCGAACATAAATTGGCGCGCCAAACTGTTGTAATGCACGTTCAACAATCTCAATGGCGCGATCAACGCCGGCACAAAAACCTCTTGGATTAGCGAGTTTAATTTGTATGGGTATCATTGGCGGAATTGTCTTTGAAAATCTGCACAATCAATAAGCAAGTACCTAGTGTAATTAAAATATCTGCGATGTTAAATGTTGGCCAGTGGCATCGGTTATTGGACAAGTAAAAGAAAAAATAAACACACTCGTCGGCTTGATAATAAAAGTCTATAAAATCAGTAACCTTGCCGTAGATAGCGCGATCAATTAAGTTTCCTAAAGCGCCACTAAGAATAAAGCTAAGGCTAATACCGAGCAATATTTCTGTACTTGAAAGTTTGCGTAACCAATTAAGAATATATGCGCAGACACCTATCGCAAGAGCAACAAAAAACCAACGTTGCCAACCACCAGCTTCACTTAGAAAGCTAAATGCAGCGCCTTCATTATAAACAAGCATCCAATTAAACATTGGTATTACTGGGATAGGCTGTGCAAACTCAAGAGTTGCTTCAGCAAAGCGTTTTGTAAACTGATCAATAACGGTTGAAGCTATAATCAGGATGGCCCACTTACGCATATTTCCTAACCTCACCAGTGCCGTCTACATTGTCAACGCAGCGAGCGCATAGTTCTGGGTGATCTTGGTGGCTACCAACATCCTCTCGAAGATGCCAGCAACGAACACACTTATCGTTTGTAGACTTCCGAATTGCAACTTTGATTTTATCGCCACTGATCAAAAACAACTCTTGACTATCTGTTGGAGCATTCGAGAAAGGCTCAAGTAATGCAGATGATGTGATGAGTACAAATCGAAGTTCATCCTCTAGCAAAGATAAGGCATTGTGGATTGCATTATCACAATAGATAGTCACATCAGCATCTAAGCCAGAACCAATTTCTCCTTTTTCCCTGAATTCTTCTAATGTCTTTAACGTTAGTTGGCGCACTTCAAATATCAGATTCCAAGCATCCATGTTTAGCTCTTCATCTTTATTAAGGCCCGTTAAATTTTTATACCAAGTTTTAGTAAAGATGGTGGTCTCTTTATTTCCAGGTATATGAGAGAAAGCTTCTTCTGCCGTGAAATTCAATATGGGTGCTAATAGGCGCAATAAAGATTGGGCAATATGATAGGTTGCGGTTTGTGCTGATTTACGAGCAAGGCTGTCAGTTTGGGTGGTATAGACCCGGTCTTTAATAATGTCTAAATACAGACTGCCTAGATCTAAACTGCAAAAATTATGTAGTGTTTGGTACAGCTGATGAAATTCATAACGCTCGTAATGTTCAAGTGCTTGTTTTTGTAAGCAGGCTGTTTTATCTACAATCCACCTATCAAGAGCAATCATTTCATTAGTAGCAATTAAATCTTTGCTTGGATCAAAGCCGTGCAAGTTTGAGAGCAAGTAGCGTACGGTATTACGCATTCTTCTATAGGAATCTGCAGTGCGTTTTAGTATCTCATCAGACACATTCATCTCGCTGCTGAAATCGCTAGATGCAACCCATAAACGCAAGATGTCTGCGCCTAGTGATTTGAATATTTTTTGCGGCGCGACTACATTGCCTAATGACTTAGACATTTTTCGACCACTAGCGTCGACTGTAAAGCCATGAGTTAATACAGTTTTATAAGGCACACAATTATTGATGGCTACGCTGGTCTTTAATGACGACTGGAACCAACCACGATGTTGATCAGAACCTTCTAAATACAAGTCTGCTGGAAAATCAAGGTGCTGTTGACGTTGTACCACCGACTCATGAGTAACGCCTGAATCAAACCATACATCTAAAGTATCAGAGACCTTGGTATAATCTTTAGCTTCATCGCCAAGTAGCTCGGCAGGTTCTAAATCAAACCAAGCCTGAATGCCTTGTTTTTCTATACGTTGTGCAACTTTCTCCATAAGAGCAACAGTGTCAGGGTGTAACTCCTGTGTTTCTGAATGTACAAATAATGTGATGGGCACGCCCCAAGTGCGCTGTCTTGAAATACACCAATCAGGACTATTCCCAAGCATGCTAATGATTCTCGCTTTGCCCCAATCAGGTAACCACTCAACATTGTCTACTTCTTCGAGTGAACGTTTAAGCAGATTGTTTTTGTTCATGCTGATGAACCACTGCGGCGTTGCTCTAAAAATGAGTGGGGTCTTTGTGCGCCAGCAATGAGGGAAACTATGAGTAATTTGGTGTTGATGAACAAGCTTAGAGTTTTCTTCTAGCTTTTCAATGACAGGCTTATCAACCTTATGCACATGTTGGCCAGCGAATATTTCTACATTGTCACGATAAACGCCATTACCATTAACGATATTAATCGTGCCTAGCTGGTATTTTTTACCAACAATGAAATCGTCCGCACCATGATCTGGGGCTGTGTGTACAGCGCCGGTACCTGTTTCGGTCGTTACATGTTCGCCTAAAATAATCGGGACGTGTTTATCATAAAAGGGGTGTTGTAATTGCGTGTGCTCAAGATCCCGCCCTATGCAGGTTCCGATGACTTTATGATTTTCGATAGCATAACGTTCTAAACAGGGTGCAATTAAATCTGAAGCTAATAATAAGTATTCGCTTGAGTTATTATGGGGAACTTCTAGCAATGAGTATTCAAACTCAGGGTGCAAGCTAACTGCTTGGTTAGCAGGTAACGTCCATGGTGTTGTGGTCCAAATCACTATGTGAGCAGTAGTATCTTCAGCAGCACCGGCGAACAATTTTTTGAAAGCTACTTGATCTGCTGGTGTAAATTTAACATCGATAGCGTAAGAAGTTTTATCCTTATATTCAACCTCAGCTTCTGCTAAGGCTGAGCCACTGGCAACACTCCAATAGACAGGCTTAAAGCCTTTTTCTAAATGGCCATTGGCGATGACTTTACTCAGCGCACGTACTATATCGGCCTCTACTTGGAAGTCCATTGTTAGATAAGGATTTTGCCAATCAGCAAACACACCTAGGCGAATAAAGTCTTCGCGTTGACGGTCTACTTGCTTTTTCGCGTATTCACGGCAGGCCTGGCGAAATTCTTTCTCAGATATCTTGTGACCAGGCTTGCCTTTTTTCTTTTCAACCATGACCTCGATAGGTAAGCCGTGGCAATCCCAACCTGGAATAAAAGGCACGTCATAGCCACTCAAAGTCTTGCTTTTAACAATAATGTCTTTGAGAATTTTATTAACTGCATGACCAATATGAATGTCTCCATTCGCATAAGGAGGACCATCATGGAGTATAAATTTCTTTTCGTGATCAGCACAGGCTTCGCGGATGTGTTGATACATACCTAACTCTTCCCAGCGTTTTAACATTTCTGGTTCGCGTTGCGCCAAGTTACCTTTCATTGGGAAACTGGTTTTTGGCAGATTTAGAGTGTGCTTGTAATCCTGAGTCACTAACTGTTACGTCCTTTCACTAAAATATTTGTTGTGCCTTTGTAACATCAATGCTTATTTGATGTTTCAGTGCTTCAAATGATGGGAATTTTATTTCATCTCTTAACTTGGTATGAAATTCAACAACCAACCTTTTGCCATATAAATCTTGTTGGCAATTAAATAAATGTACTTCTAATTGTTGACGCTTGCCATTCACGGTAGGTCTGTTGCCAACATTGGCAACGCCTTGCCACTTATTATTCTTTTGGCTTACGCTGACTGTGAAAACTCCATTTATAGGTGAGACTTTTCGCCCAATTAAAATATTCGCTGTGGGGAACCCAATGGTTCGACCTTTTTTGTCGCCGTGGAAAACACGCCCCGATATTTCGAATGGACGACCCAATAAAGTAGCAACTTCAGCAAACGCACCTTGAGACAATTTTTCTCTAATCAGTGTGCTGCTGACGCGCATATTTTTATGCAAAATAGGATTTTTAACATGGACCTGAAATCCAAGTTTTTTGCCCATGCTGCAGAGTAGATCAGTAGTACCACTTCCGTGGTGGCCAAATTTGAAATCATACCCAACGACTAATGTTTTAACATTCAGTGAATCGTGCAAGATCTTCTGTACAAAGTCCACTGGTGGCATTGTCGCTAATAGTTGATTGAAATGTAAACATGCAAAGTAGTCGTATCCAAATTCGCGGGCTAATTCTATTTTTTTGCGAATAGGATAAATACGTGCAGGCCCCTTAGAACCACAGAAGAACTCTTTTGGGGTTGGCTCAAAGCTAATTAATACTGATTTTGCTTTTTGTTGCATCGATTCGTTAATGACGAAGCTAATGATCTCTTGATGGCCTAGATGGAATCCATCAAAGTTACCAATCGTGGCCACAGTAGGCCGGTGAATTCTAGTAAGTTTATTGCTGCCTCGAAGCAAGATCATATTAAACCTGCGCTAGTGCGACTCAAGACGAAATTGGTTTGGACGTAAGCCAAGGATCATTAGTAGGCCGACATAGATGGATACGCCAACAATGATTAAACCGGTCAGTGAGCCGAATCTCGTAATAATGCTCCAGTCAGACCAAACCTCTGTTGCAGGATTAATCCACCGTAAGCATATCAACATAACGGCGGAACTAAAAAATGATTTTAACCCTATCAATGATCTATCTGAGCTGGCATGTAAAACATTAGCTCTTCTAAGCAGGATAAATAATAAGGTTGCATTGACATAAGCAGACAAAGAAGTAGCTAAAGCAAGACCAGCATGGGTGCCGGGTAACCCTAGCTTTGACCATAGCCATACAAATAAAAGATTTAGCACAATGTTAATAATGATGACTAGTACGCCAATTTTAACTGGTGTTTTTGTATCTTGGCGTGAGTAGAAGCCGGGTGCTAATACTTTGATAAAAATAAAAGCCGGCAATCCAAGTGAGTAGGCCATTAAACTGAGTGTTGCCATCTGTGTGTCAAATAAGCTGAATTCTCGATATTGGACAAGAGTAAATAGGATGGGAGCAGATAATACTATTAAGCCCAATGTGGCAGGAATTGAAATTATTAATGAAATTTTTAATGCCCATTGTAGGGTCTGATTAAATTCTTGTTGTTGATTTGACACAAAATGTTTAGATAACCGTGGCAAGATAACCGTGGCTATGGCAATTCCAAATAAAGCCAAAGGAAGTTCAACAAATCTGTCTGAGATGTATAGCCAGCTAATGCTCCCAGCAACCAAGTAGGAAGCAATGATGGTATTGATAAGCAAATTAATCTGCACGATAGAGCTACCAAAGAGAGCTGGTAACATTAATTTTAGAATTCTATCGACACCTTCTTTAGCGCCAGATAACTTGGGTAACGGTAATGAGTGAGCCTTGATTAAAAATGGAATTTGGAATAACAATTGCGTTACACCCGCAATGAAAACCCCCCATGCTAATGCGGTCACTGGATTTTCCATATGGGGAGATAGCCAGACAGCAGCACCTATTAATGACATATTAAGTAATACAGGTGTTAGAGCAGGGACTGCAAATTTTTGGCGAATATTTAAAATACTGCCCGAAAGAGCCGTCAGTGAAATAAACAACGCATAAGGGAAGGTGATCTTAAGCATGTCGCTAGCTAGTAATTCTTGCGTTGGATCGTCAAATCCCGGCGCGAATATGCGTATTAACCAGGGCGAGCATAAAATTCCAAGTGTTGTGATTATCAGTAAAATGATGGATAACAAGCCGCTAACATGGTCGATTAGGCGCTTAAAATCATTTTCACTATTATGTAAGTGAGCCGTCATTACGGGGACGAATGCCTGTGAAAAAGCGCCTTCTGCGAATAGTCGCCGTAGAAAATTTGGAATACGAAATGCTACGAAAAAAGCATCTGTGCCGGCATGGGCGCCGAACACGATAAATATAATGGCATCACGAGCATAGCCAAATATGCGAGAGACTAGGGTAGCGCCACCAATGACTAAGGTGGATTTAACAGGCTTCTTGCTCACGTGGTGTTAAATAGGGGATATTTGATTGATTTGTAAAGAAAAACTCTAACCTATTAGCGCTGAATTTGCATCACTGTTGCGAACATGATTTGTTGCTTATCTATCTCCGCTTAGCTAAATTCAAGCTTATCCAGTATTGATAGTAATAGATGAGGGTTTAGACACGTATTTTGTTGACATTTTACAGTGAAAAACGCATAGTTCGACGCCCTAAAACACTAAGCTCAGATTTAAGAGGACAGATTTTGGCAAATATAGCTTCAGCTCGTAAAAGAGCACGCACTTCAGAGAAATCTAGACAACGTAATGTTGCAATGAGGTCAAAACTTCGCACATTTATTAGAAATGTGGTTAAAGCGATCGACTCTGGCAATAAAGAAGAAGCTCAACAGCTATATACAACCTCTGTTCCAATTATCGACTCGTCTGCGCGTAAAGGTATTATTCATACCAACAAAGCAGCGAGACATAAGCAACGTTTGAATTCGCGCATTCGCGCAATGTAATTTAGCTGTCAATGTCGATATTTAATATCGCACGTTTATAGAATTGCTAAATTATCTCGATTGATTAATTCTGGCTCATTGATATAGCCTAAGGTCGGTTCGATCTCGGCGGTTGATTTGCCTAAAATCTTCCTCGACTCATCGGCATTGTAATTAATCAATCCACGCGCAATTTCATTGCCTTGTTCGTCGTTACATACGACTAAGTCACCTCGCTTGAATTCACCCTTTACTGACGTCACACCAATAGGTAATAAGCTGGCTCCGCCAGATCTAATCACATGGCTAGCACCTGCATCTAATTGAATGCTGCCAACGACTTGCAGTTGATTCGCTATCCATTGCTTACGCGCTGTTAGCGGTTCAATCGCAGGCATGATAGTAGTGCCGGTGTATTCACCATCTGCAATAGAAAGTAGCGCATTAGTTTGCTTGCCGGATAAGATTATCGTCGAAGCTCCAGAACGCTCGGCACGCCTCGCCGCAGACACTTTGGTGACCATGCCGCCTCTACCTAGTGCATGATGAGATGGCCCGGCAACAATATCTAAAATTCTATCATTGGTAGAACAAGACTCGATCAATTTTGCATCTTTGAACTCATTTGGATTCTTGTCGAAAATGCCAGCTTGATCGGTGAGGATAATTAATTGGTCAGCGCTAATCAGATTAGCCACCAACGCCGCTAGGTTGTCATTATCGCCAAAGCGGATTTCATCAGTGGCCACCGTATCATTTTCATTCACGACAGGAATGATACCCAATTCTAATAAAGTGGTTAGTGTGGAACGCGCGTTAATGTAACGCTGGCGATCACGTAAATCCTCATGAGTGAGCAGCACTTGTGCGCTATGTAAGTCGTGTTCTTGTAAGTATTCCTCATAGGCTTGAACTAAACCCATTTGACCAATTGCCGCTGCTGCTTGTAGTTTATGTAAAGTACGAGGGCGTTGAGTCCAGCCAAGTCGCGCCATGCCTTCAGCCACGGCACCAGATGACACCAGAATAAGCTCGTAACCTTGTTTGTGAAGCGCAGCGAATTCGTTCATCCACGCTTTAATCGCGGCTAAGTTGAGACCCTGGCCATCATTCGTGATAAGCGAACTACCAATTTTTATCACCCAACGTTTAGATTGTTGAGTGCCTGTGCTGTCATTGTTCATGTTCACTATCTTGATCGGTTAAATATCCTAAAATATCTTTGCATAATTGGTCTAAGCCTACCCTAGAAACTGCTGAAATGGCATAAACTGGCCCTTGCCAATTAATCTCATCACATACTTCTTTAATTTTATTTTGTTGCTCTTTTTCTGTTAATAGATCAACTTTATTGAATACAAGCCAACAATGTTTATTGGATACTGCTTCGCTATATTCCTGCAACTCTTTTTCAATCGTGTGGAACTGAGAAATAGGATCTTCGCCTTTTCCACGCTCAGATAAATCAATCATATGCACTAGCACACGACATCGTGATAGATGTTTCAAAAAATGAATACCTAAGCCGTGGCCTTGAGCAGCACCTTCGATTAAACCGGGCAGATCTGCCATGACAAAACTTTGCAGTGGGCCGACTCGAACGACACCTAAATTTGGGTGCAATGTGGTAAATGGATAATCGGCAATTTTAGGACGCGCTTCAGATACTGCCGTGATTAATGATGATTTTCCGACACTTGGCAATCCCAGTAAACCGACGTCAGCCAATAGCTTAAGCTCTAATCGTAATTCTCGAATGTCACCTTCAGAGCCATTAGTCGTTTTACGTGGAGCACGGTTGGTAGAACTTTTAAAACGCTGATTTCCCAAACCATGAAAACCACCTTTAGCCACCAATAAGATTTGTCCATCGGTGGTCAAATCACCAATACATTCATCGGTATTGTGATCGTAGACTTCTGTGCCTACAGGGACATCAATATATAAATCCTCGCCGGATTTGCCTGTGCAATTAGCACCACCGCCGTTAGCGCCTTTCTGACCTTTAAAACTGCGAGTGAAACGGAAATCTGCCAGTGTATTAATGCCTTCTTTGGTGCGCAAATAAACATTCCCGCCGTCACCACCGTCACCACCATCAGGTCCACCCTTAGCAACAAAGCGTTCACGACGAAAACTCATGCAGCCATTGCCACCATTGCCACCAAATACAGTAATTGTTGCTTCATCTACGAACTTCATATTGATTGCCTGTGTATGTATTTGTCGTGGGCAAAAAAAACCCCGAATCTCGGGGCTTTTTAAAATCGAAAAGGAGTGTCTTTTATGCGCTTACAACGCTGACATACTTCCTATTCTTAGGGCCCTTCACTTCAAATTTCACTACACCCGGAGTTTTAGCAAAAATTGTATAATCTTTGCCCAGCCCAACGTTTTGTCCTAGGTGAAACTTTGTTCCACGTTGGCGCAAGATGATATTGCCAGGGACTACCTGTTGACCACCAAAACATTTTACACCGAGTCGTTTCGATTCCGAATCGCGACCGTTTCTAGTACTACCACCTGCTTTCTTATGTGCCATTGCGTATTATTCCGTGTTTACTGACTAATTTCTTTAATAACTAATTCTGTATAGGACTGTCTGTGCCCCATTTGCTTGCGATGATGCTTGCGACGCTTGAATTTAATGATTTCGATCTTCTTAGCGCGACCGTGAGCGCGGACTTCAGCGCTGACCTTGCCTCCATCAATGTAGGGTGCGCCTATGTTCACGCTGTCACCTGAGCCCATCATCAGTACTTGGTCAAAGTCGACGGTTTCGCCTTCTTCAGCATTTAACTTTTCGACGCGAAGGATATCTCCCTGCTCGACTCGATATTGCTTTCCGCCTGTAGCGATTACTGCATACATAATATTATTATAGTGACTTCGTGTATCTTTAAGAAAAAGAGCGCGGCATTCTAACGACTAAGTACTGGCAGGTCAATCGCCTTGCCTACTAGAGTTTGACCGTTCATTATTATGACGACAGAATAAATATACACCCAATAATGCCAAGAAGGTATTGATGAATGAGACTATCTAATAATATATATGCGATCGCTTTGCGATGGTGTATTTCTAGCAAAACCCCATAAATCTACATGCGACTTAATGAAATTCAGGCGCTTGTTGCCAAAGACATGGATGGCGTCAACGCCAGTATTCGAGCCCAGCTACATTCTGATGTGGTGCTTATTGAGCAAATGGGAGAATACATCGTCAACAGTGGCGGTAAAAGACTGCGCCCAGTGATCGCGGTGCTGGCGGCAAGAGCCTGCGGTTATAAGGGCGAAAAACATTATTTAACCGCGGCGATTATTGAATTTATTCATACGGCAACCTTACTACATGATGATGTGGTGGATTCTTCGGAGCTTCGCCGTGGTAAAGAAACCGCAAATTCCATATGGGGAAATGAGGCAAGTGTGCTGGTGGGTGATTTCATTTTCTCGCGCGCGTTCGAAATGATGGTCAAAGTGGGTGATATGCGAGTGATGGATATTCTCTCAACCACCTCCAATACCATTGCCGAAGGTGAAGTGTTGCAGTTAATGAATTGTAATGAACCGGGCACTACCGAAGACCAATATATGCAGGTTATTAAATGTAAGACGGCAAAATTATTCGGTGCGGCTGCACAGATTGGAGCCTTATTGGCTGGAAGATCTTTAAAGGAGGAACAGGCATTAGAAAATTACGGTAAACATTTAGGGACAGCATTCCAATTAATTGATGATGTTTTGGATTATCGAGCAGATGCAGAAACTATGGGGAAAAATGTCGGTGATGATTTAGCCGAAGGAAAACCAACTCTACCGACTATTTATGCATTAAAAAATGCTTCAGCAGAGCAAGCAAAACAACTTGCAGAAATAATAGAGAAGGGTGATCGAGATAGCTTCAAATTTGTTATGGGGGTTATCCAGCAAACTAAAGCGTTAGATTACACGGAGAATATGGCTAGGCAAAAAGCTGAAAAGGCTAAGCAAGCGTTACAGTGTTTGCCAGATAGCGAATATAAAACAGCATTAAGTAGTTTGGTAGAATTTTCTGTATCTAGAGTATATTAATTTATGCTTGCTTAAAATTATTAAACGTACATAAATAATATGACGATCAAACTTTACAATACACTTACTAAAAAAAAGCAGGAATTCGAGCCTTTAAATCCTGATTGCGTGACCATGTATGTGTGCGGGCCAACAGTATATAGCTATGCACATATTGGTAATGCGCGACCTGCAGTTGTGTTTGATGTATTGGTTAAGTTGCTACGTAAGCAGTATAAAAAAGTTATATACGCAAGAAACTTAACGGATGTTGATGACAAGATTAATGCCGCTGCTAATGAGCAAGGGGTAGAGATAGATGTGGTGACTAAAAAGTTTACTGACATTTATCATCAAGATATGGACGCGTTGGGTGTTGATATGCCAGACATAGAACCGCGTGCAACAGGTCATATTGACCAAATTATCTCTATGATCGAACAACTCATTAGCAAAGGGTTTGCCTACGAGGCTGAGCAACACGTGATATTTAATGTACCTGCATATAAAGCGTATGGCGAACTTTCTGGCCGTAACCGCGATGACATGATTGCCGGGGCGCGTGTTGAAATTGCACCATATAAAAGAGACCCTGCTGATTTCGTTTTATGGAAACCCTCAACACCAGAGCAACCCGCTTGGGAAAGTCCTTGGGGTGCTGGTCGCCCTGGTTGGCATATTGAATGTTCTGCGATGATTGAAAAGCATTTGGGGAGCACTATTGATATTCATGGTGGTGGACAAGATCTAATTTTTCCGCATCATGAAAATGAAATTGCCCAAAGCAATTGTGTGCATGATCATGAGCAGTTATCTCGATACTGGATACATAATGGTTTTGTCAATGTTAATTACGAAAAAATGTCTAAGTCGATCGGTAATGTATTGTTGGTTCACAAATTACTAGAAAATGCGCCAGGTGAAGCGGTGCGATACGCATTACTCAGTACTCATTACAGAAGTCCACTTGATTGGACGGATGAATTGCTATCTTCATCAAAGAAAAGTTTAGATAGGCTTTACGGGACATTAGAAGAATTAGCTACAGTGCAAGTCATGACACCTTCAGAGCAGTTAACCGAAAAATTTTATAATGCGGTAAAAGAGGATCTAAACATGCCATTAGCATTTAGTGAATTGCATGCTTTGGCTAAGCTTGTCAATAATGCAAGTGATGATCAATTACGTGCCGAACTAAAAGGCGCGCTACTTGAGTGTGGACAGTTAGTTGGTTTGTTGCAGCAAGACCCTAACGCTTGGTTTGGGGCAGGTAGCAGTAAGCTTGATGAGCCCAAGATAGACAATCTAGTTGCTCAACGTAAGCAGGCGCGCAGCAACAAAGACTTTGCTAGCGCTGATCGAATCAGGGATGAGCTCGCAGAGTTAGGAATAGAAATACTAGATCGGCCAGAAGGTACAAGTTGGCGTAAAATATAGATTAATTGGTAGCAATATAGATCACTATGATGGAAGTCAATTACGATGTCTTTGGTCTACATGAGTTCTACAGCGTGTCTTCGTTACAAGTAGTATAGCTATACACTTAAGCCGTGCCGCCACTTACTGTACCTAGAGCACTTTGGATTAGTAGAAAAGCCATTTCAATCATGCTTGATCCGCGTTTCTTATATATGAGTCGGCGCCATCGTGGTGAGTTTGTGCACTTATTTATATAGTGCTTTTACCAATGGTGAAAAAAGATATTACTAAAGAAGTATTGGGTAAATTTTCAAAGAATAAGCAGAAGCTTTCTATAGGATGGCCCGCTATCGATGAGATTGCAGTTGCATTTTATATGGTGAGGTATAAACAAGGTGATTACTTCCTGGTGGTAGAGCATTCGTGTCAGCTATAGTTCCTGAAGATGTAGTAATTTTAGGAAAGCTAATAGAACATAGTCAATAGAAGTAAGTCAGATAATTAAGCAAATGAATAAGGAACGTTCGATGCGAATACGGGGGGTGTACAATTTCGCTCAGCGATGAAAATGAACCGGAAATTATTGCAGCACTGGATTTGGGCTCAAACAGTTTTCATATGGTGGTTGCGGCCAATCATCATGGTCGATTAAAAATTATAGACCGTTTACGCGAGATGGTACGTTTGAGCACAGGTCTAAACTCTACACGAGAACTCGATAAACAAGCGATGCAACGCGCAATCGTATGTTTAGAAAGGTTCGGTCAACGCTTGCGAGATATGCATGCTGATTCAGTTCGAGCAATTGGTACGAATGCATTACGCCAAGCAAAAAATTCTCGTAAGTTTTTAAAATCAGCCCAAGCAGCATTAGGTCATCCTATTGAAATAATATCGGGCATAGAAGAAGCACGTCTTATTTACCAAGGAACCACCTACGCTATATCTCGTCCAAATGATCGGCGTATGGTGGTTGATATTGGTGGTGGAAGTACAGAGATTATTGTCGGTGAAGGAATGCAGCCATTAAGAATGGAAAGTCTTTTTATGGGCTGTGTTTCAATGAGCGAGCAGCATTTTGCAAATGGTAAGGTGACTCGAAAGAATTTCGATCAAGCTTTTATGGTGGCAAAACAACAGTTGCGGCCATTTGTTAGAGCTTATAAGAAAATTGGTTGGGACTTAGAGATTGGTACATCCGGTACGATTAAAGCAATTAGTGAAGTTGTAACCAGCCAACTTGAGGGGAATAACGAAATATCATTAGATGCTTTACTAAAGCTACGTGATTTGCTGGTAGCTAAAGAATTAGATCTATCCAGTGTTAAAAAAGAACGCTTACCGGTATTCCCAGGGGGGCTGGTTATATTGTTGGCAGTTTTTGATAGCCTCAATCTAAATCAAATGAATTTCTCAGATGGCGCATTACGGGAAGGCGTATTGTTTGACTTACTAGGGCGTCTTCGCTTAGAGCACGAAGACGTACGTGCTGATACGGTGCGAGGGTTTGAACGTAGATACCATGTTGATTTTGATCAAGCTAATAGAACAGAGTTAAGTGCATGTATGTTGCTTAACAAGGTTAAAAAAGAATGGGGTTTAGTTCATGCAGAACATGAACATCAATTGAGGTGGGCGGCTCGTTTGCATGAGGTAGGTTTAGATATTGCCCATTCCGGATATCATCGCCATGGTGCTTACTTGTTGCAGAATTCAGATATGCCGGGATTTGCCAGTAGCGAACAACAAATATTGGCATGTTTGGTGGGATGTCATCGTAGGAAGATTCGGTCAGAGTCGTTTGATATCTTACAGGGCGATGATGGTGAGCTAGTAAAATATCTCCTGGTATTGTTGCGGCTTGCTATCTTACTTAATCGAGATCGCATGGATAGTGACTTCCCGGTAACAGCGATTAGCGCTAAAAAAAGTGAAATAGAAATAAAGTTTGATCAAGGGTGGATTGACCAGTCACCCTTAACACAAATTGATTTAGAGCAGGAAAGCGATTACTTAAAAGCGATTGATATTAAGCTTTCATTTTAGAGTATTTTTTTAGTAATTCTAATTGGGCGGTAATTTTTTTATCTTTTTTATGTGCCTGCTGACGGACGTACTCTCCATCTGATTGCAGTATCCATGCGTTTTGATTGTCTTTAATGCATAGTTCAAGTTCTGACAGCACACGTTTTTTTATAGCTCTGTCTTCAATTGGCCAGGCAGTTTCTACGCGACGGAAAAAGTTTCTGTCCATCCAGTCCGCACTAGAACAATAAAGCTTAGAGCGGCCACCATTGTAAAAATAAAAGACACGTGAATGCTCAAGAAATCTGCCGACAATTGAACGCACTTCTATATTCTCAGAAATCCCTTTGACGCCCGGTCTCAGGCAACATGGGCCACGCACAATTAACTTAATCTCAACACCAGCAATTGAAGCCCGATAAAGTGCTTGTATTAATTGAGGTTCAATTAATGAATTCACACGCGCAATAATATTGGCTTTACGTTTTTGTGATGCGCGTTTAGTTTCTTTTTCTATGTATTCAATAATCGTTTTATATAGAGTAAACGGTGCTTGCAATACATTGTTCAATCTTGGAATTTTGGTGAAGCTGGTTAGCTGCAAAAATATCTCATGCAAATCAGTTGTAATGTCAGGATTACAAGTGAACATGCCGTAATCGGTATATAGTTTTGCGGTTGATTGATGATAATTTCCAGTGCCTAAGTGTGCGTATCGAACTAACTGGTCGTTTTCGCGACGAATAATTAATATCATCTTGGCGTGAGTTTTAATGCCTACAATGCCATAAACCACATGCGCGCCTGCTTTTTGTAATCGTTGAGCCAATGTGATGTTTGCTGCTTCATCAAATCGGGCCATGAGTTCAATGACTACAGTGACTTCCTTGCCTGAAGTCGCTGTAGTCACTAGAGCGTCCACAATGCGAGAGTTAGCACCGGTTCGATAAAGCGTTTGTTTTATCGCAAGTACTTTTGGGTCTTTAGCCGCTTGGTGAATAAAATTGAGTACTGGCGCAAACGATTGATAGGGATGATGTAGCAAGATATCTTGTGTGGAAATCACCTTAAATAGATTCGAATCAGGCGTAATAGGTTTTGGTAGTAGAGGTTTGAAACCGCTATATTTCAAATCAGGACGATCAATTAAATCATAGGTATTGAGGAGTCGATTTAAATTGACGGGACCATTCACCTTGTACAAATCAATTTCATCCAATTCAAAACGCTGAAGTAAATATTCAACCAAATGATCCGGAGTATTTTTGTATGTCTCTAAGCGTGCAGCGGCACCATATCGACGTGAAGCTATTTCTCCCTCTAGAGCTAAAGGCAAATTGTCAATTTCATCATCAACATATAAATCACTATTACGTGTCACGCGGAATTGGTAGCACCCATGGACTTGTAATCCTTCAAATAGATCATGTACAAATTCATGGATCACAGAGGATAAGAAAACAAAATTAACTGATCGATCATTTTCATTGCCTGGGATTTGAATCAACCTGGGTAATGATCGAGGTGCTTGCACGATGGCCAGGTGACCAGTGCGACCAAATGCATCTAAACCACCTACCTCGACTATAAAATTCAAACTTTTATTTAATATACGTGGGAAGGGGTGGCCGGGGTCAATACCAAGAGGGCTTAGTACCGGTTCTACTTGATTGGTAAAGTAATTTTGAATCCAATCACGTTGTGTTGACGTCCATTTTTCTCGCGCTAAAAAATGAACCTCTTCATTCGCCAATGCGGGCAATATTACTTCATTGAATACTCGGTATTGTTCTTCCACCAAGATGCTTGCAGATTCATGAATCTCACGTAAAACTTGTTTTGCAGGCTTTTGATCAGCAGATGTATAGCCTGTCGAAAATTCGATATGTTGTTTAATACCAAGCACACGAATTTCAAAAAATTCATCTAAATTTGAACATGAAATGCAAAGAAATTTTAAACGTTCTAATAATGGTGTATTGGGGTCTTTTGCTTGTTCCAGAACTCGCTGATTAAATTTGAGCTGACTGATTTCTCGATTGATGAATAACTCAGGTAGACTGACATCAACGGTATCTACAGTATCTTTTTTAGAATTTGGCATTGGCGAGTTAGTGTGTGTAATCAGCTATATTACAATATTTGTTGATAAAACTTTAACATGTTATCGGCAAGCATGGCTGAGTCCCATTGTTTAGCATAGTTTACAGCAGCTAACTTTGTTTTTTCATATGTTTGGTCGCCTTTTAGCAAACGGACGATTTTTTCGCTGAAATCATCGACTTCGCCAGTCGCGACAAGTGCTCCTGGACAATCTAATAGAATATGTTTGGTCCCCATGGCGGCAACAGAAACAACAGGCGTCCCCGCGGCCATGGCTTCTAAAAGTACTAACCCCTGTGTCTCTGTGACAGAGCTGAACACAAAGATATCGGCACTATGGTAGCAATCAAGCAATTCGCTATCGCGATCTAAATAGCCTACAAAAGCAATGTTATTTTCTAGGTTTAATTTTTTTGCTTGTTGCTGATAAGTATTCTTGGCGGGACCTTCACCAGCGATGATGAGTAAAATTTCAGGAACTTCGTGTTTAATTTTATTAACCACCTCGAGCAGAAGGCCAATATTTTTTTCAAATGCAACACGACTGACGTTTAATAGAATTTTTTTGTTGTTTGGAATATTAAAAGAAGCTTTGAATTTTTCACCAGCACCAGAGGCAAACTTTTTGCTATTAATTCCAGTAGGGATAACATTTATTTTATTATTAACGCCATAGGATTTTAATAGTTTTACGATTATAGAGGATGGTGCAATCACACCTTTTACATGATTGCACTGACTAGAAGAAAGTCTGAGTGCGAAGAACTTTAAGATTCTTTTGGGAATAACGGGAATGTAGTGGTAAAGGTATTCTTCAAATAGAGTGTGATAAGTAATCACGCAGGGGATGTTTAAAGATTTTCCAATATCAACTCCTGAATAATGGGCAACAAATGGCGTTTGAATATACACAATATCAAAATTATTTTCTTTTAATTCTGGAATTATCTTTGTGATCTCGCCTACCTTCATCATTCTGTCTTCTGGATCAAAAGGAATAGCGCGTGAAGGTATGCGAATGATTGAGTCATCAGTGCAATCGTGATTTGAATATTGAGGAGCAATTAGCGTTATTTGATGGCCGATTTTTTCAAATTCAGCTTTAAATGTTTGAATAGAAGTTGAGACGCCATTAATTCTAGGGAAGTAAACATCCGAAATCATCAATATATTCATGTCATTTATCAACGGCATGCATAAACTAATATGCAGTATATTAGGCAGCAATGGCTAAAGTGAGGTTATTTAGGAATTGTTGTGTTGCTTGTTCCCAGGTGTATTGAAGTGCTTGATTAATACAGTCTTGAGGGTTCAGTGTTAATGCTTCGAGTGCTGCTGCTTGCAAATTCTCATTTAAAATACCTGTGACGCCATCACGTACAACGTCACGTGGGCCGGTTACTGGAAAAGCAGCGACTGGAAGCCCGCAAGCCATCGCCTCTAACATGACCACGCCAAAAGTGTCAGTCAGGCTTGGGAATACAAATACATCTCCGCTGGCGATATACGTGGCAAGGTCTTCACCAAATTTATAGCCTTCAAATTTCACGCCTGGGTATTTCTGTTGTAGGCCAACGGTGGCAGGGCCATCACCAATGACAACTTTAGTGTCAGGCAAGTCTAATGACAAGAACGCCTCGATATTTTTTTCTACAGCAACGCGGCCTGCGTAAATCCAAATAGGACGTGGATAATCTAGATAATGCTTATCTCTTGGTTTGAAAATGTTTGTGTTTACACCACGTGTCCACAAAGAAATATTTTTAAATCCCCGCTGTTGTAAAATTTTTCGTTGATGCGGGGTTCCTACCATGGTGCATGCAGCTTTACTATGAAAGTGTCGGAAATATTTATAAGAGATGCTTAATGGAATCGGAAGTCTTTCTCTAATATATTCAGGAAACTGAGTATGGTAAGAGGTCGTAAAGGCGAGTTTATCTCTAAGGCAATATTTTCTTGCGGCTTGACCCAGCGGCCCTTCAGTTGAAATATGAATATGAATATGGGTCGGTTGAAAATCTGTTATTTGTTTTTCAACATGATTTCTAGCACCTAATGCCAAACGTATCTCAGGGTAAGTAGGGCAAGCAATGGTTTTACATTCGCTAGGATTAATAACATGAACCTGATGACCTAATTGAATGGATGTGTCTTGAGTTTTACCCAGCGTTGTGACAACACCATTCACCTGTGGCTTCCATGCATCTGTGACGATGACTAAGCGAATTTTGCTTTTAAGCAACATACCGATTGTCATTGTTCGCAGTATTTTGGTTTAGTAAATAGGTTTTGTATCCTTCATGTATGCGTATTTCTTAATAACAGTAGTCAGTACGTATTAATCAAACTATTTTTCTGTGTCATTAGTCGTTTAGGCGACGGCATATTTTGGTATGCCTTAGCGACGTTCATGATTTTTACGCAAGGCGTTTTTGCAGTACTGCATGTGATGGTAACGGGTTTGTGTGTGTTGGGCACTTATAAGTTTTTAAAAACTAGGTTAGTGCGTGAAAGACCTTTTATAAGCTGTGACGTAATTAAGCAAGCCGCACCCGCGCTTGATCGTTACAGTTTTCCTTCAGGACATACTATGCACGCAGTGGCCTTTGCAATGATGTTTAGTAGCTACCTGCCGGCATTAAATCCGTTAGTTTGGGGATTTGCGATGCTAGTAGCGATGTCTCGTGTGATTCTTGGATTGCACTATCCGACTGATATTGCTGCTGGTGCACTACTGGGGGCTTTGATGGCAAATTTGAGTTTATTTATCTTTCCCAGTTAGTTTGATTTTTCATTACCAGCGTTCAAATAAGAATCAACTGCATAGAAATAAAGAAAATCGGGCAGTTTTGTCATGAAACTGTAATTTTTGTGAAATAAGATCCTGCTCACTAAACTTTTAGACCAGCAGGTCGATAAACGACTTATTTAAAATAATTATTCATTACAGAGAGTTAAATATGAACTTAAAATATATTCGTGTGGTTTCTTTAGTTGCGCTTGTGGCATTCACGGGCCCAGTATTTGCGACTAACGACGCAATGGTTGAATTGCTCAAGGTGTTGCGCGATAACGGCACCATAACTGATGAAGCGTATAACCTTCTTAAGAACTCTGCAGCAGCAGATGAAGAAAAGACAGATGCAAAAATAGAAGAGACTGCTGAGAAGAAATTAGCTTCTGTTAATAAAATCTCTGACAAGCTGAAATGGGCAGAAAAGATAAAATTGAAGGGTGATCTTCGTTTGCGTCGCCAATACCAAGAAGCAGATCCAGAAAATGGTAACAGTCAAAGTCGAGAGCGTTATCGCTATCGTTTACGTCTTGGTGCTGAAGCAAAAGTGACTGACGATGTTAATGTAGGTCTAGGATTTGCAAGTGGTGGTGGTGATGCGCGATCAACTAATGAGACATTAGATGACGGTTTCTCGACTAAAGATGCTCGTATAGATTACGCATTTGCAGAATGGAAGCCTACTGAATGGGCGAGCGTTGTAGGTGGTAAGTTTAAGCGCAAGAAGTACTTATGGGCACCTACCGATCTATTGTGGGACGGCGACGTTAACCCTGAAGGTGTATCAGTCCATTTGCAAGCTGATAACTCATTTGGTACTGCGTACGGAAATGTAGGTCACTGGATTCTTGAAGAATATAGAGCTGTAAGTGACGACCCGACTTTGACTTATGCACAGGTAGGCCACAAGTTTAAGTCAGGTAATTTCTTTGGTAACGTCGCTGGTACGTACTATGCGTTTGACGGCCTAGAAGACCAAGCTTCGATTGTTGGCGGTGGCAGTAACAACACCTTAGTTGGCGGGAACTATATGTTTGACTATGATGCTATCGGATTATCTGCCGAAGTTGGTGTAAAAGATGTGTTTATCCCTGGAAAGAACTTTTCAATATTTGCTGACTTCGTTAAAAATGATGACAGTGATGAAGATAAGGGTCGTGCATTTGGTTTTAAATATGGTGATAAAAAAGTTAAAAATGCAGGCACCTGGCAGGTTAAATTCATTAATGCTGATCTAGAAGCAGATGCGTTCCCGGATTTCTTGCCTGATTCAGATCGATTGAGTGGGATGACTGGTGTTGAATCTAATGAGATTGCTTTCAAATATGCAATCGCTAAAAACATTATTCTTGGGCTTGACTACTATGACTCAGAGCAGGATGCGCCTGGGTTGGATGACGATGAAGAAAAAGTCTTGCAAACAGACCTCTTATTCAAGTTCTAATCTAGCTTAAGATATAACGTTTTAAAAAGGGCAGTATTTCACTGCCCTTTTTTTATGTTTGTATTTAATTCGTCTTTGTAACAAAATTTTAATGCAGGGAATGGACAATCCTAAGGTTATTTAAATGATTAAGCGCAAGCTTGGGTTATTATGGATTTACAATTAGACATACAGACACATAAACTTCCTCCTCAGCAGATGAAAAAACGCCGAATACTCATTGTCGAAGACGAAAAGCCAATCCGTGATATGGTGTATTTTGCGCTGGATAGCGATGGATATGAGATTGTAGAAGCAGTAAATGGAAAAGAAGCGGTAGAGCAACTTGCTCAAGAATCACCAAGTTTAATCTTAATGGATTGGATGTTGCCCGACGTCTCGGGACTTGAATTGGTTAGGCGAATTAAGCGCGATGAAATTACTAGCCATATTCCCATCATAATGCTGACGGCAAAAACAGAAGAGCGAGACAAAATAGAAGGTCTTGATTCTGGTGCAGATGATTACATTACTAAACCTTTTTCTGTCAGGGAGCTGTCCGCAAGAATACGAGCAGTAATGCGCCGGATTGATGGTGAAGAAGGGAATAATAAGCTTACTTATGGAAAGTTAATACTAGACCTTGATGCGCACCATGTAATCATTGAGAATGACCAAATTGAAGTGGGGCCTACCGAGTTCCTCTTATTGGAGTTTTTTATGACGCATTCAGATAAGGTCTACAGTCGGGCACAGTTGCTAGACTTTGTATGGGGTCGCAGTAAGTTCGTAGAAGAGCGGACGGTTGATGTACACATTCTGCGTTTGAGAAAGCTATTAAAACCCTACAACTGCCAAAATATGGTTCAAACAGTAAGAGGTTACGGTTACCGCTTCGTTATTGAGAAATAATGCGTATCGCATCATTCTGGATTGAATTAAGACAAGCTTTATTTGTATTTATAGTCAGCCTAATCGTAGGTTTCATTAGCGGTTATTGGGCGTTATCCATTTCTATTGGCTTGTTTGCTTTTATTATTTGGCAATTGCGCCAGATAATGCATTTGCGCCGTTGGATTCATGATGGTGCTTCACTTGAGTCTGTGCCAGATCTACATGGTTCAGCGTATCAAATCATCTCGCAAATCTGTGATATCAAAGAACAAGAGCAGATAAAACATGACAATCTAGAGGCATTGCTGGCTAGATTTGATGAAGCTACTAAAGTGATGCCTGATGCCATGCTGATTATTGATCAGATGCAAATGATTGAATGGTCCAATCCTGCAGCAAAAAAAATATTAAATATAGATATGCAGCGAGATATTGGTCAACGCATCGATAACATTGTGCGTGACCCTGTTATTACAGGTTATCTCAATAACGGTGTGTATAAAGAACCATTAGAATTCTCATCAGCAAGTAGTCTGGAAAACGATCTTATGCTGAGAGTAGTGACCTATGAGGATAGTAAAAAATTATTGATTGTGCATGATCATGCAGATCTTTTGCATTTACAAAATGTGAGAAAAGCATTTGTATCCAACGCTTCTCATGAAATGCGCACACCACTGACAGTAATTATTGGTTATCTAGAAACACTTTGTTTGCGCGAAGAAATGTCTGGACTGACAAAACGGGGGGTTGAAGGTGCCTTGGAGCAAGCACAACGGCTTAAACAACTGATCGAAGATTTGCTCTCGTTATCACGTTTAGAAAGTTTGCCATTAAGTAAAAGCGATGTGGACCAAGTGGATATTTCAATGTTAGTACATGAAAGTATTGAATTGATAAAGTCATCCGATACTTATAAACAACAACACTTTGAGCTGTCATTAGATTCTCGGGTACAGGTTAATGGTGATTATCGTGAACTACAAAGTGCCATTCAGAACATTTTAGATAACGCGGTTAAATATTCAGCGGAAGAAACACAGATTGATGTGAATTGGCAAAAGATGACCGATGGCACTTCAGTACTTAGCGTCACTGATAAAGGTGTCGGGATTGAAGAGTCTCATATTCCCAGGTTAACCGAGCGATTTTATCGAATTGATCAAGGACGCTCGCGAGATATGGGAGGGACTGGATTAGGGCTATCTATTGTCAAACATGTGATGGAACGACATGGAGGTAACTTAACGATTGTGAGCAAGCAACAGAAGGGAACAAATGTTCAATTACAATTTCCCTCTAATCGTATGTTTATGTGCAATAAATAGACAGATTTTATATTGAGCGATGTCATACAGGTGTAACAAAGCGGTAATACAGTGCAGCCTACTTATTTAATCTAACTGTCTAAATTTTACGACAATAATAATTTAGGAGAATAAATGAACTTTAAACAAATGACCGCAATGCTGACCATGTTAGTAGCGGGTTCAACCACCGCTGCATTGGCTGAAGCAAAAGTTGATGAAGGCTTAAAAGATTACACGGTCGCCAGTGGTGTATCTGGTAATCTATCCAGTGTCGGTTCGGATACATTGGCGAACTTAATGACACTATGGGCCGAAGACTACAAGCGTTTCTACCCGAATGTGAATATTCAAATTCAAGCAGCGGGATCATCGACTGCGCCTCCGGGACTCACCGAAGGTACTTCAAACATTGGTCCCATGAGCCGTAAAATGAAAGACAAAGAAATTGCGGCATTTGAAGAAAAATATGGTTACAAGCCAACAGCTGTGCCAGTGGCCATTGATGCATTAGCCGTATTTGCTCACAAAGATAACCCAATAAAAGGTCTATCAATTGAGCAAGTGGATGCGATCTTCTCAAGCACGCGTAAATGTGGTGCTAAAGATACGGTAGATAATTGGGGTGACCTAGGCTTAACGGGTGACTGGGCGCGTAAGGATATTCAATTATTTGGTCGTAACTCAGTGTCTGGAACTTACGGTTACTTTAAGAAGAAAGCGTTATGTAAAGGAGACTATAAGTCGACAGTGAACGAGCAGCCGGGCTCAGCATCGGTGGTCCAATCGGTGACACAGTCATTAAATGGTATCGGTTATTCAGGTATCGGTTATAAGACAACTGGAGTACGTGCATTACCCATTGCTAAAGGTGGTTCAGACAATTATGTCGAGGCAACGTCTGACACGGCTATTTCCGGGAAATACCCACTTGCTCGCTTCTTGTACGTCTACGTGAATAAGCACCCCAATAAAGCACTTTCTCCATTAGAAGGAGAGTTCATTAGGTTGGTGTTATCGAAGGAAGGTCAGAAAGTGGTAGTTAAAGATGGATATATTCCATTACCAGCTAAGGTTGCGGAGAAAACTCTGAAGTCACTTGGTATGTAATCCAGCCAGACGACTAGAAAAACTGAAGCAGTTCCTGAAAGCCTTATAGATTAATATAGGGCTTTCTTTATTATCCTGCTTATATAATAACTCCCCGACCAAAGATTCAGAATCGTTTAGGAAATGGAAGCCAGTAATCCCTCAGACCGAATGACCCAAGGCCAGCGCAGATGGAAGATGCGTAAAGCTATCGATGTTGTAGCGCGCAGGGTTGTCGAAATAGGTGGCATCAGTGTGATAGCCGCCATTGCATTAATCTTTATATTTTTGCTTAGCGTGGTCTACCCATTGTTTGATCAGCCATCGATTAAGGCTATTGGCCAGTATGAAACACCCGGCACGAACGATGAAACCTTATATTTAGCCATAGAAGAACAGGCAGAAATTGGTTTGCGCGTAGGCCAATCCGGAAGCTTGTTATTTTTCAATGTGGAAAATGGGGAAGTAATAAGCGAAAAGTCTTTGCCCATCGTTGCGGATAACCACATCACTTCATTTAAAGTGGTGAATGAAGCTAATCGCTTATTAGCCGTTGGTTTGCAATCTGGTGAACTGCTATTTTTCCAACATCACTATGAATTAGAGTTCACAGAAACGGCCCGTATTATTCATCCAGATATTTTATATCCCTATGGTGAAGAAGCCTTCCGTGTTACAGACGGCCCGATACTGGATTTTGCGATTGGTGACAATGAAGATTCAACCGCAGTGATCGTGCGGACTGACCATGGGAAAGTGGTTTATCAGTCTTTCGATAAAGAATCGTCATTTATCGATGATGCCACGACACTGGAATCAAGTGACAAAGATGAAATTCTGACTGTTGATCCAGTGCTGGGTTTGTTAGTCGACCCAGAGCAAGAATGGGCATATATATTGACAGAAGATGGAAATTTATCAGCTTATGATATACGCGGTGATAGTTTTGATTTGAGGGAAAAAGTGCAAGTCACCGAAGGTGATGTGCGCCCTACGACGATTAAATTTCTCACAGGGGGGATCTCACTATTAATTGGAGATAGCAGCGGTAAATTATCCCAATGGTTTCAAGTACGAAGCGATGGCGATCTGGAATTCCGTTTAGACAAAATACGTGATACCCAAATTGATAATTCACCCGTTGTTAGTTTAGCCACCGAACAATTGCGTAAAGGTGTCATCGCTGCCAGTCAGGCAGGAAAGATAAAATTGCTATACACCACCAGTGAGCGAGATTTATTGTCTTTATCCGCAAGTGACAGTGCAATTCAAACATTGGCAGTGGCACCGCGGGCAGATATTTTTATTGCAGAAGATCGTCACCGAAATATCAAGGCGTGGCATATTGATAATCATCACCCTGAAACATCATTGTCTGCCATATGGGGAAAGATTTGGTATGAAGATTATGTGAAGCCAGATTATATTTGGCAGTCCTCTTCAGCAAGTAGTGACTTTGAGCCTAAATATAGCTTGGTGCCATTAACCTTTGGAACGTTGAAAGCAGCTTTCTACGCTATGTTGTTTGCAATGCCTCTGGCCATTTGTGGTGCAATTTTCACTGCCTATTTCATGGCGCCATCTATGCGCGCTATCGTTAAGCCTTCAATTGAAATTATGGAAGCGTTACCTACGGTGATTCTAGGTTTTCTTGCAGGGTTGTGGTTGGCTCCATTTGTAGAATTACATTTGCCTGGCGTATTCAGTATTTTTGTATTGATGCCGCTAGGGATTATTGCTTTAGCTTTAGTGTGGTGGAAACTTCCCGGGTCAGCAAAGCGTTACATTCCAGAAGGCTGGCAAGCAGCCGTACTCATAATACCTGTGATACTGATTGCATTGCTATGTGTCAGTGTGTCGCCTTTTATTGAACGCATATTATTTGATGGTGATATTCGTATATGGATGAGCGAAGAACTAGGAATTGGTTTCGATCAGCGTAATGCTTTAATTATTGGTATCGCGATGGGATTTGCTGTGATTCCCACAATCTTCTCAATTGCAGAAGACGCAATCTTCAGTGTGCCAAAACATCTGACTTCCGGGTCATTAGCCTTAGGTGCAACACCGTGGCAAACATTAATACGTGTTGTATTGTTATCCGCCAGTCCAGGTATTTTCTCTGCCGTGATGATTGGGTTTGGTCGTGCAGTGGGTGAAACCATGATTGTTTTAATGGCAACCGGTAACACACCTGTGATGGACTTTAGTATTTTCCAGGGAATGCGTACCTTGTCGGCTAACGTGGCAGTCGAACTGCCGGAATCTGAAATGGATAGTACCCACTACCGCATTCTATTCTTAGCGGCATTTGTTTTATTTATTTTCACTTTCTTCTTTAATACGGTGGCAGAAATTGTGCGCCAACGATTAAGAAAGAAATACAGTAGTTTATAACCATGATGAATACAGAAAAGCTGGGCTTCTTTAAAAGCGGTACGCCTTGGGTTTGGTTAAACGCAGGTGCTGTCTCTATCAGCATGATTATGGTGGTGGGTTTATTGATTTTGATTGCAGTCAGAGGTCTTGGACATTTTTGGCCAAAGACAATCTGGGAAATCGATTACCTCGAAGGTGGCAACCAAGTTGTCTTATTAGGTGAACGATCAAAAATTGAGGCAGTGTCTGCCAAACAACTAGTTGCATCAGGGCTGCATTTAGACTTTGAAGAAGAGTTTGTAGAAAGAACCTTGCTTAAAGTCGGAAACCGAGACATGTATGGGGTCGATTTTAAACTCATCGTCAAGCCAGCAGAAATTGAAGTGCGTAAGCCGGTCGACGCCATAGTATTTGAGCGCACACAATGGGGTAATTTTTATGGATTTCTACAATCCATTAATGAAAATGGATCTACGCTAGCGGTTAAGCCAGAGATGTTGTGGAGTGAGCTTCAAGAGCGATTAAAACGAGTGGATGAATTGCGTGATGAGATTCATGAAATCGAAAAATTTGATATTGGAAAAATCAATTATAAACTTGAAAAGTTGCGTTTAAGCGAACGCAGCATTGAATTAAGTGGGATTCAAGATGCAGAAGCGATTGCAGAAATTGCTGCCCAACGCAAAGTATTGGATGACGAATATGAAGTGCTAAAAGGGAAGTTAGGAAAATTATATGTTGCGATCTCACGTGATCAAGCATTAATGACCATTCAAAATGGCCAGGAAAAATTGATTAAACTGGCTGGTGTGATTAAAGCATCAAAACCCAATGCGATGGGTGTGGGGACAAAACTAATCCATTATTTTGTTAACCTTAAAAACTTTGTTTCTGATGATCCGCGAGAAGCGAATACTGAAGGTGGTATCTTTCCAGCGATCTTTGGCACCGTAATGATGGTGTTATTGATGTCAGTGATTGTCACACCTTTTGGTGTAATTGCGGCTATTTATCTGCGTGAATATGCTAAACAAGGGTTTGTTACAAGATTAGTCAGAATCTCGGTAAATAATCTAGCAGGGGTACCATCGATTGTTTATGGCGTATTTGGTTTGGGATTTTTTGTCTATTTTCTGGGTGGTAATATCGATCAATTGTTTTATCCAGAAGCGTTGCCATCACCGACATTTGGTTCAGGTGGATTATTATGGGCTTCACTAACGTTGGCATTGCTAACATTGCCAGTTGTGATTGTGGCAACGGAAGAAGGCTTAGCGAGAATTCCACGTTCAGTGAGAGAAGGTTCGTTAGCTTTAGGAGCAACTAAAGCGGAAACACTTTGGCGTACAGTCATTCCCATGGCAAGTCCGGCGATGATGACAGGGTTGATTTTAGCGGTAGCACGGGCAGCAGGAGAAGTTGCACCATTAATGTTAGTTGGGGCGGTTAAGTTAGCACCATCTTTACCGCTGGATCTAAATGCGCCGTTTCTGCATTTAGAAAGAAAGTTTATGCACTTAGGTTTTCATATTTATGATGTTGGCTTCCAAAGTCCCAACGTTGAAGCTGCACGTCCATTGGTTTACGCCACTGCGTTAATCCTGGTGGTTGTGATTGTATTGCTGAATTTATCGGCAATATATATTCGTAACCATTTGCGAGAAAAATATCGCACCATGGAACACTAATAAAAATTGTAAAAAAATATCGAGCAATTAATTTATGGCTATTAATACCCCAGTATCCGATCAAGTCTTCCGCGGGAATGAATCTAAAAAGATCGAAGACGAAGAAGTTTGTATGCAGTGCAATGATTTCTCGCTTTTCTATGGCGAAAAGCAAGCGTTGTTTTATATTAATATGAATATTCCTTCGGAACGTGTCACCGCATTTATTGGCCCTAGTGGTTGTGGTAAATCAACATTGTTGCGTTGTATGAATCGAATGAACGACCTTGTCGACAGTGTCACTCTCAGAGGTGAATTGCTGTTAAGAGGTGAAGATGTTTATGACAGAAGTGTCAATGTTACCGATTTGCGTAGAAGAGTGGGTATGGTGTTCCAAAAACCAAATCCATTCCCAAAATCTATTTTTGAAAATGTTGCTTATGGGTTGCGTCTACAGGGTGTCTCAAATAAAAGAGAAATTGAAGATCGTGTTGAATGGTCATTAAAACGTGCAGCACTTTGGGATGAGGTCGGGAATCGCTTACAAGAAAATGCTTTTGCTCTATCGGGTGGACAACAACAGCGTCTAGTGATTGCCAGAGCAATCGCAATCCAACCTGAAGTGTTACTGCTAGATGAGCCTGCTTCAGCCCTTGACCCTATTTCAACACTTAAAATTGAAGAGTTAATTTTTGAGCTTAAGTCTCGGTATACGGTAGTGATTGTGACCCATAATATGCAGCAAGCTGCACGTGTTTCAGACTACACCGCATTCCTATATTTAGGAGAGCTAATTGAGTTTGATGCCACGGACCGCTTGTTTACCAATCCAACAGAAAAGAAAACAGAAGATTACATAACAGGGCGTTATGGATAGCTGGTGTAAATAAATTCATAAAATGTATATACAAAGCATGCAAATGTATATACAATACAGTTAATACAATCGTAGGACTTTACCGTTATGTCTATACAAAACGTCGGACAACATATACTTCACCAGTTTGATGATGACTTGGAGTCAACTCGAAACAAGGTGTTAACTATGGGGGGACTTGTTGAGAAGCAAGTCGAAAACAGTTTGTTAGCCCTAGTTAATTCCGATAGCAGTTTAGCTGAACAAGTTGCGACGAGTGATTATCATGTCAATTCCATGGAAGTGGCCATTGATGAAGGATGTAATCATATCATTGCGTTACGTCAGCCAGCGGCAGGTGACTTGCGTCTAGTGGTTGCCATTATTAAAACCATCACTGATCTTGAAAGAATCGGTGATGAGGCAGAAAAAATTGGCCGTTATGCAGTGGATCTAGCCACTGAAGAACGCAATGAAATGTATTTTTCTGAACTTAAATTGCTGGGTGATCAGGTTAAAACGATATTGCGAGAGTCTTTAGATGCTTTTGCGCGTATGGATGTCGCCAGTGCTTTTCAAACTGCAGCTACAGACAAAGCTATCAATAAAGAATACGACGTTATTACGCGTAAGTTGGTCAAGTCCATGTCTGAAGATCGCGCTTCAGTAGAGCGAGGTTTAAAAGTCATGTGGTGTGCTCGTGCGCTAGAACGTATTGGTGACCATGCGAAGAATATTTGTGAATACGTAATTTTTACTGTTGAAGGCAAGGATGTTCGTCATACCAGCTTTCAACAGGCTCTAGCCGAATTTCAAGAAAAATCTGACTAGATCTTAGTCAGTAGTAAAAGCGAGTAACACAAAAAAGCCCCGCAAATATTGCGGGGCTTTTTTGTGTTACTTTATTAACTATTAGACAAATACGAATGCCATGACAAGCGCAATTACGACAACGGCAACACCGACTAATAGTGCAGGAAGATCATAGTTCATTGGAACTCCAGTAAATTTATTATAGATAAGTAAGCAGCTAAATATGGTGACTGAGATTATATTGGCTAAGCAACGTCCGTACAATAGTTATGCGTGAGACTGTGATAATAATCTAACCATATGAATAATCTGCCATTTTTAATGGCGAGTTGGTTTTATACCCAAATTTCCTAAGAATTGGCGTGTGACACCGAGCTTTTTTGTAATCATCACCCGAATAGCTGTGAGGGTGTACTCGGGAGATTCATCTGTAAGTAAACTTGCCACTTCATAACATCTAGATACAGATTTTTATTTCCTAGCCGAGTTTCTTCGATTGACAGAGGTTTCTACTCTGTGTATATGACTGGCCAATGAATTTTTGAGCTAGACTTCATTTGGATTTTCCTAAAGAATCTTTTGGATTCAAAAATGTGATTAGTAGAATGTGCCTAGCATTTTTAAGATATTAGCTAAATATCCAGACGATATATGGTTAAGGATCAGAGAGTTATAGCAGCGAACTTTATTAACTTGTTAGTTTCTAATGAGCAGTCCACAAAATTATAAAAACGGGGGTTAGTCAATGAAATTAAAACGGATAGTAAATTTTGCAATTACAGCAACTTTAGCTTTTAGCTTAGTTGCTTGTACAACTATCAATCCTTACACGGGAGAACAACAAACCAGCAAAGCAGTCAAAGGTGCCGGTATTGGTGCCGCCGCAGGTGCAGTAGTGGGTTTGATTAGTGGTGATAACGGGCGTGAACGAAGAAAAAGAGCATTAATTGGTGCTGGTTTAGGTGCAATTGCTAGCGGTGGTGTGGGTTACTACATGGATGTCCAGGAGGCTAAATTACGTCAAAAGTTAGCAGGTACAGGAGTGAGTGTTACACGAGATGGAGATAACATAATTCTTAATATGCCGAGCAATATTACCTTTGCTGTTGATAGTGCAAATATAAGTAGCGATTTCTACCAAGTACTTGAATCTGTGACTATTGTAGTTAATGAATATGATAAGACACTGATTGAAGTCATGGGCCATACTGATAGTACAGGCCCTAAGCAACATAACCAGCAGTTATCTGAAAAAAGAGCGCGTAGTGTAACGGCTTACTTTGCTAGCAGAGAAATCAATCCTGGCCGTTTGCAAGATTATGGCTATGGAGAAGGTTATCCGGTTACGAATAATGATACAGAGCAAGGTCGTGCGCAAAATCGAAGGGTAGAAATTGCCTTAGTGCCTATTTCCACTGGTTAATCTGTAATAGTTCAGACCCGATCTGACAATTAGCAATCCACAAGGGTTGCAAAAGCGAGAGTTACCCGTTTTGATAAAGGTGTTGAAATCTTTAAATCAAATCAAAAAGGCAGGTAACTCTCATGCTTGATACTAACAATCCAATCCTTAAACACAAGGCGGGCTTGCTTAACTTAGCAGAAGAACTGGGCAACGTATCTAGCGCCTGTCAAGTCATGGGGGTGTCGCGAGACACATTCTATCGTTATCAACAGCGGGTTGAAGAAGGTGGCATTGACTCACGGATTGACAAGAGTCGTAGAACAGCCGATGTTAAAAACCGTGTGGATGAACCCACAGCACATGCAGTGGTGACGTCAGCGATTGAACAGCCCGCGGTTGGGCGACATCGAACCAGCAATGAACTGGTGTGTTGATCGCTGGTAGCGGTGTGCGTTCCGTTTGGCTGCGCCATCATTGAGAGCACTTCAAGAAACGACTCGCCGCCCTTGAGAAACAGGATGACGAGGCCTGTGGTGAGATTAACACGGCACATCCTGGTTACCTAGGCCACCTCAAAGGTGTTGGTCGGCTATACCAGCAAACGTTCGTAGACACCTACAGCAAGATCGCCTTTGCGGCACTCTACACGACTAAGACGCCGATTACCGCCGCAGACCTACTCTTTGATGAGGTGCTACCGTTTTTTGAAAAGCATGCCTTGCCGATGCTACGTAGTTTAACCGACAGAGGCACAGAATATTGTGGGCGCGTGGAGCATCATGACGATCGGTGATACCTGGCCATTAACGACATTGATCACCGCAAACCCATGGCATCTCTGAATGAGTTTTATCAAATTACCTTCAGGAAAAAACGGTACTCAACCAGGGAGGATTGACCAAAAGATCAAGACAACTGGATAGAAACTGATCACAATGAACGCACTCATCAAGGCAACATGGGCGGTGGTAGAATACCCATGGACAGGTTAATGGATGGTAAATTGATTTGGGCTGAAAAGAATTTAGCTCACATCTAAACTGACAGACTCCTATCAATAACCGGTAACGGTACGATCAGGTCTGAGCTACTACATTTTATCCACCATTCAATGCAATCCGATGATCAAAAAGAAATATCAGCAACTCTTACAACAAGGCAAGCCGAAGAAAGTCGCCCTCATTGCTTGTGTGAGAAAAATGATTGTGATCCTCAATGCGATGGTCAGAGACAACACATCGTGGAATGAAAAAATTATGGCTTAATTAAAAAAGGAAAGCCGTTAGTTTTTAACAGTTGACACCATAGGAACTTGTTAGGCGGCATTAAGTGGAATTTTTTGAACTTTACCTAGTTTTATTTGTTTACGTGCTTGCCATAAATCATAGTTGTGTTGCATAGCAAGCCAACTTTCAGGATTTCGGCCGAGAGCTTTCGATAAACGGAGTGCCATTTCAGGGCTGATGCCACTCTGTTTTTTTAATACACGATTTAGAGTAGAAGCCGCAACATTGAGCTTTGATGCAAGGTAACGGCAACTTAAGCCAAAAGGCTCCATATAGGTGTCATAAATAAATTCGCCAGGGTGGGGTGGTTTGTGCATAGCCATTAGTGATAATCCTCATAATTGAAGATATATACATTTCCGTCCTCAAATTTAAAGGTCAGTCGCCAGTTTGCATTTACGGAAATTGACCAAATGCTTTTTCTGCTGCCTGATAATTGATGTAATCGATATCCGGGAATATCCAAATCATCGACAGTATGGGCTGTATCCAATGCTGCTAATTGCATTCTGAGTTTTCTGGAATGATCTACTTGAATGCCTTTTGTAGTGCCACTTTCATAAAACTTCTCTAGACCTTTATGTTTGAAGGACATTATCATTGCTAAAGTGTTTCGTATTGCGCAACACTAGTCAAGGCTGCCTAACGCCGCCAACAGCTGCGACTTTGTAGTTGGTTGCGCACTGGCAGCGACCAGCGCATAAACCAAGCAGCGGAAAAAAGCCGTCAGACTGCTTGGCCTTGTTAGGCTTGCTGCTAGATGTCCCAGGTTAGTTTATGACTCCGCATTTTTTGGCGGGATAGGAATGGTTACATTTCCTTGATATGTTCTGTGTTTATCAGTTATGGCGTCAGTTATACCTAGATCCCAAAAGAACACACTCGCAGCCATTTTTCCGCCTTCCATTTCACTTCTAATAGAGCCCGTTACTTCTCTTCCATCTTTAGTTTTGCAGTCATATATAAGTGCATCATCAGATCGTCGAATATATACGCCAGGTGTTGGTATTTTCGATTCCCAAGCACCGCGTTTATTTTTAAATGTACAATGACCCGCAGACCCATCTGAAAAACTAACAGCTAATGGAATGTTTGCATCGTTAACTATTGTGGCACAGCTGGACATTAAGATTGCTGTACAAACTCCACCAAAAATCTTCATTGTTTTTTTCAATTTCATATTACTTTCCTTTTTATTAAAAAACTATTTTTAAAACTAAATTCCAAATGAAGCCTAACGCCTCAAACACCGGCGGCGTTGACGCCGTCCGAGTGCTTTGACTTGTTAAGGGGATTGGCACATAATGTACCAATATGTAATACAAGATGACTGAATATGCCCCGAAATACAAGTGTAACTATTGGCAACCATTTTGAAAATTTTATAGCCCAGCGAATTGATGAAGGCCGATTTGGCAGCGCCAGCGAGGTTGTACGAGCTGGATTGAGGCTGTTGGAAGAGCAAGAGGCACGAGTAGAGCAATTGCAAGCCGCCCTTATTGAAGGAGAAAGCAGTGGCTTTGTTGAATACAGCCTCCAAGAGTTTATGGATAGCTTGAAAAAATAGCTTGTGAAGAAATTTAGGCTTTCTAAAACGGCCGATGCAGACTTGCGCAAAATTACAGAATATACGCAGCAGCATTGGGGCGTAAAACAACGAGATGCTCATAGTAAAGAAATTTTTGGTGCCTTTTCGCAGCTTGCGAAGGCCCCACAAATTGCAGTAAAAATGGATGCTGTTCGTGAAGGCTATAGAAAATTTCCTCAAGGTAGCCTTGTTATATTTTTCCGAGAAGGCGATACCTGTGGTATTGAAATCATACGCGTCTTGCATAAACGTATGGATGTAGATGCGCACCTAGATTCCCCTTAACGCCAAGCTAAGCGGACAGCCGGAGCGAAGCGTAGGGAACAAAAAAACAACGCTTTTTGCTGTTCGATTGAACGCCTTGTTAAATTTACTCACTCCAGAACTTCCACCATTTTTTGCTGTTTGACTCACGTGAGGCTTTCCCTTTTTCAGAACCTTTATCTAGCTCCTTTTGAACTTGCTCTGACTTCTTAGACTTTTGTTTTTCTTGGCCTTTTAGCTTGTCAGTTTTTTCTTTCTTATCTTTCGTTTCCTCGTCTAAATCTTCTTTCGCTTCCATAGCAGCTTGATGTGTGGCCTTTTGCTCATCAGTTGGTTTGCCTTTGCCAGCCCATTCAGGTTTGTCGGCTACGACTGGAGTTACAAAAGCACCTGCTAAAAGTAATACCAATAGATTTTTCTTCATGTGAGATTCTCCAGTTGTATTGAAATTTAACGCCTCGCATCAGCGGCAGACAAAACACGTAGCGTTTTGGATGTCTGCCTGCGACAGGTAAAAGGGGTCAAAGTAAGGCAGCCTGGGTTTAACGGACAGTTCAAAAAAGAGACAATACTTTTAGAGGTGATCTATGTCAAAACGTCAAACGTATACCCGAGAGTTTAAACGAGAAGCGGTACGGCTTCTTGAGCAAAGTGATCAAACCACTGCTGAATTGGCCATTCATTTAGGCGTTCGTCGCAACCAGCTCTATAAATGGCAAGAAGAAGTCAACAAGCATGGTGTGGATGCTTTTCCAGGTTCAGGGCGCCGTGAAGAAAGTGAAGTTGTCCAGCTGCGGCGCGCACTTAAGCGTGTGAGGAACGCGACATTCTAAAAAAGGCCGCACAGTTCTTTGCCAAGGAACTCGAGTAAAATATGGCTTTATTCAAACTCATCGCTTTGTGTTTAGTATTAGTGCGATGTGCCGTGTGCTGAATGTGGGTAGCAGTGGCTATTACGACTGGCGTGATCGTAATGAAAGTCTACGTGCTCAGGAAGATCAAGTGCTCTTAGCGAAGATTCAGAAGATCCATGTTCAGTCCAAACATGCCTATGGTTACGTGAAAACTTGGAAGGCCTTGCACACTCAAGGTATTCAATGCGGGAAACATCGCGTGGTCAGGTTACGCAGGCAACATCAAATCGAAACTAAACGCAGCAAGCATTTTAACATCACAACACGTTCTAAGCACCGTCATTGGATTGCACCAGATCATGTTAAGCGGATGTTTACAGCAGCACAGCTAAATCAAGTCTGGGCAGGTGATGTCACCTGTGTGCCGACACGGCAGGGATGGTTATATCTCGCCATTTTGCTCGACATGTATTCACGTAAAATCATTGGTTGGTCGATGTCGCGTCGCAACAATCAACCGCTTGTGCTGAATGCACTACAGATGGCGATCATACAACGGCAACCTAGTGCTGGTCTCATTCATCATACTGATCGCGGCCGACTCTATGCGGCTGATCAATATCGTGCATTGATGCAACAACACCATATTATCCCGAGTATGAGTCGCAAGGGAGATTGCTATGATAATGCGGTGTCAGAAACATTTTTTAGCACATTAAAGAATGAACTCATTCATGGGAGAAATTACACGACAAGAGAACAAGCAAAAAGTGATATCTTTGAATACATCGAATGTTTTTATAATCGTAAACGCATTCATCAAACGTTGAATTATCAAACACCGTTTGAATATGAAAATAATCATGCGTATGCTTAACTAATCTGTCCGCTTAACCTGGACTGCCTTAGAGTGATTTTTAAGGTAGATAAGTGCGCTTTTAACCAAGTTTTGTAGTTGTTCTTGCTAGTCTGTATTTTTAACTATATTTGAAAATATAGATGCCTCGAAAACCTCGTTTTTCCCTGCCTGGTGTTCCATGCCATATTATTCAACGAGGTAATAATTGCGAACCAATATTCTTTGAACGTGAAAATTATCAAGTTTACCTTCAATGCTTAGGTGAAGCGCTTGATCGTTACGACTGTCTTTTGCATGCCTATGTATTATACGTAATGCTTGTCAAACGGGTACGTCATTAGGTAGTCGTAGATTTAAACAACAGATTGAGTTGGTTTTAAAAACCAAGGTAGGCTACGTTCAGCGTGGAAGGCCAAAGAAAATAAAAGGGCTTTGACCTCTTTATTACTGTAGTGGCTACTTAAGCAAGTAGTCGACTGCTGCTTTAATCGCGTCATCTGACATGTCTGCACGTCCGCCTTTTGCAGGCATTGCACCAATCCCATTAATAGCATTGGCATACAAGGCATCATTACCTTTAGCGAGACGCGGTGCCCATGCTGCTGCATCACCAGGTTTAGGCGCATTGAGGACGCCTGCAGCATGACAAGAAGCACACACTTGTTGATACACTTGTTCACCACTTAAATCAGCAGTAGCGACTTGTGTTGACACTGCTGTTGCCGCAGGTACACCTGCCTTTGCAGGAACACTACCGATGTAAACTTCACCGACGGGCTTGACTCTTTCCGAGACTGCTTTTTGTACACGCATATCTGACTCCATCGCGTCACCTTTGTACAACAAATTAGCAATCACAAGAATGGCAATTGTGAACCCCACTAAGCCGACTAATACGGCCATAAACATCGTTGTAAACTGTCTATCTTCCAAGTTAACTCCTGATCAATATACTTGCCTAAAAATTTAGGTCGCGATTATAAATCATATGTGTCGTTATCACCACGTAGTAAGCACGACTGAATTTCATTGTTTTGCCTGCTATATGCTCTTTAGTTATCGGGCCGCGTTAGAAATCTGTCAATGAAGTCATTGATCGAAGAAAAACTAGCCTGCTATCAGTCGCTCAGGATGCTATGCATAAATCTCGCTACTGACGTTTACATTATTCGCTATTTTTAGCGGTCAGCTCGTTAATTATGCCAACTAACTGCTCATAACCACCTGCTTCCGATGCAGACGTCTTATACTCCCCATCCACAATCACTGCAGGTACACCCGTTACTTGATATTGACGAATTAGCTGTTTAGCTCGATTGATTTTGGTCTCTACTGCAAATGAAGCAAAGTTTTCTCTGAATTTTGCTTCATCAATATCATTCGCGGCTAAAAACCTTGCCATAGAATCTAGGTCATGTAATCCACGACCCTGTTCATGTATACCGCTGAATAGTAGCTCGTGGCCCTGTTCTAGCTGATCCATTATCTCTAATGCATAGTAAGCGCGTGCATGTTGTTCCCAACGCGCATTAAATATTGCAGGCACTCGTACGAAATTGATGTCTTCCGCTTTTTCTTGCTTCCACTTCTTGATATGTGGTTCAAAGTCAAAACAATGTGAGCATCCATACCAGAATAGTTCTACCACTTCGTGGCGGGCATCATTCTCAACCAATCTTGGCACGGCAGGATCTAAACTCGTATAGCCTTGACCACCTTGCGGGTGATTGTGGCTATCAGCAGCCATCGCCGCTGAAGTAATCATGAGTAAAGCAAGAAAACCCGTGACCTTTAATATTTTATTCATCATTTCTTATCCAGTTAAACCATTCATTGACTATTAATCATCCAAATACGCGTATATGCTTGATTACGCTGATATTTAGAATATCATGAAAATGGATAGTTCCGCGCTTTAATCTTAGTGCAGCCCCTGAATGTACTGTGCTAATGCTTTAATCTCGGTATCTGTTAAACGTTCTGTCACACTCACCATAATTGAAGCAGCAGGATGAATATCTTTTTCTAACGTAGGATCAATCGCTCGATACGCGACCAATCTACTCTCTGTATAAGTCGCATGTTGGCCACTTAACTTAGGAAACTTAGCGGGTGGATTACCAGAACCATTAGGACTGTGACACGCCGCACAGGCAGTTACATCTTTCTCAATAATACCACCGCGATAGATGGCTTCACCCATCTCAACTAATTCTTCGCTCGCTGCACCGGGTGTTCCTGTCTGTGACGCATAGTATGCCGCCAAGTCGTGCATATCTTGTTCGCTTAACGCAGCCGCTTGTGGTGCCATTAGCGCGTTGGCACGTACGCCGTCCTTGAACATCTGTAATTGGGTAAATATATAAGGCGCACCTTGTCCAGCTAATTTAGGCCAAGTTGGGTTGACGCTATTACCATCTGCGCCATGACAAGCAGCACATGGGGCTGACTTAGCCTTTCCTGCTTCAGCATCCCCTGCTGCAAATAATGAATGACTACCGAATACAAATAGTAGAATTAATAATTGGATGGAAATTTTCATGTGACCTTCCCAAAAGTGCATAATCTAAGTTAAACAACCCGTGTGTGTCTCACACCATTTAGTGCGGGCGCCTTGTATACCATAAAACTATAAGACCTCGCAAAACTAACCCTCAGAATTATGGATTTTAAAAACCAACTAGCAAATACCTCATTCTACACTAGCGCCTCATCTCCTGACTCGCTGCCAGCTGATGAAGGCTATGAAGTCGCCTTTGCGGGACGCTCAAATGCGGGTAAATCCAGTGCAATTAACCGCCTGTGCAACCAAAAAAGTTTAGCGCGCACCTCAAAGACCCCTGGACGCACCCAATTAATCAACTTTTTTAGTGTTTCCCCAGTCAATAAGCTCGCTGATTTACCTGGATATGGTTATGCAAAAGCGAGCCATAGTAAACAGCGGCAATGGTTAGAATTACTTGAATATTACTTTACTCACCGACAAGCGTTAAAAGGCACGATAATTGTGATGGATATCCGCCACCCATTTCAGGACGCTGACCAAAAAATGATCAATTGGTGTACGCATCACCACTGCGATGTTCACATACTGCTAAACAAGTCAGATAAGCTCAGTCGTAACAAAGCACATAATCAGCTACAGGCCGCAAGTAATATTTTATCTCATGATAAAAATGCTTCAAGCAGCATTCAGTTATTCTCCGCTATGACCGGCTATGGTGTGGATGAGGCAATGAGTAAGATATACAGCTGGTTTGGAACTAGTTAAAAGCCCTGAAGTAAGTTGTATTACTCCAGGGAAAATAACAGGCTTGGAATCGGGGAAAACCAAACCTTCCGCTCAGGGAGGGAAGCGGTTGGTGCATTAACTGCACATAACAACTTAGGACTTAGCTATTTAGGATTAGTTCAAAAAAGTAATATTAAAAACTTCTGTTATAGACACGCAATCAATGGGCCTCATCCCAATTCAAGCCGGTATTGGCATCAACCACTAAAGGCACGCTTAAATCTGCTGCAGACACCATCAGCGAAACAATATTTTGCGTTACATTATCGATAACTTTCTGATTTACCTCGAAAACCAGCTCATCATGCACTTGCATAATCATAGAAGCAGACGTTTTTGGCCTATTAATCCATTCATCAATACTAATCATCGCGCGCTTAATAATATCAGCCGCACTACCCTGCATCGGTGCATTAATCGCAGTGCGTTCTGCATATTGGCGGCGCTGTGCATTGCGCGAATTGATTTCTGGCAAATATAAACGACGGCCAAAAATCGTTTCAACAAATCCTTGTTCGTGAGCGAGTTCACGCGTGTCATCCATATATTTTTTTACACCCGGATAGCGCTCAAAATATAAATCTATGTATTGTTGCGCTTCCCCTCGGTACACACCTAGCTGTTTTCCCAGCCCGAAAGCAGACATTCCGTAAATTAATCCGAAATTAACCGCTTTAGCAGCACGACGTTGTTCTTTAGTTACCGACTCAAGATTGACTGAAAATACTTCTGCCGCAGTGGCACTATGTACATCTTTTTCTTCAGCAAAAGCAGCGACTAGTCGTTCATCTTGCGAAAGGTGCGCCATAATACGCAATTCAATTTGGGAGTAGTCTGCTGCTAACAGTACTTTCTTTTTAGCAGGAATAAATGCCTGACGAACACGCCGTCCCTCTTCAGTACGAATTGGGATGTTCTGTAAGTTGGGATCCGTTGAAGATAATCGCCCAGTTGATGCAACTGCTTGATGGTAAGACGTATGCACACGACCTGTCGACTGACATATTTGCTGAGGCAGTTTTTCAACATAGGTGGTTTGTAGTTTCTTCAATGAACGATATTCAAGAATAAGCTTAGGAAAGTCATAATCATTCGCTAACTCTTGCAACACATCCTCAGCCGTTGACGGTTGTCCCTTAGGTGTCTTACGAATAACAGGAAGCTCTAACTGTTCAAATAATATTTTTTGTAATTGTTTTGGTGAATCCAAATTGAATTCATCACCCACTTCTTCATAAGCTTGTTGTTCAAGTTCGTCTATTTTGATTGACAATTCCTCGCTTTGTATAGCTAACAACTTAGCATCAATTAACACACCATTACGCTCAAGCCTTGATAACACAGACACCATTGGTATTTCTATTTCACGATACAATGTTGTCTGTTTCTCTAAGCTAGACAATTGCGGCCAAAAAAAGTGGTGCAAGCGTAAAGACATATCGGCATCTTCAGCGGCATAGCCCAAAGAAACATCAAGGGAAACTTTGTTAAACGTTATTTGTTTTGCCCCCTTTCCTGCAACTTCCTCGAACTTGATATTTTGATGATCTAAATGTAGTTCGCATAACGTATCCAGGTCATGTCGGCTTGCAGTAGAGTTAACGATATAAGACTCAAGCATTGTGTCGTGTTGAATCCCCGCCAGCTGTACATCGTAACGCGCTAATACAGATTGATCGTATTTCAGATTGTGTCCAACTTTTGCAATATCAGGGTTTTGTAAAATATCAGTAAGTTGATTTAATACAAACGCCAATGACAACTGTCGGGGTGCATCGTCATAATCATGCGCTATTGGCAAATACGCGGCCTCTCCTGCTTTTACTGAAAAAGACATTCCCACTAAATTAGCAGCCATGTAGTCCAGGTTATCTGTTTCTGTATCAAATGCGAATAGCTCAGCTGCTTTTAATTTCTTTATCCATGCTGTCAATTGTTGATAGGTAAGAATGAGTTCATACTCGGTTTTTTCTGGTGCTGATGCCTGATTGGGTTTTTCGTCACTCGATTGATCTCCAGCAATCTCACCAACCTCATTCAACCAGGTTTTAAAATTTAGCTCTGTGTATATTTTTTTTAGTGTTGCATTATCTTTTTCTGCAAGCTGCAAATCATTCACACTAAGATCCAATGCCACATCATTTTTAATGGTTGCCAGTTCATATGACAATGGCAATTGACCGACAGCCGCACGCAATTTCTCTCCAATTTTACCTTTGACTTCGTCTGCATGATCAATTACACCTTGCATAGTTTCAAATTGCTGCAACCATTTGACTGCGGTTTTAGGTCCAACACCTGGTACACCTGGAATGTTATCCACTTTGTCTCCCATCAGCGCCAGGTAATCGATAATCTGTGCTGGATTAACTCCAAACTTTTCAATAACCCCGGCTTCATCCATACGCACATCATTCATTGTGTTAATTAAACTAATGCGTTCATCAACCAATTGCGCCATATCTTTATCGCCGGTGGAAATGAGCACGCGATAATTTTCAGCCGAAGCAACTTTAGCTAAAGTCCCAATCACATCATCAGCTTCCACGTCAGGCACAGATAAAAGCGGAATACCTAACGCTTCAATTAATTGATGTAACGGGGCAATTTGCACTTGCAGATCATCAGGCATCGGCGGACGATTCGCCTTGTAATCTTTATACATTTTATGCCGAAATGTTTTCCCTTTAGCATCAAAAATAACCGCCACATTTTGCGGTTGTTCTTCTTCAATTAATTTACGCACCATGCGCACCACGCCATACACAGCACCTGTTGGCGTACCTTCATGATTCGTTAAAGGAGGCAAGCCATGAAATGCTCTATATAAGTAAGAAGAGCCATCAACCAGTAGTAACAAAGGATCTTTTTTCATTGTTAAAAAATAACTTTCATTGTCGTAAATTAAACAGTGTCGAACGTTATCATGTACACTCGCGCAAGGGAAAATTGAATATCAAAGCATGGAGAATAAAACACAAAAACAGCCACTCACAGGCCCTGGAAAATCCAGCACCTTATCACGTGAAAGCTGGAAAATATTTCAAATTATCGCCGAGTTTGTTGAAGGTTTTGAACGCCTCTCAAAAATTGCGCCATCTGTGAGTATCTTTGGTTCTGCACGCACACCCACTGATCATGCTTTTTATAAACTGACTGAAGCGATTGCTCGAGAGTTATCCGATGCAGGCTTTACCGTTGTCAGTGGTGGTGGACCCGGCATTATGGAAGCTGCTAACAAGGGTGCATTTGCAGGCAAGTCACCCAGTGTCGGCTTAAATATCATGTTACCTAATGAGCAATCTGGGAACCCTTTCCAAGATATTTCATTAAACTTCAGACATTTCTTTTCTCGAAAAGTCATGTTTGTAAAATATGCTTCTGCTTATGTTGTACTTCCTGGTGGCTTTGGCACGCTTGATGAACTTGCTGAAATACTCACACTAGTACAAACAGGTAAATCGCGAAAAATTCCTATTATTTTAGTTCAATCAGATTTCTGGGAAGGGTTATTAGACTGGTTCAAAGAATCTCTACTCAAGAACGGAACGATTTCTGCAGCAGACTTAGATTTGATGCAGGTGATCGATGACCCATCTGAGGTTGTCACTGCTATTTTTGATTACTATGAAGGCAGAACATTTGAGCCTTCCGCAGAAGAACAAGAAAAACTTCTAGAACTGTAATTCCTCAGCGCTAAGCAAACACCAGTTTAAATGTGATGCTAGAAAAATTTCAGTCACTGATAAATAGTTTTAACGAGTGGATTGGTTGTTGCGTTGCATGGTTTGTCATTGCCATGGTCATCATTACATTTTTCAATGTAGTCATGCGTTACGGCTTTAATTTTGGCCTGATAGCTATCCAAGAAAGTGTTATCTACTTTCATAGCTTCACCTTCATGCTTGCCATTGCTTACACTTATAAGCATAACGAACATGTCAGAGTTGATATTTTTTACTCAAAATATTCTGACACACAAAAAGCCTGGACTGATCTTCTAGGTACATTATTTTTGTTATTCCCTTTCTGTCTTTACTTAATATTTTCCAGCTGGGAATATGCTAACAACTCATGGAGGCTACTTGAGGGCTCGCGTGAAGCAGGCGGCTTACCTCTCGTGTTTGTTCTAAAAACGCTTGTTCCATTAATGCCAGCATTATTGTTATTGCAGGGCATATCAACATTTTGCAACAGCCTTATGACGCTTCGTTCTAAATCATAGCTACCATGGAACTTATCGCTTTCATTATGTTTTTAGTTGTCATTGCTGTGTTGATGACCGGTTACCCAGTGGCATTCACTTTAGCCGGGGTGTCACTTGCTTTCGCATTCCTTGGTAATTTCATAGGCGGCTTTGACTCTTCATTAATGCATGCATTACCTAGTCGCATCTTTGGCATTATGAATAACGAAACATTACTTGCTGTACCGTTATTTGTGTTTATGGGGGTCACTTTAGAGCGATCCAAGATCGCTGAGAATTTGCTCGATACCATGTCACAATTGTTTGGCAGCATGCGCGGTGGCTTAGGCTATTCTGTTGTTATTGTTGGCATGTTGCTGGCGGCTAGCACTGGCATTGTTGGCGCAACCGTGGTCGCCATGGGTCTGTTGTCGTTACCTACTATGTTAAAAAGAAATTACGACCCTGCCCTTTCTAGCGGCATCATATGTGCTTCAGGCACACTCGGACAAATCATTCCCCCTTCAATTATTTTAGTATTGCTCGGCGATGTCATTTCCTCTGCCTATCAACAAGCACAGTTGGACCAGGGAATCTTTTCGCCAGACACAGTGACGGTGAGTGATTTATTCACTGGTGCTATTGTGCCAGGAATAATATTAGTCACTTTCTACATTTTATATTTAACCTACATTGCACTAACAAAACCTGCATTGATGCCCGCCACACCGACTCACGGCATACAAACACACTTGTTTTCTCGGTGTATACGCGCACTATTCCCGCCTGTCGCATTAATTGTTGCCGTACTAGGATCGATCATTGGCGGATTAGCCACACCCACTGAGGCAGCCTCTGTAGGCGCGGTCGGCGCAATATTGTTAGCATTATTTAATCGGCAATTAGACCTTCCTTGCATTCAACATATTATTCGCAGCAGTGTACGTGTCACTTGCATGGTCTTTGCAATCTTTATCGGTGCCTCTATATTTTCTTTGGTGTTTCGCGGATATGGTGGGGATGATGCAATACACGCATTTTTAACTCAGCTTCCCGGCGGAGTATTCGGTGCCGTCGCTATCGTCATGTTAGTGATGTTCTTGCTCGGTTTTGTATTAGACTTTATTGAGATCACTTTTGTCGTCGTACCAATTGTAGGACCAATCTTACTGATGATGGGTGTGGACCCAGTTTGGCTAGGCATCATGATTGCCATTAACTTGCAAACATCATTCTTAACGCCCCCATTTGGGTTCGCGCTATTTTATCTGAGAGGCGTTGCGTCGAAGGTTGTTACCACTCGACAGATTTATAAAGGCGTATTGCCTTTTATAGTCATTCAGCTGCTAGTGCTTGGGTGTCTCGCCAAGTGGCCAGGGTTAGCCACTTGGTTACCTGAGAAACTGAATTCTTAAACTTTAGTAAGAAGATATTTTTGGTACTAATTGGAAGTAACCAACAACGACTAAGATTAAGTAAGCTAACCCAATCGCAAAGGTAAACCCTTTTTTAGCTACTGTGCCTTCATTGGTGGCACGCAATGGCCCTGACATGATAATTAGTGCAATGATTGCGCTAACAAAAAAGAATCCCTGAGTACCCCATTCCTTCGCGTCCCACATTACTTTCCATTTGGTTAAAAGATCGTCCATTGTTCCTCCCGTGTTATGGCAGTCTATTATCGTTAATTATAAATTTTGGGCATTATATCAGCCACTTAAAATTTATTCTTTGTTTATCTGATGGATATTTGAGTTGATCAAGAATTCTATTAACTATATAAAAATCAATTACTTATTATTATCTCATATTCAAATAGGCACGTTCGGACAGATTGTACCAAGCTTTAGATTTTGCCAGGAAACCCTGATAAGAATCATATATCTCACGAGCAAATGGATCGCTCCCGACTACGTCTGCCACCACCTGCTCTGACAATGCACGTAGTTTCTCAATCACATCGGCTGGAAATTCTCTTACATCCACTTTGTGTTCATTGACTAGCGTTTCTAAGGCATCATTATTACGCGCAACATACTCCAGCATCATATCTTGATTTGCTACCCTTGCTGCATTACGCACAATACTTTGTAAGTCGCCTGGAAGGCTATTGTAAGCTTCTTCATTAATAAAACATTCAAGTGTAGTACCTGGCTCATGCCAGCCTGGTGAATAATAATATTTAGCCGCTTTATGCAAGCCAAAAGCTAAATCGTTATATGGTCCTACCCACTCGGTCGCATCAATAACACCTTTCTGCAAAGACACAAACAAATCCCCGCCAGGAATATTCACTGGTGTGCCTCCAGCAAGACGCAACACTTCTCCACCTAGCCCAGGAATACGCATTTTTAAACCTTGCAAGTCTTCCACTGAATTAATCTGTTTATTAAACCATCCTCCCATTTGCACCATTGTGTTACCCGCTGCCATCGGTACTAACCCAAAGGGCTTATAAGCACGCTGCCATAATTCCATGCCGCCACCATGATACAACCAGGCGTTCATTTCATTGGCTGACATACCGAAAGGTACCGTTGAGAAAAATTGCAATGCAGGATTTTTGCCTTTCCAATAATAGGCAGAGCCATGGCCCATTTCAGCAGTGCCTGCCGTCACCGCATCAAAGATCTCCAATGCAGGAACAATTTCACCCGCACCATAAACTTTAATATTTAATCGGCCATTGGACATCTCTTTAATTGTTTGCGCCAAGAATTCTGCACCTGTGCCCAACCCTGGGAAATTCTTAGGCCAGGTAGTGATCATTTTCCAGTTAAATATTTGATCACTGACCACAGAAGGAGACTTTGCTTGGTGAGATGTCTGTTCATTACACGAGGTAACCGTGCAACTAGCAGCACCGACCCCAAGATATTGTAAAAACTTTCTACGTGTATTTTTATCGCTCATCAAATGCCACCTTTTACATCACTGAATTTATTTTTTAATTCAACACAGTCAAATTAGCATAGGCTAATACCAACCATTTACTTCCAGTACCTTCAAATTTGACTTGCACGCGCGCGCTGCTGCCATTGCCTTCCTGGTCCATCACCACACCCTCACCAAACTTTTTATGCGCTACACGCTGCCCTACACGGATACCACCTTCGCCATCATCGACTCTTCTTTTTACTTTTGGCATAGGTTCAGGCGTATGTACAGTTTGCGTGACTCTCGCACGCGGCCTAACCTCAACGATTAGCTCTGCAGGAATTTCGTTAATAAAACGCGATGGTGGATTATAATTCTCATTACCATAATGACGGCGAGACTCAGCAAAACATAGCATTAAATTTTCACGTGCGCGTGTAATTCCTACATAACATAGCCGCCGTTCTTCTTCGACACGGCCCGGTTCATCCATAGACATGCTGCTAGGGAAAAGACCTTCTTCCATACCCACCAAAAACACTAAAGGAAATTCAAGTCCTTTAGCGGTATGCAGCGTCATCAACTGTACACAATCTTCCCATTTCGATGCCTGGCCTTCACCCGACTCTAGTGCTGCATTAGCTAAAAATGCATCTAGCTCTGACAACTCTTCTCCATCTTCACTTTCGTAACGAAAACCACGCGCTGCCTCAATTAATTCATGTAAATTTTCTACTCTCGACTGACCTTTTTCACTACGGTCTTTTTTAAAATGAACTTGAAGTCCAGACAAGCCAATGACCTGCTCTACCTGTTCTTCTAGTTCTTTATCTTTAAGCTCATCTGACAATCTTTCGATTAATTCAATAAACTTAACAAGCGCACCTTGCGCTCTCGCTGCAAATGAACCTTGAGCAACAATTGTTTTTGTCGCATCCCACAAGGGTACCGACTCCGCTCGCGCATGATCCCTGATTACTTGTAATGTTCTATCGCCAATGCCACGCGGAGGATGATTAACAATACGTTCAAATGCCGGATCATCAATTCTGCTAGAACTTAAACGTAAATAAGCCAATGCATCTTTAATTTCTGCACGCTCGAAGAAACGCAAACCGCCATAGATGCGATAAGGAATTTGTTGAGCAATGAGATTTTCTTCAAATACGCGTGACTGCACGTTAGAACGATATAAAATAGCGATTTCACTGTGCTTGCGCCCCTGTTGATTAACCCACTCCTTAACTCTTTCTATAACAAAACGCGCCTCATCATGTTCGTTATAGGCGGCATATAACTGTACCGGCGCACCTTCGTTGCCTTCAGTCCAAAGTTTTTTCCCAAGACGGCCTTGATTATGATCAATCAACCCATTGGCAGCAGAAAGAATGGTGCTGGTTGAGCGATAATTTTGTTCAAGACGAAATGTTTGCGTATCAACATAATCTTTACTAAATGAAAATATGTTTTCTATTTTCGCACCGCGCCAACCGTAAATTGATTGGTCATCATCACCCACTGCAAATACTGGATTGTTTTTTCCTGCCAGCAATCTTAGCCAGTCATATTGAATTGAGTTTGTATCTTGAAACTCATCAACTAATATATGACGAAATCGATTGCGATAATGAGTAATAATATCTTCATTGTTTCTCAGCAACTCTAACGATCTTAGTAATAACTCAGCAAAGTCTACCACTCCTGCGCGTTCACATGCGGCCTCATACGCCACATATACTCTTAGTAGTTGACGTGTTGTAAGATCACCGCCGTCTTGAATTTGGCTCGCACGTAGTCCTTCATCTTTGCGTGCATTAATAAACCACTGGGCTTGTTTGACTGGCCATTTTGACTCGTCTAATTCTAGCCCCTTCATAATGCGCTTGACTAAGCGATATTGATCATCGGAATCTAGAATTTGAAATGCTTGCGGTAAGTTGGCCGCCTGCCAATGCGCTCGCAACATACGATGAGCAATACCATGAAAGGTTCCCACCCACATGCCTGACAAGCTTACCTCAAGCAACTCCTCAACCCTTGAACGCATTTCTGCAGCCGCTTTATTAGTAAACGTCACTGCCAACAAACCGTAAGGCGATACGCCTTCAACATTACATAGCCAAGCGATTCGATGAACAAGAACGCGTGTCTTACCACTCCCCGCGCCAGCTAATATTAACGCGGGACCAGGTGCAGCGGTTACTGCATTACGTTGCTCTTGGTTTAGCCCATCAAGTATTGGAGATACATCCACAATATTTTTTCGCTCGTTATTAGACGCTTATGCTCACGCATATCGCTTCTACGTTATTTGAATTTTTTAAAAGTAATATGCAATGGCTGCAGCTGCGCTAATTGCAAGCAATGTAGTTAAAATGGACATTTTTCTTTGCTGTTTATACTGACGTTCTAATCGTTGTACTTCCAGCTTAAGCATTTCATTTTGTTGCTTAGGCGCTTGTTCTGCACGTACTAAGTACCCATGTATTAACGAAGGAAGTTCAGGTGCCTGCTCTAACGCCTTAGGCAAATGTTTACGCATGCCCTTGACTAATGCATGCGCACCTACTTGCTCACTCATCCAACGATCTAAAAATGGTTTAGCTGTTTTCCACAAATCCAAATCTGGGTCTAACTGACGACCAAGCCCTTCTATATTCAACAAGGTTTTTTGCAATAAAACCAACTGTGGTTGCACTTCCATTTGAAATCTTCTAGCCGTTTGGAATAAGCGTAGCAATAAATTGCCAAAAGAAATCTCACTAATAGGGTTTTGAAAAATTGGTTCACATACGGTTCTAACGGCAGACTCAAAATGGTCAATTCTTGTATTTGCAGGCACCCATCCAGATTCCAAATGTAATTCTGCAACACGACGATAATCTTGATTAAAGAAAGCCAATAAATTTTCTGCCAAGTAACGCTGATCTTCTATCGACAATGTCCCCATAATGCCAAAATCCACCCCTAAGTATTTAGGGTCTTCAGGCGTTTCATAAGAAACAAAAATATTGCCAGGGTGCATATCTGCATGAAAGAAATTATGCTTAAATACTTGGGTAAAAAAGATATTAACGCCACGCTCAGACAACTTTTTCATATTGACGTTATTTTCAGCCAACGTTTTAACATCATTTACCCCGATACCATGTATGCGTTCCATTACCATTACATTGAGGCGACAGTGATCCCAATATACTTTAGGCACATACAGGTCTGAGCAATCTTTAAAATTCCGTCGCAATTGACTTGCATTAGCGGCTTCTCGCAATAAATCTAATTCATCCATGACTGTTTGCTCATAGTCATCGACTATTTCACGTGGCCTCAATCTCGGCCCATCTGCCCAATAACGATGTGCTAAGTCTGCAATTAAATGCAGCACTTCAAGGTCTCTTTTTATATGTTTACGCACATCGGGTCTTAGCACTTTGACCACAACATCTGAACCATCATGTAATGTGGCAGCATGTACTTGTGCAATGGAGGCTGATGCTAAAGGTGTTTCATCAAACTTAGAGAATATTTCACTAACATCACAACCAAATGCTTTCTCGACAATTTGTCTCGCTTGACCTCCAGGAAATGGGGGCACACGATCTTGCAATTTAGTTAGCTCATTAGCAATATCATCAGATAGCAAATCACGACGTGTCGACAGCGCTTGACCAAACTTTACAAAAATAGGACCCAAGTCTTCTAAGGTTCGGCGTATGCGTACACCGTGAGAAATATCTACTCTTCGAAACCAGTGCCAGGGAAGCAATAGCAACAAGAAACGTACCGGCCTAAACAAATGGATAGCAAAAATAACTTCTTCCAAACCATGACGAACCAAAACAATATTGATTTGGATAATGCGGAAGAATTGGCGAAGTAAACGCATAATTATTTTATTGGTTAATTGCGATTGTGCAATCGATTTAAACGAGCTTCTAAGCGATCAGTCTTTGCACGTACGCTATCGACATCTTGTATAAACTGATCAACTTCATCTTGCGTAACGGATGCTTGTATATTGTCTTGTAAATAATCACGTATGTCTTGGCGCATATTTTCACGTAGATGACGCCCAAGCGTATGCACGGCTTCAACCCCTCGCCCCACTTGATAAGCAACAGCATCGCCCGTGTATTTTGATAACAACTCTTCCCAGTCAATTTCGATTTCACGCAATGTATTTTGGAATACACTGGCAATATGCGCATCGCCTTTTATTTCAATGCCACCATTTTTGATTAATTTATCTTGGTCAGCACCCAGCAAAAACTCTGGCAGTATTTTCAGTGAAACAGAAATATCTACATCGGGATTTACATCGCCATCGGATACTTCTTTTAGGTAGCGGTGTTCCACTCGTAACGACAAAGTTTTATCTATCTCGCGAATAGTTAAACGAATTAGCTTGCCTTTGATTTGATCTAGCCCGGCAGCACGCTCTTGATCAGATGCTATATAACGATTCAATCCCGCAATGATTACTTCTTTCATGCTAATACTTATATCCAATATGAGCGGCCACAATACCTCCACTCATATTCACATAGCGACAACGATCAAAGCCTGCATCTACAAACATTTGTTTGAGTGTCGGTTGATCTGGATGCATACGAATTGATTCAGCCAAATAACGATAGCTGTCTTCATCCTTGGCAATCCACTCGCCTAGCTTTGGCAAAATGGAGAACGAATACATATCATAGACGGGACGCAACCAAGGGGAAGGCTTAGAAAACTCCAAGACAATAAATTTTCCAGCAGGCTTTAGTTTTGCATAGGCTGATGCCAAACAACGTTCCTTATAAGTCACATTACGCAAACCAAATGCCATAGTGATGCAATCAAAACTATTATCCGCAAAAGGTAATGCCTCAGCATTCGCTTGCACGTAATTCAGGTTATTCAATAAGCCACGGTCAATCATTCTTTCGCGACCGACACCCAGCATACTGGCATTGATGTCACATAGAACTACTTGACCTTGTTCGCCTACGCTCTTATGCAGTTCCGCAGCCAAGTCACCCGTGCCACCTGCCAAATCAAGAATTTTTTGTTTAGGTCGTACCCCGGCTATATGTAACGCAAACTTTTTCCATAAACGATGCAAGCCCATAGACATCAAATCGTTCATTACATCGTAGTTATCCGCAACAGATTCAAACACCTGTCTAACACGCTGGGTTTTTTCTCTTGGACTTACATCGGTATAACCGAAATGAGTTTTCTCTTGCTCGCTCATAGATAAATTTTAGTGAGTGCTTCGCTTATGTCCCGCAGCGTCTAATCGATCGAGATAGTTCTGCCACTTCTCATCTTTATTTGCACCCAAATCATGCAAGTGCTCCCAACTATATAGCCCGGTGTCATGATTATCATCAAACACAAGTCTTACAGCATAATTTCCTACTGGTTCAATTGCACTAATATTGACATCTTCTTTACCCACTTGCAGCACTTCAGTCCCAGGCCCATGCCCTGCCACTTCTGCAGAGGGAGAATACACACGCAAGAGTTCACAACTTAATTCATATCGTGAGCCATCATCAAAAGCAATTTCTAGCATTCTAGACTTTTGATGTAATTGTATTTCTATCGGAACAACTTTAGCCATGCTCAATTCCTTGCTTTAATTTATTTCTTATCAGCCTATTACTTACTACAAAATATAACGGCTTAAATCTTCGTCCTTACTTAACTCAGAGACATTGTCATCAACATATTGCTTATCGATAACAATCTTCTGCCCGCTTTTATCTGGCGCTTCAAATGATAGTGTTTCTAGCAAACGCTCCATAATGGTATGCAGCCGGCGCGCACCAATATTTTCAGTACGCTCATTAACATCATAGGCAGTTTGGGCGATACTTTGGATGCCCTCTTTTGCAAACTCCAGTGTCACCCCTTCAGTCGCCATCAATTCAACATATTGTTCGGTTAGTGATGCTTTCGGCTCAACTAAAATGCTCACAAAGTCTTCTACTTTTAATGCATTTAATTCTACTCTAATTGGCAGACGCCCCTGTAACTCTGGAATTAAATCTGTTGGTTTTGACAAGTGAAAAGCACCAGAAGCAATAAACAGGATATGGTCTGTTTTTACCACCCCATGTTTTGTTGACACGGTGCAGCCTTCCACTAACGGCAATAAATCACGCTGCACGCCTTCACGCGAAACATCAGTACCACTGTACTCACCACGTTTAGCCACTTTATCTATCTCATCCAGGAACACTATTCCGTTTTGTTCAACCTGCCTTAGCGCACGCGATTTAACGTCATCTTCATTAATTAATTTCTGCGCCTCTTCATCCACCAATATTTTAAATGCATCTTTAACTTTCAGTTTGCGTAGATTAGTTTTTTGCGTGCCCATATTTTGGAACATGCCTTGTAGCTGACTAGCCATATCTTCCATGCCAAGTGGTGTCATGATTTCAACACCAAGAGGGTTTGCTTTTACATCTATTTCAATTTCTTTATTGTCCAGATCACCTTCACGCAATTTTTTCCTGAATTTCTGCCGTGTTTCGCTGGCGAAATCTGAATTGTTATTTTCATTCACTTCGAAACTTTCAGATTTAGGTGGCGGCACAAACACATTGAGTATTCGCTCCTCTGCTGCCTCTTCTGCACGAAATTTTACTTTTGTCATTTCAACTTCGCGCGTTAAGTTAATTGCACTATCCATTAAGTCACGGATAATCGACTCAACATCTCGACCGACATAACCCACTTCAGTAAATTTAGTCGCTTCTACTTTTATAAAAGGTGCATTAGCTAATTTAGCTAAACGCCGGGCAATTTCTGTTTTACCCACCCCTGTAGGCCCAATCATTAAAATATTTTTAGGGGTAACCTCTACCTGAAGGGCTTCAGGCAATTGCCTTCTGCGCCATCGATTACGCAGAGCAATCGCCACCGCTCGCTTGGCATCATCTTGTCCCACTATATGCCGATTTAATTCTTCAACAATTTCACGTGGTGTCATGCTAGACATCATTAATTCCTTTTAAAAAACTAAAGTTCCTCAATAGCAACATTGTTATTTGTGTAAATACATATACTCGAGGCAATTCCTAATGCATTGTCTACAATTTCACGTGCACTTAACTGACTGTGATCTAACAAAGCACGCGCAGCGGCTTGCGCAAATGGCCCGCCGGAACCGATAGCAATTAATGAATCTTCAGGCTCTACGACATCGCCGTTCCCTGAGATCACTAACGACGTGGTTTCATCCGCAACAGCAAGCAATGCTTCTAGACGTCGCAATATTCGATCTGTACGCCAATCTTTAGCCAACTCTACTGCCGAACGTGTCAGGTGGCCACCATGTTTTTCTAACTTGCCTTCAAATCGCTCAAATAAAGTGAATGCATCCGCTGTTCCACCAGCAAATCCCGCAATCACTTGTCCATTGTATAATCTGCGTACTTTTTTCGCGTTGCCCTTCATCACCGTGTTACCCAGAGTCACCTGTCCGTCACCGCCGAGTACTACCTGACCATCACGTCTTACTGAAACTATCGTAGTCATGCTTTCGCCTTTAAATCGACCATTAAATTTAATAGGCGCGAATTGTACACGACTGTGTGTATCTGGGGTTATCTACCAAAGTAGAGAATGATGCAGAAATTACTTGTTAGAGGTTTTTTTTGCTCGAGGGTGGGCTTGATCATAAACCTTAGCTAAATGCTGGAAATCTAGCTGGGTATATACCTGTGTGGTGCTAATATTTGCATGCCCCAGCAATTCTTGGACAGATCTTAGATCACCGCTCGACTCCAATAAATGGCTAGCAAATGAGTGACGCAGCATATGCGGATGAAGGTGGACACCTAGCTCTGCACGTTGGGCTTGTTCACGCAATCTTTTTTGTACGGCTCGTTGCGAAAGCCGCGATCCGCGATTGTTCACAAAAACTGCATTTTCACCAGCAAGTGCTAAATTCTTGCGCAGATCTAGCCACGCACTCATAGCTGCCCTTGCTTGCTGGCCTATTGGTAAATATCTTGTCTTTTTACCTTTACCAAGCACTATTACCTGACCTGCTGGTAAATCTATATCCAACAAATCCAGGTTAACCATTTCTGTTAGACGCAATCCCGATGAGTACATCAGCTCCATCATGGCGTGATCGCGCATTTCCAATGGACTGTTATGAGTGCCACTTAGCAGGCGATCAACTTGGTCCACATCTAACACCTTAGGTAGTTTCTTAGCTCCTTTGGGTGCGCGCACATCTGCGGCAGGATTGGTTCCGATTTGATTATTTTTTAATAGGTGCTTATAAAAACCGCGCAATGATGATAGCAGCCGCTGCATGCTACTTTCTGCCATGCCTTTTCTATGACAACTGGAGATATAAGCCCGAATATCTTGGATACTAGCTTCAGCAATATCGTTGATTTCTTGCGCAGATATAAATCCAAAGAATCCTTGAATATCGCGTTGATAAGCTTCCAGGGTCGCAGGAGAGTAATGCTTAATAGTGCGAAGATAATTTAAGTACTCTTGTAAAGACTGGCTAAGCATCTTCGCAACTATATTAATTATTGTTTAAGCAACTTCTTCAACTTGCGACTAAGCAAATCAGAAAGATATTCTAAAAACAATGTTCCCATCCCCTCGTAGAAACGGTTTTCATTAGAGCTACCTAGCAGTAATACACCAAAATTCTTATTGGTGCGCAATAGTATAGCAACACCGGATTTAACATCGACACGCCTTACAAACAGATCAACCAGGCCCTTGCCATGCAAGAAAATGCAATCTCGGCAATTCTCTTGAATAACTTGTTTATAGAACACATGATCCAAATCAGCAGCAGTAATGTTGTTTTCTACTGGCACTGTGTATTCAGGCGCTACACCATATAAACTTAAACGAATTTGCAATGATGGAAACTCATTGTTTAATAGGTCATTAATGATAGGAACAATATTCTTATTATGATCGATCTCAATTAAACGACGCGCAATTCTATGCAGTTGCTCCTCAAGAACTTCATTATCCTGAGCAATTTGCACTAGATGAAGAATTTTTTTCTCTAGACTTCCATTTTTATCACGTAGCAACTGTATTTGGCGCTCAACCAACGAGACAGCCGCGCCAGATTCATGCTTAATATCAATATCACGCAAAAGTGCGGGGTGTTGATTAAAGAATTCTGGATGCTGCAATAGGTAGTCTTTAACTGCAGATGGATCAATAAACGGCACCGCTTCACTACGTCTAGTGCTGGCATTGGCACTCGCGTGAACTTCGGTTTTAGTTGTCATACGTTAACACTCCCCTCAAAACTAAACTCAGTCGGCCCTGTCATTAACAAACATCCATTTTCATTACGGTGGATTTCCAGCATTCCGCCAGGCATTGTAATCTGAACTGTGTCATCCACCCTATTTTTTTGCTGCGCAACAGCTGCTGCCGCACAAGCTCCAGAGCCACTCGCCATTGTTTCACCGACTCCTCGTTCAAAAATTCTTTGAATAATGTTTTGTCTGTTCTTTACTTGAACAAACTGAATATTGGCACGTTTGGGAAACCGTTCATCTATTTCCAAACGACTACCTACTTCTTGCACATCTGCCAAGTTTACGTCATCAACAAATATAACGGCATGCGGGTTTCCCATTGAAACTACTGCAAACTCTATCTGCTGACCATTGTGCTCAAACATATAAGCATTATTTTCACTCTGCTCGCTAAATGAAATTTCCCCCACCTCAAACTCTGGCTTACCCATCTCCACGGTAACGTTGATGTTATCGCGAACATGGAGCACAAAAATGCCTGCAAGCGTTTCAACTTTTATGACTTCTTTGTCTGTTAGACCAAGTCGCCTTACAAACTGGGCAAAACATCGTACGCCATTTCCACACTGCTCAACTTCACTGCCGTCACTATTGAATATTCGGTAACGAAAATCAACATCTTCCTTACTAGACGATTGCGCAATTAACAGCTGATCACAACCAATTCCAAACTTTCTATGTGATAAGTCACGAATATTGTCTGTTGTTAAATTGAAATTTTGGCTAATACCGTCAAGCAAAACAAAGTCATTGCCAAGACCATGCATTTTTACAAATTTAAGTTTCACTGTATTTGCCGTGAGTTATAAGATTTATTTAATAACTATTATTGCTTATCAATATTATCAAGACCCAAACAAACAATTTCTTTATAGATACATCAATCCATAATGATAGAAATTCCTGCTTGCTGGGCTTTTTTTTCTGCCTCTAAACTAATTATACCTTCTTGCAACCAAATTTTATTAATCCCCAGACTTGCACATGAGTCAACAATACCCGGCACATATTTAGGTGCACGAAAAACATTAATTAAATCCACTTCAAATGGAATATCCTCCAGTGATTTATAAACAGCCTGGCCCAATATTGTCGTTACACCTGGACGTACCGGTATTACTGTATACGATAATCCTTGTAAGCACTTGGCAACTCAATGGCCAGGCCTATTTTGCTTTGGAGACAATCCGACAACTGCAATAATGTTAACGCTTTGCAGCAACTTAATGATAGCTTGATCATTCATCGCATAAACTCAGCATAAGTCACTTATATATGAAACTAATCCGTTGGCAATAAAATCTCATTTTGCCAAAGTTCATCCAGCGCATCTCTACGTCTAATTAAGTGGGTATTCCCACCATCTATCATTAACTCACATGGCCGTTGGCGTGTATTGTAATTACTCGCCATTGTCATCGCGTATGCACCCGCAGACATCACCGCAAGTAATTCTCCTGGCTGTAACTCTTTCATTTCGCGTTTCTTCGCGAAGAAATCACCGCTCTCACAGACTGGACCGACGATGTCGTAAACCTTATCTACTCGTTTTGCGTTGAGTGTAACAGGCAACACTGTATGCCAAGCTTGGTATAATGCGGGCCGCATCAAGTCGTTCATGGCAGCGTCCACCAACACAAATTCATTCACCTCTATATCTTTTATATATTCAACCGCAGTAACCAATATACCTGCATTGGCAACAATTGATCTTCCTGGCTCTAATACTAGTTGATAATGCTTACCTTTAAACAGCGGTGTAATCACTTCTGCATAGTGACTAAATGCAGGAGGTTTTTCATTATCGTAGGTGATACCAAAACCACCGCCTAAATCGATATGCTTTAGCTCTATACCCAGTTGTTCTAATTTTTCTACAAATTCAAAAACATGCTTGGCTGCCTCTACATAGGGCTGTGTTTCTGTGATCTGCGACCCAATATGACAATCAACGCCAACCGGTCTGACCCAGGGATCGTCTTTAATTGATGTATATAACTTAAGTGCCAGCTCACTGGTAATGCCGAATTTACTTTCTTTTAAACCTGTAGAGGTATATGGATGTGTATTTGGATTCACATCAGGATTTATCCTCAGTGAAACATTCACATGCATTTTCATATCCGCTGAAATAGCACAAATACGCGTTAATTCGTACTCAGACTCAACATTAATACAGCCGGTCTGGCAATGAATCGCCTTACGAATTTCATCTTCTCTTTTAGCGACGCCTGAGAACATCACCTTGCTCGCATCACCACCTGCTGCTAATACGCGCTCAAGCTCGCCCACTGAAACAATATCGAAACCCGCTCCCCATTGAGCTAGCATTTGCAAAATAGCAATATTGGAATTTGCTTTAACTGCGTAACAAGGCAAAAAATCTATAGAAGAAAATGCCGTACATAATTCTACCCAACGCGAAGTCAATGCAGATTTAGAATAAATATAAAGTGGTGTTCCGTATTCCAGCGCCATACGAGGAATATCAACCTCTTCGACATATAAGTTATCTTGTCGATATTCAAAACCAGGAAATTGATTCACTATAGCGCCTGCTGAGTTATTAAGTGTGTGTTCTTAACTATATTTAGGTGAGAAAGCGGATTATTCTTTTTCTTCTTGTGTTTTTTCTTCGCTCCCTGTGTCTTCTGTTTGTACAGGAGCAGTTTCTTCTGTAGGTGCATATAGCGGGCCATATTGACCACAAGCGCTGAATATCATCATGCTTGCTAACAAAAACAACACCAAAGTGATTCGATTCAAGTTACTCTACCTATTTTTAAGTCAGCGATATATTATCAGCGCGTAATTATAACGATGTACGCACAGATATAATATAGTGATCTATAATGGATACGATATGGAAAGTTTAGATTACATAGAAGAAATTCACGGAGACAATCCCGATGCCGCTATTATTTGGTTACATGGTTTAGGCGCGGACGGTTACGACTTCAAACCGATGGTCAAACAACTTAACTTACATAGCGATCTTTCAATTCATTTTGTTTTCCCCCATGCTCCCGTACAACCAGTGACGATCAACCAAGGCATGTCAATGAATGCCTGGTATGACATTTTAGAACTCAGTTTGGAAGCAGAAGAAGATGAAACCGGTATCAATGCATCCATGCATGCGATTGAATCGTTAATTCAATCTAAATTTCCCCACATTGATTCGAGCAGAATTATTTTAGCTGGCTTCTCGCAGGGTGGCGCTTTAACACTGCATACCCTGTTGCATGGCAGTGTCGCGATTGGTGGTGTGATTGCTTTATCAACGTATTTACCATTGAGGTTTACAGCACCCGAGGCGAAAAAAAATAGAGTCGTTGGGCACAATATCTTTATGGCTCATGGCACAGATGATGACGTTCTGCCGATCGACATAGGTGGCCTAGCAAGAGGCATACTACTTACTCTTGGGGCCAAACTAGTCTGGCACGCTTACCCCATGGCTCATCAATTATGCAATGAGCAAATTCTAGACATCCGAAGTTGGATTATTAAACAACTTGCACGTTAAACAATCTTGTCACGCGCAGCCTTAATTTGCAGGCGCACTTGCTTAGGACATGTTCCTCCCGTGACTTGCTTAGACTCAGCAGAACCACGCGTTTGTAATACTGGATAAACATCCTCAGATACCACTTCGGAAATAGATTGGTACTGTTGTATCGATAACTGCGGTAATTCTTTATCTTCATCTATCGCTAATCGTACTGCACGACCAACAATTTCATGCGCATCTCGAAATGCCACGCCTTTTGCCACTAGATAATCTGCCAAATCAGTGGCCGTGGCATAACCTTTATTCGCAGCTTGCGCAAGATTGTCTGATTTAAAAACAATGTGAGGAATCATATCTGCGTACACACGCACACTGCCCATCACCGCATCGATTGTGTCGAATAACGGCTCTTTGTCTTCTTGATTATCTTTGTTGTACGCCAGCACCTGTGACTTCATTAATGTCAGTAGTGACATCAAGTTACCAAACACACGTCCACTCTTTCCGCGCACCAATTCTGGAACATCAGGATTTTTCTTTTGCGGCATAATGGATGAACCCGTACAAAAACGATCTGGTAGCTCAATAAATTCAAACTGCTGTGATGCCCACAATACTAATTCTTCTGACATGCGTGATAAGTGCATCAACAACACAGACGCAAATGAACAAAATTCTATTGCAAAGTCACGATCACTGACTGCATCTAAAGAGTTTTTAGTAATGGAATCAAAGCCCAATTGCTTAGCAACAAAATCACGATCCAGCGGAAATGGTGTCCCCGCTAATGCAGCAGAGCCTAATGGCATGACATTAACGCGCTTTTTACAATCCGCTAAACGCCCACGGTCTCGCGTTAACATTTCAAACCAAGCCATTAAATGATGGCCCACAGTAATCACTTGAGCCACTTGTAAATGAGTAAAGCCAGGCATTAAGGTATCTGCTTCTTTTTCAGCGACACTTAGAATAGCGTGCTGCATACGTTGGAGCTCAGCATCAATAAATTCCATTTGCTCTCGCAGATATAGCCTTATATCTGTGGCCACTTGGTCATTTCGAGATCGTCCTGTGTGCAATTTTTTACCCGGATCGCCGATCTTTGCTACTAAGCGAGATTCAATATTCATATGTACATCTTCAAGATCAACACGCCATTCAAATTCACCCGCTTCAATTTCTGTACGAATGTCATCTAGGGCGCTCACAATAGCATCGCATTCATTGGCAGTAAGCACCTTAATTTTAGCCAGCATCCGCGCATGTGCTTGAGAGCCAGCAATGTCTTGCGCGTACATTCGTTGATCAAATGCCACAGATGCCGTAAATTCCTCGACGAATGCATCCGTCGACTCAGTGAAACGACCGCCCCATGGTTTACTACCGTCAGGTTTTGTTTGTTGGGGATTGGTTTTTTTATCGTTGTTGTTTTTAGACATAACAGCTAATCGATCAAATGTGGCGTGAGTATACCTAGGAACGTAGTGTTTAAAAATAAACTTGCTGTGCAACATCAAATGCAAATGGCTAAAACCCTTTCCCAACAACCACAGCGCCAAGATATTAAGTCAAACTGAACCTAGCTTTTTACCTGATTTCTGCAACGCACGCGTTATCTTCCTAGTGATCTTGGGTGCAATTTTATTAGCTTTTGTACTTTCGCTATCATCCATGCAAGCTGGTGAAGACTACTGGATTAATTTATCCATGATCGCGTTATTCATCGTTTGGATCGCTTTTGGCAATATTCTAGTCTTGTGCGTGAGTAGAAAATTCCTGCATGGCTTAACGCCTATCGTAGCTGCTTTCTCATGCTATAGATTAAGCTTATTAGCCACATTAATCATATCTATAGTTGCGGTGCTCACTACCCCTCAAGAAACCACGCTGATTTCTACGAGTGACTCATTACTTATGAATGGCTTCCTACTTAAGAAACCTTGCGATCAGCGCCATCGTAAGCGCGGTTGCTTTACGTTACTTCTATGTACAACACCAATGGAAATCTAATATTCAGACCGAAGCACGCTCTAGAATCCAAGCATTACAGGCAAGAATTCGTCCGCATTTCTTATTCAATAGCATGAATACTATTGCCAGTCGACCCGATTAAAGCAGAAAAAGCCATCTTGGATTTAGCTGACCTATTCCGCGCCTCTTTAAGCCATCAAGACAAGGTTACCCTGCGCGAAGAACTAGATTTCACCGAACGCTATATCAGTAGCGAGGAACTCAGACTAGGAGGCCGACTAAAAATTGAATTGCGCTTGCAAGACGGTCTCAGTTTAAGCACACTCATACCCGCATTAATCCTGCAACCTTTGGTGAAAAATGCGATATATCATGGTATTGAGCCACTGACAGAGGGGGGCGTCCGAATTGAAATCGAGAGTACAGGCCACGAGCTACAGCTTACCATCACGAACCCGAAACCATTTGAGCGTGACCCGCTTCGACCTGGCAATAAAATGGCGCAGGATAATATCCGTCAGCGCTTACAGCTTGCATATGGCGATCAGTCCAAAATGGAAATAAGAGAATCCGACGAAGATTATTCAGTTAGCTTCCGTATTCCCATAGAGGCTTAATCTAAGAGGCTTAATACATGAAAGTTTTAATTGTGGATGATGAAGCTCCAGCACGCGACCGATTAATACATATGGTTTCTTCCATAAATAGCATGGAAACCAGCGGGCAAGCATCCAATGGCCTAGAAGCTGTTCAAATGGTGCAAGACTCACAGCCAGATGTGGTGTTAATGGACATTCGCATGCCCGGCATGGACGGCTTAGAGGCCGCTCGCCACTTAAGCGAAATGGGTGAACCACCAGCGATTATCTTCACAACTGCTTATAGTGAACATGCTCTAGAAGCTTATGATGCTAATGCTGTTGATTATCTCGTTAAGCCAATTCGCCAAGAAAAATTAGAGGAATCCCTATCCAAGGCAAGAAAGTTAACTAAAGCGCAAGTTACTGCGTTAAACATCGAAACTAACAATATTGGCCGCAGCCATATCTGCGCACGTATTCGCGGTAACCTTGAGCTGATTCCTGTCGACGAAATTGTTTATTTCCAAGCGGATCAAAAATATATCACCGTGCGTCACTTAGGCGGGGAAGTGTTAATTGAAGATGCGCTGAAAAATCTAGAAATTGAATTCGAAGATCGCCTAATTCGTATTCACCGTAATGCACTGGTAAGCACCAATTACATTATTGGCATGGAAAAAAATATCGATGGCCGTTTTGTCGTTAGCTTTAAAGAAATTGAAGACAAACTAGAAATCAGCCGTAGACATGTCGCAGAAGTACGTAAATTCTTAAAGTTCAGATAACTGATACACCACGCACTCGGTTTGAATAAATGTCACGTATTCGAATAGCTACACGTGAGAGCCAACTTGCCCTATGGCAGGCGAATGAGGTATCACAGCTACTATCATTACACCACCCTAGTATTGAAGTCGAAATTATCGGCATGACTACTGAGGGAGACCGATTCTTGCAAGCATCGTTAGCAGCTGCAGGCGGTAAAGGTTTATTTGTTAAAGAGCTTGAACAGTGCTTGCTCAACAACAATGCTGACATTGCCGTACATTCGATGAAAGATGTCCCTTATGAATTACCTGCATCTCTAGAAATCCACGCTATCTTAGAACGCGAAGACCCTCGTGATGCATTTGTCTCTAATAAATATAAATCCCTCACTGACTTACCTATTAATGCCGTCGTAGGCACTTCTAGCACTCGGCGCGAATGCCAAATACGCGCATTAAGAAACGATCTGGATATACAACCTCTGCGCGGCAACGTAAACACACGTTTAAAAAAACTAGATGACAGCGAATACGATGCCATCATCCTGGCCAGTGCTGGGCTTAAGCGTTTAGGCTTTGAAGATAGAATTGCCAACTTTATAGAAACAGACACCAGCTTACCTGCTATTGGCCAAGGTGCAATTGGAATCGAGTGTAGAGATAATGATTCAGATACTAGAGAAATTCTTGCCCCTCTACATCATCATGCGACATCCTTAGCAGTGATTGCGGAACGTGGTGTCAGCACCGCACTATCAGCTAATTGTCACCTACCGATTGCAGCTCATGCTACCCAGTCAGCAGATTCATTAATGCTAAAAGCACTCGTCGGATTGCCTGATGGCAGTAAAATTATAAGTGCTTCAGCGACAGGAGCGCATAATGAAATCGCCCAAATCATCCAACAAGTAGTCAACGAGCTTATGGAGCAAGGTGCTAATGAACTCGTAGATTCATTACGAGAAGAGTGACCCTGGTGAAACAGAAGTTGCCCTTGAGCAAAACTTCTATCGTCGTCACTCGCCCTAGCCAGCAAAATAAAAACATCTGTTCTCAGCTAGCTGCGTTAGGAGCAAACCCCATCGCTTTCCCTTGCATCGAAATTAGCCCTCTCACCGATTTTGACAAAACAGCACTAAATAATCTTATTCCGCACTGTGAGCTGATTATTTTCATTAGTACAAATGCTGTTCACTATGGCTTGCAAACATTATCTAATCTGACTACACAAATTCCTGCGTCATGCCAATTTGCTGCGGTCGGTGCTTCAACTGCTCAAGCTTTGTACACCCATGGGATAGACGAGGTAGTGACCCCTTTAAGCAATTTTGATAGTGAAGAATTACTGAAATTACCTCAGTTGCAAAACGTTAAACAGAAATCAGTATTGATTATTAAAGGTGAAGCCGGGCGTGGACTACTGCACGAAATCCTAGAAAGTAGAGGCGCTAACACTTATTCAATTGACGTTTATCAACGAACTCTACCTAAATCTGTCAATTTGGATGCACTCAACGCTAAAATTGATCTACTATTGTTTACCAGCAGTGAAGCTGTAAACAATTTCCTAGTATTGACTCCAGAATCGTTGCACAACAGTCTATTAGACTGCCAAACATTGGTGGGACACCCACGAATTGCAGACAAAGTAACGTCTCTTGGCTTCAAAAAATTGCCTATAATAGCCGCGACCCCATCAGACGCGGACATGCTGGGCGCAATTAATCAATGGGTTCATAGCACGTAGAAATAAACGGAGAAAAACAATGAGCACTAAGGGTGACACGGAACCCAAGACAACAAACCCGCCGACAAAACCTGAGGCGAATACAAATAAACAAAAGTCCGGTGGAGCTCTATTAGGCTTTTTTGTTTTTTTGACTTTTTTATTAACGGCTTCAGCCATTGGTGCAGGCTACTATGTATGGCAGCAGACACAGGAACAATTGCAAACAGCAGAAGTAGAGCGCAAAGCGCTTGAGCACGCCTTAAGCACGGTCGATGAGAATCCTCGTATGCAAAAATTTAGCCGTAACTTCAACAAAAAAATTGAAGACACTAATTCAAGTGTAGCCAAGCTATCTAAAAACATTGAATCAATTAACGGCGAACAGCAGCGTCTCGCCGCTGCTGTTGAAGACACTAGTGATATTCTTAGTCGCGGCCAGAATGGTTGGATGCTTAAAGAAGTAGGGCATGTATTACGCATGTCTCAACATCGCTTGCTACTTGATCGCGACTTTGACGGCGCACTTGCTGGCTTAAAAGCTGCCGATCAACGCCTAAATGATATTCATGACATACGCTTAATTCCTATTCGTAAATCGATAGCCAAACAAACACAAGCTTTAAATCAGTTTCCACACCCTGATTACACCGGTATCCAACTTCAACTTGATACCACTATGGCTAAACTTAAAAATGGTTTATTGAAGCAAGCAAGTCAACAGGTTGCTGACAACCAACAAGACAAACCATCAGCAGCATCTGTTAGTGAAAACACTAGCACTAGTGACAAGCCTTTTGATGCAGAAAAGTTATTAGCACTTGGCAAACAATTTTTTTTAGATGCTATCGAAAGCACCAAGGCTGCTGTTAGTGACTCAGTCAACGTGACTCATGGCGAGCAAAAAATTGCTTTATTCATTGAAGAACAAGAGAAGAAACGCGCATACGACTTTTTACACAGCAAGCTATTAGGTGCAAAGTATTCTGTTAGCACTCGAGATGATGCCGCTTTCCACCAGCAATTAAACGCTGCACATGCATGGTTAGAGAGCAATGATCAATTCACTAATCAACTATCTTTAACTAAAGAAATCGATATATTAAATAAAAACAATCTAATGCCTTTGCTACCCGACATATCAGAACCTTCTACATTGTTAGCAAAGCACATAAACAGCCTTAAGGACAAGAAATGATTAAGCGAATTTTATTCATTTTACTGCTTGGATTAACTATTGCTGGAGTCGGTATATTAATCATGCGCGAACCAGGATTCGCTGTGTTTAGTTACGGCGACACAACGGTAGAAATCTCACTCATTAAGTTTTACTTTGGTGTAATTACAGTGTTTATTACATTGTATTTCTTATTCCGCATTATTGGCGCACTATTTCGACTGCCTAGCCGCATGCGAGCTAAGCGTCAGCAGAAACGCAATTTAGAAATTATGCAATCACTAGAATCATCAATGCTTAATTTCAGCCAATTTAATTGGCCCGAAGCAACACGCTCTGCGACCAAGCATGTTAAGCAAAGCCCTATGAAAAAAGCGCAGCATTTATTTGCCGCTCATTGCGCGCATAACTCAGGACAATACGATACGCGTGACGCACATGTATCTAGTCTACGCAAATTAGAAGGCGGCAAATCATTAGCCAATACTATTGAAGCTGAATTCTGTTCGGAAGACGGCCACGCTGAAAAGGCGTTAATGCTATTACGCGAAGAAAGCACTGACAACATCTGCAATCTAAATACGCTTTGTCATGCTTACATTAAAACCAACAATATTGCAGGCATAGAACAGTCATTGCCTAAATTACTTCCTCACGCCGACAGAGCTGCGCGCATTCAATACACAGTGAATCGAAGCTTGAAATGGATGATCGACTATTACGACACTAATTCATCCGATAGAAAGTTAGCTGACTTATGGAAAATCTATTACAAACAATTACAATCCAACCCATCGCTATTACACGCTTATGTGCACACTCTTATTAAGCATGGCCGCGATACCACTGCCGAGCAAATCATAAAGACACAGCTTGCTAGTAATTGGGATGAAACCTTAATCCAGGAATACGGATTATTAAAAATTGATAACGTAGAGCAAAGAACCAAGCAAAGTGAAGGGTGGTTACAACAGCACAAAGACAGCGCCGGCTTATTGTTAACATTAGGGCGTTTGAATAAAAGCCAAAAACTTTGGGGGAAAGCTAGAAGTTATTTTGAATCCAGTTTAAGTCGCAAACCATTAGTCGCCACTTATGCCGAACTTGCCGAGCTATATGAATTATTAGACGAGCCTATCGATGCACAACGATGCGCCAAGAAAGGCTTACACATAGCCACCAGAGATGTAGCCGTAGCAAAACGCACATTTTAGCTAGTGAAAACCGGTAATACTCCGCAGCCAGTAATCATCGGTTGCGGATTCTTAGGTAGGCATCTGGCGAAGTTATTACTCAGTCAACAACAGTCGCCTAGTTGTGTCGTTCAATCTCAATCAAGTTACGACCAGTTAATTAATCAGCAACTTGATAGCGTAATTTACGATCTTGATCACCTGGACAACGAGAGTGTTACATTCGCCCTAGCAGGCAGGCAGGTGTATTACTTTGCACCTCCAAGCAATACAGATGACAAAGACCATCGCATCGATAATTTCTTAATGTTATGCAAAACTAACTCTCCTAGCAAAATTGTATATATCAGCACTTCAGGGGTATATGGTGATTGCCAAGGGAGTTGGGTCACGGAAGAAACCCCTCTTGCACCAATATCGACCAGGGCTAAACGCCGAGTCTATGCAGAAAAAGCTTTGCTTGATTACTGCGCCCAACGTGACAGTGATTATATTATTCTGCGTGTTGGCGGAATTTATGGCCCTAACCGACTGCCTATAAAACGACTCAAAAACATTACCGTTATCTGCCCCGAGCAAGCGCCCCATAGCAACCGAATCCATGTCGCCGATCTTGCATCGGTATGTTATTCAGCCATGACTAATAACATACAAAATGAAGTGATAAATGTTGCAGATGGCCACTCAACTTCTATGACTGACTACTATTACAAAATTGCAGATTTCGCAGGATTACCGCGACCAACATGCGTACCAATGTCGCAAGCTCAAGAAAAATTATCTGCCGGAATGTTGTCGTTTATAAATGAGTCCCGACGCCTATCCACTGAAAAAATGAATAAGCTTTTGGATGTCGAAATTAAATTTCCTACCCTTGAATTAGGGCTTGAGGATTGCTTTAAAAATCAGCTTTAAAAAATTTGTAATATGGCCTTGGTATAGGTATGTTAATGATTACTCATTGACAAATAACAACTAACCTTGAAAACAGTCATTCTTAGTTTTACCAGCTTATTTTTACTTTGGTTATTGCTATCTGGTTACTTCAAAGCCAACCTGACTATCTTTGGCATTATTTCCTGCACATTAGTGACATATATATCAATCAAACTTAAGATTTATAGTTCTCACCATGAACGAATTAAGTTTAATTTGCGTTTACCTTTTTATATCCCTTGGCTACTTAAAGAAATAACTAAATCTAATCTTCATGTCGCACGCTGCATTCTAGATTCAAATAATAGAACCCAACCACAAGTTGTGTACTCAAAACCTAGTCAAAAAACCAACACTGGGCTTGCCGTATATGCTAATAGCATCACTCTAACTCCCGGCACAATTAGCATCGATATCAATGACAATGAAATTCTTGTGCATGCATTAACAAATCATACCGCTCAAGGCATTATCAACGGTGACATCGACAAGCGAGTCACCAAACTAGAAAGTGGCATACATTGATCACCGCCGCACTAATTTCAATGATGGTAGTTATGGTTATTGTATTTCTGCGCGCATGGTTAGGCCCGTCTCTATATGACCGTATACTGGCGATTAATATATTTGGTACAGCAACCGTATTAATCATCGCAATTCTAGGTTTCTATATGCAGCGACCCGCATTTATGGATATCGCACTGGTGTATTCACTGATTAATTTTATCGGTACCGTGGCTATATTAAAGTTATACCGCTTTGATGATTTAGGTCATCGCGAAGAGAAAGAATCTTAATGCCAGCATTGATGAATGGATTAAGTGCTTTGTTGGTTTTAGCGGGTTGTGTGTTTTGTTTAATTGGTGCATTTGGCATGATGAAAATGCCTAGCTTCATTACCCGCGTGCATGCCGCCAGCTTAATCGATAGCCTTGGCGCTATTTTGATTATTAGCGGATTAGTGCTACAAGCTGGCTTTACCCTGACCACTATTAAGCTAATTTTAATTTTGCTATTCCTATTAGTCACCGGTCCTACTGCGATTCATGCATTAGTAAATACTGCGTTACACGAAGATAGAAGTTATATCACTGGCAAGGACTCATCATCGAACACCTAACTCCTATATTCTTCTTAAGCATGCTTGCGATAACTGCTATCGCTATTATTGCCATGCGCAATATCTTGTCTGTGATTATGCTAGGAGGAATTTATAGCTTAATTTCTGCTACCTTGTTTGTCGTTCTAGATGCCGTTGATGTTGCCTTCACTGAAGCTGCTGTTGGCGCAGGTATTTCAACTGTACTGTTTTTAAGTGCGCTCGGTATTACTGGTAAACATCAAGTACTTGCTCGCAAGAACCATTTAGTGCCTATATTTGTTGTATTAGTGACAGGCGCAGGATTGATCTATTCAACCAGCGACATGCCAGCTTTCGGTGATCCAAATGCCCCGGCACACAATCATGTCGCACCTCGTTACATTGAGCAAAGCGGAGAGGAAATTGGTATTCCTAATATGGTGACATCAGTACTCGCAAGTTACCGCGGCTTTGATACTTTAGGTGAAGTGGCTGTTGTATTCACTGCCCTGATTGCCGTATTACTTTTGCTTGGACTCAATAGAGGCTCGCGCCAGGATAAATCATGAGCGTAAGAAAAAACCCTATCCTGCGTGAAACTAGTCATCTGCTAATTCCTGCCATTCTTTTATTTGCCTTATATGTACAGTTTCATGGTGATTATGGTCCTGGTGGTGGATTTCAGGCAGGAGTAATTTTTGCCAGTGGCATTATTCTCTATGCTTTGTTACACGGTACAAAACGCGCTGAAAAAGTAATCTCTCTAAATCTAGCAAAAACTTTTGCGGCTATTGGGTTGCTCCTATATGCAGGTATAGGTGTATTTGGCATTTTATTGGGTGGGAATTATCTTGATTACAATGTGCTCACACAAAACCCCGTGCACGGACAGCATTGGGGCATTTTAATTATTGAATTAGGCGTAGGCATAACAGTTGCTGCGGTAATTATTTCTATTTTTTACGCGTTTGCTAAGTTCAAGAAATAATGATCGAACTTATTGCCAATCAATATAGTTACTGGATAAGCATTCTGCTAATGATGGCAGGCTTATATATTGTCATTGACCATACCAACTTACTTAAAAAACTTATTGGGCTAAATATTTTTCAAACCTCTGTTTTTATTTTATTTATTTCCATGGGAAAAATTGATGGGGGAACAGCACCAATCATAGAAGAAGGCTATAAAGTATTTTCAAACCCTCTTCCCCATGTACTTATCCTCACCGCAATTGTTGTAAGTGTTGCCACAACAGCAGTGGGTTTAGCATTGGTCGTCAACATAAACAAACGCTTTCAATCTATCGATGAACAAGAAATTGAAGAAATAGAGTTGGAAGAAGAGTGATCGGATCACACTACCCTATTTTGCAGGTTGTTATTCCTTTAATGGCTGCACCATTATGCAGCTTGCTGCCTAGAACCAAATTACCTTGGCTATTCGCCACTACGGTTAGCTGGATTGCATTCGTAATTTCTATCATGTTAATGCTAAAAGTAAATACGAACGGCGCTTTAATCTATGAACTTGGTAGTTGGCCAGCGCCTTGGGGTATTCAATATCACATAGATGCTATCAGCGCATTTGTATTAGTGGTAGTGACAACCGTAGCATCAATCACACTACTTGCTTCACGCCAATTAGTAGAAAATGAAATAACCGCCACTAAACACTCTTTATTTTATACCGCATTCTTACTTTGTCTCACCGGCTTATTAGGCATTATTGCCACTGGTGATGCGTTTAATGTATTTGTATTCTTAGAAATTAGCTCTCTCTCTTCCTACGCCATGATTGCCATGGGAGATAACCGTAAAGCATTAACGGCATCCTATGAATATTTAATTATGGGCACTATCGGTGCTACCTTTATTCTTATTGGTATTGGTCTACTTTACATGCAGACCGGCACGTTAAATATGCTTGATCTACAAGTACGCATTCATGAGATTGATGGCTTTCGTAGCGTGCACGCTGCATTTGCATTCTTTACTGTTGGTATTTGTTTAAAACTAGCTTTATTCCCATTGCACCAATGGTTGCCTAATGCTTACGCGTACGCTCCTTCCGTAGTCAGCATTTTTTTAGCGGCCACCGCAACTAAAGTTGCCTTGTACTTATTGTATCGAGTTTTTTACACCATTTTTGGTTTTGATTTTTCGTTCGACGTACTTAATCTCGGTTACATTCTGCTACCGCTATCAGTCATTGCTATTGTAATCAGTTCATTTACGGCCATATTCCAACCTGGGGTAAAACGTTTATTAGCTTATTCCAGTTTGGCTCAAATTGGATATATGACCTTAGGTATCGCACTAGGTACTCAGGCCGGATTAATCGCCAGTATTATTCATTTATTTAATCACGCCTTCATTAAGGGTGCTTTATTCATGTGTATGGCATGTTTATTAACGTACACGCATTCAACACGTTTAGTCGATTTAGCAGGCGCAGGCAAAACCATGCCATGGACATGTGCTGCATTTGTTGTCGGCGGACTTGCATTGATTGGTATGCCTCTCACTTCTGGTTTCATAAGTAAGTGGTATTTAATCCTCGCCATCTTAGAAAAAGACTGGTGGTGGTTAGCCGCTATTGTTTTATTCACTTCATTACTCTCAGTTATTTACGTTTGGCGTGTAGTTGAGCAACTGTATTTCCGAAGGCCTAGGCCAGAATGTTCGTACGCAAAAGAAGCACCACCGTTATTACTCGCCTGCACATGGTTAATGATTCTCATCACAGTGTATTTTGGTATTGATAGTAGTTACCCCATCCAAATGGCGACTTCTGCAGCAGAGGTATTACTTAGGTAATGACTGAACTGGGCCAAAGCATACAAATGAATATTTTAGCTAGCCTATTAGCGCCACTGGCAGGTGCTTTGCTTATTTTTACTTTTTCAAGATTCCGTGGATTAATAGAAGTTATTTTTGTCGCCACTGCTTTGTGTTTACTTGGCGTAACCATTTCTATGGTTAATCTGGGATCAGAAGCTTTTCAACAAAGCATTACTCTTTTCTCAATACTGGACTCCATTCCTATTGCGTTTCACATAGAACCCTTAGGCATTTTTTACGCTTGTGTTGCCTCTGGCTTATGGCTAATAACAACTATTTATGCGATTGGCTATATGAACGCCAACCACGAAAAACATTTAGCTCGCTTCTATATGTGTTTCTGTATCGCCATGATGGCAGTGATGGGCATTGCTTATTCTGCCAATCTGCTCACCTTATTTATTTTTTACGAAGCACTTACTTTAAGCACCTACCCATTAGTCGCGCACAAGAGTACTGATGACGCCAAATTGGGTGCACGTATTTACTTAGGTATTTTACTCAGCACTTCAATTGGTTTTTTATTAATCGCTATTATTTGGACATGGCAAGCCACCGGAACCATGAACTTTACTGCTGGTGGTATTTTAGAAAACAAACTACCAGACACGTTGCTGATGTTACTGTTTGCGCTGTATGCATTTGGCATAGGTAAAGCGGCTTTAATGCCTTTTCATCGTTGGCTGCCCGCAGCGATGGTGGCACCCACTCCTGTCAGTGCATTACTGCATGCAGTAGCAGTTGTGAAAGCTGGCGTATTTTGTGTCTTAAAAATTACTGTTTACATTTTTGGCATTGACCTGCTCAATACCACAGGTGCGAACTCTCCTATTATTTGGATTGCCACTGCTACCATGTTGTTAGCTTCTTTAGTGGCACTGCAACAAAACAATCTAAAAGCACGCCTTGCTTATTCAACTATCAGCCAGCTTGCATATATAGTGCTCGGCGCTGCCTTAGCCACCTCCGCAAGTATTATGGGTTCATCATTACATTTAGCGACCCACGCAGTGGGGAAAATCACATTGTTCTTTTGTGCAGGTGCTATTTACACTGCTACCAAGAAAACATTGGTAAGCGACCTAAATGGATTAGGCCGTCTCATGCCATTTACCTTTGCTGCTTATACTATTGCTGCCATTAGTATAATTGGCTTGCCTCCGCTTGCCGGCAGTTGGAGTAAGTGGTTTTTAATTGATGGCGCCATCACAGCAGATAGATTAATTATTGCGATTGCATTCTTAATCAGCACTATACTTAATATAATCTACCTCATGCCAATTGCTATTAATGGCTTCCTGTTAAAACCTGCTGGTAGTAACTGCGCAATTAAAGAAGCCCCTCTTGCGGTGGTGGTACCATTATGTGTCACAGCAGGCTTGTGTTTTGTACTGTTCTTGTTAATGCCTTATGTCTATGACTTTTTACTTTTACTCAACTTGCAATGATTTATAGTAAAAAATTCATTAACTTTATTGTGTATACACTGTACGCACTTTGTGCGGCAGTATTATTAGTTGATGTGTTTCACCATAAGCACGGACATTTTGAATTTGAAGAGTGGTTTGGCTTTTATGCATTTTATGGTTTTGCCGCCTACATGATCATTGTTAATTCAGCCAAGTTATTGCGCAAATTGCTCAAGCGAGATGAAGATTACTATGATTGATTTCTTCTCGAATGATTTCATCAACCATCCCGGCATTATTTTAATCTTGGGTGGCATCGCTATGATGTTCATGCCTGGCAACATGCGTAGAATTGTTACCATCGCCTTACCCGTTATCGCTATGTTGGGTTTCTTAAGTTATCCAGATGAGCTTATCCTCACTGTCAATGCATTTGGCTACACATTAGATCCCATACGCATTGACGGCTTAAGTTGGATTTTCACGTTAATTTTTATCATTGCTGCATTTATTACCGCACTGTATTCATTGCATAGCTCTAACAAAACTGAGCAATCAACCATTGCCATCTATGCAGGCTCCGCCATGGGCGCGGTGTTAGCAGGTGATTTACTCACGCTGTTTATTTTTTGGGAAATTAGCGCACTGTCATCAACAGTGATTATCTGGGCTGGAAATCGTAATCAATCTAAGCAAGCCGGTATGCGTTATCTGTTAATACACATTACCTCAGGCCTGTTATTACTACTAGGTAGCATTCTTCATTACCAGGAACATCAGTCGATTCTATTCAATGCCATGAATATTGATTCTTTGGCAGGCTTGTTAATATTCTTAGCCTTCGGTATTAAATGCGCATTTCCTCTGCTACACAACTGGTTACAAGATGCCTACCCACAAGCCAGCCCTGTCGGTACAGTAGCGCTCTCCGCTTTTACCACCAAGTTAGCCGTGTATTGTTTAGCAAGAGCCTACGCAGGCACTGAATCACTTGTCTGGATTGGCGCCCTTATGACCGTCTTCCCGATATTTTTTGCTGTGATTGAAAATGATTTACGCAAAGTGCTTTCATATAGCTTAAACAACCAACTTGGTTTCATGGTGGTTGGCATCGGCATAGGAACTGAATTGGCACTCAACGGCACCGCTGCACACGCATTCAGCCATATTTTGTACAAAGCATTATTATTTATGAGTATGGGCGCTGTACTACATCGTGTTGGCACTACCAAAGCCTCTGAACTTGGTGGTTTATATAAGTCGATGCCATGGACCACTATCTTTTGTATCATCGGCGCCTTGTCGATTTCGGCTTTCCCGTTATTCAGTGGCTTCATATCCAAAGGCATTATTTTATATGCCGTCGCAGAGCAAGGTCATTGGATAATATGGTTAGTATTATTGTTTGCTTCAGCTGGTGTGTTAGATCACTCTGGCATTAAAGTGCCGTTCTTTAGTTTCTTTGCACACGATCAGAATCACAAATGCAAAGAAGCACCAATGAATATGCTATTCGCAATGGGACTTACTGCTGCTGCCTGTATATTGATTGGTGTATTCCCAGGACTATTATATCAATGGCTGCCGCATGAAATGGGCTTTCATCCTTACACTTTTGACCACATCATTACTCAACTGCAATTATTGTTTTTTGCAGCGTTAGCATTTGTTGTGTTATTTAGAAATGGTTGGTATCCCGCAGAAATAAAATCAGTAAATTTAGATTTTGATTGGTTCTATCGAAAACCACTTAATAGTTTAGTGGCTGCATTTACTACCAGCTTTACGACTTTATTAACAAGCATACAAAGTATCAAACAAAACACACTTAAAATAGTGACCTCATCTGCTTATCAGGCACATGGCCCTAAGAGCACTATTGCACGCGGCACATCAGTGGGGAATATGGTGATTTGGGTAGCAGTATTACTTTCGGCTTGCTTAGGATTTTATTATTTTTGATATAACCAAGGAAGCTTAAACTGCTTTCAGCTCAAAAATGGTCACTTGATTAGAAATTTAATATCCAGCTGTACTTTGTGTTAACTCTGTTAATTTAGTTGAACCCACCCATGGATTAAATCAAAGTAAATAAATTTCGTATTGATTCTACCCAACGAACATCGCCATTATCTGGCATGTCATAACCTTCCAGCTCAAGTACATTAGGCATCGAGGGTTTGCTGCCACTGTTTAGGAAGGCTTTCTAAATGTAACTCTTCTGAGGTCCAAATCACGCCGTCTCTTTCTACGGGCGAAGCTTTCTCAAAGTTTGCCGAAAGAAAAACAGCAGATGTACCGGCCATTTTTTTATAAGCTAGTGCAATCATTAGCAACCCCCCCAAACTTTATGTGGAAGTGAATTATGATGTCCTAAATTATTGACTACAACCGCAGTTCCCTCTTGATGGCTTGTCCTTTTAAATAGAATATTATATGCACGTATATTTCGCATGATAATTTTTCTTTCTAGCAAGTAATCTTTGAGTTTAGTTAATGAGTAATTAATAACTTTTAACTCAATATTTTCGTCAGGTTTTGAGTGAAGATATTCTGATATTGGGCGTGAAATTGTATTATCAAAACCTCTAATTAATTCATATACATAACCTTCGCCTTTATTTGTATGAGTACCCCCATAGTAACGGCTAATGTGTTCCCATGATATACATGCTGATTCTAGATGCCTAAAATACTTGCACTCTAAATTTTGTACTTCAAGCGTTAGTTCCTCTTTTTAAGTTAGCCCCGCGTATGCTTACCAATATTTGGTATTTTAATGCACTTTTTGTCGTCCAGAGGATGAAGATAGCAAGTTCTGTTTTCACCTCTACCAATAAACAAGGAGTCATCTATGTAAAGCATAACTATTCCATATCTAAGCTATTATTTAGTTACTATCACAAATTAGCACTGACTTTTTCAAGGGTCAATGGTTTGTTTTAGTGCCAAATGCCAGTATAGATTAATAGCTGCTTTGGGTTAAAAGCGGACGAACAAAATTTATTCTTAATTTATATCCGCTATTTACTATTTCCACTAATCGTCATATCTAAATTCAAATCTCTCGCAGTTTTATCGAAGTCAAAAGTGAGGGTCATAATAGGCAGTGGTTCTTCCAAACCATTAGAAGATAAATATTGGGCTCAAATTTAACGACTAGTGTACCCGTAGGATATTGAATAACGGTTCTTTGCCCAGCATTATTAATGCAAACTAGGATTGACCTTAACTTCCGAATCTGTAAATGCTGGACTGGCATGGTGGGCTATCATTTTCCAGCCGTCATTGGTTAGTTGATAGATATTGGTTGCATACACGGATGCGACCGGCTTGTTATTAACTGAAAGCATTTCTTTAACATAGTGGATAGACACATCATCTTGTATTTTGTATACCGGATCACTGATGTCTATTGTGGCACCTTCTTGCGCTGAAAATATTTGCTGCCAACTTGCTATAATCAGCCCGAAACTATAAATTCTAGGTGAACCTGGATGTATACAGATAACTTCATCTGATTTATCCCAAACGTCTTTCATTAACTCAATACTACGATTTCTAAATGCTTGGTAAAAAGATTCTTCCACCTGCAATGAATCCGTAAAATTAATATCTAAGTCTTTCAAGCGATATGCCTCTTATTAAACTATGTGGTTTTAATGAATTAAGTGAAGTTGATTCACGAGAATTTGTTATATCAGAGTTCTCTCCTGAGCGTAATATTTTTATTGTGCGCAATTATGAAATAACCGCTGCCTTTGAGAATAGCTGTCCGCATAATTTAGGCCCTTTGAATTGGGCTGAAAATGTTTTTTTGAATCAAGAAGAGGATTATATCCAATGTGTTAATCATGGTGCTTTGTTTGAGATAGATAATGGACAATGCATTTATGGACCTTGTGAAGGTCAATCATTAACTCCTATTCAAATTAAGATTGATGATGGCGTTGTTTATGCTGATTTGTAAAAATTTCTCTTTTGATTGCCTTTTACAATGCTGCTGGATTCGCGCCTTCGCGGGAATGACGAAATAGTAAAACACTATGTCAGTACTCCAACGCTATTTTCCATTGCTGGCAATTGCTGTAAGTAGTTTTGCTTACTTCTGGCCTCACTGGTTGGCAGGACAGAAGTCGTTAATTGTTTATCTACTCGGCACAGTGATGTTCTTCATGGGTTCATCACTAACATTAAATGATTTTAAACGTGCCTTGCAACGTTATCCCTTATTGCTACTTGGCGTGCTATTACAGTTTGGTTTTATGCCCTTAATTGCTTGGCAGTTAAGTGAACTTGCTGGTTTATCGGTAGCACTGACTGCTGGCATGATATTAGTTGGCAGTGTGCCAGGCGGGACAGCCTCAAACGTGATTTGCTATATCAGCAAAGGAGACGTTGCATTATCCATCACGCTCACAGCGATAAGTACCTGCCTTGCGATAGTGATCACGCCATTACTCGCCTATACCTATCTACAGCAAACCGTTGAGGTGGATATCCTTAAGATGATGACGAGTATTTTTTATATTGTCATCTTGCCGGCGGGCTTGGGTGTTCTACTAAACCAAACGCTTCACTCTGTCATGGTGCCGATTCAAAAATTTGGTACCGACCTATCTATTGTGCTGATCTGCTTCATCATTGCCATTATCTTCGCACTGAATAAAGGTAACTTACTGAGTGTTAGCCCCATTCTAGTGGGGTTAGTACTGGTTCATAACCTTAGTGGCCTAGTTTTAGGCTATTTAACCACTTTAGTGATAACCCGCAATAAAACATTAAGCAAAACCATTGCCATTGAAGTAGGCATGCAAAACTCTGGACTGGCTGTGGCTCTCGCAGTAAAATTCTTTGGTACGACTAGCGCACTGCCAGGCGCATTATTTTCGATTATCCATAATGTCACTGGCTCTCTGCTCGCCAGCTATTGGGCGAAAAAATCACATTAACAATAAATGCTTATGAATACTGTTACTGCAAATACATTTGTTTTACTTGGCTGGGGAATCACTGCGGCATTGATTTACAGCCTATTAAGCGGGCCGTTTGATGGTCGCATGTGCGAATCCACCTGTTTCAGTATGCTCTATTGGGGAGCATTAGTCTTAGCAGTGTTTGGCTCTCTGCTCAGCTTAATGCAGGCAATTAAACCTAATTCTGGAATATTCAGTAAGCTTGGATTGATTTTAGGACTGTTCTTAACTGCTAAATTAGTCGGCGTGATGGTCATTGGCACGATGGCTGGTTAGTGTCTAGTTAAAGGTTTAGGCATTCGCATACTCCACTGCATTTCCTAGCCACCTTCTCAGTACTATTTCTACTCGCTCTGGATGATTCTCTAGCAACCAGTGTGCAGCTTTTTGTACGTCGGGCAGTAAAGCGAGGTCTTTACTTAAATTAGCAATACGCATTTGCATATCACCAGATTGCTTAGTGCCTAGTACTTCACCTGGCCCGCGTATTTCCAAATCAATGCGCGCCAATTCAAAGCCATCAGTTGTGTCACGTAAAGCTTCTAAACGTTTTTTAGCAAGATCACCTAATGGCGCTTTATATAGCAAAACACAGCTGCTTTGTTTTTCCCCACGGCCTACTCGCCCTCGCAACTGATGTAACTGCGCCAAACCAAAACGTTCGGCATTCTCTATGATCATTAGGCTCGCATTAGGCACGTCAACACCTACTTCGATCACTGTGGTCGCTACTAGCACATTGATTTTCTTATTAATAAAATCTTGCATCACTGCATCTTTTTCTGTGGATTTTAAACGTCCATGCAGCAACCCAATCCTCAAATCAGACAACTGCGCTTGCAAATGAGCGTGAGTATCGGTTGCTGCCTGACTTTGCAATGCATCTGATTCTTCAATAAGGCTACACACCCAGTAAGCTTGAGCTCCTTGCTGACACACTTCACGTATGCGTTCAATAATATTGTCACGTCGTGAATCCGCTATCGCTACCGTAGTAATACGCTTTCTTCCTGGAGGAAGCTCGTCTATCACTGAGTGGTCTAAATGCGCATACATGCTCATTGCTAGCGTGCGTGGAATGGGAGTTGCTGTCATTGTAAGTTGATGTGGATGGATTGTATTTTCTGTGCCTTTCCTAGTTAGTTGCAAACGCTGTTGTACGCCAAAGCGGTGTTGCTCATCAGTAATACTTACTGCAAGATTTTTGAATTCAACGCCATCTTGAAATAATGCATGAGTACCTACAACAACTGCTGCTGTCCCCGTTGAAATCAGCTCTAGCATTTCTCTTTTCTTTCTCGCTGGCAAACCAGAAGCTAACCAAGCAACTTGAACACCTAACGGTAACAAATGATGAGAAAAGTATCTAAAATGTTGTTCAGCCAATAATTCGGTCGGCGCCATAACGGCAGCCTGATAGTTATTTTCTACTGCGTACAAACATGCCACTAATGCGACAACGGTTTTCCCACTGCCCACATCACCTTGCACTAAGCGCATCATGGGATGATCAGCACTCATGTCTTTTTTAATTTCTTCTAGTACTTTAGACTGTGCATTGGTTAGCTTGAATGGCAAGTTTTGCATGAACAGTTCGGTTAAGGATCCGTTTGATTTTAACTGATAGCTTTTACGTAGATTACTGCGCACACGTATTTTCATAATACTGAGGTGATGCGCTAGCAACTCATCAAACACTAATCTTTTTTGTGCCGGATGTTGTCTGTCAAAAAGTGATTGTTTATCTGTATCAGCACAAGGCTTATGCACTTCGTTTAACATTTCTAGCATAGGGATAATTTCACCAGACATACCCGGCATGTCTTGCAGTACATCTTCAAATACAGTTTTTTGTTTTTCTGCCCACTTGAGCGCTTTGTCTACCAATGACCGCAAACGTTTTTGCTGCAGACCTTTAGTAGTGGGATACACCGGCTCAAGACGATCAGAAAGAGTAACTATTTCATGTTCCTGTAAAACACGATACTGAGGATGAATCATTTCGATTCTATTACCAGATCGGCGCGGTTCACCAAAACACAGCATTCGCTTGCCATCCGACAAACCTTTTAATTGGCTGCTACTGAAGTGAAAAAATCGCAAGGTGATCTCGCCCGTATCATCAATCAAGGTTACGGTCATCATGCGGCGACGTCCAAACACTACTTTAGCGTTATATACTTGACCGATCACCTGCAATTCCTTATTGCAGGTGATGTCAGAGATATTAGTGATCACCGTACGATCGTTATATCGCAACGGCAGATGAAATAGTAAATCAAAAATATTGGTGATGTTTAGCTTAGCTAAATTTTCAATCGCTTTAGGCGTGATGCCAGACAGGTCCTGAAAGTCATTCATGTCAACAGACTAAACAACAATGCACGAGAATAGAGGTTGTTTTAAATATTTTACAATTCTAACACTGCATCCATTTCCACCTGCGCACCTTTAGGCAAAGATGCCACACCAATAGCAGCACGTGCAGGGTATGGTTGCTTGAAGTATGTCGACATAATTTCATTAACGATGGGGAAGCATGAAAGGTCTGTTAAAAAGATATTTAGCTTAACTACGTTATCAAATGAGCCTCCTGCTGCTTCCGCGACTGCTGAAAGATTATCAAATACGCGTTTAATCTGAACCTCAACTCCTCCTTCAACAAGCTCCATAGTATCTGGGTCTAAAGGAATTTGCCCTGACATATAAACCGTTGTCCCCACTTTTACTGCTTGCGAGTATGTACCAATAGCTTGAGGCGCACGATCCGTCGCTACGATCATTTTAGTCATAGTTTTCTCCTTAATTGAAATGAATAAGTTAAACGTTATCCGCGTATGCGTGAGGCTTTAAGTACATTTGGATTAGCTCGCAGTGTACGGATAATACTAGCCAGTTGCTTGCGATCGCACACACCTATCGCGAACGTAATAGTAGTACTCTTGTCGTCTTTATCTTCAAATACGATATCGTCAATATTTGAACCTGCGGCTGCAATACGTGCCGCAAGTGTAGCAAGCACGCCACGCTGATTAATGGTTTCTACACGTACTTTTGCTACAAAATCTTGTTCATGTTCTTCTGCCCAAGACACTGTCACCCACTTGTCTTTGAAAGCATTTTTACGGTCGATATTACGACAGCGTTCTCTATGAATTACCAAACCTTTACCTGATGTCATGACACCAATGATTTGATCACCTGGTATTGGGCTACAACATTTGCCAAAGCTAACCACCACTCCTTCGGTACCTCGAATAGCCAGAGGCTTTGCCATAGTTGATTTCTTTTTCTGTTTAAGCTTAACATCCTCCATACCGAACAGGCTTTGTATCATTAATTCAGCAACTCGTTCACCCAAGCCAATTTCAGCATATAAATCTTCTATTGACCCTAGATTAGTGCTTTCAAGTAGTTGTGCAATATCTTTTTTCCTTACCTCATCGAACGATCGTCCATATGCAGAAAAAGATTTTTTAAATAGCCTCTCGCCTAGTTTGATTGCTTCTTCTCTTTGCAAATCCTTAAGATAATGGCGAATATTAACTCTAGCCTTATTGGTGGCAACAAAATTCAGCCAACTAGTTTTAGGTCGTGCAGTTGGAGTAGATATCACCTCAATAGTTTGACCATTCTCTAGCCGAATACTTAAAGGCGAAATTCTTCTATCAACTTTTGCAGCAACGCAGGTATTACCTAGGTCTGAATGCACAGCATACGCAAAGTCCACCGCAGAACTTCCACGTGGTAATACAATAATGTCACCGGCTGGAGTAAATACATAAATCTCATCAGGGAACAAATCTACTTTGACACTTTCTAAAAACTCAAGTGAGTTACCTGTATTCTTTTGAATTTCCATAATTTCAGCAACCCACTTACGCGTACTTGCTGATCTAGCCTGTGACCCCGCTTTTTCGTCTTCGGTTTTGTAAATCCAATGCGCAGCAACACCAGCCTCTGCAACAACATCCATCTCTTCGGTTCTTATCTGTATTTCAATCACTACCCCTTTAGGGCCAAACAAAATCGTATGCAATGATTGGTAACCATTCTTCTTCGGGATAGCAATGTAATCCTTGAACTTTCCCGGTACAGGCTTATACAAATTATGCACAACACCCATCGTACGATAACAAGTATCAATGTCTTTTACCAACAATCGAATCGCATAGACATCATTGACTTCTGAAAATGAAATACTTTTAGCTCGCATTTTCTTATAAATGCTATAAAGATTTTTTTCCCTGCCGAATATTCTACTTTCTATCTTGGCATTTTCTAGCTGAGCACAAATTGATGCCTCAACTTCACGCATAATTTTTTTGCGGCTTTTCTGGTTTTTCCCTACTGCGTTTTCCAATGCACCATATCGCATTGGATACATTGCCTGAAAAGCTAGCTGTTCAAGCTCTACTCTTATTGTATGCATGCCTAAGCGTTGCGCAATAGGCACATAAATATCTAATGTTTCTTCCCCAATACGGCTTTTTTTCTCACTACGCATTACGCCAATAGTTCGTAGATTGTGCAATCGATCCGCCAGTTTAATGATGATGATGCGAATATCTCGCACCATGGCTAACATCATTTTTCGAAAGTTTTCGGCTTGTGCTTCTGCGCGTGATAAAAAAGTTAAATGAGTAAGCTTACTCACGCCATCAACTAAATCAGCGACATCTTCTCCAAATAACTCTTTTATTTGTTCTTTAGCAGTAGGCGTATCCTCAATAACATCATGCAAAATTGCCGCACTGATACTTTGATAATCAAGACGCATTTCCGCCATGATTTTTGCAACTGCTAGAGGATGATATATATAGGGTTCGCCTGTTAAGCGCTTCTGCCCCTCGTGAGCTTCAGCACTAAACAAATATGCATTATAGACTTGTTTAACTTGGGCTGGCTCTAGGTAGGAGTCTAATAATTCACATAATTCGCTAATAAGAAACCGAGATGGGCTAACGGCGTTTAATGGGGAATTTGAAGTGACCGCCGTCGCCATATAAAACTAAACCAACAATGTTTAGAGGCCCGGCTCTGTACTGTCAATCTTTGGAGCTTCAGGCTCTGAACTTTCTAACTGCATCTGACTTAATTCAATACCAATTTCTGCGTGCAGTGCTGCGGCTAAAGCGTCGACCTCTCCCATTTTTTCAGAAAGTAAATCTTCAGCAGAACTAGCACTACTAAGTGGAGTTTCTTTTAACGAGTCTTCAGTGATTAACTCCTCGGCAATTTCACGTAACGCAACAACTGTTGGTTTATCACTTTCCCACTCTACTAAGGGCTTGGTGCCCATAGCAATTTGCCTAGCTCGCTTACTAGCCACCATAACAAGTTTAAAACGATTATCAATCTTTTCTAAGCAATCTTCTACTGTTACGCGGGCCACGCTTTTCTCCTATTATATAAATATCTGCTAATGCTTTAAAGTGTAGTCGATTTTACATTTATAAACTACTCATGTAACACAACTTCAACTAATCTCAGAAAGCAGGCGGTTCAGTTTATCCCTGCTAGGCGGCAAAAATTTCTCAGGCCTTAAAAATACATTAGTCAGCGCTTGCATAGCCTCATTTAAATCATCATTTATAATCAGGTATTGATATTCATGATAATGACTTATCTCTCTTTGAGCTTGATCCATACGAGCTTGAATCACCTCATCAGAATCTTGCCCCCTTGCGCGTAAGCGATTCTCCAATTCTTTCACTGAAGGCGGAAGAATAAATATCGTAGTCGCTTGTGGGTATATTTTTCGTGCTTGCTGGGCTCCTTGCCAGTCGATCTCTAGTACCACGCTGTTACCTATATCCAACTGCCCGCTCACCGCCTGTTTTGAAGTTCCGTAAAAATTGTCAAAAACCCTAGCATGTTCTAGAAAGTCTCCGTTTTCTTCTATTTTATCAAATTCTTGCTTAGGCACGAAATGATAGTGCTCCCCATTTACTTCTCCCGGTCGGGGATCCCGCGTGGTATGAGAAACAGCCACCTTTAAGTTTGCCAACTCTGAGCGAATAACTTTGAGCAAGCTAGTTTTTCCTGCACCCGAAGGAGCTGAAACGATATACAAAGTCCCCTGGGGCATAATTTTATGATCTATCTGAGTAAAACATCATTCAAACAAAAGGCCCTAACAATTGCCAGAACACAATAGCCCGCATTGATTATCTGTAGTAGCTCAGACCTGATCGTACCGTTACCGGTTATTGATAGGAGTCTGTCAGTTTAGATGTGAGCTAAATTCTTTTCAGCCCAAATCAATTTACCATCCATTAACCTGTCCATGGGTATTCTACCACCGCCCATTTTGCCTTGATGAGTGCGTTCATTGTGATCAGTTTCTATCCAGTTGTCTTGATCTTGTTGTCAATCCTCCCTGGTTGAGTACCGTTTTTTCCTGAAGGTAATTTGATAAAACTCATTCAGAATGGTTTTATCAAAGCGCTCACAGATGCCATGGGTTTGCGGTGATCAATGTCGTTAATGGCCAGGTATCACCGATCGTCATGATGCTCCACGCGCCCACAATATTCTGTGCCTCTGTCGGTTAAACTACGTAGCATCGGCAAGGCATGCTTTTCAAAAAACGGTAGCACCTCATCAAAGAGTAGGTCTGCGGCGGTAATCGGCGTCTTAGTCGTGTAGAGTGCCGCAAAGGCGATCTTGCTGTAGGTGTCTACGAACGTTTGCTGGTATAGCCGACCAACACCTTTGAGGTGGCCTAGGTAAAACGTATCCTGGCTGCCTAAATAACCAGGATGTGCCGTGTTAATCTCACCACAGGCCTCGTCATCCTGTTTCTGTTTCTCAAGGGCGGCGATCTGTGCATCGCTTAAGATAATGCCCTCCTTGGCAATTTCTTCTTTGAGTGCTTTGAGTCGTTTCTTGAAGTGCTCTTGATGATGGCACAGCCAAACGCAACGCACACCGCTACCAGCGATAAACACACCAGTTCTTGCTGCTTCGATGTTGCCCAACGGCGGGCTGTTCAATCGCTGACGTAACCCCTGCATGTGCTGTGGGTTCATCCACACGGTTTTTAACATCGGCTGTTCTACGACTCTTGTCAATCCGTGAGTCAATGCCACCTTCTTCAACCCGCTGTTGATAACGATAGAATGTGTCTCGCGACACCCCCATGACTTGACAGGCGCTAGATACGTTGCCCAGTTCTTCTGCTAAGTTGGGCAAGCCCGCCTTGTGTTTAATGATTGGATTGTTAGTATGAAGCATGAGAGTTACCTGCCTTTTTGATTTAAAGATTTCAACACCTTTATCAAAACGGGTAACTCTCGCTTTTGCAACCCTTGTGGATTGCTAATTGTCAGATCGGGTCTGAACTATTACAGATAACATGATTATGTACATGGCGGTTCTGACCTGGTGACGTCCTCCTCGAATGCTTCGCTTGCCTTGATACTGCCCACTGTCTTTGCCAATGAGGGCGGCGGCTTGCTTGTTATTCATCTGCCCCAATTCTGGTAAATGACTGATCAAGGTGGTGGTCACGACTTTCCCCACCCCTGGCACACTCTGGAGTTGTTGATCCACTTTCTCGATTTGTTTCTTGAGTGCAGTGAGGATCGGTTTAATCAATCCTTGCGTATGCTTAGGCATGATCTGTATAAGAAAGCATGAAGATCACTCATGCCTAGGCCTCACTTTACCCGATTGCAAACAAACAAGGTCGTTTACATCAATTATTATCCATACAAATTGCTTAGGAATAAGCATCTTAAATTCATCACACAGTTGATTTACTTTTTACTGACTATTGCCTAGATTTATCATAGCGGGCAGTATTTATTTTCTAAACCACTATCGGTGATACGCCATATAAGGCAACTGACAAACAAAAATTAGGTGAATTTGGAGAAAATGTAGTTGTAAAACGCTGTCCTTGCCCGAAGTGTAAGAGAGAAAAAACTCTTAAGAGGATTCCTCTTAACTTTAAGAGTGCAGATTTGGTTTGCGATTTTTGTGGCTTTCTCGCTCAGGTAAAAGCAAGTCTGTCAAAAGATATTGCCACTTTACCTAAGCAGGTTTTAGGTGCAGCTTGGGGACCTCAAAAGGAGAGAATGAATGCAGCTATTTATTTTCCCTTATACCTAGTCCTTAAAGCGGAAAAGGAATTAGCTATTTACTATTTGTCTGCCGACTTACAGTATCCAGAATTATTCGTAGCTCGTAAGCCGCTTTCGTCTAATGCCCGTCGTGCTGGCTGGCAAGGTTTCTACTATGACTTATCAGTTCTGCCCAGTGGCGCAATGGTAAGGTTGGTGTAAATGCAAGCTCGAATAAAAGGGTCAGAGTCCTTTAAGGGTTGAATGAATCGAAGCGGGCCTTGAACTATAGAGAATATAACTCGATTCAAGATTGGATAATAACAAAAAATGGCGACTCACATTGAGGAAGGGCTGCAAGAGCAAAGGGCGATTAATAGTGAGCTTCTTTGTGTTTGCGACGCATGTCGAACACCTTTTATCGCTAGTTGCTTAAATTATACCAAGCAATAAAAAGTGAGTTGTGTGCAATGCGGTGCAGTCAAAACACTTATAGTGCATGTGCGTTCTGGTACAGAGTAACTATAGATCAACTTTTTAATAAACGATCAAACTGCCGATAAGAAAGCGCTTCGGTTAAATGTTGTTTGTTGACAGTCGTCGATTGTTCTAAATCAGCAATAGTACGTGCAACTTTTAATATGCGGTGAAATGCGCGTGCACTAATATTTAGTTTATCTAACATGTTTATAAATTTGGTTTGAGTCTCTTTAGATAAACTGCATATTTTTTGTAGCTCATTTCCAGCTAACAAACCATTTAATTTTTGTTGTCGCTTTATTTGAATGTTACGCGCAGTATTAATGCGTGTTTGTATTTGTTGCCAATTTTCTTTTTGGCTCTCTTCTTTGTTAAATAGTAAATGGCTGGGTAGTTTGGGAACATTTACCTGTAAGTCAATCCTGTCTAACAAAGGGGCTGAGATTTTATTGTGATAACGTCGTAATTGTTCGCTAGAACATTCACATTGTCCATATTCATCAATATCACAGCCTTGCGAACAGGGATTCATCGCGGCGATTAACTGAAAGTGTGCAGGGAACTCTATTTGTGCGGCGGCGCGTGAAATAGTGATGACACCTGTTTCAATTGGTTCTCGTAGAATTTCTAACGCGCTACGATTGAATTCTGTAAATTCATCTAAAAATAAAACGCCATTATGCGCTAAGGATATTTCACCTGGCTTAGGGTTAGAACCGCCACCCGCGAGCCCCATGACTGAAACGGTATGATGCGGAGCACGAAATGGTCGCGACTGAGGGTGGCGCTGTTGTCCGCTGACGTTGGCGATAGAATAGACACTGCATGTTTCTAGCATTTCAGAGTCATTCAGTGGAGACAATAAAGAAGGGAAGCGACTCGCAAGCATGGATTTTCCTGAACCAGGGGAGCCAATCATAAGCACATGGTGCTGCCCGGCAGCTGCTATGCATAAAGCCCTTTTGGCGTGTTGCTGTCCATAGACATCGGACATTAATGGCGGCGTTAAATCTCTCTGTTCAACGTGTACAACAGGATCAGTCACCAATTTTTTAATATTATTTAAATGCGCGCACACATCTAATAAGTGTGATGCGTAAAAGTAACTGTGGTGACTAATTGGAATCAGTTCTTTTTTATTTTCAGAAGAAGTGATTAATTTGCTACCGATACATTGACAAGCATGTGCGGCAGGTAAAATACCTATCGTTTTACGTAGTTCACCGCTAAGACTTAATTCACCAAGAAATTCGTAACCATGTGTTACATTTTCATTGAGCTGTTTAGAGGCAACAAGTAAGCCAAGTGCAATCGGTAAATCAAATCGACCTCCTTGCTTTGGCAATTCTGCAGGCGCTAAATTAACGATGATGCGGCGTGCGGGAAATTCGAAGTTAGAATTGATAATGGCAGCACGCACTCTGTCTTTGCTTTCACGCACGGCTGTTTCGGGAAGTCCAACAATTGAGAAGTTAGGTAAGCCGTTAGACAAATGGACTTCGACAGACACCAGTGGCGCATCCATACCAGTTTGCGCACGACTATATACCGTCGCAATTGACATATTTCTCCTAATCATTCTGTGGCGAGTTAGATGTAATTAACGAGCGCTAATTACATGCACCGTGAGGTCTAAGGAAAAATAGTACGAGGTTTAGTCTTTTTCTAATAGGGCGATGCGTTGTTCTAGTCGCTCTAAGCGTTGGCGTGTGCGCTGAAGGACTTCTGTTTGTACGTCGTACTCTTCTCTGGAGACCATATCTAGCTTTTGCAACATGCCCTCCAATACCAATTTGAGCTTTTCCTCACCGGTATTTTTAAAGTCACTCATATCACTTGGAAGAAGGTCTTTTAACTTGGCGATGGTTTCATCGATATATTTTGGATTTATTTTCATGGTTCCAAATTAGTAGAAAATAAAGCTTAAGTCTAGGAAGAAGTAAGTTAACTATGGATAGCACTAAATTAGTGCATGTATGCATTAAGGTGATGCTTCTTGCTTTCTAAAGCAATATATTAATTGACTAAAATTTATTAACTTATTGATAAGTATATATATTTTAATGGCACGGGATATGCATTCCTCTCTGAAGTAAATTTATAGAAAAATTTTTAACGGAGAAATACCCAATGAATAAAAAAATTACTGGTTTATTAGGAAGTATGACACTTGCATCATCAATGCTAGTCGCTCCAGTAACTTCTACTGCTGATGACGCCATTGTGACAGGAAATGCCGGCATTTTATCTGATTACATCTTTCGCGGCATATTCCAAGACTCTGGTGTTGGTAATGGTGGTCTAGATATTGAATACGCAGGATTTTATGCAGGCACATGGATAGCTGATGTCGGTGCGGGAACAGAATATGACTTATATGCGGGCTACGTGTACGAATTTGAAAGTGGATTTTATTTAGGTGCTGGATATACAAGCTATCAATATTCTGATGACTTTGATAATGAATATAACGAAGTGAATTTATATGCAGGTACAACATTTGGTGACGTAAGTCTTGATCTTGAATTCACCATTGGTGATTACAATGGTGAATTTAATGATGATAACGGAAACATTGAAGGTGATGAGTATGACTTTATGGCCGCAACCATAGGTTATAACGACGCTTACTTAACGTATGGTGACTTTGGTGATGATGCAGATGACGCATTAGGTAGCTACTGTGAATTGGGTTACACCATGGAGTTAGGTGGTCTTGAATTAACCGGAGCAGTTGTTCATACCATGGATTCACAAATTATCAATAACGATAACAACAATGAAACAGAAGCTTATGTATCTATAAGCTGGGGATTTGATGTTATTTAATTAGAGATACATCCTCAAAGTAATCGTGGTTGAGGTCTGTTTCTGAACCTCAACCATATGCGGGGAAGTTTTTAGTAAGAGCGCAGATTTTCATTGATTTAAAAATTTCAACCCTAAAAACTTTGAGACAGAAATTGCATCTCTAAATAATGGAGAACGAGAAGGAGATAGATGATGAAACTAATAACGGCAATAATTAAACCATTTAAATTGGATGATGTAAGAGAAGCATTATCTGAAATAGGGGTGACAGGAATTACAGCAACAGAAGTGAAAGGTTCTGGTAGGCAAAAAGGGCACACAGAGCTTTATCGTGGTGCGGAATATGTCGTCGATTTTTTGCCAAAGATCAAATTAGAAATCGCCATTGATGATGGTTTGCTTCAATCAGCATTAGACGAAATTACTAAAGCGGCAAACACTGGAAAAATTGGTGATGGTAAAATATTTGTATCAGAGCTGTCAGAAATTATTCGAATTAGAACGGGTGAATCTGGTGCAGCAGCACTATAAAAATAACACCTATTGAATTAGGAGGAAATTGTGGAAAATCAAGTAATAGAATTAGCCTACGCACTGGACACGTTTTATTTTCTAGTGATGGGTGCATTTGTAATGTGGATGGCAGCGGGTTTTGCCATGTTAGAAGCAGGGCTGGTACGCTCTAAAAGTACAGTCGAAATTTTAACGAAAAATATAGCGTTGTATTCAATTGCATGCGTGATGTACATGTTAATGGGTTACAACATTATGTACAGCGGTACAGATAGTACATGGTGGCCATTTGCCTTGGATATTTTAGGAAACACAGATAATTCAGCCGCAGATGTGATTGCGAGTGGTGGTGATACATATTATTCCGGTCTGTCTGACTTTTTCTTCCAAGTGGTATTCGTAGCAACGGCAATGTCGATTGTTTCAGGTGCAGTTGCTGAACGTATGAAGTTATGGTCATTCTTGTTGTTTGCTATCGTGATGTGTGGCTTTATTTATCCAGTTCAAGGTTTCTGGAAATGGGGCGGCGGTTTCTTAGATGCAGCAGGTTTCTTAGATTTTGCAGGATCAGGTGTTGTTCATTTGTGTGGCGCAACAGCAGCACTGGCTGGTGTCATTCTGCTTGGCGCGCGTAAAGGGCGTTACAGTAAAGATGGTAAAGCAATTGCGATGCCTGGTGCTAATATGCCTCTAGCAACATTAGGCACATTTATTCTTTGGCTGGGCTGGTTTGGATTTAATGGTGGGTCTGAGTTGATCGTATCGAATGTTGCTGAGGCGAATGCCGTCGCGCTGATATTTGTTAATACCAATGCAGCCGCAGCGGGCGGGGTTATTGCAGCGTTACTAACAGCGAAACTCATGTTTGGTAAAGCAGATCTTTCTATGACTTTAAACGGTGCACTTGCTGGATTAGTATCAATTACGGCAGAGCCACTAACACCAACGCCATTGCTCGCAACGATTATAGGCGCGATTGGTGGAGTCATTGTAGTATTCAGTATTGTTACCTTGGATAAATTCAAGTTAGATGATCCTGTGGGAGCTATCTCGGTACACGGTGTTGCCGGTTTGTGGGGATTAATCGCAGTAGTGTTCTCAAACCCTGATGCCACGATAGGTGCTCAACTCTATGGGGCAGTAGTCATCTTCGCCTGGACATTCATCGTTGCAATGATTGCATGGTTCCTTATCAAGCTAGTCATCGGAATTCGAGTCAGCGAAGAAGATGAGATGGAAGGTGTTGATATCGCAGAGTGCGGTATGGAAGCGTATCCAGAGTTTGTTAATAAATAGTAATACTCCTGGTATTTAAGTGTGCCAACCTTGAGCGCTCTTTGCTAACGCAGAGGGCGCTTTTTTTATGCCTTCAAAAAATTCGGCATGGCAAATGCGGATAAATGAATATCATAATTATAGTATTTGGTATCAAACGTTAATTGCTTGGCATCGCTATCACGGATTAAGTGAATATCATTCTTTGCCGCCATCGTGGCTGACCACCAACCAGTGGGGTAAACTGGTTGAGGAAAGAATAATGTTTTAGTTTGATTGAATCCTGCGGCTTGCATTTCGTTATGCATAGGTTTGGTAATGGATTCCCAGTGCGCTAATGGTGACTCACTTTGTTGAATAACTAAGCCATTTTCAGATAGAGCAGACCAACAATGCTGGTAAAATTGTTTCTGAAATAAGCCTTCAGCAGGACCTATTGGGTCAGTGCTGTCGACAATTATAATGTCGATGCTGTTTTTAGCGGCATGTCTCATCCAATCGATCCCATCGCTAAATACAAATTTGACGCGAGGGTCGTTATTAGATGTGCATAATTCAGGGAAATACTGTTCGGAGAGACGAGTGACATGCTCATCAATTTCAATCTGAGTGATTTTTTCGACCCAATTATGCTGGGCCACTTGTTGAAGTGTGCCACAATCACCCCCGCCGACAATCGCGATATGCTTGGGATGCGCATGGCTAAAAAGTGCAGGATGGCTCATCATTTCGTGATACAAGAAGTTGTCACGAGTCGTGAGCATAATAAATCCATCAAGCACCATTAAATTGCCAAACGTTTTAGTCTTGTATATTTCTATGTTTTGATAAGCTGTCTTTTCTTGGTGAAGCAAGGTGGAAGTGGCAAGTGAGAATGCAGTACCAATATCAGTAGCATGTTCTGTGAACCAAGAGGAATGTGTATTTTGTGTTTCCATAAAAATTTTCAATAGTGGTAAATAACTTAAGTGTATTAATAGAAATATGGCTAATTCGAATGACCCAGTTTGGACGTTAAAACGAGCACAGGAATTCTACAATATTTCAGTCTGGGGTGAAGGCTATTTTGAAGTGAATGATCAAGGGCATGTTGTCGCAAAATTAGATAAACATACTGATATTGATTTGATTCAAGTGAGCAAAGAAATATGTGCGCGCGAATTATCATTGCCAGTGCTCATTAGATTCCCACAAATCTTGCAAGCGCGTGTAAAAGAGTTGGATGCTGCATTTACATGTGCAGCGAAGAAATATAACTGTAGGTTAAATCATATCCCTTATTATCCGATTAAAGTTAATCAGCAGCGTACAGTCATTGAAAAAATTTTGGCCAGTGATGTTAAAGACATAGGTTTAGAAGTTGGGAGTAAAACAGAACTACTAGTTGCTTTGGGCCTGCTAGATATTCATCAAGGAAGACTGATATGCAATGGATACAAAGATCGAGCTTATATTAGTATTGCTATATATGCGCAGTTGATGGGAATAGATGTATTTATTGTTGTCGAGAATTTGTCAGAGTTAGCAATTATCAAACAAGAAAGTCTGGCATTGAATGTGTCGCCTAAGTTAGGTATGCGTGTTCGCATGAATAGTGTTGCGAGTGGCAATTGGCAAAATTCAGGGGGAAGAGATGCAAAGTTTGGTTTGGATTCTAAGGATATTCTTTTATGTTTAAGTCAGTTGAAACAGTGGGGTTGTAATGACTGGTTGCATTTAGTGCACTTTCATATGGGTTCTCAAATTTCAAACCTTGAAGAGTTTAAATTGGGTTTAAGTGAAGCAATGCAGGTATATGCACAAGTTATTTCACGTGGATTTAAGCTGAGTTGTATTGATGTGGGTGGGGGGCTTGCCGTTGATTATGTGGGTATGAATGACACTGGATATTTCTCAAGAGCTTACTCAATACAGGATTATGCAGATATTGTAGTCAATACAATTAATCACTTTTGTGAAAATGCAAAATTGCCTCTACCGACTGTCATTACTGAAAACGGTCGAGCAGTAACAGCTCATCACGCCATGTTGATCACTAACGTACTTGAAGTGGAGAGTCATAATCACTTGGACCAGCCAATGATTAGTAGTAGCGAGGGTGATCCGGCTTTACATGAGTTGGGGAATAAGTTCGTTCGTGCGATGAATGAAAATAAAATTATTGAGCTTCAACAGATAGATGCTTTTGAATTGTTAATCAATGATAAATTTCTTAATGGTGAGATTGATTTAGAGCAACGTGCATGGGCAGAGGCTATTTTGCGGCGATGTAGCACTACGTCCCATGACGAGGGGGATATTTCATGCGGTATTGATAAGTACTATTGTAATTTTTCCATTTTTCAATCAATGCCTGATGTGTGGGGTTTGGGTCAAATTTTTCCTATCGTGCCATTGACGAAATTAAATCAAACACCTTCAACGAAAACACGTCTACACGACTTAACCTGTGATTCTGATGGGCAAATAGCGCAATATGCTGTGGATGGAGAATTAAAAGATCATTTACTATTACATGATTTGCATGATGATTGTCAGGGATATCTACTTGGGATGTTTCTTTTAGGGGCGTATCAGGAAGTGTTAGGCGATATACATAATCTATTTGGCGATACTCATGCATTAAATGTTGAGCAGGATGAGCAAGGCGAATTAAAATTCACCGAACTAGAGATAGGGGATTGTGTTAATGAGATGCTCAGTAATATACACCTCAAAGGACAGTTAATTATTGATCGTTGCCAGCAACGTATTGGTCAGATGGGAATCAGTAGCGTACTGACTAATGGGATGATAGATGAGATAAAAAATGCGTTGTTTGGGTATACTTACCTAGATTCCATTGATCGACCAGCACATAGAATAAAAAGGTAAAAACATGCTTGAACTGGGTTTGTTTTGGATAGGCATCGTGCTTATTGCCACAGCAATTTTTATGCTGTTTTTAGACTCGTTTCAATCAAAGAGAATATGGGCTGTTATTAGTTTAATTCTGATAGTACCGTTATTCGTTTATATAATATTTAACTGGTCATTGTTAAATATTCGAAAATTCTTATACTTTCTTAAGAGAGTCGTACAAATAGTGGATGACACTCAGCTATCAGGTAACATTAATAGGCAGTAGTCATGCAGTGTTTTATTTATCGCAGTTGCAAAAAAACTGATACCTACCTTTATCTTTCAGAAAAAGACAAGCTAAACGAGTTGCCTGAAGGTCTAGATAAACTTCTGGGGCGCTTAGAGTTTGTGATGGAGCTTGATCTAGGAGAAATTAAGCGACTTCAGAATGCGAATTTAGAAGAAGTAAGACAATGTTTAGAGGAAGTTGGTTTCTATCTTCAGTTGCCGCGGGAATTACATGTGTCTGTATAAGCTACAGAATTTCTTTTGTCGCACGTTTTAATTCAGTTAAGATTTCTTTTTGTAGGTCATCAAGTTTAGCAATACGCTTTTTAAGATGAGCTGAGTGAATTAGATGTTAATAGATCTTTAACTACAACGAGTGGGTTAGCAGGAGTATACATTGGCAATGTCTGTAGGAATTAATTCTAACGGGAGCTAAGAATTTTAGCGGGCGATAACTTCTTACTTAATTCAACGACTGTTTCAATGTAAGCAGTTATCTCTCGCCTATGGGTGTAGGTACGCTCTCTACTGGCATGAAAACTTACTTTTTGTGATTTTTAGCGAAGTTGAGCATACGCATCGTAGAGCGATAAGCCGCTTTGCGGATATCTTCGTCAACAAATATTTCATTTTCACCTGTCTCTAATACATGTAATAAATTATGTAATCCATTCATTGCCATCCATGGACAATGTGCACAACTTTTACAGGTGGCACCTTCACCAGCAGTGGGCGCTTCGATAAATGTTTTGTTTGGAGCCAACTGCTTCATTTTGTAAAAGATGCGGTTATCAGTGGCTACGATAAACGATTTATTCTCTAGACTCTGGCTAGCTTTGATCAGGGCGCTGGTGGAGCCGACGACATCGGCCATTTCGATGACGTCCTGCGGTGATTCGGGGTGTACCAAAACCGCAGCATCTGGATATTGTTCAATTACATCGCCTAAAGCGCGTGCTTTGAACTCCTCATGGACTATGCATGAGCCATCCCAAAGTAGCATGTCGGCACCGGTGACTCTCTGTAAATAATGACCAAGATGTTTATCAGGCGCCCAAAGGATCTTTTCGTCTTGATCCATTAGGTGAGAAATAATGGGTACAGCAATACTTGATGTGACTACCCAATCTGCGCGCGCTTTGACTGCGGCGCTAGTGTTTGCGTATACGACAGAAGTGCGGTCAGAGTGCTCATTGCAGAAGTCGTTGAATTGATCCGCTGGGCAGCTGAGGTCTAAAGAGCATGTTGCTTCCAAGGTTGGCATCAACACACGTTTTTCAGGGGTTAATATTTTCGCTGTTTCGCCCATGAACTTTACGCCCGCAACAATCAAAGTCGATGCTGGGTGTTCATTGCCAAAGCGCGTCATCTCAAGAGAATCTGAGACGGTGCCGCCAGTGTCTTCAGCAATCTCTTGTAAGTCCTCATGAGTGTAATAGTGAGCAACTAGTACAGCATTCTGCTTAATCAATAATTCTTTAATACGATCGATTAGCTCAGTGCGCTTTAATCCCTGGAATTTAGGGATCTGTGCTTGAATTTCTGCAGTAACAGGATAATTTTCTAAAGGCATAATCTGAGATAAATAGGTTGATGTCTGGGGAATATAATACACATTAAACTGAATATTAAGGTGAAATATACCTTATTTGCACTATGCTGGTGCGAATAATCGAATAACAATCTCTTTAATTAATATTAAGTAAATATTTTCTAACATAGTGAGAATTTGCAGTGGCTAAGTTTCTTATAAATAAATTTAGTTTCACTTATAATTAGATGCAATAAAGTTTGTTAAATTGTTAAGGATATGGAATTTATATGAGTCGAATTTACACAATTATATTTTTAGTGTTTAGTTGTTTTTTCACTTCTGCACAGGCAAGTGATGATGCAGAATTTTTTGAAAAAGTGCGTGCCAGCGGAGTTAGTGAATGATAGCGAATCTATTTTGCTTTCTAGTAATGTCTATTTTTATCCTAATAAAAAAGGTCATGGAATTCTGGCAGGCGGAGGTAGTGACCGAGAGAAAGGACATATTGTGTTTACCGAAAATGCTCTTTCTGTGATTTCTTGGAGTCGACGTAATAAAACTTATGAAGTGATACATAGAGAAAGTTATTCAGAGCTGGCTTCAACCGATGTTTCTGGAAATTCGCCCATGGTTCGTTTGGTGACGCAAACCCAACAGTCAGGCAAGTACAATAGTTACGAGCTGATGGATAGCAGAAATGCATTAACTCCGAATTCGCATAAAACTAAAGAAGCACGCAGTTTGGTTAAAGCGGGGATTGAAGGTTTAGATGTTAAACAAGTGGCGACAGTAAAAGATGTGTCTTCGGTTGAAGTCGCTATGCAGAAACAGCGCATGCAAGAGTTGGAAGAAAGAGTTCAGCGTCTTGAGAGTGGTAATGTGTCTAGCAAGCCAGCTGAGTCTGAATGTGACTGCAAGTGCGGCAAATAATTAACTAATAATGTGTGAATAACGATCAGCTGCGAACTTTCAATAAAATCGAATCCATATTTTTAGCACGTAAACGATTTTGAGTGGTTTGTAGCTGGTCTATATCTTTGCTTGGGCCAACGCGTACACGATGCCAGTTGATGGTATTGACCTTTACTGTCTCAATGTTTGTTTCTACGCCCATGAGTGCTAATTGCGCCTTTAGGCTATCCGCTTCGTCACTATTCTTAAATGAGCCAACCTGTAAAACATACTTTCCAGCAGGTAAAATTTTGTTTGCCGTTGTAGAGGGTTGTTGATCATTTTTGTCTACCACTACTTCTAGTTCAGGTAATATTGTGTAGAAATCAAAAGTCCTTTTGCTGACAGGAGCAACAGAGGGTTTTTTTTCCTCTATGTTTGTAGTTTGGGTGATATTGCTTTTCTCATTAATTGAAGGAAGAAAAGTAGCGCTGAGGCCAATAATCAAACCAGTGACTAACCAAATCCACCCAGGTAAGGGTTTGGTCCTGGTCGATTTTGTTTTTTTTCGTATTGGTTTTCGTGCCATTGTTTATTTACCTACATTTTATCTGGTGCATTCACGCCCAGGATAGCTAAACCGTTTGCCAGAACGTGTTTTGTTGATGCAATTAATAGTAATCGCGCATTTCTTAATGGTTGTGAATCAACTAAAAACTGTGTTTCATTGTAATAGCCATGGAATTTTTGTGCGAGTTCACGCAAGTAGTTGACTATTAAGTGAGGTGCATTTTTATCGCATGCGCTAACAATTAATTCAGGATAGTCGGCGAGCTTTTGCATCAGCGTATGTTCGCTATCTTCGCTGAATAGACCCTCTAACCTGTCTAGATTATTTGTATCTAGCGTATCTTCGGCTTGCCTTAATACGCTGCAAATTCTTGCGTGTGCATATTGCACATAATACATGGGATTTTCATTGCTGGTCGATTTGGCTAAGTCCAAATCAAAATCTAAATGTTGTTCGCTTTTGCGCATCACATAAAAGAAGCGAGCGGCATCAGAACCAACTTCTTTGCGTAACTCACGTAGCGTGATAAATTCTCCGGAGCGAGTAGACATTTGCTGCTTAACATTGCCACAATATAGTTTGGCAAACTGTACTAACAAGATCTCAAGTTTAGATTCGTCTAGATTGAGTGCTGTTAAAGCAGCTCTTACTCTAGCGATATAGCCGTGATGGTCCGCGCCCCATATGTTTATTATTTTTGAATGCCCTTTGGAAAATTTGTCAGCATGATAGGCAATGTCTGATGCAAAATAAGTGGGTTGGCCATTGTCTCTTACAACTACACGATCTTTTTCATCACCAAGTTTAGATGACGCAAACCATAAAGCACCACTTTTCTCATAAATGTGATTGCTAGCCTTTAATTTTTCAATCACGTCATCAATCTTGTTATTACTGAATAGACTTCGTTCTGAGTACCATTGTTCATAATCAACACCAAATAAATACAAATCATCTTTGATGTCTGTAAGTATAATATTGATCGCCAAGTCGAAGAAGATCGCATAGCCTTCGGGTTGTAATTTTTCTTTAGCAACGGAAATCAATGCATCAATATACTTTTCTTTGTCGCCACCCTCTGGTTCATCTTTAGGTAAGTCGCCACGGAATGAAGCAGGTTCTACCAAGTACTTGTTGCCATGTGTACGGTGTGCAGTCGCGGCAATATCCCAAATATAATCACCTTTATAGCCGTTGATTGGGAAGGTGAATTCTGTTCCACACAGTTCAAGGTAACGTAGCCATACGGATGTTGCCAAGATATCCATTTGGCGACCCGCATCATTCACGTAATATTCGCGATGAACCTGGTAACCATTAGCAATGTATAAGTTGGCAAGTGTGGCGCCATAAGCGGCTCCTCGACCGTGACCAACGTGTAATGGGCCAGTGGGGTTAGCTGATACATATTCAAGGTAAATTGCTTGCTTGTTGCCATTCTGGTTGTTGCCGAAATTACTTTTCTCAGAAAGAATGCGACTAATTATTTGACTATGATTTTTTTGTGCAATAAAAAAATTAATGAAACCTGGACCGGCAATTTCTATTTTTTCAAATAATGCGGATGAGCTTAGTTGATCGCTTAATAGTCCAGCTAACTGACGAGGCGCAAGGCCAAATATTTTTGCAGATACCATGGCGATATTGCTTGCGTAGTCACCATGAGTGGGGTCTTTGCTGCGAGTGACTTGAGCTTCACCAGTAAATTCGCCGTGAATTTTATCTTCTGCTGATAACTGCTGCATTGCTTCAGTAATTGCTTGAATGATTTGGTCTTTCAACGCTAAGTCTCAAGTTAATATAAAGCGCAGCATTGTACCTGAATTTATCAGGAATGAATTAGTCAGAAATTATCGATAGGGTCGACATCAATACTCCAGCGAACCTTGCGTGTTTCGGGAAGAATTTCAATGTGATTTAAACATGCATCTATAGATTGGCTGAATAATCCACGTTGATTTGCAACTAATAAAATAAAGGCTCGAAATTGGCCCGCTTTCTTTTCCATGGAAGGGACTATTGGCCCTTGAACAGACACCTCAGCTGGGAGTAGTTGTCGTGCAATGTCAGCGACTCGCTCTAGAAACACAAACAAATCTGTGCTGTTTTGGCTGCGTGCACGGATGGCAATATGGTGTGAAAACGGTGGTAATTTCCAGTTTTCACGTGCTTGTAGTGCTTGAGTTGCGAAGGCGGGATAACCACTGTGTAGCAGTGTTTGCAACAAGGGGTGATCAGGCGTGTGTGTTTGTACCAACACCTCGCCTTGAGTGCTGCGCCGACCTGAGCGGCCTGCTACCTGGATTAGTAATTGAGCGCAACGTTCCATGGCGCGAAAGTCACTGCTATGAATGCCATAGTCGATATCCAATACCCCCACTAATGAGACATCTGGAAAATCATGTCCTTTGGAGAGGATCTGGGTACCAATGATAATTTTATGTTTTAGTTGATGAATTTCATCTAATATTTTTTCCAACGAACCTTTGCGGCGGGTTATATCTCGATCTAAACGGATAGTTGAATAATCTGGAAACTGTTGAGATAACACCTCTTCAATACGTTGGGTGCCATGCCCCACCATGATGAGATTGTTAGAAGCACATTTTGGGCACTGTTCGGGTTTGTACTTACTGCTGTCACAATGATGGCAGATTAACTTATCTGTCTTGCTGTGATAGGTCATGTTGGCATCACAACGAACACACTTTGCTACCCAGCCACAATCGTGGCAAAGCAATGCGGGTGCGTAGCCGCGCCGATTCAGGAATAGAATGACTTGCTTGCCTGCTTCTAAATGAGTATGCATGGCTTTGCATAGTAGGCTGGATAATATAGACCCAGCATACTCAGTTCTCATGTCTGCAAATTGGATTTTTGGCAATAACTCCGAGTGCACACGCTTATTCAAGTGCAAGTGTTGAAACTTTTCTAACTTAGCATTGTGGATTGACTCAAATGATGGTGTGGCACTGCCTAATACCACGGGAATCGATAGTTGCTTAGCTCGGTATATGGCAACATCTCTAGCATGATAAACAAACCCTTCTTGCTGTTTTAGTGAGGTGTCATGTTCTTCGTCGACAACGATGAGTTTTAAATATGGGATCGGTGTGAATACGGCTAAGCGTGTGCCCAAGATGATGCGAATCTTACCTTTGCTAATATTCAGCCAGGTCTGTTTGCGTTGTTTCTCGGTGATGTTGGAATGAAGTAAGCCAATAGTCATGCCAAAATGGGCTTCTAAACGGCTGTATAATTGGGGTGTCAATCCTATTTCGGGAACTAGAATAAGTATTTGCGCTTTTGCGGATTTGAGAGCTTCAGTGATAAGGCTGAAATATACTTCAGTTTTGCCGCTGCCAGTGACGCCTTCCAATAAGTGAACTGCAAATGTATCTAATGTGGCAAGAATGCTATCACTGACACTGCTTTGGTCTTCGGTTAGTTGTAGAAAATTTTCTGCAAGCGTTTGTGGCTCATCAGGCGGTTGAATAATTTCAATTTGCTCAATCATCCCACGTTGCTCAAGCGCTTTGATCATGGTGCTACACCCTGGGAATTGATCCCTAAGTTGTTTCGGCGCTACGCCATGGGTGTGTTGTTGTAACCAAGCATAGATGATCGCCTGTTTAGGCGCCCGCGCTAGCGTCTTGTTTGGAGTATTAGTGGTGGCTTGCCATCTAAATTCAGTAGATGAGCTGTCTTCATCCTGCTTTGCTTTACGTAATGCGGGAGGCAATGCGCTAAATAAGGCTGATCCTAAGGGAAATTGGTAATAATGTGCTGCCCAGCGAATTAATGAGAATGATTCTGTATCAAAGATCGCGTAATCATCTAGCGTTGCTTGAATGGTTTTTAGTCGGTTTGCATCAATACTAGGCGTGTCGATTAATTTAATGACAATGCCTACTAAAGTATGTTTACCGAAAGGAATGATTACGCGGCTTCCTGGCTGCAACTCAGTAATAGTGTCTGGAACACGATAATCAAACAATCTTCGTAACGGAGAATCAATTCCGACTTGGGCAAACTTCTTTAATGTCATAATTGTATGAGTGTTACTTCATGAAGGTTGCCAAAGTTTAGCTTGCATGCCGTTGGCCAAACTATCCACAAAAGCTGTGGATAAATGTGTGGAAAAGTGCCGTAATAAAGCTCAAAAAATGCTGTTGTTTGCTACCTGTTTTTAGATTGCACAAATTACACTCAATTATTAGCGCATAAAAATTATACACTTATGGTAATTTATGCGCAATTAATGACCTCCTATCAAAATTCATATAACTTTAACACCACTTGTGAATAAAATTCTTTAAGAGATGCTCGTATACTTGTAGTGAGTGCTCTTCGTCAACCAACCCAAGTTAACGTTCGTTATTAGGGATAAGCCGATCTATTATATGAGTAAAACACTTATGTGTTTAGAACAATGTAATGAGGAAATCGTACTGAAGGTTACACAAGATCAGCATCAGGAACTAGCCGATTGCTACCGCGGCGTAGAGCAGCGGGCATTTCGCATGGTGATGATAGAAACACGCCAATTGAGTGATGCGTTGGATATAGTCCAAGATGCAATGGAATCGCTGATGAAAAGCTATATTAATAAGCCTAGTGAAGAATGGCGGCCACTGTTTTACCGGATATTGCAAAATAAGATTAAGGATTGGCATCGCTGGGGAGCTGTCAGAGCAAAATTACACTTTTCTAAGTCTGAAAAGGAGAGCGGTGAGGATTGGTTGGAGTCTCAAGTGGAAAGCCCTCAGCCATCACCTGAGAAAAGCCTTCAAGCTGATATTAAGTATGGATGATCTACAGAAAGCATTGAGTCAATTATCTCGGCGCCAAAGGCAAACATTTTTATTGCGCGTGTGGGAAGGCTTTAGCGTGAATGAAACTGCGGATATTATGAAGTGCTCAAGCGGAAGTGTTAAAACGCATTTATCACGTGCGCTAAAATCGCTGCAAAATTTATTAGAAGACATAACTTGAAACAAACTGAACAAAACAAATTAGCACAGCAGATAAAATCTGTGCTTGACCAATCAGTAAAAGATATTGATGCGGATACCCAATATCAGTTGCAACTGGCACGTGTTAAAGCTTTGCAATCTAAGGATGTCGTGAAGCGTTGGTATCAAAGCAAATCGATATGGGCCAGCGTGGCAAGTCTTGCAAGTGTCTCTGTGCTTGTCGTTTTGATATCTACCAGTCCACTTGAGTATCCAGTGAGTGGTGTAGACATGATGAGTAATATGGATGGTCTCCTGTTTGAAACAGATGAAAGTATTGAACTGTATGAGCAATATGATTTTTATGTATAGCTCTCAACGCGTGAAGTAAATAGTTGATGTGTCCATGCAAACTCAATCAAGTTATTTTTTGTTTGGTAACGGGTTTTCTCTCGTTCACGGTGATTGCAGCTGATGTCATTCAATGGAAAGATTTAACAGCTGAGCAGCAATCCATATTGTCTACGATAAAGGATGATTGGAATCAACTGCCAGACAAACGCCGAACTCGTTTGAATAAGTTAACTAAGCAATGGGGCTCGTTGCCTGAGCATAAAAAAAATAAAATACAAACAAGGTTGCAGCGTTGGGGGAATATGTCTCCTGAGGAGAAAAAAGCTGTCCAAGCGCGACGCAAAAAATTTGAATCTTTATCTCCCGAGGAACGCGCTAAAATAAAACAGAAGTACAAGTGGTACAAACAACTGCCACCAGAACAACAAGCTGAATTACGTAAACGATGGCAACAAAAAACTAAAACTACAGAGTGACGTATTAAATTATTGTCTGCTTAGTGTTGAATAATAAATTCATAGCCATTGTCATAGTATAAAGCTTGCCAGATGAACTGACTATCATTAGAGTAGCACTCGTATTACTAGTGTGGAGTAAGGCTTTTGCAGTCATTTTGGCAACAAGTATTACGGACAGATGTTTCTGGCATGCCCCTGGAATGGATTGATTATCAGGACGCCACGAAATTGTATTACACCGAACAAGTTGCCTATTCCTGTGGAGAACTACTTTATATTGTTCATGGCGGTGTAAATGCAAAGACTGGATCACATAGTAAAATTGAAGTGAATTCAATTATTGCAACCTATGGTAGCAATAATTCATTACATGACAGTTATGTCCCCCCGTTAAATAACCAGACTCTTTTTAAGCGTGATGCGCATTTATGTATGTATTGTGGCGAGCGATTTGGTCGGCGCGACCTGTCTCGCGATCATGTCACACCAATCAGTCAAGGCGGTGAAGATACATGGCAGAATGTGGTAACGGCCTGTAAACGTTGTAATAACCAGAAAGCAAACTACACGCCAGAGCGCGCCGGGATGCAGTTGCTTGCAGTGCCATTTGTCCCTACGCATGCGGAATATATTTATTTGCAAGGGCGTAAAGTCATGGCAGACCAAATGAAATTTCTTTTGGCTCATTTCCCTCGTACAAGTCCTTTACACGAAAGATTGCGAAAGTTTTCGTAATCGCGCGAGTCGTTGTATGCTTGTTGGAATCGGCATACGAATCTTAAGAAATCATGAAGTATTTAGGTAAATCTGACTATAACCACGCCAGTTCGGGAAAAGTGGGTGTTTTAATTACAAATTTAGGAACACCTGAGGCAGCAACCCCTTCTGCATTACGTAAATATCTTAGAGAATTTCTTTGGGACCCCCGGGTTGTAGAATTCCCACGGCTACTGTGGTGGCTAGTGCTGAATTTGGTAATTTTAAGAATAAGGCCGCGCCGCAGTGCAGAGACCTATGCAAAAATATGGACGCAGGAAGGCTCGCCTTTAATGATGCATATTAAGTCTCAATTGACTGCGTTAAAGCAAAAATTTGCAGCCAATAATCTTCAGCATATTGAAGTTGATTTCGCCATGCGTTACGGCTCCCCATCAATTGAATCTGCATTACTTAAAATGCAAGATAAAAATGTTACTCAATTAGTCGTGTTGCCCTTGTATCCTCAATATTCAGGGTCTACTACAGGATCAACATTCGATGCTGTTGCTAATACATTTTCCAAGTTGCGTTGGATGCCGGAGTTAAGGTTTGTTAATCAATATCTTGATGATGAAAAATATATTGGAGCCTGCGCAAGTCAAATTAAACAGTATTGGTCTGCGCATGAACAAAGTCAGATATTGTTGTTCTCATTTCATGGCTTGCCTAAACGATATTTGTTAGCGGGAGATCCGTATCACTGTCAGTGTTATAAAACAGCAAGATTGATTGCTGAGAAATTGCAGTTAAATAAAGACCAATGGAAGTTAACTTTTCAGTCGCGTTTTGGCCGTGAGGAATGGTTGCAGCCATATACAGATAAAACGTTAGAGGCCATGGCAAAAGAGAGCATCAAATCAGTTGATGTGTTTTGTCCTGGTTTTTCTGCAGACTGTGTTGAGACTCTGGAAGAAATCGACATGTTGAATCGAGAAATATTTTTAGACGCCGGTGGCGAGAAGTTTCAATACATTCCCGCATTAAATAATAATGACGAGCATATTGATGCTATTTATCAATTAGCTATAAATCACATGCAGGGTTGGAATGCGGTGAGTTCCGAATTTGATGCTAAGAATAATGATCAAGAAAAAGCAGTTTCGCAACAGAGAGCGAAGGAAGCAGGTGCGGTGCAGTAAAGAGAATTAGTGAGCTGCGAGTTTTTTCCACTTCTCGCGGCGTATATTTCCAAAACCTATTTCATTGAATAGTTCATCGAGCTCTGCAAAATCGCATTGGCCTCGTTCAAGCTCATAATCACCATGTAATGTTTCTGCATCACATTTAATTTCAGTCAATTTTTTACACAGCAAAATCATTTCTTGATGCTCGTGGATTAAGCTTTGGATTCGTTTGGCGCCACGAATCTTCATATCGCTAATTGCCGGAATATTTTTTAATAAATTATCAATTGACTCAAATTTTGTAAGCAGTCTAGCTGCTGTGGTCATACCGACACCAGGAACACCAGGGATGTTGTCTACTTTGTCTCCTGCTATGGCTAACTGGTCCGCAATTTGATCCGGGCGCACGCCAAAATGCTCTTTGATTTTTTTCGGAGTAAATCTTCTATCTCTGGCGTAATCCCATAGCATATCGTCTTCTTTGATAAGTTGGGCTAAATCTTTATCGGCACTAAGAATGACGACTTCGTGTCCCTCTGCGCGAGCACGTGTAGCTGCTGTACCCAGTAGGTCATCAGCCTCATAACGATCGCTACTTAACAGTGGGAATCCAATGGCTTCAACAAAGCGTCGACAGTATTCGAACTGTCGTTTTAATTCATCAGGTGCCGGATCTCTATTCGCTTTGTAGAGGGGATAAATAGTGTTTCTGAATGAGCTGCTGGTAAGGCTCTGGTCGAATGCAAAAGAAAGGTAGGTAGGCTTGGTTTCCTCTAACAGTCCAGCAACGAAATCAATGAAGCCATACACTGCATTTACGGGTTCGCCATTATCGTTTGTCAGCGAATCAGGCAGTGTGAACCATGCACGGAAGATATAAATACTTGAGTCAATTAAGTAAGCAGTAGATTTGGACATATTTTAAAAAATTAGCAAAGAGATGGATGTTGAAAGTTGTCACCAACATTCAACATCATACTAGAGTGTTAGAGATCAAGCGTAGTTCTATTACTCGACTATTTTAATAAGCTGGCCAGGAATCGGTTCGCCATTAGGGTACATGCCATTTATTAAACGTAGCTGTTCTTCAGGGTACGAAGAAAGAGGAGAGTTTTTCGCTAATTTTGCAAATGTATCGCCTTTTTTAGCGGTAGTTAATTTAATTTTACGCGCTTTGGCAAGAGAGCGCTCATTGCTTCTTAGTTGGCGTAGACTATTCACCGTGGTTAGAAAATCTCTGTCATGCTTTTTAAGCAATGTTGGATCTTTAGCAGCGGCCAAGAATTGGTATACCTGTTTGCCTTTAAATACAGCAGCGATACGAGTATCTTGATTACCAAAAGGCGTTTTTGTTCTAGTGATGGCTGTGTAACCTTTAAATGATTCTGTCACCACTTCTTGCTCGCTACGTAGATTATTTCCGAACTCGCTTTCAATAAACTGTCTAGGAGATTGGCGTTTATTTAGATCACGTAATGTAATTTGCATGACCGCATCTTTAGTTTTGTTTGCTGCAATTAATCGGTCAGGTAAATTATCAACTTTCCATCCTAGTGGGAAAGTAAGTGTGATGTCTAGGTCCTTGTGATAAAACTTATTACCGCGTAAGACGCCATCTTTTTCACTGGCACCTAGTGCCATTCCATTGGTTAGCTTCAAGAATTCGCCATTGTTGTCACGATTATTTTTGGAGCGAAATTTATTAGCAGCGCGGATAACTTCTTGTAAGCGTTTGTCATTGGAAGGATGAGTGGAGAACGTGCCATGGTAGGCACGAGGTTCACGACCTTCCTCTTTAGCTATTTGTTTATCAAACGCTTCTTGAGACGCAAGAATGCCTACAACATTAATCATCTCTTCGGGGTCGTAGCCAACTCTTGCAAGATATTCCGCGCCGAGTCGGTCTGCTTCTAATTCATGTTCTCTACCGTAACTTCTTATCAAAGCTGTTCCAGCGATATTAGTCGCATTAGCTATTTCCCTTGATCCGGTCGCAATGGCAACTGCAGTGGATAAAATTCCCGCGACCTGCGCAGAGCTTTGTTGGCGCACACCATGTCTTGCAGTGACGTGACCTATTTCATGACCAAGCACGCCGGCTAATTCTGCTTCAGAATTTATATAAGCCATAATGCCGCGTGTAATGTAGACATAACCTCCGGGCAGTGCGAAAGCGTTCACTTGCGGGCTGTCAAGAACGGTGACATGGAATAACAATTGGTCGCGATGACTTTTGGCCGATAGTTCTTCGACTAAATTGCTGACGTATTCTTGTAGAGCGGGATCATCGTAAACTGAATATTGCTGAAGAATCTGTTTATGTGCTTTACGACCTAGACTGATTTCTTGTTCTTCAGACATTAGGACAAAATCCTGCTTGCCTGTCACTGGGTTAGCTGCACAACCCCCTAAGTAAGCTGCAGTAATGAAAATTAACAGTGCGTAAACTTTATTCATGATGATTCCATCGTTTGACTACAAAAATTTTGTACAATTGTATCAGCAAGCCATGATAAAACAGCTTGATAATTAATCATTGGACGAGAGAATGCGTTAGCAGTTCCAAATAGAACTGTAGATAGCGAAGGTGTGTGAGAGGAGTGCAGCTAAAAGCCTATTTTTTTCCGTAGCGACGACGGAATTTATCAACCTGTCCAGCAGTATCTAAGATTTTCTGTTTGCCAGTGTAGAATGGATGACACTTTGCACAGACATCAATGCTCATTGAGTCATTGCTGTACGTTGATTGCGTCTCAAATGAGTTTCCACAACTACAGTTAATCGCGACAGTTTTATATTCTGGGTGAATCTCGGGTTTCATCTGTACTGGCCTAGAAAATTGAGCGCGAACTATAATCTATTCTTACTATTTCTGGCAAGTACCCGATTGATTAAATATAGCCTCTACAGTTAATGTAATCATTGAGTATTTGCGCTAAGTGGTTGTCCAGTTTAGAGTTCGTGACTTATCCACAAAATCTGTGGATAAAATTGTGTGTAAATATTCAAAGTAAGGCTATTTCTCGAGTTTCAATAATAGTTTGTTAGATCGTCTAAAATTTGCACACTATTTTAACCTATTGATATATAAGGAATAAATTATATTATATCAGTTAAGTGATGGTTTATTTTATGTCTTGTATATACATTTTGCGTAGATCTTTTTTTGCTGTGTATAACATAGTCCATTCTTGCTAGTTATTTGCTCAAAATTAGCACTATTCATCGGCACGAAAGCAACGAAATAGCGGCAATTCTCCTTCTGAGCGAGAAGTTAATTTTATTAAAATTGGCTGGCAACATACCTGACAGTCTTCGTAGTAATGCTGATCAGTATCCAGAGGTTCAAATAAGAGCTCGATGAATTCTCCGCAATAAGGACATGAAGCTGTTGTGCTTTCTAGAAACATTATTGATTGGGTAAAAATCGTTGAGTGAGTTCGTCTAGATATTGATAGCCATGAGCGCTGGCACGATAGCGATGATGGGCTTGTTCGATCAATCCCTGTTCTATCTGAGTGTTGACCTGTTGTTCTACGTGTGACCAAGGTAACCCAGTGGTGGTGGAAAAGGTATCTGAAGTAAACCCATCCACGAGACGTAAGTTATTGAGCATAAATTCAAAAATCAACTGATCACTAGTGGCTAGGTGTTGCTGCAAAACGTGAGACTGATTGCTAACAGCTTGCATATAACTGTCTGGTTGCCTTGTGCGCTGATTGCGTAGGATGCCATCATGAGTGGTGATCTTGCTATGGGCACCTGCTCCGATACCCAGATAATCACCATACTGCCAGTAATTAGTATTGTGAACACACTGGGCATGTTCTTGTGCATAAGCCGAGACTTCATAGCGTTGATATTCAGCCCTTTCTAATATTTTTAAGCCATTGCTTTGAATCTCCCAATTAGTGTCTTCGTTAGGCAGCTGAGGCGGGAAGCGATGAAATATTGTATTCGGTTCAAGTGTGAGTTGGTAATAGGAAATGTGGCTGACCTCTTGATTGCACGCAGTTTGAATGTCGGTGAATGCCTCTTCGATAGACTGACTGGGTAAGCCAAACATCAGATCTACATTAATATTCTGAAAGCCAATTTTGTGTGCTGTTTGCAAGGCGTGGATGGCTTCGTCGGCATTATGAATGCGTCCTAATGCAGTCAGATGTTTATCGTTAAAGCTTTGAGCTCCTATCGAAATACGGTTAATACCTGCTGATCGAAATTCTGCAAATTTCTGATATTCAAATGTGCCTGGGTTGGTTTCCAACGTAATTTCGCATCGGTCTTTTAGCTGAGTCACATTTGCACAAGTGGATAATATTTTTGCGATCGACTCAGGTGAAAACAAACTCGGTGTCCCACCACCAATAAAGATAGACCGCACTTCGCGACCATCAATAAGGGTTGCTGCTTGAGTTAGATCTGCAATTAATTGCTTTGTATACAGGTGTTCGGGAAATTGATTGGGTGCGGTTGCATGCGAATTAAAATCGCAATAGGCACATTTGTGGAGACACCAGGGCAAGTGGATATAAATGCTTACTGGTTGTTGCCGCATTAAGTAAGCAGATTTCATGTGTTTACATACGGTTTAGGAATGCTGGAAATTTTTCTGCCAATTCGCGCAATGCTTGACCACGATGACTCAAACTGTTTTTGATTTCAGGTGACAATTCGGCAGAAGTACAACCAAGGGTGGGGACAAAAAACAGTGGGTCGTAACCAAATCCATTTGCCCCAGTTTCTTGCTCTACAATGATACCTTCCCATGTGCCGCTACATATCAGAGGCGTGGGATCTTTTGCGTGGCGCATTAATACAATCACGCACTGGAAGCGTGCTGTTCTTTTTTCTTTAGGGACACCTTTTAGTACAGCCAATAACTTATTGTTATTGGCCTGATTGTCACACGGTTGACCTGCATATCGTGCAGAATAAATGCCAGGGGCGCCTTCAAGGTAATCTACTTCTATCCCTGAATCATCAGCCATGGCGATTAAACCGGTATGTTCAGCTGCGTGGCGCGCTTTGATTAAAGCATTCTCAACAAAAGTTAAGCCAGTTTCATAAGCGTCACTGATATTCCACTCTACTTGAGGGACAAGCTCATAAGGCTGGTCGTTAAAAATAGCTTGGATCTCACGCAACTTACCTTGATTACTACTGGCTAAAACGATTTTTTGTCGAGTTTCTTGAATCATGCAAGACACTGTTTTTGTTTTTCGATAATGGAATTAATGCCTGATTTCCCTAGCGCTAGCATTTGTTGTAATTCTTGATCATCAAAGCAGTGACCTTCAGCCGTTCCCTGAACTTCTATGAATTTTTGCTGCTCAGTCATGACAATGTTCATGTCAGTATCTGCATTGGAGTCTTCTGCATAATCAAGATCTAACACTGGATTTTGTTCAAAGATTCCCACAGAGACTGACGCGACAAACCATTGCACAGGATTTTGCTTGAGAGCGCCTGCGTCAACCAGAGACTGAATAGCATCATGCAGTGCGACGAATCCGCCACTGATGGAGGCAGTACGAGAGCCACCATCTGCCTGAATAACATCGCAATCGACAGTAATGGTATTTTCACCTAATAGGCGTAAGTCAACAGCGGCGCGTAGGGAGCGACCAATTAAACGTTGGATTTCTTGAGTGCGACCGCCTTGCTTACCACTGCTGGCTTCACGGCGCATGCGTGAGCCGGTTGAACGTGGCAACATGCCGTATTCTGCAGTGATCCAGCCTTTACCTTGATCACGCATCCAAGGGGGAACCCTGGGCTCAATAGAAGCGTTGCATAGTACTTTGGTATCACCACACTCTACGAGTACTGATCCTTCTGCATGCTTGGTATAGTTGCGTGTAAATTGAATGTCACGCAGTTGTTCTGGGGTACGGCCACTAGGTCGTGTGCTGGGTCGCATAGATTTCTCCATATTGTCGAAGGCGCGCATTATACGAAATTTAGCTAGGCCCGGTAGAATAATTAAGAATTATTAAGGAGATAACATGCTTAAAAGCATGACCGCGTTTGCGCGTGTCGATGAGAACCATCCAAAGGGTAATTTTGTATGGGAAGTGCGTTCGATTAATCACCGTTATCTAGAGGTTGGCTTTCGCTTGCCGGAAGAATTGAGGTCATCTGAATTTGACTTGCGCAAGCAAGTACAGAATTTATTGAGCCGAGGAAAAGTGGATTGCACATTCCGTTTGAAAGCGACTGCAAATTCTGATGTTAACTTAAGCATTAATGAAAAATTGCTCGACAGTTTATTGGAACAAACACAAATTTTACGCAAGAAATCACCAGACATCGCTGCGCCTAATCCAGTGGAGTTGCTTAATTGGCCCGGTGTAACAGAACAAGCACAAATTGACCAATCAGAATTGACTAAAACAGCTAAACAATTATTTGATCGAGCAATTAAGTCGTTAATCAAAAATCGAAAGATGGAAGGTGATCGAATGCGTGAACTGATTGCGCAACGTGGTAGTCAATTATAAAGTATTGGTCGCGACTGTTCGGGAATGTCGCCCTGAAGTGTTGTCTGCAATAAGAGCTAAGCTAACGACACGTATAGAAGAGATGAAGGTAGATATAGACTCCAATCGTTTCGAGCAAGAGTTGGTTATGATTGCGCAGAAGTTGGATGTTGATGAAGAGTTAGATCGTTTGGATAGTCACTTAACTGAATTAGAAGATGTATTAGCTAGTAACAAACCGGTAGGACGACGTTTAGATTTTCTTATGCAGGAATTAAACAGGGAAGCGAACACATTGAGTTCAAAATCGGCTGACATTGTGACAACACAAGCTGCTGTTGATATGAAAGTGAATATTGAGCAGATGCGCGAACAGGTGCAGAATATTGAATGATTTTTCTGATTGTTTCTAAGTCTTTCATTCCACACTTAAGTCCCATAAATAGGGGCTTTTTTATTTCGCCCTGTTTATAAGTGTCACTCTATGTTTCAAAATAGTGGTGACATAAAAACGTGCCACCACTGAAAATCAGCTAATTATGGCTTTCTGTCACCACTCATTAGTAAAGAGGGGGCAGCATGGCCGCAAAACTAAACGACAAACAAGTTAAATCGCTTCTACGCAAAGGAGAGCCGGGACGTTTCGCCGCTGGTAGCGGGCTTTATTTCCGTGTCAGCAATGAAGGCTCCGGCTTTTAGGTGGTTCGCTACACTGCCAAAGGTAAGCGCCGCGAGATTACCCTAGAGAAATACCCTAGAGAAATACCCAGAGCTATCGCTGGCGAACGCCGCAGCAGAGACCGCAAGGTTAAAAGCCGATGTTAAGCAGGGCATTGACCCGCTAGCAGAAAAGAAGCGCCCGGACGGGGTAAAGATTCAAACCGTTAACGACCTGCCCACTGATTGGCTCAAGAACGACATAGAGAAACGGCTAAAGCACCCCCGGATTCCCCGCCGAGTTTATGAGAACGACCTGGCCCCCCGCTTCGGTGAGTTATCCCTAAACCGTGTAAGCCCCCTTGATATACGCCACGCTATTGAGGCCATAGCCGCCGACGGGCGGCCTACCGTTGCCAATGACGCGCTAGGCTACTGTAAGCAACTTTTCCGCCACGGCATCCGCTTAGACTTGATTAAATCCAATCCGGCGGACGCTTTCACAGTTCACCATGCGGGCGGAGTCGAACAGAGCCGGAGCCGAGCGCTATCTATCGACGAGCTAAAAACGGTATTCCAGATATTCCGAGATAACTCCGACCAGTTCACCCGAGAGAACTACCTGGCCGCTGCATTGCTGTTAGTCCTGGGCGTTTGTAAAGGCGAGCTAATCGCGGCTAAATGGAATGAGTTTAGCGACGACGGCAAGCTGTGGAATATTCCCGAGGAACGTAGCAAAACGGGCGTAGCTATCACTATCCCGCTTCCTTCCGTTGCTACCGACTGGCTCCAAGAATTGCATATGAGGGCATGTGGTTCGGAGTACGTATTCCCCGCTCGTCGTGCAAGTAAGCGCCGGGGCTATATCAGTGACGATACGTTAAACCATGTACTGGCTAAGCTCTTTGGTTTAAAGGTGCGCCCTGGGGAGCCACCCGCTAACAAGCTAAGTGAGGCGGGCATGGAGCACCTTGACTATTCACGACTTACGCCGAACGTGTCGAAGTTTATTAGCGGGTGCGGGTGTTGCCGGTCACGTTGCCGAGCGCTGCCTTAACCACAAGCTAAAAGGCGTTGAAGGTATTTACGACCGCTACGACTACCTCGACGAACGCCGCGAAGCATTACAAAAAATAGCCGACCAACTCGCGCCAGCTATCAACCCTAGATCGAACGTAACTAGCTTTAGAAAGGGGGCTTAAGATCATGGCTATGGATAACGAAACAGGCCGATTATATGAGCCATTGTTACACCGTGGCGGAAAGATCATAGAGCGTAAAAATGTTTCTCTAAGCGATTCGGGCCGCTATATGCGCTGGATTGCCGAAACGCTGGCAGATTCATTTGACCGCAAGCGCCGCCCTCCGTACCAGCTTCTAATGGAGCTAATCCCTGTGTTAATGGAAGCAGCCGAAAAAGCGGAACTTGCGGACGAATTGCACAGGCTTAGAGAGAATAACGTAGACTCTACGCGAGCCTTTGAAAAGGCAAAGGACGAAGCGCTTAACTCGTTGCTTTCTGGCTTCGGCTTGATAACACAAAAAGGTGGCGCAACAGGGAGCGCGGAAAAACAAGAGCGGCAGAGGTCGCCGGCTAGCTGCTTCTTTCTGGGAAGTCATAAAGTTTATGGACGAACTCAAGAACGGCAGCGAATCCGGGCTTTCTACTCGGGGAGCAGCAAAGCAAGCCGCCGAAGCCTTCGGGATTGGCGAATCGACGGCCCGCCGCTACTGGACTCAATACGAAGAACTTCTTTTGCAAAACGAAGAGTAAGAACCACGCTCCTATAACTGGCTCAAAAGGTCGTATTTTTTCGAGCCAGCCGCCCCCGCAACAATGAGCACCATGTAAGAACAAACAGCATGGTGCAGAAATGAATACACAACAGCAAACCAACCCCGACCGCATTATCGCGCGCGCCCAATTCCGCGAGCTTACTGGTGTAAGTCGTACTACAGAATATTGCTTAAACCAGGAAGGAAAGCTCCCCGCCCTCGTTGAAGTTAACGGGCGCGTCCTGGGCTACCTAGAATCCGCTTATAACGCTTGGCTTAAGCAATATTCAGCTTAAGGGACGTTGAGCGATTAGCCAAGCTCCGTAACGCCGGGAGAGCGTTCTAATGCAGCAGCTCCCCGAGGCACTACAACCACTAGCCGTTTATCCTCAGTTCATACTGTGGAAGTTGGCAGAAAGAAACGGTAAGCGCGTAAAGCTACCCATTGATTATAGAACCGCAGCCGTTGGCGATGCGCCCGTGTTTACAGCGGCCATAGACAGCCACTTGAGCAGGTGCGACGAGAACCAATAACAAGCGTTACTTATCGCACTGGCCACCAGCTACTAGCTCCCACTCAGCAGGCCGAACACTTCGCGGGGTGCGTGTATATGCGTGATCGCCACCGGGTATTTACTCCCGACGGTGATCAACTCAACCCTGAACGATTTAACGCCACCTATGGCGGCTATAGCTTCATTGTGAGCGAAGACAGCAAGACGACGCGTAAAGCTTGGGAAGCCTTTACCGAGTCACAAACCGTTAGCTACCCGTGGGCGCATGGTCCCTGCTTCCGTCCGGAAACGCCAACGGGGGAGATAATCACCGAGGGCGGGCGGCTTGTGAATATCTACGTGCCTGCTCAAGGCGAGAAAATAGCCGGTGACGTTACGCCGTTCCTAGACCACGTAAAACGAATGCTACCGCAAGAAAGCGACCAAGAAATATTCCTTTCATATTTGGCCGCTTGCATACAGAAACCCGGCGTTAAATTTCAATGGTGCATTGTAATGCAAGGCGCGGAAGGTAACGGGAAAACCGTTTTTTACCATGTGTTGGCCTATGCCCTGGGCGAGCGTTACGCACACCTACCGAATGCGGCGGAGATAACCAACCCTTTCAATAGCTGGCTAGAACAAAAGCTAATTATCGGTATTGAGGAGCTACACACGGCGGGCCGCCAAGAAGTGGTCGACACACTTAAGCCAATGATCACCAATAAGCGGATAGAAATACACGGTAAAGGCCAGGACCAGAGAACCGGAGACAGCCGCGCTAACTTCATTATATTTTCAAACCATTAAGGACGCGGTACTTAAAAGCGAAAACGACCGCCGCTATTGCGTGTTCTATACGGCACAGCAGGAACCGGGCGACCTCGAACTTAACGGAATGAACGGCGACTACTTCGCCAGCTTGTACGAGTGGTTAGCGTGTGGCGGCTTCGCCCACGTTGCCCACTACCTAGCTAGCCGCACCGTAACCGTGGACGTAATGGCCCGCGCTCCTGTTACCAGTAGTACCGCCGAGGCCGTCCGTTCTAGCTTAGGTGTAGCCGAGCAGATTACCCAAGAAGCTATAGACCTTGAGGAATGGGGATTCCGTGGCGGCCTAATCTGCACCAAAGCAGCCGGGGAGCTACTGAAAGCCAACGGCAAGAAACTAAGCCCCCAGAAAGTGGCGGGCGTACTGGTAAACCTTGGCTACATCAAACACCCAGCACTGGTGAGCAGTGACGGAAAGGTAAGTATTGACGGAGTTAAGCGCCCTTTATACGTAAAGCGCGGAAACCTAGCCGCCGGACTGTCTTCCCCTACAGCCGTGGCTGCTACTTGGAAGCGGGCACAGGAGGAAGGGCGCGCGGTTCCAACTAGCGGAGCGTTCCGAGCTAGTTCCATCTTCTCGGAACCCCCGAAAGCCCCGTAATTACTAGCTTTAACTCTCTTTAGTTCCAAGGTTCCAAGTAATTAATAAATAAGAGAGAGAAGTATAGAGAGAGGGCGTAGCGGCTACCCCTTTGGCGGCTACGGGAAGAACTGGCGGATAAGTGGAACCACTCGGAACCGCAGTGCAAAAACGGCGGAAGCCCAATAGTGACGGGGCTTGTAGCGGTTCCGTCCCGAGTTAATCAACTCGGAACTTTTAACAAAATATTTAACCCGGCCCAGTTAGCGGCCAACTAATAAACCGGAGCGGTAAAAAATGACCCCGAAAGAGCAACAAGCATTTTTGAAGATGATTTAAAGACATTGAAGCGATGCGGGCCGACGTAGCAGAAATGCAAGTCACCATTAACTCAATGATCGGAGCAAACGACAACAAAGGAGATACGGAATAATGAACAACTTACAGAAGATTCAAAACTTAGCCGCTAGCGTCCGTGATAGCTTGGCAACCCTGAAACCCTCTAGCGGCCTTGATGACCTCGACGCTATCGCCAAGGAGCGCTCCTTTATTGCGCGAAAAGCTCGACCTGCTCACCGACGCAGAAAGTACAGAGCGTGAAAAACTCGAAGCAGAAGAGGCCGCCGCCAAAGCAAAACAGCGCCAGGCTCTACTCCTAGATATCGCGAAGCAAACCGAAGCGGCAGCGATCAACTACCAGGAGCTAACCGACCGCGCCACCTCGATGGTTAGGGAGCTGGTAGCGGTACTGGCTAAACGTGAGCAGGTATTCAGTCGTCAATCCGTTGGTCTGAATGCGCCGGAAATCCGCGAGCTTTTGAGCCAGGAAGAGCAGAGCGAATTATTGTCGAAGCTAGATAGCTCGACGGTTGGCGTTTACCCCGGCAATTTTGGTAATAACTGGCGCGAAGCGGTAGCCCTAACCTGTGCAGATAACGCAAACCTACGCCGCGACCTTTACGAGCTGGTAAAAACCCCCGCTCAATATCAAGACAACCCGCTAGCCGGTGGGCGTCCATTGCTGGCAGACACAGCCCGCAGCCTAGCCGCTAGCGAACCGGCATAGCATACCAAGACCCCCACTATGGCAGCCACACCAGCTCATTCAAGGGGCGACCGCTATCAAGCAGACCTAAGCGCCCCCGGCAAAGTAATTGACCTAAACGCCGAGTAACAACCCCGCCCGCTTCGGCGGGTATTAATGGAGACAAGACAATGACAGACCTTAAAGCCAGTAACCCCGCTCTTTACGAATTGGCCCGACGCAACGGCGTGACAATGCCCACCAGCAGCACAATACCTGCCAACCGTGGAACCTATGACGTTAGACGAGCTTAAGCAGTCATACCCAGGCTTATACGTTGAATGTATTGCCCTCGGCGTCAATCGTGAAAGAGAGCGCATTCTGACTACGTTACCTGCAAGCGGTAACAGCGCCCGCGAACGCTTTGCCCTTGAGTGCGTCCGCGATGGTAGCGCCATGACAGAGACCGCAAAAGCTCGCTATCTCGTTATGACTATGGAAGCGGCCCGCAAAGATAACGCCAGCGCCTAGGTAGTAGCCGCTATCGAAAAGCGCCTGGGGGGTGAGTTATGAATCTTGAACAGCTACTACAAGAATCACCAGAGCTTTACGCGGCCATTGTTGAAGAGGGTATCCGGTTGGAGCGAGAGCGGGCACTCGCACACCTCGACACGGCTCGGTGGTACGACTCATTGCAGGAAGCAACCGAGGCAATACGGACAGGTGAACCCGCTGAATCAGACGAAGCGCTAAACCACCATTACGCAGCCGTTGAGGATGAACACGACAAGCTAGGGCGTTTGAGGGTGCGCTAGTGGACGATCTACAGCCAGACTGTAACGAGTACAAAATGGCCTACCTAAGCCGCTTTATGAGTGACCGGGCTATGACAGCTAAAATCCCTGGAGACTTCCAGAGGCGGCAGGTAGCGGAACGGCTATGGGGGCAGCGAGCTTGGGCGAAAGGTGCGGGGCGTTTTGTCTACGTGTGTATGCCCGGTACGGCACAGATCGCTAGCTTGAAGCGGCCAGAAATTTCAACATCAATATACGGGGAGTTTGCACCGTGCACATAATCAGCAAAGCCGAATTTGCGAGACAAGCGGGTGTTACGTCGTCGGCTATCTCTAAGGCATTAAACACCGCGCTAAAAGAAGCGCTTAGCGGAGACGGGATAGACGCCGACCACCCCGCCGCAATTCGATATTTATCCAGGTGTGGTCATGTAGGGCGGCCACATGGTGGCGGGAAATCAGACCTAGCGGCCTATGTGGTTTCCCGCTCGGACGAGCTACGAAAGCTAGAAAGAAACTTAACTAATGAAGCAGCCCCACTGGTTAAGAGTATTTCAGATAATCTTTTTCATTTAGGCTTTGAAGCGGACAGAATGAAAGCTGGAGACCGTAGCGAACGGATCGCATTCATTAAAAGGAATCTCGACTACCTACAAAGCTTAGCGGGGGCGAGCCAATGCTAGTAACCGCCACGCTAACGCTATTAGAGCTTTCGATACACTCCGCTTGCTATATGGCTCTAGGTCTCATGTTCGGCTACGTCTTAGGGGTGGCCGACACATGGAACCGATAACCCTAGAATTGCAGAGCACCACAAAAGAAAGCCCAGAGAGGTCGTTACTCGTAGAAGTATTACTCTTGGCGGTTGTTGATTCGCTAGACGGGGAGGTGCGTAAAGTAAACGACTACGACCAGGAGTTAGCCAGAGTATGGCTTGAGCGCTCCCCAGTGTGCCGGTACTACTGCATACTTGTCGATATAGATTATCAGGCCATGATTGACCGGCTAAATAAACACTGGCGACATTGCTAGCACCATAAGCTAAAATTACCGCATTTTACTAAGGATAAACTGCTTATGGCATTAACTTTTCACCCGAAGCCAGGGACGATTCTAATGTGTGATTTTAGAGCGGGGTTTAAAGCCCCGGAAATGGTGAAAGTTAGGCCTGTTGTTGTAGTTTCCCCAAAGAGAAAACATTGCTCCGGCTTATGTACTGTAGTCGCTATTAGCACAGTAACGCCCACTACTATCGAAAATTGGCACTACCAGGTCCCTAAAAGCGAGTATGCCGCAAATCCAACGATTCCAAGCTAAGGACTCTTGGGTAAAAGATGATATGATTTATCGTGTCGGTTTTGACCGTCTAAACCTGATTGAAATTGGCAAAGAGCCGGGAACGGGTAAGCGTCTGTACTTCAGGCAGGGCTTAGGTAGAGAGCAAATGAAGAGTATATATTCTTGCGTTCTTCACGCCTTGAACCTTGGGCATTTACCCCAACATTTGTAACCAGTCGGAACTACGCTATAATTGACGTGAGCGCTCACGGGTATATACTAAATAGTGTTCCTGCGCTGCTTCGGCATCAGGCTTTTAAGCCTACCAGAACACGGTAGCTAGCTACGGTAAAGGCGATAACAAGCTCACTGTAGCTATGAATTTAGGCTCCGAAAGGGGCCTTTGTCATTTCTGGCGTATAGAAAAGTTATAAGCGGCGCACACTCCGAACAAAAGGTGACAGATTTGGAGACAGACACACAAAGCAGACCAAGCAAAAACCTCTACAAACCCCTTGAATACTTGCAATTACGCCGCACACACAACAAGCAGGTGCAAAACATAGAATGATGATTTGGGGAAAATAACTATGGACTTAAAAATACTATGCACCGGAGGTACTTTTGATAAGGTTTACTACGATGCCTTAAGTGATTATCAAATTGGAGAGCCGCAAGTTGAATGGATTTTAAAACAGGCGGGTGTGAATTTTAGTTATGAGATAGAAAGTATCCTTAAGAAGGATAGTTTGGAAATTACTCATGAAGATCAAGAACATATTGTTGCAAAAGTGAAAACTGAACGATGCAATAAAATTGTCATCACCCATGGCACAGACACGATGGTTGAGACTGCACAGACATTACAAAATGTAAAAGATAAGACAGTAGTGTTGGTCGGTGCGATGCAACCAGCAAGGTTTAAAGATAGCGATGCAACTTACAATATTGGATTTGCAACATCGGCAGCAAGTATTTTGTCTTCGGGCATCTATATTGCAATGAATGGGCAATTATTTAATGCGGATGAAGTGAAAAAGAATCGTGATGCAGGCCGCTTTGAGAATAAATAAATTTGTTTAATTGGACTTGAAATAAAGATTATTACCTCCATATTTAAAGCATAACGGTGAGGCTTGAATTGTTAAATTGATGCCCCGATATAATAGTTAAGTAATAAATTTGAAGATAATTATGTTAGCAAGAATGAATGTACAACCAATGAATCTTTGGCGCGAATTTAATGACATGGAGGATTGGTTGTCCGCCGCAAATGAGCAGCATGAAACAACTTCGCGTTGGGTGCCTACTGTTGATGTGGTCGAACAACAAGACCAGTATGTATTGAAAGCAGACCTCTCGGGCATTGATCGCAAAGATATTGAAATAGTGTTTGAGGATGGTGCGTTAACCTTAAAAGGTGAACGTAGTGAAAGCATTGATGATAGTCATGACGGCTATAAGCGCGTTGAAAGATCTTATGGCTCTTTCCAAAGAACTTTCCGTATGCCAGATAATATCGATGCAGAATCAATCACCGCGAAAAGTGAGCATGGTGTACTCGAAGTGCATGTGCCGAAGCAGGAAAAAGCACATAAGAGAATTGAGGTGCAGTAATCGCTTATGTAATGATTAGTTAAGCGTGACTTAAGGAACGATGGCGCCGCGTTAATTCGCGGCGTCTTTGCTTGAAAAAATCAAAAAGTATGGAATATAAAGACTACTATAAAATTCTTGGTGTAGAGCGAGATGCAAGTGAGGCTGATATTAAAAAGTCTTATCGTCGTCTTGCGCGCAAGTTTCATCCGGACGTGAGTAAAGAACCTGATGCAGAAAAGCGTTTTAAAGAATTAGGTGAAGCTTATGAAGTGCTTAAAGATGCGCAAAAACGACAATCGTATGATCAATTAGGTGCGAACTGGAAAGCAGGTCAAGATTTTAACCCGCCCCCTGGGTGGGACAGTGCTGGATTTGGTGGTTTTGGGAATCAGGCAGGCGGTTTTAATAACGCTAGTGGTTTCAGTGATTTTTTTGAGAGCATGTTTGGTGCGAGTTTCTCTCAATCAGCAGGGGCGGGACAGCATGCATTTAGTCAAGCAGGGCAAGATCAAACGGCAAAAATTGATGTGTCGATTCGCGATGCATTTAATGGTGCGAGTAGAACGCTTCGTTTAAGTGGCAGCAAATCTTTACAGGTTAAAATTCCTAAAGGCATTACAACAGGTAAAAAAATCCGTCTGAGCGGGCAGGGCTCCCCGGGGGTTAATGGTGGCGCTAATGGTGATTTGTATTTAGAAGTGACGGTGGTTGACGATGCTGAGTTTGAGCTTAAAGGCAAAAATGTTTATGTCAATGTAAACATTGCTCCGTGGGAAGCGGCATTGGGTGAAAAAGTTCCTGTTACCACATTAGATGGTCAGGTTGAAATTAAAATACCAGCTAATTCGAAAAGTGGCCGCAAAATGCGTTTGGCAGGAAAGGGCCTGCCTGGTAACCCAGCGGGTGACTTGTATGTAAACTTGGTGATAGCTACACCGGCTGCTGATAGTGATGAACAAAAAGAATTTTATCAGCGCATGAAATCTACATTTCCATTTGACCCGCGGGCAAAATAATTTGTGAATATGGAACTGAATATTAATTATTAACTCATAAGCCTTTGAAGATAGAATAAACAAAGCAATTAATTATGGATAAAAAAATATTAGTGGCTTGTCTATCCATATATATTGGATTAACAAGCATTGCTACGGCTGGTTTGCCGGTAAGTGTTGATGGCGAAGCATTACCAACATTGGCACCCATGTTAGAAAAGGTGACGCCAAGTGTTGTCAATATCGCTACCTCGGGGACAATTGTTCAGCAGAGTCCATTATTTAATGATCCGTTCTTTAGAAGATTTTTTGATGTGCCCGAACAAAGGCGGCAGCGTAAACGTACTGGTTTGGGGTCAGGGGTTATTCTTGATGCAAAAGAAGGTTACATTGTCACTAATAATCATGTGATTGAAAAAGCAGATGATATTGTGGTGACGTTAAGTGATGGTAGAAAATTAGATGCGACTATTGTCGGTCGAGATCCTGGTGCTGATGTTGCTATTATTCAAGTCGAGGCAAAAAATCTCACGAAAATTAAAACAGCAAATTCAAACGACTTGCGGGTTGGTGATTTTGTCGTCGCAATAGGAAATCCATTTGGTTTGGGACAGACAGTGACTTCGGGAATTGTTAGTGCATTAGGACGCAGCGGTTTAGGTATCGAATCTTATGAGGATTTTATTCAAACTGATGCATCCATTAACCCGGGAAACTCCGGTGGCGCTTTAGTTAATTTGCGCGGTGAGTTGATTGGTATTAATACTGCGATTGTTGGTCCGAACGGGGGTAGTGTGGGCATTGGATTTGCTATTCCGGTGAACATGGCGCAGCAAATTATTTCGCAATTAATTAAACACGGTGAAGTTAAACGAGGCCGCTTAGGTTTTACTGCACAAGATTTAACGCCAGAGCTAGCAGAAGCATTTGATATTGATCAACGTCATGGTGTTGTAGTGGCTAGAGTTGAAGAAGATTCTGCAGCTGAAAAAGCAGGTATGCGTGCGGGTGATGTCATTGTTTCAGTCAATGGTGATTCAGTTGAAGACTCAGCAGATGTGCGAAACATGATTGGTTTGATTCGTGTTGGTACAAAAATCGAGATTGATATTATTCGCGGCAGCAAGAAAAAGAGGCTAGTTGCAAAAATAGCAGAGAAAAAATCAAAAACGATGGCAGGCAAAAAATTATCTAGCAAGTTCGCTGGTGCCGAGTTGACGTTAACCGAAGTAGAGCAGCGCAATGGTGAAGCCACGCAGGTGATATTGATTTCAAAGTTAGAGCCAGGAAGCTCTGCTGCTAACTCGGGGTTGCGTAGTGGGGATATTATTTTATCAGTAAATAAGCGTTCAGTAAGCAATTTTAAAGAGATGGAACAGGCGATTAAAATTGAATCACGTGGCTTACTGTTAAACATCCAGCGTGGCAATCGTGGATTATTTATCTTAATTAGGTAGTGCTATTAATCACCCTCCCGTGACTGGGGGGAAAAACGCTACCTCATCTCCATCGTGAACGTTTTCATTAAAATCAACATATTCCTGGTTGAGAGCAGCCAGGATGTTTGCAGGTATAGCGTGCTGATAAGTGCTTAGATTCCATACATCCTCAACGGTTAAAGTCGGCTGAAACTCTAGCTGTGTTTCGCCGCTGCCAAGTTGCTCACGCAAACTGGCAAAAAATCGTACATTAATTGTCATTTTCGAAATAATTCTAAACAGTGAGTTGGTGTATCATTGGGCATAAATACTACCAAACATAAATATAATAATGACTCAGTTAACACACTTTAACACAGCAGGTGAGGCCCACATGGTAGATGTGGGTGAAAAGCCTTTAACACAACGCATTGCCATTGCAGAAGGTCGTATTGGAATGCATGCCGATACGCTAGCACTGATTCAGAAGGGCGGCCACAAAAAGGGTGATGTGTTGGGCATCGCTAGAATAGCCAGCATTATGGCGGCAAAGAAAACTTCTGACCTTATTCCGTTATGTCATCCATTACAGTTGTCGTCGGTCAAGGTGAGTTTTTCCTGTGAGTCTGAATCTAACCAAATACATTGTACTGTAACGGTGAAGACCACCGGTCCTACAGGCGTTGAGATGGAAGCTTTAACAGCCGTACAAATAGCTTTATTAACTATCTACGATATGTGTAAAGCAGTTGACCGTGGTATGACAATGTCAGGTATCCAGTTGTTAGAAAAACAAGGCGGTAAGTCCGGAGTTTGGGTAAGAGAGCAGTAATCGTTAGGATAAAATATAAGGTTGAGGAGCAGTTAAAAATGAAAATAATCAAGTATCTAGTTATCGCGTTAGTTATATTATTAGTAGTATTTGTAGCTGGCGCAGCCATATTGGTGGCGACAGTCGATCCAAATGATCACAAGGAAAGTATTGTTGCTGTAGTTAAGGATGCCACTGGGCGTGATCTAAAATTAGAAGGTGATATCGGATTTACATTTTTCCCCAAGTTGGGAGTAAAGCTTGGTCAGGCTGAATTTAGTAACGCTAAGGGTTTTGGAAATGAGCCATTTGCAAGTATTGATAAAGTCGGTGTCAGCGTTGACTTATTAAGCTTGTTAAAAATGAAAGTGCAAGCAGATACGATTGAGCTAAAAGGGTTAAGAGTTAACTTGCGGAAAAACAAGAATGGCAAAACAAACTGGGATGACCTTTCAAGTAACTCAAGTGGTGCTAGCAGTGATGCTGCATCAAGTGATAGTGCTAACATTGGTTTAGAAGTAGCGGGGATTCACGTAACAGACTCACAAGTTGTTTATGATGATCAGCAAGCAGGCAATAAAATTACCTTAAATCCAATCAAGCTAAAAACCGGTTCTATTGGCAGCGGTAAACCATCAAAAATAACGGCTCAGCTTGGTTTTAATCAAACTAATCCTGCGTTAACTGCAGAGGTAGAATTGAATACCAATGCGCGCTTGAATATAAGTACAGCGGTTTATGAGTTGACTAATCTTGTGTTAGCAATAGATGCAAAAGGCGATACTTTGCCAAATGGTGCATTGAGTCTGAAAGTAAATAGCGATGTTGAAGCGAACTTAAAAAGTGAATCATTAAGCTTGGATCCTATTGATATTAGTCTTGCGGATGTCGCGCTTGATGGGAGTCTAAGTGTTAAATCATTCTCTAAACCAAATGTTAAATTTGCGTTGCACTCTAATGAAATTGATTTGGCAAAACTAGTGCCCGCCAGTGATAGTTCAAGTCCATCGTCAAATACAAGTTCTACTTCGGAAGCAAATTCTGATGCGAAAATTGAATTGCCGATTGATATGCTGCGTTCATTGAAAATTGATGGTTCTCTTAATGTAGGAAAATTACTTGCTTCAGGGTTAACTATGACAGATATCACTGCCAAAATTGATAGTAGGGGTGGAGTGATAAATCTAAACCCATTAACAATGAAGCTATATAAAGGTGTGTATAAAGGCAGTGCAGGTTTAAATGTAAGTGGTAAAACTCCAAAGTACTCAGCGAGTAGTGATTTAAAAAACTTGGCTATAGAAGGTTTGATGGAAGATCTATCTGAAGATGGGAAGTCGATTATTCGTGGTAAAATACAAATGGCCTTTAATGTCACAATCTCTGGTGATCAACCTTCGATGCTAACTAATCGTCTTAATGGCAATGCAAGTTTTAAAGCGGCTGAGGGTGCGTTACAAAGTGAAAAGCTTGCGCAAAACGTTGAGAAAGTAATCGCCTTCTTGAAGGGGAGAAGTCCTAAGCCTGCTGGTGAAGAACTCGTGTTTGATTCCTTGGCCGGCACATTTAACATTCAAAATGGTGTGGCTAAGAATGATGACCTGAAATTGATTACGCCTTTAATTTATGCCAACGGTAAAGGTGATATCGATATAGGTGAGTCTAGTTTGGACTATGTCATGGCAGTTGGTTTGTCTGAAGAGCTAGGTAAGGCAGCGATTCCAATCACTATTAAGGGACCATTTGAAAAACCTAAATATGGTGTTGATTTCAAAGCAGCGCTAAGTGAGAAACAAAAACAAGTTGTAGAAGAAAAGAAAGAAGAAGTAAAAGAAAAAATTAGCGAGAAAGTTAAAGATAAGTTAGGCGACAAACTAAAAGGCATTAAGCTGTTCTAGCAAATCTTTAGCGAGACCCTTTTTAGTGAGAGGTTTCTTGTGTGTGCTGTGGTTGTTAGTATCCGTAGCACACCCCAGCGTGGAAACAGAACCCGTCACGGTTGAGGTAACGCGAGATACCAGCAAGGTTTATCATTTCAGCATGAGGTTTGTTGCAAATGCAGCACCCCATCAAGTATTTACTATTATCACTAACTATAATCATCTTTCTGAATTGAACCCGTTGATTAAATCTAGTCGACTATTGCCATCAAGTTCTCCTACGAATTTCTCTGAAAACTCCCCTAGGATTGATCGTGTTGAGTTGATCACAGAAGGCTGTATGTTATTTTTTTGTAAAAAAGTCATTCGTGTAGAAGATGTTAGTGTTAATGAAAATTTAGATATTAAGACAGTGGTAGTGCCTTCGATGAGTGACTTTAAGTCAGGGAATACCAGGTGGACATTCACGCCTGACGGAGATAAAACGATAGTTCGTTATACTGCGACTATGCAACCAAGTTTTTGGCTGCCGCCATTTGTAGGTCCATATGCGCTTAAAAAGCAGATTCGATCTCAGCTTCAATACACAGCGCATAAAATTAATTTTTTACTCGCTTCTGATGCACACTAATCTATCATTCGCTGAACGCGTTTTAGCGTGGGCTGCCGATTATGGGCGTAAGCAATTACCTTGGCAGCAACAACGAACTGCTTATCGCATATGGGTATCGGAAATCATGTTGCAACAGACACAAGTCGATACAGTTATTCCATACTTTGAAAAGTTTATGCAAGCATTTCCCACAATGAGTGCACTTGCTAAATCAAAGCAAGATGAGGTTTTACATTATTGGTCAGGGTTGGGTTATTACGCGCGTGCACGTAATTTGCATAAAGCGGCACAATTAATTTGTGATAATTATCAAGGCAAATTTCCAACAAATATTGATGACGTGATAGCACTTCCAGGCATTGGCCGTTCTACGGCAGGCGCTATTTTGTCGCTTAGCTTTAATCAAAAACATACGATTCTTGATGGCAATGTAAAGAGAGTGTTAGCAAGGCATCAGGCAATCGAAGGTTGGCCTGGGAGTACAAAAAATGAAAAATTATTGTGGGTTGTCGCCAGGCAGCAAACTCCTGAAACTAACAATGCACGATACACACAAGCAATGATGGATTTAGGAGCAATTTTATGCACAAGATCTAAACCCAACTGTAAGCTATGCCCTGTAAGTAATGATTGCCTCGCGTTAGAGAAGGGCAGGCAAAATGAATTGCCACATTCAAAGCCTAAAAAGCAAATTCCTATACGTAAAACGGTCATGTTGGCAGTGACCAGTGAGCAGGCTGGATTGTTAATGCAGCGCCGACCTAATCAAGGAATATGGGGAGGGTTATGGAGTTTTCCTGAGTTTGATAGTGAGGAGAGTGCACTAGACTGGTGTTCAAGAACACTTCAGCAAGCGCCAAGAAATTATCAGACATTGGATCAAGTTAACCACACTTTCAGTCATTTTCGATTACAAATAACACCTATTTCGATCAAAATTAACACCCCTATACACTGGGTAATGGAAGCAGATGAATGGGTCTGGTATAAACACGGCTCTTCACAAGTGGGTTTGGCTGCACCTGTGAATCAATTGATTAAACAACTAGCAATTTAAGGAGTCACCGTGGCTAGAATGGTGCAATGTGTTAAGACAGGTAAAGAAGGTGAAGGACTAGATTTTCCGCCTTATCCTGGAGATTTAGGCAAACGAATCTACGAAAATATTTCTAAAGAAGCGTGGGAGTCCTGGGTGGGGCATCAAACGATGCTTATCAATGAATACCGATTAACGCCAGTCGATCCTAAAAATCGTAAATTTCTTGAAGAAGAAATGGAGAAATTTTTATTTGGTGAAGGGTCAGACATTCCCAAAGAATTTGTCGCTTCTAAAGAGTAAAGGTTGACTCATTCGCCGGGACCCGGTTTAATGTCGCCCTTTCTATCAGCGAATATTTCTAACTTCCTGATTTAAAACGAATATGAGTTCTAATTTATTAGAATAAAGGATCAGCGATTTAACTATCGCGCCAAGGATGGATCTAAACTCATATCAGCATCTGGCCAGATAGCTCAGTTGGTAGAGCAGAGGATTGAAAATCCTCGTGTCGGCGGTTCGATTCCGTCTCTGGCCACCATTAGCTTTTTATCAGTAAAAAAATCTTCTAACACCTTGAAAGGCAAACTAGTTTTAGCGGTTCGATAACCCTCTCCACGCACATAGGTAAGACGGTCAGCAAAAGCAAGTTTTAGTACTGCTCTTTTGTCTTCTCATCGCTCAGAAGCCCAGAGTTTATAGGGGTTTGAGAGAAATCCCAAAGCGGTTATGAATAATGATAAGAAACCTCCAGCGCGGCCAACAGTAGCGCACAAAATAGAAGAAACGCAGAATAATTATTACGTTCAGGCGCTAATGAGCGAGAGTGACGATGCCGAGCAAGGTGGCCTCAATATTAACGCCAGCGGTCGTAATAATTCTAGCTACACCAATTCATCCAAAAACAAAAAAGCTAGCGATCAAGTTTTCGATATCTTGATGCAGAATGATTTGGCCTTACAGCTTGCAGCCTCGAATGAACGATTGGCTAATTTAGAAGAAAAATATGGTGAAGACTTTGATTTGAATATTCTCGCCGAGTTTGCGAATGATGAAGACTACAAACGCATCGCATCCATTCAAGATATCAATGCACGGCGCGATGCTGTTGCTGGGTTTGTAAAAGAAGGTGTCGAGAATGGCACCATTGACCCAGATAAATTACAGACTATTGATCCTGATGGTTGGTCAAAAGAGCGCACCGAAAACATGGATATTAGGAAAAATTATGAGCATCAATATGAGCTCAAACAAGATCTAGAAATTGATAGCCCTAGCGCTAGCGTTAATCTTTCGGCGCCAGCACCATCGTTTTAAATCACTATTTTTTCCATGTCGCTTTCTCAGCCATTGCAAACTCTTTCCATTTATTGAAGCCTTAATTTGAACATTAATAAAAAAAATCAACTTGGCTTCGTAAACTAGGTATCTTGCTTTTTCCTGTGCTTCACCAGGCTGTAAAGAATGGTCGTGAAGTAAAGTGCCACTGGCATAAAAGCTCATTGCGCTACCCGGTTTTTGATGTTGCTCTATAAAAACTTTAGCTTTTAAGCCATTATTTTTGTAGAGTTCGATGAACCATTGCTCAAGTTGGTCTATCGGTACATCTTTAAGACCTGTGCCTACATAAAGAGCAATACCAACATCACTTCTTTGGTCGCAAGAATATTCATAGGCTAAAAATGATGTTTCAGTATCAAGCAGGGCTTTACGAATTTCTTCTTTATGTTCATCCGTGCAGTTATCGTTAAACATGCCTGCATCAAGACCGTAATAAAGGGTTGGCTCATCCTTATCCAAGGTTTGTGCTGTACCCATAAAAATACTTGCGCTAAGTCCAAGAATCAGGCACTTAAAAAAAGAACCTTTTTGCTAATGTCCATTTGAAATAATTTAGCAAAAATCCATTACTAATAAGTACTTGATATCTAAAGAAAAGGAATTTGGATGAATAGAAAAATGTGCGCACCCTTAAAAGGTTCGTTTTTGTCTATGATATGGAAACTTCCTTTGTGCTATTCAGTACAAAACACTTTCAAACAGGAGATTAATCCTGATGCGATATGGTTATGTGCGAACGTCGACTAATAAGCAGCTAACTGACAGGCAAGTGAATGAGCTTGAAGGTGAATGCGATGAGGTCGTGATTGAAGATGGTGTGTCAGCGTGAAAGAAAAACCGTCCCAAATTCCAAACTTTGCTTTTAAGTTTAAAATCCGGCGATGAATTTGTTGTCATTGCGTATGACCGCACATTTCGATCAGTAATTGAAGGTTTGCATACTGTAGATGAATTAACAGCACGAGGCGTGATATTAAAATCACTAACGCAAAAACTTGATGTTACGACACCTGACGGGCGTTTGTTTTTTACTCTGACGATTGCCATTGGTGAATGGGAAGTGAATAATCTGAGTGCGCGAACAGTCAGCGGCCTAAAGGCCGCTATTCAGCGCGGTGAAAAATTAGGTCGGCCTCGTAATGGTGAAGACCTGCGCCAGCGCAAGAAATACCGTGACACTGAATTGACGGTACAAAAAGAGACTATCCGAACAAATGCTTAAACACTTAAAGATAACCCTACACGCAGATGCGCAGACATCTGTATTAACCCAGTGTAGGAATGGATGGAATTAGAAATCACTATGGGGCTGGCATGAGTGATACAAATGACATCAAGAGTCTCAATGATATTCCGATAGAAATCTTGAGAAAAGAAGGTTGGGCGCTTGATCATGTTTTTGTAGGCGAGCTTGAAAATACGATGCCTTCTTAATGCCTTGAGGTAATAACCAAACCAGCGCATATCAAAATCATCCGTGAATACATCATCAATTTCAGGAAGAGGGTAAGGCTGCCCTAGCTCATCGACAATTTCACCGTCATAGTCTCGAATGGCATCAGCTATTGCATCTAACCAATCTCTTCGGCGAATCTCCATATTGCGCACCGCAATCCAAAGTCGATGGTAGTAGCTAGTCGATCTCAATTCTTCCTCGGTTGCCACCCTTATTATATTTCTTTCCTTAGCCAACATAATGCCTCCCTAGCAATTAAATTAAAGTCAAAGTAATAAATAATCTTAACAGCGGTTATGTTAAAACTTGGGAAAAATAGAATGAGGAATTGGGGAAGCCTTGGCTGTATTACGTTTTCATAATGTAATACATATGCGCACGTCAATACGATAGTATGCTCTTGTGCTAAAAATAAGAAATTTTGTATGCGCTATGTTTTTTGTCTTCTAATTAGATCTGTTTTATTTAATCGGAATCTCAACTGATAATTCATCACCAATTTTTGTCGCACCCTTTTTAGCAATTATTTTAAATTTAATTTTTGTGTTTGATTCAAGATTCCGTAAAGTAAACTTTACAGACGAATTATCCTTTACTGTCACAATTGATCCGGGCTTTAATACGATTGAAGTATTAGAAATTTTATCTTTAGCTGAATCCATGTCGGCACCATCAAGAGTAACTTCTACATAATCTGCTAACTTAATCTTATTTACTTTCTCAAAATTAAAGTGAAGAGTGATTGAACCAGCACCCTTGTCCTGTGTTACTTTGCTTGCGCCAGAATTAACTTTTACTAAATGTTTTAAAGGTGTAACCAATCTTTGGTAGAAAATATCTTCATATATTTGATCATTATTTAATGACAAACTACTGCCTATAACTTTATTGGAGTCATCTAAATAAATATCATTGACCCCTAGAGCTGCCAACGAAGGGAAATCAAGTGCTAATGAGGTATTACTATTACTAGGCACTAAAGTTAATGGTCTCGTAATATCTTTCAATTGAATTTTTAGCTCTGCTGTTATTTTCGAAGGGTTTAAATTTTTCCCATTTTGTAAAATGATACTAGATTTTGTCTTTGTGTTATCATCAAGCACAACTAATTGACTAGATGGTGGTAATTGCTGCTTATTAATATTCAATTCAAACTTGGTCGCTGAATATGGAAATTTTTGTGTCATTGATACCAGGTCTAGCCAAATGTTTTTATGATAAACCCCACAGGGCAAAGTCCTGCCGCTACAGGGACTAACCTTTGTATTTTCAGCAATTTTATTCAAGATACGCTCAAAACCATCATAGTTATTCCCATATATTTTACCTAACAGATAATGAACCTCTGCGCTTTTTGGTTTTGTTTCTATATTCAAATTGCTCATCAATATGCTTGTTGCTTCAGCAATAGCATTTGCCTCAGATTTTAATAATGGTAGTTCTATACCTGTTTCCGCGTTTCGAGCCGACCATCTTTTTGTAGCCATTCGTCATCAGCAAATAAAAGTAATGTGACATAATGAGTTCTTGGAATTGCAGAATAAGCCGATGATGCCTGAGTTGCTGCTCCAAATCGGGCTGAAATTGTATTATCTGTAATTTGTCCGACAGTGAATATACTATTTTTATCATTAGCTAGTATGCTATCAATTTCCTGCGCACGGCGTCCTAAGCCAAACCCGGTTCCTACTCCAGTTCTTACCGCTGACAAAGCTACAGACAGTGCGCGTATCGATTCTGCAACACGATTGCTATTAGAGTTTTCTAGGTTATCGGTCACAAAAATTGGCAGGACAATAACTCTATCTGGGACTGACTTTTCAAATGATTCGTCATCAACTGCCGATAACAATGAAATAATACTTTTTGATTCGTTTGGTTCATTTTGCGCAAAAAAACCTAACACTGAATATATGTCGTAAGGAACATTTCTAGCGTAAGGTAAAACTTGGAGTTGGAGTCTTACTAGAAAAGCTGTTTTGTTTTTATAAGTTGCCACATCCTCGATATACCTATTAAGAATTTGAACTTCTTGGTAAAGAGATGTTGCAGCGGTATATTGTAATATTGGATCATTTGCAATTTCCTTTGGTCTTTCAACGTTAGAAACTGGGGCAGAATTATTTTCCAAGATCTTAGTTTGTTCAGGTACTTCGACTGATCCTTTCTCTTTGCTATCTAGAACAGTTGTGGTGGTTGTCGTTGTTGGCTCTTTCCCCGTAGTTTCCTGTGTTATTGCTTCTATTGATTCTGATGATGTCTTTTTTGATCCTGCCAAACCTATAGATACAGAGCCAACTAATGCATCTAAAATTCGTTGTTCGGCAATACTAGTTGTAGGTAATGACTTAGCAAGTGCTTGTTCTGCTGTAATAGTAAAATTTGGTGTTAAAGGCTCAATATACTTTTCTCAAGGCGCTACTTGAACAATAGACAAATTTACAGATGCCAATTGGCCTTGGCTCTCAACTGTTACAGACTTGGTTTTATTTGTATTCGTCGCGCACCCAATACACACGAACAGCCCAAAGCCGACACACACTATTGTTTTTATGATCATAACTAGTGATTATCAATCTTATTATCTTTATTTATCATTAACTATATGAAGTCATTATGGTATAATTACATATTACAACCACTTTGGATATAATTTGTTATATGGCAGGTTTTACTAACCATCGTTGGTCTCAAATCTTTGATAAATTAAACAGCAATCCTAGTAAATTTGGATTACCAGTCCGTAGAAATAAGTCTATTGATCTAGGATCATTTAATGCGCTCAAGCTTGGAGATGTTTCAAATAGCTCAAAAAGATGGGATTTCCTTACGAGAATAGCTTCAGGATTTGACTTGTTGGCAATTCAAGAGGTTATGGATGATCTTTCTGGTATTCGCCGTCTCCATAAATCTTTAGGTTCGGGATATAAACTGATTATTTCGGATACCACCGGCGCAGCACCGGGTTCGAGAGGCTTAAAAGAACGTTTGGCTTTTCTTTATCGAACATCTCGGATTGAGCTAAAAGAACTTGTCTCTGATATCACTTACGATCGCTCAATTATTATTTCTAAGCTCAGAGAAGATATAGATATTTGGAATTCTTTTTTCCAACACATTGATGATACAAATACTGACAGGGTGAAAAACAAAAGTCACTTGCAGATTTCTCGCTCCCAGAATTTTTAACTTTTATTCGCACTCCTTACTGCGCTTCATTTTCTATAAAACCAAAAAATAATGCTAAACCGATAGAGTTTCTTGGTGTCACTGCACATACTTTACATGGCAAAAGCAAGAGCGAGCGCACACGTGAATTTTTTGCATTATTAGAATGGCTAGTACTTAGGGCTAAGTCAGCTAACACAATGTATTTCAAAAATATGATATTGATGGGTGACCCAAATATACGGCTATCTGACATTACCCAAACCCTTAATAACTTAAATAGCTCTTTACTCTCGGGTAGAGATGATAGCCAAGTTAATTTCCCATTTTTACATGTTCACCCAGATCAAAGATCGCTTTTTGGTACAAATGCCCGAAGCGATGAAACATTTGACCATATTGCTTTCTTTATTGACCGGAATGGACGTCATCTACCATCAACAGGTGACAATCGACAAGCAGGTCAACAGGGTCTAAATGACTATGATTTTGGTGTTTTCAATTTTGTTGAACTCATTTCTCAGGCTATTCATAACCTAAGCTTTCACGAGCTTACAAAGGCTCAGCAAAAGAGTCTTGTCAAAAATACAAAGGCCGACATATCGGACCACTTACCTATATGGGTAAGACTTCCTATTTCTGGGGCCTAACCACTCCTGCCAATATCTTTGGTGCAATACTAAATGCAGTTGCAATACAATGAAATTCACTTCACGCTTCACGCAAGCTGTGCTTTGTAATACCACTCAAAAATTTAAACAATTTTTGGTGATTACAAAGCGCTTGGCAAGCAAAACCCGCTGCGCGTTTTGCGTTGCATCATTTCCGGCTTATGGCTTAGTTCGGCATCAAGCCTTCTTGCGCCAGCTATATCAAATTCCACGTTTACCCAAGTAGTTTGGATAAACATGCAATTCGATATAGAAAAAACTCTCTCGGCGAGGCCAAGGGTTCCATGCGACAGTGCGCCCTACGGGCTTTGCTTTGCATGGATACCATGCTCTTAATTTTGGATCGCTTCCCGATGGGTCAAGGGGCCGAGTTCTCGCCAAAGGCTGCGAGCCGCACCAACCCCTTGACCCATCTTGTAGCAAGGAATTTGGTTAAATCCCAGATTATTAACCTGAGAATTCTCGAAAATCGTCGATAAACCTATGAATTTTATCTATTTTGCGCTACCTTAGCACTCTGTAACATTTATTGTTATCAGCATACAAAGAGTCAAAACTGTTATGGCAAATTTGCTTAAAACATCTACATTTCTTGGCACGCTCAACGAATTTGAAGAAAAACACGCACCCAAAGAGCTTTACTATGAGGGCGATGCAGATCTTTTACATGAAGGCATAAGAATTTCTATAGTCGGTTCTAGAAAAGCATCTGACGAAGGCATTCGCCGAGCACGTAGTTTCGCGACTGCATGTGTAAATCATGATATTACAATTGTGAGTGGTCTCGCCGATGGTATCGACTCTATTGCTCATGAGACTGCGATTGCACAAAGTGGCAAAACGATAGCAGTTTTAGGTACTCCTTTAGACAAAGCTTACCCGGCTAAAAATAAAGATTTATTAGAGCGCATAAAGAAAGAGCATCTAGCAATTTCACAGTTTCCTATTGGCTACCCCTTCAAAAAAGAAAACTTCCCAAGAAGAAATAGGACAATGGCCTTAATTTCAGACGCAACGGTGATAATCGAGGCAGGTGAAAAAAGCGGTACTCGTCACCAAGGCTGGGAAGCACTTCGTTTAGGCCGTCTTGTATTTATCATGAAAAATATAGTAGATGATGAAAACTTAACATGGCCGAAAGAAATGATTGAATATGGCGCACAGGTATTAAGCCGGGATGATATGCCTGATGTTTTTTACGACATTCCAAGTTTTACAGCTGGGGCTTCGGTTGCTTTCTGAAATTGAATACGCAACATTTTGTAATTACTCGCCTAGAGGTACATCAGATTTATCTATTCACTCTAAAAAAGTTTGTGGGGCATTCAAAAACGGCAACATTGACACTTTAAATTCCACACTACCATACTTTAGTCAGCCATCTGCTACTATTCTGTCTGCCTTTCTTAATCCACAAATAACATTAGTGCCAGTTCCCAGAAGTGCTCCATTAACAGATGGTGCCTTATGGCCATCTTTAGTAATAGCAGAATTCTTACAACGAAACGGATATGGACACGAGGTTTTACTTTGTATTAAAAGAAAAACTGCTGTTAGAAAGTCTTCTAGTTCTGCAAGCGGCAACAGGCCAGAAGTAAGCGAACATTATGAAAGTCTTGAAATAGAGCAACAACTCTTAGTGCCTGATGAGATTACTCTGATTGATGATGTTTTAACTCAAGGCAGAACAACTATTGCTTGCGCCTTAAGACTTGAAGAAGTTTTTCCAATGACAAAAATTCGAATTTTTGCAATGATGAGAACTCAAGGCTTTAAAGATGATATTGACGAAATGGTGGAACCTATTTGCAATATTATAAATTATTATGAACCAAGCGGAAAACATATAGAAAAGACGATTAGCCTCATTGCTTTTTAGAAAAATTAGAGAACATAAAAAACATGCTCTTTTGACTATTTAGCTTCAACGTATCGCTTGGTTTAATTGTGTTAGCCTGTCTACGCTTTCCACCTGCTTCTGTAATAACCTCCATATCTGGGTTCTCAATAATCATTTCATGAATATCATCGCTATGAGCAGGTGTTTTACTATATGCTGTCGCATAAAAATCTTGGACTAACAAAGCATCCCCAGATTCCGCAATAAACCTTGGAATATCATCGTATAAGTTTTCTTTAGCAGATTGTCGTGAATCATCATCAAATAAATACAACATGCCTTCCTCTTTGGGATCGTAAGAAAGCATATGCAAACCTGCGCGACCAAAGTGAGCCTGCGGCAAAGCATTTCTATGAAGAATATCGTTATAAGCTTGTCTTGCACGATATCTATTTGCAAAATGCATAAACCAGTATCGCCAACCCTTAGGATTCTTAATTGAGAATGGGCTTACATAAGACGCGCAATCTTCTAAATGCATATAAACAATTTTTTCAGCTTCCCCCATCCATTGCTTCTTTTCTAAGAGATTGGCATCAGATAACAAAGCATCAATTTTGGTTTTTACTTCTGGTTCTAGAGGCACACCAGATGCTTCTTTCTTTTGTGATAGAAATGTAAGCATGCTGCTAATCATGAACGTAAGCAGTATTTCTGCTGAATCCCATGACTTCATAATATCTTTTATAATGTCAGTAGAAACAAGTGAATACCCGCATTGATCTAAATTAAAAAGCACATTGCTACATCTAGCAGAAAGCAATTTCTGTTTTACTTGAGGGTAGAGCAGTTCAAATTTTGAGTTAAAAAACTCTAATTCAACATATAGATTTTCGTTCTCATCTTTGATCGCTGCTAGGAAGGGGGCAGTGTTAGCGCGAAGCAGTTCTATAGCTTGTTTATTCTCGTCATTTAATATTAGCAAACATTCAATTTGAATAGGACGAATGCCTTGAGATTGCCGATGTAGGTTTATCTCTTTTGTTGTATTTTTTAAAACATCTAAAAATATAAGTGGTGAACCAAAACTGTTGCACTTATACAATCCCGCGCCACAAAACCCATCTACAATTGCCAATCTAAATTTTTCTCTCTTTGGCAGTTGGCATCTAATAATTAAGTATTCTCTAAAATATTGCGCAAGAATTTTATGCTTTTTCTTTGTATGATCTTTGAGTTCGGGACCATGTTCCCAATCATAATTTTTTGTCTCCATGCTTTGTAGTCCCCCAACTATGCAACACGATTTTCAACTATAGGCATTTCATCCCAAGTTCTCCCTCTATATTCACGTCCATTCGCTTTTTTAGAACGCTTTTGATTATCTTTGCCCCACGCGCCCCATTGTTTGAAGAAAAAAGCTGTTTTATATTTTAAACATTGTCTATGAATTTGATCGATCCATTCTTCTTTTATTGGCCTTGCCTTATATCCACTCTCACCCCCAACAATTGCCCAGTGAATTTTATTAAGATTTACGGCACTAACTTTATCTATTAGTGGCTCAAAGGAAATAAAACGAATTGCAGCTGGTGTTTTACGTAAACAGTTAATTCTATTCGCAGCATCAGCATTTTCGACACTAGTGCCTAACCATACATTGGGCAGCACCAATTTAATCTTATTTGAGACCAGTTCTTTCATGCGCTCAGGGCGTTTAGTTAGAATCTGGTAGTTATGCTGCGGTGTTTCTTGCATGACACGCCACACTGATATCACAAACTCATCACTAACTTTCTCATGAAACAGATCACTCATTGAATTCACAAATATTTTGCGAGGCTTTTTCCACTTATACGGAATCAGTAGTGACGCTTCATCTTCTCTGACAACACCATTCCAAGTGACGTTTCCCCCTTTTTTTTGTGTAAGCCCTTTATATTTATTAACCCCCATTGCTTCTAATCTTCGCGCCATCTGCATGGCATAGCAGTGCTTACAACCAGCGCTGGCTAGAGAACAACCTGCTACAGGATTCCAAGTCGCATCTGTCCATTCAATTTGTGTTTCTGCCATTTTATTCTCAAACGAGCCTACAATTAGACGCAATTATTCCACCATAAAGACAAATTAGATACCCTATTTAAAGTGATTTATTAATATTAACAACAGCTTTAAAGTTAGCCCAAATCAATATCTCTTGACCGATTTTTAGGTTTAGCCTTAATTCTCTCCTTGAATTCTGCAATTCGTCTATCGCCGATCTTTATCTCTTTATACTGGTCAATATCAGAAGACATTCTTAATTCATTGCTCTTCTTGAATTTCTGCAATCGTTCATTGCGAAGATCTCGTCTTTGAGTAGGTGCAGTGCTAGATTCTTAGCACCACCGCGCTGATTGCCCTGCAAAATCATTTATCATCACTCACTTTCAAGCCAAGAGCCATCAGTAAGGTATCTCGCATAATCAATATGGTTTCATGCGCTTCTTGTAGTTGCCGCTCTGCATCTTGGGAGACATCTAATGTTCCCATGTTCACTGATTTTGCGAGTTGATTTAGATTTGAAGAAAGTCGGGATTGCCCCAGCGCAGCTAGCAACGTTGCATACTGCTTTTGTTCAATGTGGGGTTTTCTGTGTATACGACGCTTTTGTTCCTTATCTTTGAGTAAGCATTCCCTTATACTATGTACCAAGTGGTTTGTTACCCGCCAATTGTTCTAAATAAGCGCGTTCCTCTTCGGTAAAGCGAAGACAGAAAGGAGCTGCCCGTTTCTTACTCTTATATGTAGAGTTAGATGCTGAGCGAAATGTGGCATAAACCGCGCTCATGGTTGCGGTTCCTGTGGGTCTTGGAAGAAAGGCACATGGTTCTCAAGATAATCATTAGCAAAATGCGCATAACGTAATACCATCTCCATACAGCCTCATCCACCAAGTTCCATTAATGCTTGTAAACTAGTCCCGTTTTGTATGTGCTAAGAAGCCCAAGTATGTCTAAGATCGTGCCAACAAATCTGTAATGCCAGCACGTTCACATGCTTTCTTAAATGCTTTAGTTGGTGTTCTTAAAACAGGTTTTCCTTTATAACAAAAGACATACTCTTCATTTACATTTAAACATTCACTGAGAACATTCATTGCCCTCCAATCTTGCTCTCTAATTCAATAAGTACTTACCACATATAAAGCTCTATTTAGATCATTAGACTTATGTCTAATAGATGCGATTTTGGTCATATGTAGGCTATAAACCATATCGATTTGCCATTATTTCTATATACATTGTTGCAATTATGTATGGAGGTATGAAATGAAGGAAAATAAATCGAATATCCCAGAGTGGGTCAAATGGATTCATCTTGGTTTAGCATTTTTTGGGATTACAGCGTATCTAACCGGTGAACTAGCGGAACATTCAAATAGCTATGGTTATTTGCTACACGCTTATCTAGGTCTGACTGTCTTATTCTTTATGCTAAGTAGATCCTTGTATGGAATCTGGGGCTCATATGCTTATAGATTTTCAAACTGGTTTCCCTACAAAAAGTCATATTTGAATACTATAAAAGAGGATCTAAATATCCTTACAAGGTTTAAACTACCTGAACGTCAAGATCATCGTGGGCTAGCGGGCCTGGTCCAAGCATTTGGGTTAGTGATTTTTAGTTGGATGTCGATTACCGGAACGATTATGTTTGCAATAAACGTATCTGATAATTCAATTATTGCAGAGCTGCATGAAGTTGGAGAAGGGTTGATTCCGTTGTTTTTAGCACTTCATTTAGGAGCAGTTGCTTTGTATGTAATTTCTGGCCAAAATTTATTGACTAGAATAATGCCTAGTCGTGATAAAGAAAAAGGAAATATTACTTGAACTATTTTCAGCAATTAAAAAAATACATTCCAGTTGTTGTGCTGGGATTGGCGAGTATCTTCTTTTTGTACGATATTATTACGGATATATTAAAGAACGAAGAAAGTTTCCCACATCTAATCATTGAAGGATTCATATTTCTAGCAACTACTATCATTCTTACACAAGAAGTTTTGCGGGTAATACTACTGAGAAAAGATTTGAGACTAGAACAAGGTAAAGTAGTACGGCTCTCAGGAGAGCTTAATAGTGTAATCAAAAAAGATTTTGAAGAATGGAAACTTACCGAAAGTGAAAAGGAAGTGGCAATTTTATTGATAAAAGGATTATCGATGAATGAAATTGGTGAATTGCGGGGTGTAAAAGAAAAGTCAGTTCGTCAGCAAGCAACAAGCATCTATGCAAAATCTAAATGCCCAAACAGACACGAATTAGCAGCAAAGTTTATTGAAGATTTGTTGAACATTTGATGTTGATGAGTTGTTTTAGCCGGGAGCAGAAAATTAATGATTAAGATTGGTGGATGTAACGATGGAAATGAAAAGGAAGCCATACAATATTTAAATAAGTCTTTATCTGGTAGTATATTTTGGTAGCCGAGAAGAGGACAGGGGATCTTCATCGCTAACCTTGATAGTTAATTATTAATAAGAAATTTGATGCGTCAATCATACTAAAGTATTGGCTTTATAAAATTCGCTAATTTATGTGATTCATAGACATCCTTTCAATGAGCTGGATGACTATGGACAAATGAATCAAATAAGGTTGAATGCGGTGGCAAGACAATTAAACGAACGTCCGAGATAAACTTTGGACTTTGAAATGCAGGAAGAACGATTTAATCTGTAGTAGCTCAGACCTGATCGTACCGTTACCGGTTATTGATAGGAGTCTGTCAGTTTAGATGTGAGCTAAATTCTTTTCAGCCCAAATCAATTTACCATCCATTAACCTGTCCATGGGTATTCTACCACCGCCCATGTTGCCTTGATGAGTGCGTTCATTGTGATCAGTTTCTATCCAGTTGTCTTGATCTTTTGGTCAATCCTCCCTGGTTGAGTACCGTTTTTTCCTGAAGGTAATTTGATAAAACTCATTCAGAGATGCCATGGGTTTGCGGTGATCAATGTCGTTAATGGCCAGGTATCACGGATCGTCATGATGCTCCACGCGCCCACAAGATTCTGTGCCTCTGTCGGTTAAACTACGTAGCATCGGCAAGGCATGCTTTTCAAAAAACGGTAGCACCTCATCAAAGAGTAGGTCTGCGGCGGTAATCGGCGTCTTAGTCGTGTAGAGTGCCGCAAAGGCGATCTTGCTGTAGGTGTCTACGAACGTTTGCGGGTATAGCCGACCAACACCTTTGAGGTGGCCTAAGTCACCAGGATGTGCCGTGTCAATCTCACCACAGGCCTCGTCATCCTGTTTCTCAAGGGCGGCGATCTGTGCATCGCTTAAGATAATGCCCTCCTTGGCAATTTCTTCTTCGAGTGCTTTGAGTCGTTTCTTGAAGTGCTCTCGATGATGGCGCAGCCAAACGGAACGCACACCGCTACCAGCGATCAACACACCTCTCTTACGGAGTTCATTGCTGCTTCGATGTTGCCCAACCGCGGGCTGTTCAATCGCTGACGTAACCCCTGCATGTGCTGTGGGTTCATCCACACGGTTTTTAACATCGGCTGTTCTACGACTCTTGTCAATCCGTGAGTCAATGCCACCTTCTTCAACCCGCTGTTGATAACGATAGAATGTGTCTCGCGACACCCCCATGACTTGACAGGCGCTAGATACGTTGCCCAGTTCTTCTGCTAAGTTAAGCAAGCCCGCCTTGTGTTTAAGGATTGGATTGTTAGTATGAAGCATGAGAGTTACCTGCCTTTTTGATTTAAAGATTTCAACACCTTTATCAAAACGGGTAACTCTCGCTTTTGCAACCCTTGTGGACTGCTAATTGTCAGATCGGGTCTGAACTATTACAGTTAATCAATGTGTTGCATCGACCAGTTGAAGTCGCAATTGTGTGTGTTTTGTACTTCTAGCTTTTGTTTGTGACTTTTCCAATCGCGCAGCTGATTACCGATGTTGCTTTGGTCTTGAGATTGTTTGATCCTTTTTTTCCTGTCTCTGGATAACCTAAGTTAGTGAGTTTTTCACTAATAAGATTATGGATCTCACTGTCACTGCTAGATTACTTGTGACAGTGACTATTTTCTTTTTAATATTGACTTGTATGTCTTCAACTCCCTTTATTTCTTTTAGTTTTTTTGGATAGTATTTTCACATCCGCCGCATCGTATATTTCCAACTTGGAAAGTATGTTTCATTTTTTCGTCTCCTAATCTATTTGGTGTTTTAGGTGAAAGTTAATCATGAGTTTTGGGTTGATCTAATGGGTGAGCCAAATTCAGGATTAGAACTCACACGTTTTGCGACAGTACCCTCAGGTGCGTGGTACCAACCAGGATCACTAAAATCACCTTTTGTTAAATTATCTCGGACTTTCACTGTCGTAAACATTCCACCCATTTCAATATTTCCATAAGGGCCTTTGCCAGTCATCATGGCGAGAGTATTTTCTGGTCCAGTATGATGTCCCATGTCAACATGGTCTTGATGTTCAGCCATCCCATAGCGACCCATTGGCATAAAACCGGGGAGTAGTTGTTGAATTTCTTTATCAAGCGTTGTTTGATCCACACCTAATGTATTGGGAATACCATGACCCATCGCATTCATTGTGTGATGAGACATATGGCAATGAAAAGCCCAATCACCTGATTCAGCAATAAACTCAATATCTCGTGTTTGTCCAACACCTACAATTTCAGTTGTTTCAGTGCGCCACACTGATTTTGGCCAACGGCCACCGTCAGAACCTGTCACAGAAAACTGTACACCATGCATGTGAATGGGATGATTCCACATTGATAAATTACCTATGCGGACACGTACGCGTTCACCCGTCCGTGCAACAACAGGATCAATTGCTGGGAACACTTTACTGTTAAAAGTCCATAAATCAAAATTTTGTAATACAGAAGGGTCTGGTCGGTAAGTGCTAGGATGCATGGCCCAATTGTGGGTAATTAAGCAGTAATCACGATCTATTGAAGTTTTTTCGCCATTACGAGGATGAATGATAAACATACCCATCATACCTACCGCCATTTGTACCATTTCATCAGCATGTGGATGATACATGTGTGTGCCATGTTGTTTTAACGTAAATTCATATACAAACGTTTCATTAGGTGCAATTTGTGGTTGCGTTAAACCACCAACCCCATCCATGCCGCTTGGAAGCAATAATCCGTGCCAATGGATAGTCGTGTGTTCTTTCAATTGATTAGTCACAAAAATCCGAATGCGGTCACCTTCAACAGCCTCGATAGTTGGGCCAGGTGTTGTTCCATTGTACCCCCAGCATTTGGCAATACTGCCGGGTGCAAATTCATGTTCAATTTCTTCCGCAACCAAATGAAACTCTTTGACGCTATTATTCATAGTATAAGGCAGTGTCCATCCATTTAATGTTTTTACTGGTGTGTAGTTAGTGGGTGTCTTATCTGTTTTTTTAATCGTGGTTGATGTTGCTAAAGTTTCAGCAGTAACTTTAGGTGCGAAAGAGGCTGCAAGAGTGCTCGTGCCAGCGACTGTTAAAAATTCTCTACGTGAAGTCATGATAAATTCCTTATGTATAATTTGTTAATGATGGTTATGCACATTGTTCTGCTCCAACGACACATCATTAATTATGTTTTGAACGTTGAAAGAGTCTGAGTATTCTGATGAAGGTAGTGACAGTGAGTTGCCCGCTGCGTGCATCAGGTTTGAATAAGCAATCCAGTAATCACGTAAGGCTTTAATTAAGCCAACATAGCTTTCATATTCTTCCTGTTTAGTGTCGAGTAATTCGAATGTACCAATGAGCATAAAATTTTCTTCTTCTTGTGCTCTTGCGACGATATTTGATTGTGTGGGGATAAAGTTTTGTTGGTATTCGTTAACAAGTGCTCGTGCGTGATTAGTCATAAGGTAATTCGTATATACCTCATTATTAATCTCGTAAGATAGTTGTCGAACGTCGAGGATGGCTGTTTTAAGCTCACTCGATTGACGCAGCTTCTTATCAGTGTGTTGTGTGAAAATAGGGAGTTCCCACTCAAATACTGGCCCAGTCAATTTAGCGCCATCGGTCTCACGTTCTCGTTCTATACCAATATCAAGATCACCTAAGTATCGAGACCATTTTGTCATACCTAATTGTTTGGCAAGGCGGTCTACCTTTGACATTGATGCAACAAGGTCCAATCTGGATTTCGTCGCCGTCGCATTTAATGACTTGATATCTATTTCTGTGTTTAGTGGCAATCGAAGATTGGAAGTGATTTGCCATGAAGCATCCATTGGTAAACCGAGAATATTAGCGAGATTTTTGCGCGCACTTAATACGTTCTCAGTTGCATCAAAAGACTCAAATAATGCATAAGACGCTTTAGCACTTTCTTCAGATAATTCTCGCTGACTCATATTGCCAGCATGATAATAACGCTGGGCTAGTCGAGAGGATAATGTTGCTGTTTGATACTGATGTGTTTTTAATGCTTGTATTTGAAGTGCTGCCGCATAATTGTAATAACTTCTTTGCACTTGATTGAGGATGTGTAATACATCAGCAGCAATTGATTGTTTCATCGCTGCAAATTGCGATTCAGCGAATTGTTTGCGGGCAGGCAGTGTAATCAGGTCTGATAATGAAGTGATAAAACTAAGTGTTATCAGATCCCGCTCACCTGGCTGGTTAGAGTCTAGTTGTGAAAATGAGAAAATTGGATTGCGAATGCGGCCTGCTTCGTATACCTCTGCAGCGGCGATGCCCAATGAGGCATATGTTTTGTGAAGCTCAGCGTTATTGATCAGTGCTAACTGTATCGCAGTGCTTATTGATAAGGGTTGAGATAGCAATGATTGTGTGAGCGACTCTAAAGCATCAGATTTATGTGCAGAGGTGATGACATTTTTTTGCGCGAGCAAGTCTGCGACATCACTCATGCCATTATCTTTAGGGATAGAAGTGCATCCCATGACTATAAAAATAAATCCTACTAAGGATAATTTCTTAATTCTATTCATAATAGTAACCCTATGAATTATTGCAGCATGAGCAATGAGATCTCATACTAGAGACGAATTCCTAAGCGAACTAGAAACTCAGGCTTTTAAGTAAAGAATTAAGAAAAAGTGATAGGGGGGCGAATCAGTGGGGGAGATTGAAATGAATCAAATTGATTGACTTGATCTATGCTTAATTGTGAAGTAGATAAATTAATGGCCGGCTTAGTGTAGATGCTTAGTGCAAACACGTTGGTGCTAGCACTTAAGCAGCCTACTGTATCCTTACAATCACATGGACAGTCCGCTGGAAGTGATGAATTGCTGGCAACATTAAGGTCATCACTGTTATCACAATGGTCGGTAGATGCTAGCTCAATTTGTATTGTGGTTGGCTCGGAGTTGTCTGTACAGTATACATCAATAATATTGGCAATACTCGTTACCGGGAGTGCGAGTACTAATAGGATGATAGTCCATGTGCGCCAAATTCTCATAATGTTTAGATTAGCTTATTATTGAAAGTTCAACAACCGGTGTAAAATGAGTGGAAGCAACTCCAAAATTTCACTCTGCTAATCATATGGATGATATGAGCGAGTAATCTTAGAGTAACAGCTTAATATGGTCTAGTTTAGAAGTCGCTGATTATAATCAAAAGAGTAATGGTTTTTTTGGGAGGCACGCTTAAAGCAAGTATGCATGCAATTTCATTATTAGATTGATTATAATAAAGCTATGAAAATTATTTGTGTTTGGATTTGCTGAGTAATTCCAGAATACATATTGCGATCATATCAATTTTTTATTAGCGATAAGTATTCTTTGTGCGCCAAATGCCTCCCTTATAGTTGTATTTTCTACACTGTTTCTATATGCATTATTCCCTATAAACGTGTTCATCAAACAAATATTTGAATGTGAGTAAATACCCTTGACGAATATATTCGTCAGCATATTCAAGTTTAAGTTTATTTAAATCAGTGCCTGATGAGATAAAAAATGATAAGAATGTAATACTAATTGTGTCTGATGCGTACGGTGAAGGTAGCGCAGTTGCTGCTGCGGCTTCTGAGTCTGGTGAGACGGATGTAACTATTAAAAAATTTATTCCTGTAGAGAAGCTACTGAAGTGTTAAAAAAGGTCCCTGTTGATATCATCACTAGTATTGATGTGTTAGAACATGTATTTGATCCTGTAAACCTCTTAAGGGGAATCAATCACTTTTTGAGCGAAGATGGTTTGGCCATTATGGTAACGCCCGATAGAAAAACATTTTTTGCGAGTCTGCTAAGGTGGCGATGGTGGCGTTATAGAATCGCTTATATTGGTGGTGTGTAAGAAAACACCATGGTTGTCTCTTATGAAAAATTCTGAACCAGAAAAACTAATTAAAAAACACGAAAAGCTCGTTCATTCAGATATGATGAAAGTCACGTCACATGTACAGCGCGAAGCTGGCAAATGGATTGTTAACACCTTGATGGTTGAAGGTTGCGATGTGCCATTCAGATATAAACGACAAGTTCAGTATAAAAGTTTAAAAGGGCAGTGTGTGAATCTTACTTATTATCCAACGAAAGAATTGATTGCCGGTATAGAAATGGAAATTATGAACGTGGTCAGGATAAAGGTATCTTAATAATAGATATATAAAGTGGTAAATTACCTGATGGATTCAAAGTAGTATTAACAATTTTAATTGTCCTCAAAGAGTTTATTTAATATAAATCTTTACTTACTTTCATCTCCCTCGCTATATTCTTCTAAAGTAACGTCTTGCATTGAGTAACCAGCAAAGCCTTGCTGACTATCTTTGCTTTCTGTGCTTAATACGCCTTTAGCCCAAACGGCATAGTCTAGCCATTCTTGATTGAGAGCTAGTTTGGAGACGATATAAACTATTTGGTTGGATGGTGGTGGGGGTGTATGAATGCATGCGCCAAAGTATGGAACTAATAAGAAATTCTGAAAAGTTTCAGTATCAAAGTCAAAATCAAGTGGGACGATAAAGCCAGCGATTTTGACTAGCTGATTATTCAAATTAGGGACAATGGGTGCAGAAGCTAGAGCGGATCTTAGTTCATCATAAGCAATTTGTGCTTCTTCTGTATCATCATCAAAGTTAAAGCTATCAGAAGCACTAAAGTTAGTGTTTCCTATGTTATCTAATAACGACTCCATGTAACCTTCAGGCATCATTTCATCCCATTCGAGAATGCGAGCATCACTCGCCAGTGAAAAATAACTTGTAGTAACTAAAAAGCAAAAAATATATAAAGTTAGCCTCATGACCGAATCGTTAATCCATCTTGTAAAGTATTTCTATAGGCATTAAATGCGGGTATTAATGATATAAGTAGGCCAGCAATTAATATACATACGAGTAACATCCATTGAAATGTAGAGAGTGGTGTCAGTACCATAGCTATACCATATGAGCTATATAAAATAGGACTTAGCAGTATTATAGATAAATATAGAAGCACAATGCCTAGTATCATGCTAAATACTATTAGTAATTCAGTTTCTATTATCATTAACAAAGAGATATCTAATGGTGATGCTCCGACTGATCTTAACACCGCTAATTCACGTCTGCGTGAATTGAGATTGGTGAGTATGATGGCAAGCATACTAAATAAGGCGGTGATTATTACAAAACCAGATATTAGTAGTAAGATTTTTTCTATGATTCCTACAACTTTCCACAATTCAAGTAATGCGACGCTAGGTAAAATAGCTAGCAAAGGTTCTTTTCTATAATCGTTGATAGCTCTTTGTATATTAAATACATCATGCTTGCTTTTTAACTTAACTAAGAATGCTGTAATCGATTGGGTTTGAAGAGCAATGTCTTCAAGTTCTATATCTTTGGCAGAAAAATTGGTCTTGTTGGAAATGCCGTGTTCCCAACCAATATGTATTGCTTCTAGTGATTTCAAATCAATAACAATGCTGTCATCTATAGGTGAGCCAGTAGGGTGGAGTATGCCGGAAATTTTAAAAGGTAGATTGTCATGGCTGGTAAGGCTTACATTGCCTATGCCATGAGCGAGAGTGATTTCATCGTTTATAGAGTAGTTTAATTTTTTAGCAACATTTGATCCAGCGACTGCATCGAAAAGATTTGAGAATTCAGTGCCGGTATCGAATAATAGTTTATTATTTTTTTTGTATTGATAATGCTGGAAGAAATCCTGATTGGTGCCAACCACGCGAAAGCCTTTATGTGAGTCACCTAAAGAAATTGGAATGCTCCAATGAATGCGGGGGTGTTTGGTTATTTTTTCATAGCTTTCCCATGATACGTTATTAGTCGCGTTCCCAATGTGAAATATTGAATATAAAAGAAGCTGGACTGAACCGCTACGCGAACCAACAATTAGGTCAATGCCTGAGACAGTATTGACAAAATTATCTTTGGCTTGAACTCGAATGGTATCTACACTTAGAAAAAGCATAATACTGATGGCTAATGAGAGAATAGTTAAGCCAACAGAAAATTTTCTGAACCTAAAACTTTTTACTGCAAGGTTTAAAATTGATAGATTCATGAAGAATGAGCTGAAGTTAAGTTGTCCATGGGCAGCGTGCGGTCAAACATTGTTGCTAGCGTATGATCATGACTGGCAAAAATTAATGTGCTATTAGTCTTTTTTACCTCATTAAAAAGTAGATCAATAAACCCATGTTTAGCATCGGCATCTAATGCAGAAGTGGGTTCATCAGCGATAATTATTTCAGGTGCTCCAATTAACGCACGCGCTGCGGCGATACGCTGCTGTTGGCCAGTGCTAAGTTCGGTGATATTGCGATTAGAAATATTATGTTCATCTAAACCTAATGATTCTAATATCTCCATCGCTTGGTGGTGAATGTCACTTTTATATTCCTGAGCTTTGGATAATCTATGTTTAGAGAACGATAATGGAAGCATAATATTTTCCATTACCGTTAAATACGGTATCAAATTAAATTGCTGAAAAATAATGCCAAAATGATTAGCTCGAAATGAATCAAGTTGAGCTTTTTTTGTATGGGATATGCTTTGATCTAATATTGAGATGCTTCCTTGCGTAGGTGTTAATACGCCTGTTAATAAATTTAACAACGTTGATTTTCCACTGCCACTTGCACCATGAATAAAAATCTTTGCCCCTTGTTCTATGGTTAACTTAGGGATGCTTAACAAGTCATTATGCGAGCCTGGCCATCGAAATACCAGTTGAGAAATCTGAATGCATTGTTTTGGTTTATCCATTAATGGATAGTCATTTTGTGATTTTCAGCATTTAGAGTAGTGAGAATCTGCTTATTATTCGATATGAATTGAACTTCAATTTCTTTAACGCTAGTAATATTTTTGAATAGAGAAAATGAGATAAAAATAGCATCTTTTGGCGGACATTTGAAAATATACTCAATCTCTATATCGAAGTGTTTTTCAGTCGAGGTTGATGCATTATTATTCTGCTTGATATTACTTGATGAAATATGAGTGCAATTAGGTCGAAATTCGATAATGTTAGACGCTTCTGACAAGGTCTTTAATGCATCGTTAAATGATTTTTGCTCTTGCTTATTCGCGGGTGCATGTTCGAACCCAAAGGCATTGATTGCAGGTATTGTAAGGTGAAGATGAATCTGATCGTGGCTATAAGAAATTAATGCAGAAGCTCTGTCATGTTCGTGGGCATGTTGCTGTGTGAATTCTAAACCATGATCCTGGTGATTATATTCGGCATATGTATTTGAGATGACTAAGTGCAGGAAGGCGAATACAAGTACGATGAATTTTATTAATAGCCTAATTAGATCAGTGTATATGTTTCTTTCTGGTTTCTTGAAGATTTAGAATGTGTCCAACTGCGTGCACTAAACCGCCAGTGATAGTTAAAAGAGTTTCGCCTTCGTGAGGTATAACGTTGTCGATTAACAATCGTTCTGCGAATAAAGCGATAAAAGTTAAGATGGCTAAACCAAAGCTAGCAACCACTAGCGGTACAATTTTTTGATGTGAGCGATATCCAGTTATCAATGCAATTAAGCTTATAGGTAGAATAAATAATAAAATGAATTGATGAAACCAAAATTCATGTATTTCATTGCCATGATGGACTGTTGCTGTGAGTAGAGGAATTATACTGGCAATGATGGGAAAGGCGATGCAGTGTATGGCACACAAACCCGATAGCAATATGGCAGATCGATCAAAGAGTTCCTGCATGTTACTTTGTACAGCTTGTACAGGTTCCGTGAATTTCGATTGATGTTTGATTGGGTATGAATCCTTGTTTTTTACTTGTTTCTAATAGTGTTTTGTCGAGTTTTGGTTCATGCATTTCTTTAACTTCATCGCATTCATCGCAAATAAAAAATTTACTGTCCAACTTGTTATGATCCACTTCGCAGCCAATGAAGGCGTTACTGCTCTCAATTTTGTGAATGAGATGATTTTCTAATAAAAAATCTAATGCGCGGTATACGGTAGGGGGGTTTTCAATATGGTTACCAGTACTCAATTTTGCGAGTAAGTCATACGCTTTAATAGGTTTATGACTTTGCCAGATAAGCTCAAGAATTTTTCTTCGAGTAGGTGTGAGACGCAATGTTTTTTTAGCGCAGACTTGCTCGGCTCGCGTTAGAGCATCTTTAATGCATATATTGTGGTGATGATGCTCTCTCATGAGGTTTTAGCGAATGTTCTTTATTGTAAGGCAATATTATATTGTAATGTTATAACAATGCAATGCCTATTTTCTAAAGATGAAACCCAGATAAATGGCGGAGTTGGTTTACTGGTTTAAGCCAAGAAGAATATAACCTTGTTCTGAAAAAGGCTGCTATAGCCAGTGTTCACATTTTTTAACTAGATCTATTTGATTTCTAGCATTCAAACGATTCCTAGCATTTCTAAACTGATTCTCAATAGTACGCGTAGATTTGTTTAACTGATCAGCAATTTGTTTATAAGTTAGGCCTTTAGCTGCCAGGCGAATAGCGATTAGTTCTGATTCGGTTGGCTTTGAAAACATGCTGTGTAATTTTGGATTGAACCAATAATTACTTATGCCAGCAAGTGGGCCAAGGAATTTCGAACAAAATGTTTGCATGAAATTGATTTCATGTTCACTCCAAACATGAGGTTTAAGCGTGTAATCTATACATGCAATACCAATTAACTTTTCTTCCCATAGCAGCCTCTGCAAAAGCATTGATTTGCAACCAGCATTTAAAAACACATCTTTTAATTCCTTAAGCTCATCATGTGACGACACATTATTGATTGCCATAGGTGATGATGTTTGCCAAATCTTTTGCATGACTTCGTGCTGATTGGGTAATAGTAATCCAATAATTGAAGGTGGGTTGTTTTATTTCTGTATTCGGTAATAGGGGTGTAATGCTGGTGACTAGGTGTTGCAAAACCAGCATCAGCGCGACACACTGATAGTTCGGCAACCATAAATTCTAGGCCGATTTGCACCAGCTGTTTTGGATTATCTATGACAATGATCATATGAGCTGCACAGTTAAGCATGCGATTATCGTGTGAGCGATTTGACTCAATGTATTCTTTTCTTAGAGACTGTACGGATGGTGGTTGATCATTCAATGGTTTGATTTTGTTTATGGTTGGCTAGAATGTTTAGGGGTTATTTGCCATATACGAATTGTGATAACTATCTTAAGTATTGTCTCAAGTTTATACATGAAAGGAATAACAATGGGAATGAAACATTTCGATAAAGCTCAGTCGAAACAGATTAAATCGCTAGATATAGAGGGGATTAATGTTTATTTGCAAGATACAGTGTCTTCTAGTAATGACGATGCACCTATAACTGGCGGATTTTTTAGAATGGAAGCAGGCAGCTCACTTGAATACACTTATTCGTATGATGAATGCAAGATAATGCTAGACGGCGAAATGACAATTGCCGAGAGCGGCGGGGAAACTGTAACCTTAAAGCCTGGAGATGTGGTTTATTTTGATAGTGGAACTACAGTGACATTTTCATCAAAATCATCTGGCACGGCATTTTATGTTGGGCAAAGAAAGTTTGGCGTACTATAGAAGGTAATTAATATTTAATTGTAAATGTTTCCGCGGCAGTATTGTTCTTGCTTAGCCTTTTTATGACTTGCATCTTGATCAATAACTTCGTCGATAGCACGGCCGCAGGAGACTAGCTTTTTGTTAATATTATTTAAGTTGGTTTCATATTATTGCAAATTAACTTACTAGCATTAAGCAATCTTAATTTGCATTTTGTCGCTATGGTGACTGATGAATTTCTCAAGTTTCTAACAGTACTAGCTATTGTTGAGAAGATTCATTCAATCGTTTTTCAAAAGTAGCTTTCCAACTATTAGATAATTGCTGACATTCTAGGATAGAAGCAATGTCTTTTTTGACTGGGTCAGGCGAGTACATTAGTTGACTGGCTCGTGTGATACTCCAAGATGGATTGTTGCTTTCAATTAGCTTGAGTGTGTCCGAACTTTTCACATAACCTTCCTGTAACACGCGCAAATACCAACCTGTTTTGCCAGTTCTTTGTATCCAGCGTGGAAGTTCTGCTTGATTGAATTTGCGTGCTAACTTCCAACAGGGTTGGCGCGGCTGAGATACTTCAACAATGCAAGAACCTACTTGATAAATGTCCCCAATGCATACGTTATTCTCAAGTAAGCCTGATACAGTAAAATTCTCTCCGAAAGAACCGTTATTGGGTGATGGTAAGTTGAGGCGTTTGCGTAGTGGAAAGCGAGCGCGTTGATTCCAGTAGATATAATGCTCAATGGGATATATATGAACAGCTTTATCTAAACCGCCGTGTACAGTTAGATCTGCTTGTTTATCACCGTCTAGGTTGTTTTTATTTAGAAACACCTGGCCTTGAATGGGTGATTTATATATTGCTGTGATCCAGTCTGGAGTGATAGATTTTGGCTTTCCTACTTGAATGCTTTCGATGCGCATGATGCAATCTTATATATGTGAAATCACATCTTAATGAAATTATGCAGCAATCAAAAGATAGGAGAGTAGTCTCATGAGTTGGTGGGGGAAAATAGCTGGTGGTGGTATCGGTTTAGTACTTGGCGGACCATTAGGAGGTATGCTTGGTGCAGTATTGGACCATCAAGTGGATAAGGCCAATAAGCTTAAGGAAGGTACTGCTCCCGGGTCACAAGCAACAGCGCAAGCGGGATTTTTACAGCCACTTTCTCCGTTATGGGCCATACAGCGAAGGCAGACGGACATGTGACTCTACAAGAAATTCAAGCGGCTGAGCAGATTTTTGACCATATGAATTTTCAGCCTGATCAGCGCAATGCTGCGATTGAGCTATTCAACAAGGGTAAGCAAAAAGACTTCAACCTAGATGAAGTGTTAGCACAATTCAAAAAAGAATGTGGTCGAAAAATTACTTTAATTCAAATGTTCATGCAGATTCAGTTACAAGCTGCGTATGCTGATGGAAGTAAACATCCCGCAGAGGATAAAATTCTAAAAGATATATGTAAGGTTCTAGGTTATCCGGTTTCAATGTTGAGTCAACTTGAAGCTATGTTGTATGCACAAAATAGAAATTATTCAGGGAGCCCCAATCAACCATCTAGCCGTTCACAAATTGGTAACGCTTACTCGGTGTTAGGTGTTAAGCAAAATGCTGCCGATGCAGAGATTAAAAAAGCTTATCGTCGCTTAATGAACCAACATCATCCTGATAAACTAATATCAAAAGGATTGCCTGAGGCAATGATTCAAGTAGCAACAGACAAGTCGCGGCAAATTCAAAAGGCTTACGAAATGATTAAAAACTTTAAAAAGGCTAAGTAAATAGTTTTGTCAAATTAATGTAATCTGAAGTTGTCGTGAGCTAAGCTATGGAATCGGGTTTTGCTGAATATTCTCTAACGTTAGCTGTAGCACGAAATCTATTTGTTCTAAGTTCATACGATTAGCTTCTTGGCACTGCGCCAGAGATGCCTCTTGAAAATGTAATATGTGTAGCTCTAGCTAGGTTATTGGTTTGTGCTAGCTAGAACGCTATTTATTATAAATATCTAGATGTGTTTGAGCCTGCTTTATGTTGTTCGTTAGCAATATTTTTGGTGCTAGCAAACGTGGATGCTAAATAGTACATTGCTTTCATTGCTGCTATCTTCAAAAAGGTTTATTCGGTAGCTTTTTCAGATTGCTTGGCTCGACTAGGTACTCTCCACAGTAATGTGGTCAACATTATGCCGAGAAAGAAAATGACTATGCGTAGCCAAGATATTTTTAATAGAAATATTGAGATGCTAAGTGTAATCCAGATAAAAATTATTGCCTTAACTTTTACATCTTGTGGAAGGTTTTTATCACCCTGGTAGCTATTAATGAGGGGCCCAAAAAAAGAATGTGCCAATAACCACTGATGGAATCGTGGTGATGATTTTGCAAAACACGTCGCTGCTAATAGCATAAATGGTGTAGTCGGGAGTAGCGGTAATACGATGCCTATTACCCCTAAGACGATAGAAACCCATCCTGTACTAATCAGAAAATATTGTTTTGCCTTATTTTGCATGAGTGTTTCTAGGTAATAGTTAGACTAGATTCAAAAAAGTACTTATAGTTTTTTATTCAATGCTTATGGGCTAATCTAATTTTAGTCTTTAATTATTTCGTGTAAATCTTTCAGTTGGTTAAAGATATCATTGTCCAAGAGAATAAGGTTTAGCCCACATAACATCGTCTAATTGATGATCTTAAACTGAATCTGACTGCTAACCATTAAGCAATATCTTTAAGTTTACTGTGCGGAGCCATACCTTGCGCATGAGAATTAAATTAACCTGTTGAATTATAAGAAAATTAATGGGATAGGCTATTTTCTATCGCATGTTAGAGAAATGATTGTGTTGCTGAATGCCATGGTCAGAGATAGCGCTTATTGGAATGAACATGCAGTAATTTTATAAAAGTATCGTTATAGCTATTTTAAACAAATAATCTTTACTGTTACAGTCTGGCTATTGTTCTGTAGAATAGTGATGGGATTTCTAACGTCAATAATTTTAGGTTTGCTAGTTGGCACGCTGGCTAAATGGATTATGCCTGGTAAAGGTCTAGGCGGGTTGTTCGTAATCATGGTGCTCGGCATTGCTGGTGCAATGATTGGCGGCTTTATTGGTACTCAATTAGGTATTGCTGATGTTACTGGGTTTAACCTCCTTAGTATTGGATTAGCTACGCTTGGAGCAGTAATATTGCTAGTTATTTTTCGCTTACTTACTTGATTAACATGACACTGAATCGAATCATTTTTTTGTTGCTTGTGTCTAGTTCTCTATTTTCACAATCTGTATTTGTAAATAGTTTGGGTAATCACAATAAAAAATTTACGTCAGTGTCTAAGATGAGCAAGTCTGATTTGGATGAGCTGGTTTAGCAGCTCATTTAAGCTTCAGCGTTAATAATAATGGTGTGTTGCTCTAATCCACCTTTTTTAGTGAACGCCTCTTCTGGCATTGGATTTTGATGAGCTAATTTAAAGTCATCGCTACCCACCCAGCTGTTAAAAGCAGCTTCGTCTTGCCATTCTGTGTACACCACATAAGGCGCATGTTTAGATTGAGATTTTAGAATTTGCATGCGCTTAAACCCTGATTGTTTATCTATTTGACCTGAGCGTTTTTGAAAGCGATTTTCGAATTCTTCATGCCAGTCAGGATGTACAAAAACACGATTAGTGACAACAAACATCTTATATTAATCCTTAATAAAACCAATGACTTACTTTATAGAATAGTGTGTCAGATTAAGAAGAAATTAACTAGCCCTTGGGCGTGAGTGAGCACTCACTTACAATATGATCATTGCTTTAGAGTGACATTTGAGAATGAGCACACGAGACAGAATAATTAAATCAGCTGTTAACTTGTTTATGCAACAGGGTGTGGCAAAGACGACCACTAAGCAAATTGCCGCCTCAGCAGCTGTGGCAGAGGGCTCTATATATCGTTACTTCCCAAGTAAAGATGGACTCGCTTGGCAAGTGTTTAAAGAGTATCACCAGCATATAGCTGTTCAGCTGCAACAATCTGTTTCACAAGATATTAATCTCGAAGAAAAAATTCATTCACTGGTTAGCTGCTTTTTAAAAATGGCAGACGAAGACTGGTTAATGTTTAGCTACTACTTAACGTCGCAACATACTCATATGAAAAGTGTGACTGAAGATATGTTGACACCATATCAAGTGCTAACTGAGGTGGTTGAGCAAGGTATAAGTACAGGAGGGATAAAAAATATTGAGGCAAATGTGATAACAGCAATGGTAATGGGTGCTGTGCATCAAATTGTAATTAATAAGATCTATTCAAGAATTAAGGGTGATCTATATGTGCACCGTAAATTGATATCAAAAACGATAGCGGCCATGGTTAGAATTGAGGCTTGCCATTATGAATGAATTATTTGGTTTATTCGCAAGTAGGAGATTTTCGCCGCTATTTATAGTGCAGTTCTTGGGGGCATTCAGTGACAATATATTTAAGTCAGCACTACTAATTTTAATCACATATAAATTCTCTGAGAGTGTTGGTGTTGAAGCTTCAATTCTTAATATGCTTGCTGCCGGAATATTTATATTGCCTTTTTTCTTATTCTCAGCATTTGGAGGGTTGCTAGCAGATAAATATAGAAAACATATATTAATACGCTATATCAAGGCGTTTGAATTGCTTATCTTATTAGTAGCATCGTGCGCATTAATATATGAACAAGTTTGGCTGTTGTTTGCATGTTTATGTATGACGGGTTTGCAGTCTGCATTGTTTGGGCCTGCAAAATACGGAATACTGCCTGAGCTTCTTAAAGAAAATGAATTGCTGTCGGGTAATGCATTGGTTGAGGCGGGGACATTTTTATCGATTTTGCTGGGTACCATAGTTGGCGGCTTGCTTATACTTGGTGAATATGGAGCAATTACTATATCAGTAGTGCTTTTGTTGTGTTCGGCAATAGGCTGGCTGGTTAGTTTTCTTGTTCCTAGTATACCAAGTGCAAATCCTACATTGTCTTTGGGTGCTAATATTTTTAAGCAAACATTTGAGGTTTATTCATTAGGCTTAAAGCATTGGGAAATAAGGCGCGTAATTTTCGCTATATCCTGGTTCTGGTTCTTGGGCTATGTGATTCAGTCTCAACTTAATCCATTAACAGCAACTGTATTGCTTGCTGACGAACAGGTCGCTGTTTTGATGTTGGTTATGTTTACCATTGGCATTGGTGTCGGTTCGCTGTTATGCAGCTTGATAATGGCGGGAGAAATAAGTGCCAGGCTTGTACCATTTGCAGGTATTGCGATGTCGTTGTTTAGCTTTGATTTGTATATGTCGCTAAATAAAATTACGCAAAATTCTGGGGCAAGCGAGCTTTATACGGTATCTACTTTTCTAGTAAATAAGCAGCATTGGCGAATTTTGTTAGATATGCTTTTGTTGTCTGTAGCGGCCGGTTTTTATATTGTGCCTTTATATACTTTGTTGCAAAAGCGAGTTGAAGATAAGTTGCGCTCACGAACCATCGCAGCAAATAACATTTCCAACGCGTTATTTATGGTACTGGCGTCAATCTTAGTGATAGCAGCATTGAGTACTCGTTTTGAGATAGCAGATTTATTTTGGATGTTAGCCGTTATTAATTTAATCGTATCGATATATATTATGAAAATAATACCTAAACAGTCATTAAAAACGCTAGGCAAAATTTTATTTAAACTCCTATATAGAGTGGAGCTGAAAGGACTAGATAATTATCCAAAAGATAATACTCCGTATGTGATTATTGCTAATCACACATCCTTTCTGGATGGGCCGCTATTGATGAGCTACATGCCTGAGCTTCCTGTATTTGCCATCAATACCGATGTGAATAAAAAATGGTGGGCAAAAATATTTACACAGTTCTTCGAAATGTATCCGCTGGACCCTACTCAGCCAATGGCAGTCAAGGGGTTGGTTAGAATGCTTAAAAATGGCAGGAAGGTAGTTATTTTTCCAGAAGGAAGAATTACCAATAACGGTAGCTTAATGAAGATCTATGAAGGGCCTGGAAAAATTGCAGAATTAGGAGGAGCAAAGTTAATTCCAGTGCGTATTGATGGAGCTCAATATGCTAAGTTTGGGCGCTTGGAGGGCTTGGTTAAAATAAAGCTATTTCCAAAAATCACTATAACAATTTGCCCGCCTGTAGCTATTGATATACCTAAAGAAGTGCGCGCTGGGGCAAGGAAATTGGCCTTGCGAAGAAAAATTTACGATGTCATGACAAGCATGATGTATAGAACGACTAATACAGATGAAACGCTTTATAACGCTTTAGCTAAGTCACTTGATAGATATGGTGCTGATTATGAAGTGCTTGAAGATATGGAGCGAAAACCAATTACGCTAGGGAAGGTCTTGCTGGGGAGCGTAGTGCTTGGTCGTATTTTATTTAAACATGTATCCAAAGGAGAGCACGTGGGAATGTTGCTGCCGAATGCAATTGCTACTGGCGTAACATTTTATGCGTTGCAAAGATTAGGTGCGATTCCTGCCATGCTAAATTTCACCGTAGGAAAGGAAAGCATAACGTCGGCTTTAGACACAGCTAAGATTGAAACAGTGATTACTTCGCGTAAGTTTGTCGAGCTAGGACAGCTTGAAGAGCTAGAGAGGGTATTAAAAGAAAAGGTCAATATCGTTGATCTTGAAGACGTTAAGCAGGACATCAGTCTGCTAGATAAGTTGCTGGGGATGTTTGTGGCTAAAACTCGAATAGGATTGTATAAGTATCAATCTAAATCAATAAATCCTGCGGTTATATTGTTTACATCTGGGTCTGAAGGTTTGCCGAAAGGTGTAGTGCTGAGTCATAAAAATTTATTGTCGAATCAAGCACAGGTGAAATCATGTCTAGATTTTTCATCGAAAGATCAATTTTTTAATGCATTGCCAGTATTCCACTCGTTTGGTTTGGGAGTTGGTCTAGTGTTGCCAATATCAAGCGGGATAAAGACCTTTCTTTATCCGTCGCCGCTACATTATAAAATTATTCCAGAACTTATTTATGACACTAAGTCTACTGTGGTGTTTGGCACTGACACCTTCTTAAATGGCTATGCTGTCCACGGTGATCCTGAGGATTTTCAATTTACACGCTACGTGATTGCCGGCGCTGAGAAACTTAAGACAGCAACAAGAGAAATTTGGATGAAAAAATTTGGAGTGAGAATTTTTGAAGGATATGGAGTAACTGAAACATCTCCAGCGTTGAGTATTAATAACTATAGTTATTGTAAGCTTGGTACGGTAGGAAGAATGTTTCCTGGTATTGAATGTAAATTAGAGCCAATTCCTGGGATTGCAAAGGGAGGTCGGCTATGGGTGAGAGGCAATAATATTATGTTGGGATATTTGCGAGCTGAAAATTCTGGCGTGTTGGAGGCTGTTGTCGATGGTTGGCATGATACTGGAGATATAGTTGATATTGATAATGAGGGCTTCATTAGTATATTGGGGCGGGCAAAGCGTTTTGCTAAAATTGGAGGTGAAATGGTATCTCTTACTCAAGTAGAAGGATGGTTAGCAACACTATGGCCCGAACAGTTGCATTGTGTATGTGCGGTCGCTGATGAGCGCAAGGGTGAGAAATTGATCTTAGTTACTACTCGTCAAGATGCCGACAGGAAAACTATTCAGCAACATATTGTTTCTGTTGGCGGCGCAGAAATTATGGCACCTAGAGAAATTTTATATGTAAAACAAATTCCAGTTTTGGGAACAGGTAAATTAGATTATCCTGTAATACAAAAATTGGCTGATGAGAGGAATTTAGCACATTGATAGTGTTAGTGTAACGAACTCGAATCTATAGGTGCTTTTATGAAGAACAAATTATTAATGCTGCTGGCCTTGGTAATGTCAGTATCAATTTTAGCTGGATGTAATGCTAATGCTACAAAAGATGCGGAAATGTTAAGGTCTAAAGCTAAGGCTTATGGCAAGCTGATTCGCTGGAAAGCTTATGATGATGCTAGTAGCTATATCAAGCTACGTGATGGGGGAGTGTGCAAGTGAACGCTGAGCTGCTTGATGAAATAAGAGTCACTAAGTATGAGATTACCTCAATGGTGATGAATGAGAAGCGAGATGAAGCTAGTGTTATTGCTGAAATTGCTTACTACCACGAGAGAGTAAATAACGTGCATGATATTAGAGATAAGCAAATTTGGTGGAAAGAACAAAGTTCGGGTGTTTGGTATCTGGATGGACAGTTACCGCCATTTTCTAGGTGATAGAGTGTTTCCATCTTTTGTGTGTCCATAGCCATGAGGGTGGGTTATTTGAAATCAGTTCTTCTACGCTGTTAGCATATTTTTCAGTAAGTACATTTGAGTCTAAACTTTTTGGATTAAGAGTTAACCTTAATGCGCTGGCTTGATAATGGCCCCTGGAAGTTTTCTTTATCGCTATAAAAAATGTAGGGAAGCCAGCTAACTTTATTATCTTTTCACTGCCCAAGAAAAATCGTGTTGACTGATTTAGAAATTCTATATCAAGAGATTGGTCTCTTGATCGAGGCTCTAGGTCTGCAAGCATAGCGATTGATCTTTCAGCATTTTTTCTTAATATTACGTCTTTAGCAAGCTTCTTATATGGTATGGGAGTGCTTTGATGCCTTGAACGCATGGAAAAAATAAATCTATCCAGGCTCTTAGAGTGGATTGGCTTATAAACAGGATCTATCACGAAGTTATATTTCAAGTGAATTGCAAACGATATCCATTCTACTGGTGCTGTATGGGCGGTTAATATGAATACGGATTTACCATCTTGCACTAGATACTGAATCTCTTCAAAACCTATTAATGTTACTCTGGATTTTATTTCAGAGTCTGAGATAGTTTTAGCTTTAATTGTTTCTAGAAGTGTGTCGGTCATATGCCGATATGCAGATTTCTGGATGTACCCAATTTGCTGCTCTGTTTTTTCTGGAAATGAGTTGCGGATGTTTTGGTAGCTGATACTTCGCCTATATCGGATAATGTGGAATAAAATAAATGATGATATTCTCGATAAAAAATATAGTGCGCCGAGGGGAAGCTTTGAGAGTGCTCTATATAGAATCATATAATATTTATACCGTGATATGACTTTTCCAGTCGGCGTTGCTGTTTGCAAATGCAAGAAATGATGGGTTCAGCAAAGATTCCTTGTTGTAGGTTAGAGCATGCATATCTAGGTCTGTCAGATGGCCACCCGCTTGTTCGATAATGCACTGTGAGGCAGCTGTATCCCATTCCCAGGTGGGGCCAAATCTTGGGTAGATATCTGCACTACCATCAGCCACAAGGCAAGACTTGATGGAGCTGCCTCTTGCAAGTAGTTCGTGTTCTCCTACATTAGATAAGAATTTCTGCATCAATTTACTAGGATGAGAGCGGCTGCCGCAGATGCGAGGTTTCAAATTCGTTCTAGGCACGACATTAATAACGATCGGTGTGTTTTCTTGATCGCGTCGGTGGGCATGGTCTCCAGCTGTCGCGTAATAAAGCTGATCTCTAATAGGTAAATAAATGGAGCCAAGTACAGATTGATTGTGATGAATTAATGCGATGTTCACCGTAAAGTCAGGTCTATTTTTAATAAATTCTCTAGTGCCGTCAAGAGGGTCAATCAGCCAGAAAGTATCCCAGTGCTTGCGTATCTCAAAACTTGTACTATCAGACTCTTCGGATATGCGCGGAACATCTGGTGCGAGAATACTTAATTGTTGTTCAATAAACTCATTTGCGGCTAAGTCTGCTGTGGTTACTGGAGACTTGTCATTCTTAATATCCACGTCGTAGGGTGTTGTGTGGAAGTATTTACGAATAATGCTTCCTGATGTACGTGCCACTTCGTTGATTTCCTGGAGTAGATTTTTTAGCTCATTATTAGCAAACATTGCTACACTTTAATATCAGTTATAGATTTGTTGTAAGTTAATTAATAATAAGTAAAACGTGATGAATAATAGTCGCTCTTTAGATTGGGCTCAAATTAAAACGGTGTTCCTAGATATGGATGGAACGCTGATGGACCTAGCATTCGATAATTATTTTTGGCACGAGTACGTACCTCTAATATACAGTAAAAATAAAGGTATTGATGATGTAGAGGCAAAACAACTTTTGCTCGGCATGTATCAGCGCCAGCGAGGAAATCTAACTTGGTATTGTACGGATTACTGGTCAAGTCAATTAGACCTGGGCATTAAACAGTTAAAGCAACAAGTCGCTACTAAAGTGAGCCTATTTCCATTGGTGAATGAATTTCTTACTTGGCTACAAGATAACGGCAAAAGATCAGTGTTATTGACCAATGCACACATGGATAGTGTTGATATCAAAATGGAGCAAACTGGTATACGTGCTAAGTTCGATCGAATTATTACATCACATAGTTATGGTTATGCAAAAGAACAGGATGAATTTTGGCCGTTGTTAGCCGATGATGAAATTTATCAGTGTGAGGCAACTTTGCTGATCGATGATAATGTGTCTGTTTTACAAGCTGCAGATAGGCACGGGATTAAACATTTGCGAAGTGTGTTGAGGCCAGATACTACTTTGCCGATTCAGGAGACGCAGGGATATCTAGGAATTAATAACTTCCATGATATTGTTGATGGGCTAATAGAGTTTTAAGTTCTTGTTAGAGAATAATCAATTAGCCTCGTTTCCAATGCTTAAATTTTTTCTTGCAGTATTTGAGTAATTCGTCGTAATTACGGAAATATAATTCAAAGCCCTCTTCTGAAGGCGAGTCAAACTCACAATAGTCATTGGTGTGATCGCGACATAGCTGTGGGCGCGCATCATAAATGCCACAACCACCGCCCGGTAGAATATGCGTACATTTACCAGTAATTAATAGACACCATCCCTCATCATCTCGATACACTTCAATATGATCGTGAGAAACCTGCCAAAGTAAATATTCGTATTCTTGTTTGCTTCTAGGAGTGTCAATTGGTTGAGTCACGTAAGTGCAGCAGATTGAATTAGTGCAGAAACCACATTTATTTTCAGGGGTAATCTTAATATTAGGGTCTAAGGTTACTTTAATATCGTCGAGTCTTAACATGGTGTGTTACATAAACAGAGTTAATCGAATAGTTGTTCATTAGGAACCAGATCGATCCCAAGCATATGCGCAGTCAAGTTATAAGCGCACTAATAATAATCCTTTATCACTACTCAACATAGTATCAATTGGGGTATTATTTCTGAATCGTCTATGTGGGGTGTTTAACCAACGAGAACCCATTTGTATATTGCGTGGGTAAGCAGTTCTCAGTGCGTCGGCGATCCCTGCAATGTGTTCAATACGTGTAATGGTTTCTTTACTCATGGGGAATATGTCACCATTTCTGAATTTCTCTAAATGACGCGTACGTGTATTCTCAGGCAATGCTAATAACTGAATGATTTGTTTGCCTTCAAGTCCCCAATCATCCACAAGCTGCATCGTCATTTGAGTGATAATGGTATTATCTGCATCAGTCTTCATGGATTCTAAAAAGGTTACTCTGACTTGGAAGGCTTACTAGGTTTGTTTAATGCATCAATAGAAATGACAGAAGATTGCTTGGGTTGATCTGTGTATCTAGGCCTTTCTTTTACTTCTAAACCTGATTGTTCGGCTAGTTCATGTTCTCTAGCAGTGATAAGGCCAAAACACATGCGTATATCTTCTCGTGTACTATCACTTAGCACATGTTTCATGCCTGGGTTAGGAGTGGTTTCACGGATGATGGAAGATAGCACTTTTCTCATTACTAATAGAGTGCGTTGTTCTTTGCCGGGTTTGTTGCCTGATTGCATGTGCTTAATTATATTGTATATTATGCTAATACTTAATGATTGAAGCATACCACGATCAATGTAATGCCGCTTGCCGCTGGCTGGTCGCTATATGCTTCCATTGAAACGACAAGATGTTTAATAAATTAAATAAATGGTTGGAAACAACCTTAAATATTCGCCCCCAAGATGATAATGAACAGCACACTACTCAATTAGCTGCTGCTATTCTGCTTGTAGAAGTAAGTCGAGCTGACTTTGAAATATCCAGTGACGAGCAGCAAGTGATTGCCAATGTGCTGACAAAGCAATTCTCTTTGTCAGAGGACGAAGCTGGTAAAGTTTTGCAGTATGCATTGGATGAACATGATGGATATACATCTTCTCATGCGTTCATACGTCTGCTTAATGAAGAGTTAGATGCGAAATCCAAGCTGGGCTTGTTGAAAGGATTGTGGAGCGTTGCTTATGCTGATGGTGTGTTGGATAAATATGAGGAGTATCACGTCCGAAAAATTGCGGATTGGTTATATCTTTCTCACTCAGACTTTATTCGAGTCAAGCACCAAGTGTTGGCTGAGCTAAATATTGAAGGATAAAGGATTTTTTTGCTTAGCAAATACGTAAGCAGTGTAAAAAAGCTGCTTGCGGTATACGCTAAATAGGTTGAAAAAAGTGGTGGTTACACCATATCCTTTAAGCCTTTAAGAGGTAGTACTTTGACTCCCTTGCGAGCAGGTTTTGCCTTAAATACAGTCTCTTCTCCAGTGAATGGGTTGATGCCTTTACGAGCTTTTGTGGCAGGTTTCTTAACGACCTTAATCTTACATAGGCCAACCATGTTAAATAAACCAGAGCCTCTAGGCCTTAATTCTTTAGAAATAAGACCATCTAATGCAACAAATACTGAAGCAACTTGTTTTCTAGTAAGCTCTGTTTCTTCTGCGATAGAGTTTAAGATTTCAGACTTGGTGGGTGGTTTTTTAACGGCCATTCAATGTTCCTCTAAATGTGAATTTATTAAGTGCGTAAAGTTGGATTGCCATGACGTTAAATGGCATCAATCGTAATTATCTCTTAACGACTAATTTTATACTTACTTATGCGTTGATGGATTGTACACAAGGAATTGAATAATGCCAATTTTATCCTGCTATTTAAGTATTTCCTGAAATTGGTGATAAATTCAATAGAGTAAAAGATATTTTTTATACGAAACGTATAAGGGGAAAACGTAAAGAATATTTTAGAATATTGAGATACTTAACGTGTTCTATGAAGATATATGCAAGCCTGCTGATTTATTGGCTGTTAGATCTTGTTTATATAGAATGTAATGCAATCAGAATAGAATATAAGATTAAAATAACTACCATTGCGGATAGGTCAAACATGCCTATTGGAGGGATCATTTTGCGTGCAGGCACTAATACTGGTTCTGTAATTGAATTTAGTAGCGATAATATGGGGCTGTGGCCCACACTCATGCCTGCAAACCAACTTAGAATTGCTCTAATAATCACCGCATATAAAAATATAGACACGATCATAATAAGTACTTGAAGAACTGTGTTGATAATTAAAGCATTAATGCTTGGTTGCACTCCTCGCATATGTAGAAGTAGAAATACCTCTAAAGTTTTCAAACCAAAAACGAGCACCCAGCTGGCAGTATCGATTGATCTTATGCTAGGTAGTATTTTCCTCAGTGGCAGCAGTAGCGGATTAGTAATAGTAACTAAAAATTGCGATATTGGGTTATAAAAATTAGCACGTGTGGCGGAAAGGATTATGCGTAGTAATATGGCACCTATATATAGTGTGAATAAGGTATGAATCAAGAATGTAAGTACATTATTTGCTGCGTGCATTGATTATTCCCTATTAAATGATCGACTGATTTCGTTAGCTCTTTGTGCGGCGGCTTTAAGTGCGCTATCTACAGTTTTCTTCATGTCGTTGTGGACGAAACAATTAATTGCTTGCTCTGTGGTGCCGCCTTTGGAGGTGATGTTGGCGCGCAAAGTTACAAAATCAATATTCTGATGTTGGGCTAGTTGTGCTGCACCAAGCATGGTTTGTAACGTCAGCGTATAACTGTCTTGCGAATTTAATCCTAGAGCCTCGCCACTTTCTTGCAAGCACTCCATTAGATAAAAAAGATAAGCGGGACCGCTGCCTGATAAGGCGGTAACGGCATCCAGCATGGTTTCTTTATCTACCCAGATGGTTTTGCCTGTCGAGCTTAATATTAGATCGGCTAATTGTTTGTCGGCGTCGTTGGTGTCTGTATGACTGTATAAACCAGTCATGCCTAAGCCGATCGCCGCAGGTGTATTGGGCATGCAGCGCACTATTATAGCTTGACTACCAAGCCAGGTTTGAAAAGCATTTATCGGCACCCCGGCAGCAAGAGAAATAAATAGAGTGTTTGTGGGTAAATCTATAGCAGAAAGTTTTTGGCAAACAGATTCTATGTCGTAAGGCTTAACTGCTAATAGAATAATTTTTGCTGGGGATGCCATTTCACTTGGGTCCGTAATAATGGTGCTGCCAGGGAAAGCATTCTTTAGCGCCTTATGCCTAGAAGATTTATGGTCACAGAAGGTGATCTGATCTGCCGGCCATCGTTTAGCCAATAAGCCTGTAGCGATGCTAGCACCCATATTGCCAGCACCGATAATTAAAATAGATGGACGGTTAAGATCATTCATGAGGGTATTGTTTCATGAGTAGTCACGTGGGCCAAATATTGCTGTACCAATACGTACCATGGTTGAACCAAAAGCAATGGCAGCCTCAAAATCGTTACTCATACCCATGGATAGAGTGTCTACATCCAAGTCATTTTGTTGAAGCTCGCTAAGTAAGTCAGCCATTTTTTGGAATGCAACAGATTGCTGCTCAAATTCTTGGGTTACACTGGGGATAGCCATCAATCCGCGTAATTTTAGGTTGGGTAGTTGTTGAATTGTTTTGGCTAAGGGGAGTAGTTCTCCCGGTGTTATTCCTGATTTACTATCTTCGTTATCGATATTTATTTGCAAGCATATATTCAAAGCTGGTAAGACAGGTGGACGTTGGTTGTTAAGACGAATGGCGACTAATTCTCTCTCTACACAATGTACCCAACTAAAATTCTCAGCAATTAACTTGGTTTTATTCTTTTGGATGGGGCCAATGAAATGCCAAATAAGTTGTATATCGGTAAACTCAGCCATCTTATCGATCGACTCTTGGACGTAATTTTCACCAAAATGTATTTGACCTTGTTCTGCCAGAATACGGATTTCTTGTACACTACGCGTCTTACTCACAGCAATTAAACACACCTCGCCACTATTACGCTGGTGTTGTTGTTCAATGTTTGCAATATGCAGTTTTACTGCGGCGAGATTACTGGCTAGATTTTGTGTTGTCATAGTCTAGTTATTAATAGATCAGAGATATCCGTCTAAAATTTCAGAAAAGGAGCAGGATGCGTACTGTCGTGGCTCTGTTTATCGTTACAATGTGTTTGCTTGTCAAATACTCACTGCCTAATTGCGCGAATCGTGCGAGTGACGTTATATAATAGCTAGTAGCTGCCTACGGACTGATTGCACCCATATTTCAAGCCTTGGGTCATTTTCTAAAATCAAAATGTACATCGGATTGTATAGCGTAATCTTAAAGGAGTCTAAGTGGATATATCACAGCTGTTGGCTTTCTCTGTTAAGAATGGAGCCTCAGATTTACATCTTTCCGCTGGTGTTTCGCCGATGATCCGAGTCGACGGAGATTTGCGAAGAATTAATGTTCCGGTGATGGCTCATAAGCAAGTTCATTCCATGGTTTATGACATCATGAATGACAAGCAACGTAAAGATTATGAAGAGTTCTTGGAGGCGGACTTCTCGTTTGAAATTCCTGGTTTAGCGCGATTCCGTGTTAATGCGTTTAATCAAAGTCGTGGTGCTGGAGCAGTTTTTAGAACTATTCCAACAAATATTCTCACGCTTGAAGAATTAGATTGCCCAAGAATATTTGCTGATATTTCAACTTATCCCCGTGGGTTAGTGTTGGTGACCGGTCCAACGGGATCTGGTAAGTCAACCACTTTGGCTGCCATGATTAATCATAAAAATGAAAATGAATATGGGCATATTCTTACTATTGAAGATCCGATCGAATTTATACACGCGAGCAAGAAAAGTTTGCTTAACCAGCGTGAAGTGTATCGCGATACATTAGGGTTTAATGAAGCGCTTAGATCAGCATTGCGTGAAGATCCAGATACTATATTGGTCGGTGAATTGCGAGACCTGGAAACTATTCGGTTAGCATTGACTGCAGCGGAAACAGGGCACTTGGTTTTTGGTACTTTGCACACTAGTTCTGCAGCAAAAACCATCGACAGAATAGTTGATGTATTTCCTGCGGCTGAAAAAGATATGGTGCGTTCTATATTGTCAGAATCACTGCAAGCCGTCATCTCACAGACATTGTGTAGGAAAATTGGTGGTGGCCGAATTGCTGCACACGAAATCATGTTGAGTTCTCCTACGATTCGAAATTTGATTCGTGAGGATAAAGTGGCGCAAATGTATTCCTCAATACAGACTAGTCAAAATATGGGTATGCAAACACTTGACCAATGTCTAAAGGAAGTGTACTCAAAAGGCTTAATTAGCAAAGACGAGGCACGTCGCCGTGCGGCTAATAAAGACTTTTTAATTAAATAAGAGATAGTGCAGAAAGGTGGATCTTATTTGTTTTTCATTATAGGTGCGCTTGGCTTCATTGGTATCAATGATTGAACATCGTAGCAGCAATGTGCAAAGTGGATATATTCTCACCATTGAATATCCTATCGAAGATGAAGATTTTTTGATTCGGTTAAATCTATATTTAGCGACGATCAGCTGTCTAAGAAATTATAGAGGGAAAACTGTGTTAGCATCAAATATAGGACCATCCACGCATACGCGCTTCATCTGACGTTGGCCAGTATTATTAATAGTTTCAACTGTGCAGCCTGCACACCCTCCAACTGCACAAGCCATATATTCTTCTAGAGATAATTGGCAAGCTAATGAGAATTGTTGGCTAACTTTGGCCACTGCTTTTAGCATTGCTGTCGGACCGCATGCAAAAATCTCAATGTCTGAACGTTCTTGGTTGTTTAGGCTTTCTAGCCATATTGTCGCTAGCTCATGGATGTAACCATCAAAGCATCCAGGGTAATTTTGTTTGCTGGTTAATCTGGAAGGGATATTTAAATCTTCCAGTAACGTCATTGAAGCAATGGTATTGCTAGGCATTGAGTCTATTAAAATTTTTGAAGGTTGCGTTTTGAATGGAAAGGGGATTTCTGAACCCATGATTACCATGGGTGTTATGTTGTTTTTCTTTTTCAGTTGCTCTGCGAAAAACAATATAGGCGGAATGCCAACGCCACCACCGAGTAATAATGGCCGCTCAGTGTTTTCAGATGGAGTGAAAGCGTTGCCTATCGGGCCCATACAATGCAGTGCATCAGCTGGTTTTATTTTAGTAAGTTGCTCGGTTCCTGATCCCACTACCTTGTATAAGATTTCAATCCAGCCTCCCTCTCTTGAACTGCGTAAAACTGAAAAAGGGCGTTTCAAACTATATTTTTCATGGCTACAACTTAAGTGGATAAGGTTGCCTGGCTGAACGGTTTTGGCGCATTCAGGAGTGTGTAAGCGTAGTAAATACTGTGCTGCAGGTAACGCATCATGTGCGAGTACGCGCGCATTTTCAGCAAATATTGAAGCGTTTGTCATGAGTTATTTTGAAAAACAAGCTTTCCGTTAACAAAAGTATCAGTGACTTTGCCTTTAAACGTTTTGTGTAAGAAAGGGGTATTTTTGCCACTGCTATGCATCGATTCTGTTGTTAACTGCCATTCAATAGTTGGGTCGTAAATACACAAGTCTGCGGCTTGGCCTGGAGATAAACTGCCTGCGTTAATGCTAAGTAATTGGGCAGGTTTGTATGTTAATAATGAAATAATGTCCACTAAGCTAGCAACTTCATCTTTGACTAATTGTAGTGCCAGCGGCAGCAGGGTCTCTAATGCTGAGATGCCAGGTTCGGTCGATGCGAATGGTGCTAGCTTCGCATCACGCTCATGTGGTTGATGGTCCGAGCATAGGCTAACGATAATTTCGCTGGCTAGTTTTAACCTCAAGCCGGCGACATCTGAACGATCTCTTAATGGGGGTAAGACATGATAGTTGCCATCAAAGTCAGCAATATCCATATCACTCAAAAATAATTGATGGGTGCTTACATCCGCGCTGATTGGTGCGCCATCAAACCTAGCCCGCTCTAACATTTGTATGGCGCGCTGTGTTGATAAGCGACAGAAATGTACACGTACACCAGTTTGTTCTATTAATGCTAAACATGAACCTACGGCTGCCGTTTCTGCCGCGGTAGGTATACCTGTAAGCCCCATGCGCGTTGCAGACAGGCCTTCATGGATACATCCGTTTGCAGCGAGGCTGTGATCTATAGGATAATAAAATAGTGTGAGGTCCTGGCTAGATGCGTATTCCATGGTACGTCTTAGTACTAAATTGTTAGCTACGGGATGTAACACATTGCTAACACCGACGACGCCCGCCTCTTTTAGCGCAGCCATTTCGCTGAGCATAGAGCCTTTTAATTGCGAGGTAAGTGCGCCAATGACATAGACATGACAATGACCGGTAGCATTGGTACGTTGTTGTATTAGTTCAACTTCGGCAGGCGAGTTGATTACAGGTTCTGTATCCGGCAAACAAACGACTGAGGTAATGCCACCACTGACTGCTGCATAAGTTTCGCTGGCAATGGTGGCTTTATGTTCTTGCCCTGGTTCTCTTAGCCGTGTTGCAATATCCACCAAGCCTGGAAATACATAACTGCCTTTAGCATCAATTACCGTATCTGCTTGCCAATCAGTTGGTTTGTCACCGACAGCTGCAATTAATTTGTTATGTATATATAAATTGGCGATTTTATTAACATTATTTGCAGGGTCCACAATGTGGGCGTTATTGATCTCTATTCTCATGATTGATTTCCTGCCAACATCGCCATGATTGCCATGCGTACCGCAATACTATAAGAAACCTGTTTTAAGATAACTGATTGTGAGCTGTCAGCGACTTCTGAACTTATTTCGACGCCTCGATTGATTGGCCCAGGATGCATTACAATAGCGCCTTTGGCCGCTAATGCGACACGCTCTTTAGTTAAACCAAATAAATGAAAATATTCATGCTCGCTCGGCAGTAAAGCCCCTTGCATACGTTCTTTTTGTAAGCGCAACATAACAATCACATCGACATTTTTTAAGCCAGTTTCAATGTTGTGGAATGCCTTTACACCTAGACTTTCGATGCGTGCAGGAAGCAGCGTACGAGGAGCAATAACGCGGATCTCTTTTGCGCCTAATGTGCGTAATGCGTGTATTTGTGAACGTGCGACTCGTGAATGAAGTAAATCACCTACGATGGCTACTTTAAGATTTTTAAATTCTCCTTTGATTTTGCGGATTGTGTACATGTCTAACATTGCCTGGGTGGGATGGGCATGACGTCCATCACCGGCATTGATTACACTAATGTGTGGAGAGATATGTCTAGATAGAAATTCAGCGGCGCCACTATCTTGATGGCGAATAATGAACATGTCTACGTGCATCGCTTCTAGATTGCGCAGTGTATCCAGTAAGCTTTCACCTTTGACAGTTGCTGACGAGCTGATGTTCATGTTTAAAACATCAGCAGATAATCTTTTGGCTGCCAGTTCGAAGGTAGTGCGTGTTCGTGTGCTGGCTTCAAAGAATAAATTGATAATGGTTTTCCCTCTTAACAGAGGTACTTTCTTAACAGTTCCACCATCTACATTGGTAAATGATTCAGCGGTATCTAAAATATTAGTCAACTGATCTTTGCTTAGTGACTCAGTTGTTAGAAAGTGTTGCATCCGTTATTAATCGTTATTCTATGTATGTTCAGATAGCTGTTATGACTTCAAGCTTAAGTGGCTTGGGGCCGGTTAGTTTTACATGTTGGTGAGGGGGTAGGTCAATTCTTTTGCCTGCTACTTGCGCGTCTATAGGCAATTCACGTTCACCTCTGTCGATCAGGACAGCTAGATGGACACTGGCCGGGCGCCCATAGTCAAATAATTCGTTGAGTGCCGCGCGGACTGTACGCCCTGTGTGCAGAACGTCATCTACTAGAATGATGTGTTCATCGGTAATGTCTAAAGGGATCTTTGACGGTTTGACTTGTGGGTTAAGGCCTATCTGGCTGAAGTCATCACGATAAAATGAGATATCTAAGATGCCCATGGGTTTTTCTAGTTTTAGAGAAGCGTGTAAGTGCTCGGCAATCCAGATACCGCCAGTATAGATGCCTATCATTAGGGGCTGATCTGTACCCAGAGTATTAATTAATTCTTGGGTTTGACTGGTGAGGTTGCTAATTAATTCATCAACATTAATGTTCATACAGGTAGATTAACACTCATCCATGATTCCAACAAAATTGCTGCGGCAATTTGATCGATATCTTGTTTATCTATTTTGCCTTTTGCTTTGCGTCTCTTGTTTTTCAGGTACATATAAGCTTCGTCAGAGGTCAGGGTCTCATCATGCGTGACTACAGACAAACCTGACTTGTTAGCGAGCTCAGAACAAAATCGGGTTATTTTTTTACGCAATACTTTATTTTCTTCAACATCACTCGGGATTCCAACAATTAATTGTGTGGGCCGCCATTGTTTCAATAAGTCCTCAATTTGCGGCCAATTGGGTTGTTTGTTTACGCTAGTGATAGTGGTTAATGGTCTTGCGCTAACGGTAATACTCTGGCCTATGGCGACGCCAGTACGGCGTTCACCAAAATCAAAGGCTAAATAAACATGATTATGTATGGGTGTATCAGGCATGTCCGGGCTGACTGTTTAATAAATTTAAGTCGATGCCTAGTCGTTTGCCGGCCTCAAGCCATTGCAATTCTGCAGACGTATCAAATACTAGCTGATGCTGGTATTCAGTGGTTAGCCAGGAATTGTCGGAAATTTCAGCTTCAAGCTGCCCAGGAAGCCAGCCGGCGTAGCCTAATGCAATTAATTTATTGCTGGGCCCTTGGCCTTGCGCGATCTCATCTAAAATGTCAGCGGATGAGGTGAGGAATAATGTAGGTGCTACTTGAATAGTCGACTCACGTTCAATATTACAGTCATGCAAGATGAAACCATGGTCGCTATTGACAGGGCCGCCAGAGTGAATTCGTATCGATAATAGAGAGTCATCTTTATCTTGTTTAGGTTTGTCGGCTGTAATTAAATCGTAGATATCCAGTGAAGTAGGCTGATTAAGCACTATGCCCATCGCTCCTTGGGCATTATGTTCGCACATGATAGTGATGGTTTTAGAAAAGCTGGGATCATATAGCGTTGGCATCGCTATCAGAATTTGGGAGCGTAAAGATGTGTTTGTTTCTGTCACGTGTATTTGATTATTTGGTACTTAATTTGCTATCACTGTGATAAATCCAGGCGCGAGTTATCATTAATTGATCGTATTGCCCACGCATTCCCGCTGGGAACTGTTTATAAGGTGCTGCCAGACGTACAACTTTAATGGCAGCGGCATCTAATAATCTTTCTCCAGATTTCTGCTGAATTATAGAAGAAATTACTGAGCCGTCATGATTGATGAGCACACTTAATATTTAAGGTGCCAGAAAGTTTCTGCTGTTTAGCCTGGTGGGGATAATTGATATTACCGATGATTTCAACTTTCTGTATCCAGTCTTTAATATATTTAGCTTCAATTGCAGATTTAGCACTTAAAGTATCAATGTAATTAATGCGCGGGCGTTTTGCGTAAAGTTGTTTTTCTCGGCTTAGTTCAGAAACTAGCTGTGCGATATTATGCTGATTTTTGCGTAGTTCTGTTTGATCAAGCTTAGAACTTTCTTCACTGGTGGCGCGGCGAGAAAACTTTTTATCATCGGGATCATTTTGATGAATAATCATTTCGTTTTCGGCGACATAAGAAGTATTTTCTGTGATTTCAACGCTACTAGTTTGATTGTTACCTTGAAATACTTTTTTAGCTACTGCAGGTGAAGTGGGGCGAGCATCAAAATCGACACTGCCGCTTTGTGCCTGATTATGCTCTGCAATCACCTTTGCATCTTCAGGGGCATTTTCGTTTTGAGTTTTTGTTAGAATAACTTCAATCGTGGATGGGGGTGCCGAGTGGTTTTTTATCAACTCAAATCCAAGCCCTAAAATTAGCAGTGCATGAAAAGCAATAGCTAACAACAGAGTAAAACTTATTCTGTCGTTTGAAGATACTTTTGGTGTGGCAATGGCTGGAGTCATCTAGGGGATAAATCGAATCACAAAGTTGAACGATGGTTAATTTAACATTGTCTCAATATGATCGAATAATATGCCACTAATATTTAGATTGTATTGCTTATCAAGCTCTCGAATGCAAGTAGGGCTGGTGATGTTTATTTCTGTTAAATATGACCCAATTACATCGACACCGGCAAATAGTATTCCATTATTCACCAAAGAAGTTTTGATTTCTGTGCAAATCTGTCGGTCTCTGTCACTTAGTGGTATCCCATGCCCCGAACCACCTGCAGCGAGGTTGCCGCGAAGCTCCCCTGAGGCAGGAACACGTGCAAGTGCGTAAGGAACTGGTTCTCCATTAATTAATAAAATACGTTTATCGCCCTGGCTGATTTCCGGGATGAAACATTGCACCATGATAGTGGTAGTGCCTTTGTCAGTAATCTGATCAATTATTGAGTTTTTGTTTGTGTCATTGGGAGAAACTCTAAAAATGGATTCCCCTCCCATAGCATCCATTGGTTTCACAACCACATCGTCGTGCTGACTAATAAAGTTATTAATCCTATTTCTATCACGCGTTACTAGCGTGGGTGTGCAACAGCTTGGGAAGTTAACAATAGAAAATTTTTCATTCATATTGCGCAAAGAGGTGGGGTCATTGACTATGCATGTGCCTGACTGCTGAGCTAATTCCAATATATAAGTCACATAAATGTACTCCATATTAAATGGAGGGTCTTTACGCATAAGGATGATATTAAAGTCAGATAAGCTTACATCTGAATAATCTTCTCGTTGAAACCAGTTTTGTGACTGATCTTGAACGGAGAGTGAAGCAGCTTGCGCAAACGGTCTTCCATCCAGAACGTATAAGCTGTTGAGTCGTATGTAGTAGATATTCCAAGACCTGCGTTGAGCTTCTAATAGCATCGCAAATGTGCTGTCTTTGTAGGTATGGATTGACTCAATCGGATCCATGATTACTGCAAGTTCTATGGTCATACCCTGATCCTCTATTAGCATATTTGCTGTTATCGGCTTAGTTTGTTCTAGGACTACCTTGTGTCTGCTTCAGTACCGCGTGCATATAAACAGATAAAACCTATCTTTGTTTGCATCGTGGCTAGTTTGTTGGCTGATTAAATATAAACGATTTAAGCATAACAGCTCTGAAGAAAGAAATTGGGAGCACAAAATGTAGGAAACAGTTCATTATACGAACTCGAACAGTCAAATTCTGTAGATTTGTCATCTCTGTAATAGCGATGATTATCGATGAAGACAAGGCAATTAGAAAATCTGTAGAAAGATTGTTGAGTAAAGACGAGTGTGAAGTATTGACCGCTGAAGATGGTTTCGAGGTATTAGCGATTATTGCTGTTAATAAGCCAGACATTATTTTTGTAGACATCATGATGCCTAAATTGGATATTTTATCAAATGTGCACCTTGATTAAAAATAATCGCCAGACACGGCTGACATTCCGACGTTGAGTGTTCCAGATTTTGCAGCGCGTAGCCTATAGATGAATCGATCAGTCGTAACGCCTAATTAAAATCACCCCAGCGAGATTGGCACAACGTCAATGCTGAAATTACAGCAGTTTCTAAACGTAAAATTCTTGGTCCGATTTTAATCGGTGCAAACCCCTCATTTTGAGCTTGGAGTATTTCGTTCTGGTCAAATCCTCCCTCAGGCCCAATGGCGCATATGCAGTTAGAGGTTGATGTGTCGGTGTAAGAAAATGTATTTTCATTGGCCATGGGCGAGGCGATTAATTTAATCGCTTTGCTGGGTGAATTGTTTATAGCCACATTGCATACAATGGGTTGCTTGATGCTAGGAATCATTGCTCTTCCCGATTGCTCGCAAGCGCTTTCAATGACTGAACGCCAATGATCCATTTTCTTATCTAAGCGATTCGCGGCAACATTGATGTTAACTTGAGAACTAATAAATGGAGTGATTGCGTTAACGCCCAACTCGGTCGCTTTTTGTAAACACCAATCCATTTTATCTGCGCGGCACAAAGGTTGAAGTAAATGAATAGATAATAAAGATTCGTTATGGATAGATTGTTGACTTTCAATATCTACAGAAACATTTTTCTTGGAAAGTTCGCTAATAATTGAGTAGTAGTCGTTTCCATCTCCGTTGAATATGCTTACTGCTTTGGCCTCTAGGCCGATGCTGGTGGAGGCCTGTAATCTGTGTTGTGTATAAATTCTTGGAATGCGCAAGTGTATTACTCAAATAAAAAACGCCGGTATAAAACATTATACCGGCGTTGAGTGTTGCTGCGTGCTAACTTTTTAGTAGCGGTAATGCTCTGCTTTGTAAGGACCATTGACAGGCACGCCAATGTAAGCCGCTTGCTTGTCTGTCAGAGTTGTCAACTTTACGCCAATTTGCTCTAAGTGTAAGCGTGCTACTTCTTCATCTAGGTGCTTAGGCAAGATGAATACATTGTTGTCGTAGCGACCATTGGCATTCCACAGTTCAAGCTGAGCAAGTACTTGGTTGGTGAAAGAATTGGACATTACGAAACTAGGGTGGCCAGTACCACAACCAAGATTCACTAAACGCCCTTTAGCTAGCATGATGATGCGCTTGCCGTCGGGGAAAATGACATGATCGACCTGAGGTTTGATTTCTTCCCATTGATAATTCTCAAGGCTAGCAATATCAATTTCATTGTCAAAGTGACCAATGTTGCAGACAATTGCTTGGTTTTTCATGGCGAGCATATGATCATGGGTAATGATGTTGTAGTTACCAGTAGTGGTGACAAAGATATCAGCCTGGCCACAAACATCATCTAGTGTTACAACACGATAACCTTCCATCGCGGCTTGCAATGCACAGATTGGATCAATTTCGGTAATCCATACTGTGGCGCCTAGTCCACGCAAAGATTGTGCTGAGCCTTTACCAACGTCACCATAACCACATACGATGGCTACTTTGCCGGCTATCATAACGTCAGTTGCGCGTTTTATTCCATCAACTAATGATTCGCGACAACCATATAGATTATCGAATTTAGACTTAGTTACCGAGTCATTCACGTTAATTGCGGGAATTAACAACTCACCAGCTGCAACCATATCGTAAAGACGTTTTACACCGGTAGTGGTCTCTTCGGAAACACCTTTAACGTCTTTCAACATTTCAGGATATTTCTCATGCATTATTTTAGTTAGGTCGCCCCCATCGTCTAAAAGCATGTTAGGTACCCAATTGTTTGGGCCGGTAATGGTTTGTTCAATACACCATTCGTATTCTTCTTCAGTTTCACCTTTCCAGGCAAATACAGGGACGCCGCTAGCCGCAATCGCCGAGGCAGCATGATCTTGAGTTGAAAAAATATTGCATGATGACCAGCGAACTTCTGCACCCAGGTCGACCAATGTTTCAATGAGTACGGCAGTTTGAATGGTCATGTGTAAGCAGCCAACAATACGAGCGCCTTTTAAAGGATTCTGTCCTGCATACTTTTTGCGTAAAGACATCAGCCCCGGCATTTCTGTTTCTGCAATGGCAATTTCTTTGCGACCCCAGTCGGCTAAAGAAATGTCAGCAACTTTGTAATCTTGTTCAGTATTCATGGTTGTGCTCCTAGCATATATAAAAATGTTTATGACTGACGTAATGCGTCAGCTTTATCTGTTCTTTCCCAACTAAATTCGGTTTCTTCGCGACCAAAGTGACCATAGCTGGCTGAGCGCTTATAAATAGGCCGTCTAAGGTCAAGCATGCCTAGAATTCCGTAAGGACGTAAATCGAAGTGTTGTCTAACTAAGCTTTCAATATCACGGTCATTTATTTTTCCAGTACCAAAGGTATCTATTGAAATAGAGGTAGGTTCTGCTACGCCAATAGCATATGAGATTTGAATTTCGCAACGTTCAGCCAAGCCAGCAGCGACAATATTTTTAGCGACGTAACGTCCTGCATAAGCAGCAGAGCGGTCAACTTTCGATGGATCTTTGCCAGAAAATGCACCGCCACCATGGCGTGCCATGCCGCCATAGGTGTCAACGATAATTTTTCGTCCGGTGAGTCCGCAGTCACCTACCGGGCCACCAATAACGAAGTTGCCCGTAGGATTGATGTGATATTTGGTATCGGCAGCCAACCATTTTTCTGGAAGCACAGGTTTGATAATGTGTTCCATGACGGCTTCTTGTAAATCTTTTTGTGAAATATCAGGATCGTGCTGAGTGGAAAGTACAACCGCTTCCACCGCGCTAGGTATGCCATTCTCATAACGAAATGTCACCTGGCTTTTAGCGTCTGGGCGTAACCAAGGGAGTTGTTTGTTTTTGCGAACTTCAGATTGTTTTTTTACCAGTCGGTGTGAATAAGTAATGGGGGCAGGCATTAACACGTCAGTCTCATTACTGGCATAACCAAACATTAAGCCTTGGTCACCTGCTCCCTGGTCTTCTGGTTTGGAACGATCTACGCCTTGAGCAATATCTGGGGATTGAGCGCCTAATGCATTAATCACAGCACAAGTATTGCCGTCAAAGCCTTTATCGGAGTGGTCATAGCCAATCTCGTTAACGGTATCTCGAACTAATTGTTCGTATTCAATATTGGCGGTGGTGGTAATTTCTCCAGCCAGTACTACCATGCCTGTTTTGACTAACGTTTCGCAGGCAACGCGGGCATCTGGATCTTGTGCCAGTGCGGCATCTAATACGGCGTCAGAAATTTGATCTGACATTTTATCTGGGTGGCCTTCAGAAACAGATTCTGAAGTAAATACATAACTGTTACTCATTTTTTAGCCCTTTGATTATAATTTAAAGGTAGAAATCATATGGTCTGTAGAGGTATTGATATGGGTATATCGGCGTATTTGATATGTTCTGAATGACCATTGAATGGCGAACAAGCTAGCAGAATTCTAACCAATTAATATCGTTGCTTATTAATAAAGCGCGTGATTGTACATTGTGTAGTAAGTTTAAGCTATAAAGTTTTTAATTAAAGAGGTAAACAAAACATGGTGAAGACCCTATCTAGTATGATCCCGCTAGGGACAGTTGCTCCTGACTTCAAATTGTTGGACCCTACAAGTGGTGAAAATAGAGGTCTGAAAGAATTGCGCGGTTCGGTGGCAACGGTGATTATGTTTATCTGTAATCACTGTCCCTTTGTAAAGCACATCACGTCTGAACTCGCTTTGCTGGCAAGTGACTATCGGGCCCAGGGTATTTCCTTTATCGCAATCAATTCTAATGACGTTGAAACTTATCCGGAGGATTCGCCCGAGCATATGGTTCAGGAGGTCATCGCCAATGGATATTCTTTCCCATACCTATTTGATGAAACTCAGCAAGTGGCTAAAAATTACCATGCAGTGTGTACTCCAGACTTCTTTGTATTTGATGGCAACCTTGCGTGCGTCTACCGGGGTCAGTTAGATGATTCACGACCTGGCAATCACATTGCTGTCTCTGGTAGCGATGTACGTGCAGCATTGAACGCACAGATATCAGGTAATCCTGTATCAGACATACAAAAACCCAGTGTAGGATGCAATATCAAATGGAAAAACAGCTAATTTTCTTCGCTATTCCCCATTTAACATCAGAATTCCGCATAGTGAGCTTGCGAGTGATTGATAACTCGTGGAAAATGTCGGCGCTTTATGCAGATCGCCTATATAGATAAGGATCAATTTATCCATTTGCTGAACCTAGATAGAGGTCAGCTTGGCGCATCGTACAACTTTACATTAACGATAATCACTAAAATCACGTGGATAATCATAAAGAATTAGCAAATGCCATCCGTGCTCTGAGTATGGACGCCGTTCAACAAGCCAATTCAGGTCACCCAGGCGCACCCATGGGAATGGCTGATATAGCTGAAGTGCTTTGGCGTAAGTACTTGAAGCATAACCCTAAAGATCCGCAGTGGATGAATCGAGACCGTTTCGTGCTTTCCAATGGGCATGGATCAATGTTGATTTACTCTTTATTGCATCTGACTGGTTATGACCTGTCGATGCAAGATATTAAAGATTTTCGCCAGTTACATTCAAAAACACCTGGTCATCCTGAAGTGGGTGAAGCGCCCGGAATAGAAACTACCACAGGCCCGCTGGGCCAAGGGTTAGCCAATGCAGTGGGTATGGCGTTAGCAGAAAGAATGTTAGCTACGCAATTTAATCAAAAAGATAGCGACATAATTGACCATAATACCTATGTTTTCGCCGGAGATGGTTGCTTGATGGAGGGTATCTCTCACGAGGCATGCTCTTTAGCAGGAACTTTGAAGCTAGGTAAATTGATCGTTTTCTACGATAACAATGGCATCTCTATTGATGGTGAAGTACAAGATTGGTTCACAGAAGATATTTCGAAGCGGTTTGAATCATACGGCTGGCAAGTCATTCGTGATATTGACGGTCATGATTCTGAAGCCATTGATCAAGCTATCCAGCAAGCACAAGCAAACAGCTCGCAACCGACGCTAATTGACTGTAAAACAATTATTGGTTTTGGTTCGCCCAATAAAGAAGGGACGTCAGGTGTTCACGGTGCGCCATTGGGTGATGAGGAAATTCAACTAGTACGAGATCGCATTGGTTGGAAGTACGGTCCATTTGAAATCCCCGCTAATGTATACGATGCATGGAATTGCGTCGATGCAGGCAAACAAAAGCAACAAGCGTGGGAAGAACAATATGCGACTTATCAAAAAGCGCATCCTGAGCTAGCGAAAGAGTTAGCGCGACGTTACAACGCAGAGCTTCCTGAAAATTGGGCAGCAGATTCTGAAAAAGCGTTACAGGCAATTAATGACAAAGCAGAAAGTGTCGCGACTCGAAAAGCGTCAGAGTTAGCGTTAGAGGCTGTAGGGCCATTGCTACCAGAATTAATTGGTGGTTCGGCTGACTTAACCGGTTCAAACAATACTTGGTGGTCCGGCTCAAAAGGTGTGGTTGCGGATGATGTTAGTGGGAACTACATATATTATGGCGTGCGCGAGTTCGGCATGTCAGCCATGATGAATGGTATGGCCTTGCACGGAGGTTTTATTCCCTACAGCGGGACTTTCTTAACTTTCTCTGACTATGCGCGAAATGCAGTTCGCATGGCGGCGTTAATGAATACACCAAGCTTATTTGTTTATACGCACGATTCAATTGGTTTGGGCGAAGATGGGCCAACTCACCAGTCTATTGAACATATTTCTAGCTTGCGCAGCATTCCAAACCTAATGGTTTGGCGTCCTTGCGATACCGTAGAATCCATGGTGGCCTGGAAAACCAGCATCGAACTTAAACATCCTGCCGCTTTGGCATTTTCACGCCAAGGTGTGCCATTCATGGCGCGCAGCAAAGAGCAATTAGCACAGGTACAAAAAGGTGCGTATGTATTGTTTGAGAATAATGCTGAGCCAGAGCTAATTATTTTAGCCACGGGTACCGAAGTGGGTATTTCGATGGATGCAGCGAAACAACTGGGTGCTAATGGTGTCAAAGTTCGACTAGTGTCGATGCCAAGTGCTGATGTATTTGAGCTACAAGATGATTCATATAAGCAGTCTGTCTTACCAAACAACATTCGTGCAAGAATTGCCGTCGAAGCGGGAGTGACTGACTTCTGGCGTAAATATGTCGGCTTAGATGGGGATGTCGTAGGAATCGATCAATTTGGTGCGTCTGCGCCAGGTAAAGTTCTGATGGAGCATTTCGGTTTCACTACCAAAAACATCGTTAAGCGTGCACGCGCATTACTATAGTTACTGTTAATACAAGAGGAAGCAAAGAGAATGGCAATCAAAGTTGCAATTAATGGGTATGGAAGAATCGGCCGCAATATTATGCGTGCTTTATATGAATCAGATCGTACTAGCGAAATCCAAATTGTCGCGATCAATGATTTAGGCGACACAAATACCAATGCGCACTTAACTCAATATGATTCTGCTCATGGAAAATTTAATGGTACCGTAGATGTTGATGGTGACTATATTGTTGTTAATGGCGACCGAATTCGTGTGTGTTCTGAGCGTGATCCATCTAAGTTGCCGTGGAAAGAATTAGATGTGGATGTCGTGCATGAATCAACCGGATTTTTTGCTAGCAAAGAAAAGGCATCTGCACATCTAGCGGCGGGTGCTAAGAAAGTCATCATTTCAGCACCTGGAGGGAATGATGTTGATGCCACCATAGTGTATGGCGTCAACCATGGGCTGTTGAAAGTTTCAGATACCGTCATCTCAAATGCGTCATGTACAACTAACTGTCTTGCGCCGTTGGTAAAACCATTGCACGACAAAATTGGTCTGTCACAGGGGGTGATGACAACCATACATGCATACACGAATGATCAAGTGCTAACAGATGTTTTCCATTCTGATTTGCGTCGAGCACGTTCAGCCACGCAATCTATGATTCCAACAAAAACGGGGGCTGCGGCTGCGGTTGGTTTAGTGCTTCCAGAACTAAATGGCAAGCTGGATGGGTTTTCAATGCGAGTGCCAACCATTAACGTGTCCGTCGTTGATTTAACATTTACGGCAGCACGCGATACGAATATCGAAGAAATAAACAGCATCATGAAAGACGCATCCGATGGCGAACTTAAAGGAGTGCTTGAATACAATGACGCGCCATTAGTGTCATGCGACTTTAATCATAATCCTGCATCATCCGTGTTTGATGCTGGTTTAACTAAAGTGATGGGCGGTAACCTTGTTAAAGTACTTTCTTGGTATGACAACGAGTGGGGCTTCTCGAACCGCATGCTGGATACGACCATTGCATTGGTTAACGCTAAATAATTATTAGTTGTTTATAAAAAAGAACGTTAATAAAAGCGCTAACAAAATAAAGCAGTATGTCAAAAGTATTAACAATGGCAGAGATGGAGTTAGCTAATCGCCAACTCCTGATCCGCCAAGATCTCAATGTGCCTATCAAAGATGGTGTTATCAGTAACGATGCACGTATACGAGCGTCAATACCTACATTAAAGCTAGCGCTACCCAACGGTGCGGCCATTATGGTGATGTCTCACTTGGGTCGTCCTACAGAGGGGACTCCAGAAGAAAAATACAGTCTGCAACCTGTTGCTGATGCGTTGGCTGCAGCATTAGGACAAGAAGTTCCTCTAGTTGGCAATTGGATTGATGGTTGCGAAGTGGCACCGGGGAAAATTGTGCTATGTGAAAATGTACGTTTTTTAGCGGGCGAGAAAAAATGCGAAGACGTATTAGCTAAGAAAATGGCGGCATTATGTGACATTTACGTGATGGACGCCTTTGGCACGGCACATCGTGCTCAAGCGTCTACTTATGGTGTCGCCAAGTTTGCAACGGCTGCATGTGCAGGCCCACTGCTGGCCGCAGAATTAGATGCTTTGGCGAAAGGCTTGGAAAACCCACAACGTCCTATGGTCGCCATTGTTGGTGGCTCAAAGGTGTCAACCAAACTAACTTTGCTGGAGCAATTGATTGATAAGGTTGATCAGTTAGTGGTTGGTGGCGGTATTGCTAATACCTTTATTGCCGCGGTAGGATTTTCTGTAGGCAAGTCGTTATACGAAGTTGACTTAGTAGATGTGGCGAAAAAGCTAATCGAAAAGGCTAAACAACGTGGTGCAGACATCCCTATTCCAACCGATGTGGTATGCGCTAAAGAATTCTCAGAAAGCGCACCTGCTGAAACAAAGCTAGTACAAGATATTGCTGATGATGACATGATTTTAGATATTGGCCCACAAAGTGCGGCACATCTAGGTAGTGTCATGCAAGCGGCAGGAACAATTGTCTGGAACGGACCGTTAGGGGTGTTTGAATTTCCACAATTTGCGGGAGCAACAAAAACATTGTCCAACGCTATTGCAGCGAGTGATGCATTTTCAATTGCCGGAGGCGGTGACACAGTAGCAGCGATTGATACATTTGAAGTGGCTGACGATATTTCATATATCTCTACAGGGGGTGGTGCATTTCTTGAGTTTCTCGAAGGAAAAGTTTTGCCAGCCGTAGATATTCTTCAGCAGCGCGCACAAGGAAAGTAACAACATGATGCATCGACGCACAAAAATTATTATCACTTTAGGTCCAGCGACTGATGATGAACAAGTGATGTCAAAGCTGATTGATGCGGGAATTGACCTTGTCAGAGTAAATTTTTCACATGGCAGCATGGAAGAACATAAGTGCCGTGTAGAAATGGTTAGACGTATCAGCGAAGAAAAGAATTATAACGTTGGCATACTAGGCGACTTACAAGGTGCAAAATTGCGTATTGGCCGATTCGTTAATAATAAAGTTGTATTGAAGGTCGGAGATAAATTTAATTTAGATGCTGAATTAGATTTAGAATCAGGCACGCAACAAGTCGTAGGTTTTACATATAAGGGTCTTATCAATGATGTTTTATCTGGAGATGTGTTATTACTTGATGATGGTCGTATTGCATTAGAGATCAATGCAATAGATGGGCAAGTTATTAAAACTACAGTATTAGCTGGCGGCGAATTGTCTAGCAATAAAGGTATGAATCGTAAAGGTGGTGGATTGTCTGCGGAATGTATCACTGAGAAAGATATGAAAGACATTGCCTATGTTAATGAGCTTGACTTGGACTACATAGCAGCGTCTTTCATAAAGAGTGTTGACGATATTCATCAAGTAAGGGAATTACTTAAGCAACATAATAGTGATATTTCGATTGTTGCAAAGATTGAAACTATTGAGGCGCTAGAAAATATTGATGATATTTTAGGGTGTACAGAGGCCATCATGATTGCACGTGGCGATTTAGGTGTTGAAATTGGCGATGCGGAAGTGCCTGCTGTGCAAAAGATGCTAATCACTAAAGCGCATAAAACAAACTGCCTTGCCATTACTGCTACACAGATGATGGAATCCATGGTTCATAGTCCAATTTCAACACGTGCTGAAGTATCAGATGTGGCAAACGCGGTGCTTGATGGAACCGATGCGGTCATGCTTTCGGGTGAAACCGCAGTAGGCGAATTCCCCATTGAAGTAGTAAAAGCTATGAGTAGAATCTGTCGTGCCTCAGAAAAACAAGAAGGACAACGCCATATGCACCGTAACCATATTGCTTGTGATCGTGTTGATGAGGGCATCGCTATGGCCGCAATGTATTTGGCTAACCATTTAAATGTGGCTGCTATCGCCGCGCTGACAGAATCTGGATCGACCGCATTATGGATGTCCAGGATAACTTCATCTATCCCTATTTATGCGTTAACGCGCCATGTAAAAACATTGCGTCGTGTTACCTTATATAAAGGTGTATTTCCTGCACCAATGAATTTTCTTGGCAAAACCCATGCCCAAGTGAACCATGCGGCAGTCACTGTACTCAAAAATTGTCATGAGGTTGAAGATGATGATTTGGTGATTTTAACTAAAGGTGATCTGATGGGGGTTGATGGCGGGACTAACGCCATGAAAGTGCTTAGAGTGGGGCACATGGTTGAAGAAGATGACCCTGAGCATACTAAGCAGAACTAGTACATATTTTATAAATATGCACTGATAAATGAGTTTTTAATCACGGCGTCATGGTGGTTGGGTAAGATAGAATATCGGCAAAATTTTTTAAGGAGTGCAATGTGAGTGTTGAAGAGTTAAAACAAATAGCAAAAGCAATGGTAGCGCCTGGTAAAGGCATTTTGGCAATGGACGAGAGTCACCCAACCTGTGGCAAACGTTTTAAAGCATTAGGAATTCCAGAAACAGAAGAAATGCGTCAAGCATACCGAGACATGCTTGTGACGACTGAAGGTTTATCCGATTATATTAGCGGCGCTATTTTATTTGATGAAACCATTCATCAAACATTACTAGACGGCACGCCTTTCCCTAAATACTTGAGTGAGAATGGAATTATTCCTGGTATTAAAGTTGATGCAGGCGCACATCCATTAGCCGGGCATGATGACGAAAAAGTTACCGAAGGATTAGATGGGCTTCGCACGCGTCTTAATGAGTACTACGACCTAGGTGCACGTTTTTCAAAATGGCGAGCAGTGATTACCATTGGTGATGATATTCCTAGCTGGGCATGCATTGAAGCAAATGCACATGCGTTAGCCCGCTACGCAAAACTCAGCCAAGAAGCAGGCATTGTGCCAATTGTTGAGCCAGAAGTATTAATGGACGGCACGCATTCCATTGAGCGCAGCTATGAAGTCACAGAATTAGCACAACGCATTACATTTCAGCACCTACGCAACCAAGGCGTATTAATGGAAGGTATGATTCTTAAACCAAGTATGGTTATTTCTGGTGTAAGTGCGAGTAGTCGTGCTGATGTTGAAACAGTGGCAAGAGAAACCGTTCGCTGCTTAATGAATACAGTCCCGGCCACCGTACCAGGTATCGCATTCCTATCAGGCGGCCAATCAGATGAAGAAGCAAGTTCACATCTAAATGCAATGCATAACTTAGGTATCGATTTGCCTTGGGGGTTAACATTCTCATATGGTCGTGCATTGCAACATGCATCAATGACAGCATGGGGTGGTGACTCGGCAAACGTGAGTGCAGCACAAAAAGTATTACTACAACGTGCGCGCAGTAATGGGAAAGCAGCATTAGGGGATTACTCTGCAGATGCTGAAAAAGCAGCCTAGTTGCTTTACATAAGTTACAAACAAAAAAGCCCGCTTATGCGGGCTTTTTTGTGGATAATATATTTTTATAGATTTAAGCATCTATGCTTTGGTGTTAACTGCCATCTCTTTTGAATAGTGGCTTAGTTGTCTTTAATAATATTTAGTAACTCATTGATTGAGTTGTATTGCATGTCTAGCATTTTCTGATTTGCATCGACCATGTTAGGGATAGCAATGACTGGCGCAGATAAACGTCTGCGTAAATCATCTAGGTTATCCATGGATGACTCTTCATGTTCACTTGTCTGGTTTAAAACGATTGCAAGAAGTTTTAATTTGCGATTTTGTATTGCTTCAATGTTGAGTAGTGCTTGATTAATACAGCCGAGGCGATCTTTGACGACCAATATCACATCGGCTTTAAGTTTCTGTGCAAGATCTGCATTGAGTCCATCTGAGCATAGTGGCGAATAAAACCCACCAGCACCTTCCACGAATAAATAATTGGGATTATCGGTTGGAGTACAACTATTAATTAGATCTGTAACAGTGACTACGTCATCGGCGAGACGTATTGCTCGTTCAGGTGATATTGGTGGCTCATAACGGTAAGGACAAATTTCTTTTAAAGGTATTTTGCCGCTAGCCGCATGAAAATATTTCAAAGCATCTTCGGGTATTAATTCACCGTTATTGATTTCGCAACCAGATTCAACAGGTTTTCTTGGTACGCATGAATGTCCGGCTTTAATCAACGCTTTTACAAGTATGCGACCAACGTATGTTTTGCCGATGCCGGTATTGATGCCGGTAATAAAAAGTGTCTTCATTGTTTGAAAGTGTAAACTGACTAAACATAAGATTCCAATAATGAGAATTCAGTTAAAATAGTACGATGAAAATTTGGGTAGACGCAGATGCGTGTCCGGTGCCAGCCAAAGAAATTTTATTTCGTGCGGCTGAGCGTACTGGAGTAGAAGTAATATTGGTGGCGAATCAAGCGATCCGTAAACCGCTGCTGCAAAACATCAAAATGCTACAAGTGTTGAGTGGGTTTGATGTGGCTGATAATGAAATTGTGAAAAGAGCTGAGGTAGGTGATTTGGTAATTACTAGCGATATTCCGTTGGCGGCTGAAGTGATTGATAAACAAGCGCATGCTTTGAATCCACGAGGAGAAATGTATTCCGTAAACACCATCAAAGCTCAACTTAATATGCGAGACTTTATGGATACCACTGCGTGGCAGTGGAGTCCAATCCGGTGGGCAAGCCCCTTATGGTAAAAGTGACCGCCAATCTTTTGCTAATCAGCTTGATAAATTTCTCAGTAAGCACTTCTCTAAACTTTAATTACACACCTAATCCCAAAGTTTAGAAGCCTAATTCGCTAGAAATGGTACTTTGCTGTAAGGTACGGCGGGAATTCACTAGCAAATGTTGAGGTTTATGCCATGAACAAATATGCAGCGGAATTGATAGGTACATTTTGGTTGGCCTTGGGTGGATGCGGTAGCGCAGTATTAGCGGCAGGATTCCCAGATGTAGGTATCGGATTATTAGGGGTGTCTTTAGCATTTGGCTTGACAGTACTTACAATTGCCTATGCGATTGGCCATATTTCAGGCTGCCATTTGAATCCCGCAGTATCAATCGGTCTTTGGGCCGGCGGCGTGCTTTATGTCATCGCTAGTGGAACCGCTGGATTCGATGTTAGCGCCGGATTTGCTTCCAATGGCTTTGCTGAGCATTCGCCAAGTGGGTATTCAATTGCAAGTAGTGGATAAAGCTGCCTTTCAAGGTGTTGAGTCTTTAGAAGTAGGTATGGGGTTTGAGGCAGAAGGCCCGAATGGCGAAGTGCAGCGAGTGACTATCGCTAAAATTGAAGGGGACCAAGTCACAGTTGATGGCAACCACCCACTGGCGGGAGTTACTCTAACTTTTGATGTAAAAATTATCAGTGTGCGCGATGCGACAGAAGGAGAAATGTCACACGGACACGTTCATTAAATCTAGTTGCTAAGCTTAAAGAAAGCGCACTCTAAGGAGTGCGCTTTCTGTTTTTTGGCTTGCGCTTTTTAGGTTTGATATTGTCTATTTTGCGTTTTGCCCCACCAGGCTTAGCGCGCAAAGTTTTTCTTTCTGAGCGATCTTCGCTATATGCTGAAATATTAAGTTGCTGACCCGCGACCCGAGTTTTTTTCAAGTTTTTAAATACTTCTTTGGGCATGCCTTCGGGTAAGTCTACTAAACTGTGGTCATCGAATATTTTAATGTAGCCAATATATTTTCCGTCTAATCCTGCTTCACTAGCAATTGCGCCAACAATATTGCCAGGTTTAACCTCATGATCGTGGCCGACTTCTATGCGATAACGTTGTTGACCTTCTTCCGGTTTATCCATTCTGCCAACTGATCTTTCATGTTGCTTGCGAGGCCGATCGTTACGCTGATTATCCCTACTTTGATTACGCTCTTTACGATCATTTTTTCTTTGTGGCTTATGCTGTAGTAACAGTGGGGTATCGCCTTGTAATAACTTAGCAAGCGCGGCACCAATGTCTACGGCAGGCACATTGTGTTCTTGTTGGAACTGTTCTACTAACTGAGAGAAGAAAGTTAAATCTTCATTAGCTAATGTGTCGGTAATTTTTTGTTTGAAATTAGCTACACGCTTGTTATTAATGATCTCGGTAGAAGGCAGCTCCATGAGTTCTATTTTCTTGCGAGTTGCTTTTTCAATTGCGCCCAATAAACGTTTTTCGCGCGGAGCTACAAATAAAATTGCATCACCTGTGCGGCCGGCTCTGCCGGTTCTGCCTATGCGATGAATGTAAGCTTCAGTGTCATATGGGATGTCGTAGTTAACTACATGACTAATGCGATTCACATCTAAGCCGCGTGCTGCCACATCCGTTGCAACAAGGATGTCTATTTTGCCGTTCTTTAATTGTTGAACAGTACGTTCGCGTTGATTTTGTGCAATATCACCATTTAACGCAGACGTTGAATAACCACGCGCTTCAAGTTTTTCTGCTAATTCAGTTGTGGCAGTTTTGGTGCGCACGAAAATAAGCATACCATCAAAACTTTCCGCTTCAAGAATTCTTGTGAGTGCATCAAGCTTATGTAAACCGCTAACCAGCCAATAGCGTTGGCGAATATTTTCAGCAGTAGCAGTTTTGTCTTTAATGGTGACTTGTTCAGGTTCATTTAAATACTTTGTTGCAATATGCCGAATTTGTTGCGGCATAGTGGCAGAGAATAAGGCTATCTGTCTGTCAGGTGGGGTTTGTTCTAATATCCATTCGACATCGTCAATAAAGCCCATACGTAACATTTCATCGGCTTCATCCAACACTAACGCGCTAAGATTGGTGAGTTTTAATGTGCCGCGACGCATGTGATCCATGACGCGTCCTGGTGTACCGACAACAACATGTACGCCACGCTCAAGACCGCGAATCTGTCCACGATAGTCTTGTCCGCCGTAAATAGGTAACACATGGAAGCCTTTCAGGCCGGAAGCATATTTTTGGAATGCCTCAGCCACTTGAATAGCTAACTCACGCGTTGGTGCGAGTACTAATACCTGAGGATCTTTTTGCTTTAAATCTATATTGGAAAGCAGTGGCAGTGCAAAAGCGGCAGTTTTACCTGTGCCCGTTTGTGCTTGGCCGAGTACATCTTTACCTTCTAGTAATAAAGGAATCGTTTGTGCTTGAATCGGCGATGGAGTTTCATAACCAATATAATTCAATACTTTGACGATTGAATCTTTTAAATCAAGTTGCTTGAATTGGGTGACCGTTTCGGAAGTCATGTGGTGTACCTATATAAAGTGGACTGCGCGAAATGCTGTGGCTTATCGAGGAATAAGCAGGTGGTCCAAAAATTTTAGGATCTGGCCAATATATTTAAAAGCTGTGCCATAATGGCATAAAGGAGGAGTAGTGTACCGGTTTGCACTTAGCGTTGCATGAATCATTTGGGGTGTGGCCTATAAAAGTAGATTATTTTCAATAGGATGAAATACGCTGGCCGCATTTATCAGAGAGTTAGCCGTAAGCGAAGCTACGCCATACACTTCGGTGCTGACAGAGTGGTTAGTGGAAACTCTTTCTAGCAACAGATCAAAATCACCATCGCCCGACAGCAAAATGATTGTATCTACGTCTTTAGAACAATCCATAACATCAATAGCAATGCCAACATCCCAGTCGCCCTTGGCTGAGCCATCGCTGCGCTGAATAAATGGTTTGAGCTTTATTGTGAATCCGATTTGCTCAAGAGTGTTTTGGAATTTCTTTTGTTTGTTATTATTACGATCAATGGCGTAAGCATATGCGCCAACAATATCTCCTTGCTCAGAGATGATTTTCCACAGAGCGTGATAATTGAATTGGCGTTTATAAGCTTCGCGAGTGGTATAGTAAATATTTTGAACGTCTGCAAAGACAGCAATTTTTTTCACAGAGATTATTTGGCTAATAACTTAGCTGCGGCTTCTTGGTACTTGGCCTGAGTGTTCTTGATGATTTCATCTGGCAGAGCAGGGCCAGGTGCTTTCTTGTTCCAATCTAAAGATTCTAAATAATCACGAATGTATTGTTTGTCAAAGCTGCTTGGGTTTTTACCAGGGACATATTCATCAGCCGGCCAAAAGCGCGAAGAATCTGGGGTAAGCACTTCGTCTATTAGTGTTAATGTCCCTTTTTCATCTAAACCAAATTCAAACTTTGTATCAGCAATGACAATGTCCTTGCTTAGTGCATATTCAGCCGCATTTTCATAAAGTAAAATACTTACATCGCGTACTTGAGTAGCAATGTCTTCACCGACAAGCGAGATAGTTTTTGCAAAAGAAATGTTCTCATCATGTTCACCTGCCGCCGCTTTAGTAGAAGGGGTGAATAATGTTTCAGGTAATTTGCCTGCGAGTGGGATATTAGCCGGTAGTGGGATACCGCAAACAGACCGTTTGGATTGATACTCTTTCCAGCCCGAGCCAATTAAATACCCTCTAACAATGGCTTCAATGGGCAACGCATTTAAACGTTTCACTATTACTGAGCGACCAATAGCTTGTTCCATCTCGTCAGCGCTTAAATTCAAATCGCTTAATGTCATTGAGCTGACTTGATTAGGTATTAAGTCGCTAAAGCGTTCAAACCAAAAATTAGATACTTGGGTGAGTAATGCGCCCTTATTAGGAATAGGTCCTGGCATGATCACGTCAAACGCAGAAATTCTATCTGTGGCAATCACTAACATATGGTTCGCGTCGACTTGATAGATATCTCGCACTTTACCTTTGTGCAACAAGGGCAAAGAAGTGAATTTTGTTTCGAAAACGGGCTTAGCCATGGTTTATCCCAGAAAAAGACGCGAATTGTAGTGTGAAAGGCGCTAAATGCCTACTTTTGATTTACAGTTTACTGGTTATTTTACTGGCGTTCACTGGTCAAAAAGAGGAAAATGCGCGTTTTTTCTCAGCGAGACGGCATAATAGATGGCTAAAATTGGAATCATCATGGGTAGCGATAGTGACTGGGGAGTCATGGGAAATGCTGCCAATGTTTTAAAAGAATTTGGTGTGGACCATGAATGCAAAGTGGTTTCTGCCCATAGAACTCCAGAGTACTTATATGAGTACGCAGCGAGTGCTAAAGAGCGCGGATTAGAATGCATTATTGCCGGTGCTGGCGGTGCAGCCCATTTGCCTGGAATGGCGGCGGCAATCAGTACTGTTCCAGTATTAGGAGTGCCTGTTCAGAGCAAATATATGCAAGGGCAAGATTCCTTATTTTCGATTGTGCAAATGCCTAAGGGTGTGCCGGTTGCGACGTTTGCAATTGGTGAAGCTGGTGCAACAAATGCGGCTTTATTTGCTATCGCAATGTTGGCCAATAACAACCAAGAACTAGCAGCAAAGCTGATGGCTTTCCGTGACAATCAGCGCGAACAAGTACTTGCGAAAGTTCTTCCCCCAAAGTAATTCATTAAAAATGATTGAACCAGATTCTATTCTCGGCATGCTGGGTGGCGGTCAGCTGGGCAGAATGTTTGCTTTAGCTGCGGCGCAGATGGGTTATAAAGTTTGGGTATTTGATCCCAACAAACACAGTCCTGCAGGTGAGGTTGCCTGCCGTCATATCCAAGCTAAATATGACAATTACGATGCGCTAGCCGAGTTTGGTAAAGGTTGTTCAGTTGTCACTACAGAATTTGAAAACATTCCTGCCAGTATGCTTAAGTATCTTCAAGATTATTGTCGCGTGTGCCCCCATCCAGAGGCAGTGTATGTCGCACAAAACCGCATTCGTGAAAAAACCTTTGTCAATGATCTGGGTATTCCTACTTCTAAATTTATTGAAATAAAAGTTGCGACAGATTTAAATAATTCTCAGCATATGCATTGGCCATGCATCATTAAAACCGCTGAGTTTGGTTACGATGGTAAAGGCCAACAAGTCGTCGCAGATGTACAAGAAGCAACTCAAGCATTCAACTTGTTTGGAGAAGTGCCTTGTATCCTTGAAGAGCAAATCAACTTGCAGTTAGAAGTATCCGTAGTGATCGGGCGTAATCAGCAAGGTGAAGTGTGTTTTTTCCCGATTGCGAGGAATGAACATAAAAATGGTATTCTACACATCAGTAGCGTGCCTGCTAAAATCCCACTAGAATTGCAAACTTATGCTTGTGAAATATCACAACGTGTTGCTGAGCAACTTGATTATGTGGGAATAATGACGTTGGAATTTTTTATTGATGAGGAGCAGCGGTTGCTAGTCAATGAGATAGCCCCGCGTGTTCATAACAGCGGACACTATTCTATGGATGCTTGTCATATCTCTCAGTTCGAGCAGCAAGTCAGAATGATTTGCGGTTGGGCGCCAGCAGATACCCAAAATCACTGTGCAGTTACGATGGTCAATATTCTAGGTGATGCATGGAAAGAGAATGTTTTCCCATCAAACACATTATTTGACGATGTGAATGTTAAAGTGCATCTATATGGCAAGCAGGGAGCTAAGCCCGGCCGTAAGATGGGGCACTTTAATGTGTTGGCTGAAAATGTGACGGTTGCTAAGCAACATGCCCAACTTGTATATAAAAGGATGATGGGCGAAAAGTAAATTATGCAAGAATATTTTAAGGCTTTTCGCATTCATGCAGACAAAGAATTTAAACGTGCAGGAATAGAATCATTGACGATAAATGATTTATCTCCCGGCGAAGTGGTTATCAAAGTTGAATACTCCAGTGTGAATTATAAGGATGCGCTGGCAGGTAGTGGGCAAGGAAGAATATTACGTGCATCTCCTCTCAATGGCGGCATCGATCTAGCCGGTATTGTTGTCTCATCTGATAGTGATCAATTCAAAGCAGGTCAATCTGTTCTAGTTAATGGTAGTGGCTTAAGCGAAGTGCATGATGGAGGTTACAGTCAATATGCACGTGTGCCCGCTGACTGGATTGTGCCTATGCCAGCAGGCTTAACCGCAAAAACATCTATGGTTATTGGTACTGCTGGATTTACTGCAGCACTAGCCATCCAGCGGCTGCAAGATAATCATCAAACCTCTGATCAGGGTCCTATGTTAGTTACTGGTGCAACAGGCGGGGTAGGAAGTTTCGCGCTGCAATTATTAAGTCAGCTGGGCTACGAAGTGGTTGCTATGACGCGTAAGAAAGATCAGCATGATTATTTATATTCATTAGGCGCTAACGAGATAGTTAATAGTGATGAAGTGAAAATTGATGATGTTAGTATGCATAAAGGGCGTTGGGGTGGAGCGATTGATAATTTGGGTGGAGAAACGCTTGCATGGCTAACAAAAAGCGTAAAACCCTGGGGTAATATTATCAGTATCGGAATGGCAGGCGGAGTGAATGTAAATACTACGGCGATGCCATTTATACTTCGAGGTGTTGCTCTATTAGGAGTGACATCGGCCGCTTGTCCGCAAACCTTGCGTGAGCAAGTATGGCGCAAGTTAGGCGATGAACTTCTACCTGAGAAGCTTGACCAGGTATGTACTGCTGAAGTGAATTTAGAAAAATTACCTGAGGCATTTAGCAATTTATTAAATGGCAAGATTCATGGGAGGCAAATAGTATGTTTGTAAATAAAACAAAAGGTTTAGCTTTAACTGTATTGATTTTGGTTGTAGTGTTTTATTTTGCAAATACTCAAGCTAAATCGGCATCGTTTAATCTGCCCCAATTCACTCAGCAAAATACCCAACGCTGGATTAATTCTAATCCATTAAAAACAAATAACCTAAAAGGCAAAGTTGTGCTGATTGATGTTTGGACTTATGGGTGCTGGAATTGTTCCCGGTCTATCCCGTGGTTAAATTCTTTAGAAGAAAAATTTGGTCGAGATAAATTTATTATAGTTGGAATCCATACACCTGAATTTGATCATGAAACTGAGCGCGAAAAAGTCGTTAACAAATGTGAAAGTTTAAAGTTACTCACCCGGTAATGATGGACAATGACTTTGCTTATTGGAAAGCATTAAGGAACTAGTATTGGCTAACTTTTTATGTGGCAGATAAAAACGGTGTAGTTCAAGGAGTGTTTATTGGTGAAACCCATGAAGGTGATAAGCGCGCTAAAGATGTAGAAAAGTTAATTGCTAAATTAATTGCTGAGTAAACACTTAGTTAGCAAAGAATGCATAAGATATAAATATTGTGGTGGTTATTCCCGCGGCATCGGCGAGTAAACTGCAAGTCATAGCGTAGCGTATTTTTGTAATACCTACCGCACCACAATAAACGGCTAACACATAAAACGTTGTTTCAGTGCTGCCTTGCATGACAGCAGCTACTTTGGCTGGGAACGAGTCTGCCCCCCGTGTTTGCATTACTTCTAACATTGCTGCACGTGCGCCGCTTCCGCTGAAAGGCTTCATTAGTGCGGTAGGTAGCGCTTCTATGAATCCAGTATCTATATGTAATGCGTGTAATCCCGAGCTGATAACAGCTAGAAAACCAGTCAGTATTCCACTTGCGCGCAATAAAGCGATTGCTAGTAACATAGCGATTAAATAAGGGATTAACTTGATCGCAGTATCAAAACCTTGTTTGGCGCCGTCAATGAAAGCGTCATAAACAGCTACTTTTTTTAGCCATCCTGCAATTAAAAATAAACTAATGGTGGCGAACAAAATAAAGTTACGCAAGTAATTGTGCTTGTTCGCTCATTTCATGCTTGGGCAATGATAAAAAATATGCTGTCAATAAAATTGGAATTACACTGAAAGCAAATAAATAGCTAAGAACAGTCTTGTTCAGTAAAGGTAGTTTTTGTATATAAGCTACGCTGAGCAGACCGACAAGGGTGGATGCAAATGTTGATATTAATATTGGAATGAATACTTCAGTGGGATGAGATGCGCCTTGCTGAGCACGAAATAAAAATACCGTAATAGGCAATACAGTGATAGACGAAGTGTTGAGTACTAGAAAAAGAATTTGTGCGTTTGATAATGTATCGGTCTTATTGTTTAAGCCTTGTCAGTCATAGCTTTAATGCCTAGAGGAGTGGCCGCATTGTCTAAGCCAAGTACATTCGCTCCCATGTTCATAGTCATTGAAGCAATGCTTGGATGATTAGCGGGTATCTCTGGCATTAATTTGCGAAACAAAGGCATGAGTAGCCTAGCAATAAATTTTGCTAGACCGGCTTGCTCGGCAATTCTAAAAAAACCTAACCAAACAGCCATTAAACCAATTAAGCTAATAGCAATTTCTACGCTTAACTTTGCGGTATTAAATACTGCCTCAATTGTTTGCGAGAAAATATCCGCATTGTTGAAAAAGATTAGTTGTATCAGGCAAGCAAAAAAAGAAAAGACAATACATCCTGACCAAAACCAGCCCAGCATTTATTTTCCAATTGCCAGGTAGTAAGGCAGCCAAGCCATTACCATAAATGCGACCACGCCTAACTCTACCCACATAATAGATCTGAATTTTTTACTTTCATCGCCAGTAGAGTCACTTGCACGAATTTTAGACATCAGTGCGTCAAATAATATCACCATGATAATAATTGGTGCAGCGGCAGGGGCGACCAAGGTGGGAATAACTTCTATTCCACTGTGACTAATAGGTGTGCCGGGTTCAGGGCTCAAGAAAGCGTTAAAAATGCCTAATGATAATAATGAAATGCGTAAGAAACCTAAAGACTGAAAAATGGCCATATATGTGGTGAACTAATTAATTAAGAGGCAGCATTGTAACAGAGCTTAGTTGGCGCTTGATTGTGAAACTTGTTTGGTTAAATTGCAGATGAGATATGACGTATGTCATATAAACACGCTATATTATTTGTCCATTATGCCGATAATTGTACAATGCCCGTGCTTTTCAATGGGAATCAGTTTTAATTACAGGAGTTTTATATGATGAAGTCAGTTTTATTAGGGTTGGTTGTTAGTGTTGCGTTATTTGCTGCCACAGCAAATGCAGGTGATGCAGCAGCAGGGAAAGCTAAATCAGTTGCATGTGCTGCTTGTCACGGCAGTGCCGGAATTAGCCCTACACCAATTTGGCCGAATTTAGCTGGACAGAAAGAGCAATATATCGTCGCGCAACTAAAAGCATTTAAGGATGGCACTCGTCAAAATGCTCAGATGGCACCCATGGTCGCTGGTTTAAGCGATGAAGATATGGCTAACCTAGCAGCCTATTACTCAAGCCTAGCTTGCCAGTAATTGTAGCGGAGTAAAAAAGGCCGCCCTTTTTATGTTGCTGTAGATTAGACAGGGTTTAATTACAGTGGCACATGTTCAAGGCCGATGGCTGTTATTACTGTGAGCAACCCAATCAATACATTTAGCCCGACGAGTCTGCGTATCTGGACTAGGCTTTTGCCACCTTCTTGATAGTTTTCTTCGTTGACTGCACGTCGTAAACGCATAAAAGGTGCAAAAAACACGTGCAGGAAAATTAAAATCATCACAAGCCCCAGCGCTTGCATGATATGAACATACCAAGCGACTCCTGCAAAACCGTTAAATGCTGAAAAGATCATCCAGTAGCCAGTGATAGGAATGAGGATGACCGCAAGCCATACCCAGAAAAAGAATCGAGTCAATGTTCGTGACCATAGAGCTAATCTAACGGCGGGCTCTAATATTTTAGCGGCGACGGGTCGCAGTGCCATATAGGCGAAAAACATTCCGCCAACCCAAACCACGGCAGCAAGCACATGCAAGCTTATGGCAATCGAAAAATAATAAGGTTCTAAGTTCATAATGTTTGGACTTTATATTTATTGTTAGCAGTAGAAATTATAATTCAGATTAGATATTAGTTTCATAGAAATTTACTGTGATTATTGAATGCAAAACTAAATTGGCTACGTTAAAGTGGTTCTTTTTTTGGTGAACGTGCATGGAAAATTGGATTGCCCCTTCGATACTCTCAGCAGATTTCGCGCGCTTAGGCGAAGAAGTTGATAATGTGTTAGCTGCTGGTGCAGATACAGTTCACGTTGATGTGATGGATAATCACTATGTGCCCAATCTCACTATCGGACCATTAGTATGTAAGGCATTGAGAAAGCATGGAGTGACGGCGCCGATTGATGTGCATTTAATGGTGTCTCCAGTGGATCGGTTAATTACCGATTTTGCTAAAGCGGGTGCGAGTATCATTACCTTTCACCCAGAAGCAAGCGAACATATTGACCGCAGCTTACAACTAATAAGAAATGAGGGATGCATGAGTGGGTTGGTATTTAATCCTGCCACACCACTGCATTATCTAGATTATGTGCTAGACAAAGTTGATATGGTGTTGCTGATGTCAGTTAACCCGGGATTTGGTGGTCAAGCTTTTATCGAGTCTAGCCTGGATAAACTCAAGGTAGCACGCAAAATTATTGATCAATCCGGTTTGCCCATTCGTTTGGAAATCGATGGTGGTGTAAAAGTCGATAACATCGGCAAAATTAAAGCTGCAGGTGCTGATACATTCGTTGCTGGTTCGGCAATTTTTAATTCTGATGATTATCAAAAAACAATTTTGTCGATGCGTGCTGAAATTGCCAAAGCTGGTTGATCCACGCTAGATAATTGTCCGAGCTAAATAATGACACTAGCGTTGCCGCAATGGCTTTGCTTTGATCTGGATGGAACATTAGTTGATAGCGTTCCAGATATCACCTTCAGTGTGAATGAAATGCTTACACAGCTAAAATTAGATACTGTTGATGAAATAGCTGCGCGCACTTGGGTCGGTAACGGCGCAGCTAAATTAATTGAGAGTGCACTGACGCGTGTGTTGGAAGATAAGCCGGATAGCGAATTATTCGAAAAAGCCAAGGCATTGTTTTTTGTTGCTTACGAAAAAAATATTGCAATGAAAACGGTGGTTTATCCAGACTGTATTGAGGTGTTAGAGCATTTCGTTAATATGGGCATCCCTTTAGCTTGTGTCACTAATAAGCCAAGAAAATTTACTCCATCCTTACTGGATAAGCTAGCAATGGCAGATTATTTCAGAGTAGTGGTGTGTGGTGGTGATTTACTCACGCAAAAGCCTGAGCCTGAAATGTTGCTAGAAGCCATTCGGCAATTGGGTGGGGAGCCGCATGCTGGAAATATGATTGGTGATTCAGAAACCGATATTGCTACGGCAAATAGCGCTGGGACGGGTGCAATTTATGTTTCCTATGGCTATAATCGCGGCGTTTCTGTAGAAAAGTATCAACCAATCTGCGTAAATGGTTTGAAAGAAATTCCTGATTTATTTTAACCTGGTTTATTCCAAAAAGAGTTTGATGAATGTTTAAATTTTGTAGTCAGTGTTGGCGATTTGATATCAATTGGCGTTGGTCTGCCAAGTGAGCTCTGTGCCTACACTATATAACTATGAAATTAAACTTACATGAACAAACAACAATTTTTTAATTTAGCTAAACAAGGCTATACCCATATTCCTGTATTTAGAGAAGTTGCGGCTGATCTAGATACTCCCTTAAGCGCGTATCTAAAACTAGCTAATTCAGCTAACAGTTTCTTATTCGAATCAGTGCAAGGCGGAGAGCGTTGGGGTCGTTATTCTATTATTGGTTTGCAATGCAATGAGAGCTTGCAAGTGCGCGGCGAACAAATAGAAGTGCTTAAAAATGGCGAGTGCGTTGAGCAAACTCAGCAAGCTGATCCTTTGCAGTGGATTGATCAATACCGTGATCGCTTTAAAGTTCCAGATTTGGAAGGACTGCCTCGTTTTGTCGGTGGTTTAGTCGGTTATTTTGGTTATGACACTATTCGTTATGTGGAGCCTAAGTTAGGCAAATGCTTAAACCCAGATGAGTTTGGTACAGCAGATATTGTGTTGATGTTAGCCACCGAAATCTTAGTGTTTGATAATCTAAAAGGTTCTGTTTACATCGTAGTGTTAGCGTCTGCTGAAAGTAAGGGGTTTTCTGATGCTCAAGTACGTATAGATGAGCTTTCGTTGGGGTTGCAGAATAATGTGCCTTCTACACCACTGTCTGTTTACGACGGGGAAGTGTCTGAGCTGGATTTTGTATCAGGGTTTAGTGAAGCTGGTTTTAAACAAGCCGTGGTCAAAGCCAAGCAATACATTGCTGCCGGTGATGTCATGCAAGTAGTGCTGTCACAGCGATTGAATGCACAATTTAAAGGCAGTGCAATTGATGTGTATCGCCATTTACGTCGCCTAAATCCATCTCCATATATGTACTACTTGAATATGGGTGACTTTGAGATTGTTGGCTCATCACCAGAAATTCTTGTGCGACAAGAAGGCGAAGAAGCGACGCTGCGACCAATCGCAGGGACGCGTCCACGTGGGGAAAATGAGCAACAGGATGATGAGTTAGAACAAGAGCTATTAGCTGATCCGAAAGAATTGGCTGAGCATTTAATGCTAATTGATTTGGGGCGTAATGATATTGGCCGTATTGCTGAAGTAGGTACGGTTGAGCTGACTGATCAAATGATTGTTGAACGTTATTCACATGTTATGCACATTGTTTCTAATGTAAAAGGCAAGTTAGCGCCAGGCTTATCATGTATAGATGTGCTGCGTGCTACGTTCCCAGCAGGGACAGTTTCAGGGGCACCAAAAATTCGTGCAATGGAAATTATTGATCAGCTAGAACCAGTTAAACGTGGCGTATACTCAGGTGCGATTGGTTATATTTCATGGAAGGGTGATATGGATACTGCGATTGCGATTCGTACTGCTGTGATTAAAGATGGCACTATCTCAGTTCAAGCGGGTGCAGGTATTGTGTATGACTCTGTGCCTGATAATGAATGGGTTGAAACATTGAATAAAGCGAAGGCAGTATTACGCGCTGCAGCACTTGCAGAGAAAGCAGGGCCACGACAATGATATTAATGATAGATAACTATGATTCTTTTACTTACAACTTAGTACAGTATTTTGGTGAGCTAGAGCAGCAAGTAAAAGTTGTGCGCAATGATCATATAGGCATACGAGAAATCGTCGAGTTAAAGCCGGACTATATTGTATTGTCGCCAGGGCCATGCACACCCAACGAAGCGGGCGTGTCTTTAGAAGTCGTGGATAAACTTGCAGGTGAGTTCCCAATCCTAGGTGTGTGTTTGGGCCATCAAACGATTGGGCAAGCTTTTGGTGGCAATATTGTCAGAGCTAATGACATCATGCATGGCAAAACATCTCCAGTACATCATCACAATAAACATGTGTTTAAAGGCTGTGATATGCCTTTTACGGCTACACGTTACCACTCGCTAGTGATTAAAAAGCAATCCTTGCCTGACTGCTTGGAAGTGACTGCATGGACACAAAATGATAATGGCGACATCGATGAGATTATGGGTGTGCGGCATAAAGAACTTGCCATTGAAGGTGTGCAATTTCATCCTGAATCAATTCTAACTGAGTTTGGCCATCATCTTTTACACAACTTTATTAAACAAAACTAATGAGTACCTCTATTCAACAAGCACTTGAGAAAGTGTTAGCTGGGCGTGATTTGACCTCAGAGCAGATGGAATCTGTAATGAATATTATTATGCGAGGCGAAGCCACTGCTGCACAGATCGCAGGATTCATTATTGCTCTTCGCATGAAAGGTGAATGTGTAGATGAATTGGCCGCAGCAGCACGTGTAATGCGAAGTCTTTCTAGCAAAGTAGAAATTAATGCGCAACCACTAGTGGATACCTGTGGTACTGGTGGCGATGGCCAAAAAACATTTAACATATCTACCGCATCATCAATCGTCGCAGCTAGTGCAGGTGTTAAAATTGCTAAGCATGGTAATCGATCGGTGTCTAGCAAATCGGGGAGTGCCGATGTGCTGGAGGTGTTAGGTGTGAAGTTAGACATTACACCAGAACGCATAGCTGCTTGCGTTGAAGAGGTCGGTATCGGTTTTATGTTTGCGCCCATGCATCATAGCTGTATGAAACACGCAATAGGTCCGCGAAAAGAATTAGGTGTACGCACTTTATTTAATTTGCTTGGTCCTTTGACTAATCCTGCTAATGCGCAACGACAAGTATTAGGCGTGTTTGATGATCAATGGCTGGAGCCATTCGCGTATGTGCTTAAGTCGCTAGGGACTGAACATGCTTTAGTTGTACATGCTGAAGATGGCCTAGATGAGATTAGTATTGCAGCAGCAACCAATGTATGCGAGCTGTGCGATGGCAAAATTAAAACCTATCAAGTTACTCCAGAGGATTGCGCTTTAGAGCGCTTTCCATTGGACGACATTAAAGTCAAAGATGTTGCTGATAGTGCAGATATGATTACTTCTGTTTTAAATGGTGACGCTGGTGCAGCAGCTAATATCGTATGTTTGAATGCGGGCGCTGCAATTTATGTGGCAGGACAAGCTGAATCATTAAAAGAAGGTGTTCAATTAGCCGAGAAGCAATTGGCAACAAAAGCAGCGCAGCAGACTTTAGCGCAGCTAATAGAATTTACCAACAATACCTAGAACTACGTTAAAAAGAAATTTAACCATGGCTGAAGAAAAACCAGAAATACTTGCCAAGATACTTGCGCATAAAGTGGAAGAGATTGCTGAGAAACAAACTCGTGTGACATTCGATCAAATGAAAGAGTGGGCAAAGGAGGGTGACGGCAAGCGTCCTTTTGAAATGATGTTGCGTGGAGCTGCGAGCTCAAATAAAGCGGGTGTGATTGCAGAGATTAAGCGTGCTTCACCGAGCCAGGGTATTATCTGCGAAGATTTTGATCCCATGGCCATTGCGCGAAGTTATCAGTTTGGGGGTGCCACTTGTATGTCGGTGCTTACTGATAATGAATTCTTTAAAGGTGGTGGCCCGATTCTAGAGCTGGCACGTAAGGCATGCTCACTTCCTGCATTACGTAAAGATTTTATTATCGATCCATTTCAGATTTATGAATCACGTGTATTAGGTGCTGACTGCATACTATTAATTGTTGCCGCGTTGGATGATAAGACGCTAAATTCCTTGTACGAGTTATCTAAAGAACAAAATATGGATGTACTCATTGAAGTGCATAATAAAGATGAGCTCAAGCGAGCACTGACGCTTAGTCCGACTATGCTTGGAATTAATAACAGAAATTTACATACTTTTGATGTGGACCTGAAAACAACTTTGCATTTGAAAGAAATGATTCCTGAGGAATGTTTGATAGTGACTGAAAGCGGTATCCATACCGAAGAAGACATTAAGATGATGCAAGATAGTGGAATTAATTCATTCTTGGTTGGAGAGGCGTTTATGCGTGCTCCGGATCCAGGAGCTAAGCTTAAGGAATTATTTTTTTCAAATAGAATTTACTAGCAAGCTCTATTTAAAACTTTCTTATTAGTGAGTACCGAATACGACGATAGTCTTGCTATGTGCAGTAATTAAACTTTGTCCTTCAAGTTCTTTTAATATACGCCTCGCCATTTTACACGAACAAACAACAACCTTAGCGGTCTCTTGACGAGTACGCAGATTTGCATGCTATTCGGATGTGTCATCGTGTCAGTCTTTCCGTGGGCTGTTTCTTCTTCAATCATTACATTGACAGAGCTGCCAGTTATATAATAAAGCGTTGTAAACTCGCTCGAATGGATAATGCGGCTAGCCATTGGTTGTACGCTTGGTGTGACAGTAAGCGCGCAATTGTGGGGGGTTACTGTAGGTATTTTAATTTGTAGGTTAGACGCAAAGAATTTCTGACTTCTTGTTTATTATGAGGGTCTAGAGTAGGAAGCTCCCTCTGTTGATTTGAGCAATAATGAAAGGTAACAAATGAATGTACGAATAAAGTGGTTGGATCATATGAGCTTCGTAGGCGAGACCTCAAGCGGTCATTCTGTGGTCATGGATGGTTCTCCAGAGCACGGTGGACGTAACTTCGGTGCTCGGCCAATGGAGATGATTTTGCTCGGATTAGGAGGCTGTTCATCCTTCGATATTGTCAGCATATTGCAAAAATCTCGAGTTGCTATTGATGATTGTACTATTGAAATTAGCGCTGAACGAGCTGATGAAATTCCGGCTGTTTTCACTAAAATTCACCTCCACTATATTGTTAAAGGTGCGGGGCTTCAAGACAAGCAAGTTAAACGTGCCGTTGAATTGACTTCGGAGAAATATTGTTCCGTCGCGAAGATGCTGAAGCACAGCGTTGAGCTTAGCTATGATTATGAAATTCAGGACAGTACTACTAGCTCAAAATAGTCAGGGAATACAGATAATATGAAGGATAATGACTCTAAAATTAGTCTGTATGGGTTTAATAACTTAACCAAGACATTAAGTTTTAATTTTTATGATATCTGCTATGCCAAAACTAAAAAGCAAAGAGATGAGTACATTGAGTATATTGATGAGAATTATAACGCAGCGAGATTGACAGAAGTATTAACTGAGGTTGCCAATATTATTGGAGCAACTATTTTAAATGTGGCGACTCAGGACTACGACCCCAGTGGTGCAAGTGTCACTATGCTAATTTCTGAAGAAAATGCCCATACACATGAAGCTGAGGGTGAATGCGCATCAATTGAATCGCCAACGGTAGTCGCACATTTAGATAAAAGCCATCTAACGGCACATACCTATCCAGAGTCCCACCCTGATGGTGGTATCAGTACTTTCCGTGCTGATTTAGATATTTCTACATGCGGGAAAATTTCTCCATTAAAAGCGCTTAACTATTTAATTGATAGCTTCGAAGAGGATATCGTAATTATGGATTATCGGATTCGAGGGTTTACGCGAGATATTAATGGGCAGAAATTTTATAAGGATCATTCAATTAATTCTATTCAGGAGTACATGTTAGAAAAAACGCGCAATCAATATCAAATGATTGATGTGAATGTATATCCAGAAAATATATTTCACACCAAGATGATGTTGAAGCAGTTTGACCTAAGTGATTACCTTTTTGGAAAAGATGCTCAGAGCTATAGTGAAGAAAATCGTGAGTCGATTGAATCTCAGCTACGCAATGAGATGACTGAAATTTTCTATGGCATGAATCTGAATCAGTCGTAGGCTAGGTATTATTAAATCCAATAAGCCCCAGTGGTCATTACTTTAGAGACTAATTGCATTGTCTTTTGCACCGGTGCAGGTAATTGTTTACCACCTAAATCTCTGGCTGCTTGACCATGGTGTTGTTCGTCTTGTTTCATTTTCTCGATAATTGCACGACTCTTCTGGTCCTGGCTAGGGAACTTTGTTAAGTGGCTGTCTAAATGTTTCTCAACTTGATCTTCTGTTGCTGCAACAAAGCCTAAGCTCCAGTGATCACCAAACAAACCCGCGGTGGCACCGATGGCATAAGAGCCTAAATACCAAAGAGGGCTAATTAAACTGCGTGGTGTCTGGAGTTCGTTAAGTCGTTGTTCACACCAAGCGAGATGGTCTTCCTCTTCTTTTGCGGAGATGCGCATTTGCTTGAGTGTGGTGTCGTTTTTAGCGGTTAGTGCTTGTCCATGGTAAAGGCCCTGAGCCGCAATTTCGCCAGCATGATTAATACGCATAAGTCGGCCGCTAAGTTCAATTTCTTTTTCTGAAAGAGCCTGTTCTTCAAGCATTTCAGCAGGATTGTTGCGTAGAGTGTCTCTTGAAGCCTTGGTTAAGGTGCGTAAGCCGCGGTCAAATTCTTCAATTAAGCAATCAGAGAAACATTGCTTACTCATCGTGTGTCTAGTGCTTTAGTTGTCGTGCGAGTAATGTTACCGGATGAATCACGTTAATGTCCAAGCCGGCATTTTGTAAACCTAGTTGTAGGTTTAGCGAGCAACCAATGTTTGACGATACAATCACATCCGGTTGTATTGTACCTATAGAGTTGATTTTAGAGTTAAGTAAGGAGCGGTTGCTGTCTTCTGGTGATATCAATTGCATGCCGCCGGCACCACAGCAAGATAGTCCATCATTGAATTCTAATAGTTTAATGCTGGGGATTAAGTTTAATAGCTTGGTAACATTTTCACGTGCGTAGTCTTCAAGCGTGCATGGCAGGTGTACAAGAACTCGTTGTGCGCATGATTCAAAGTTAGCTGAGTTGACACTTGTTGAGTCGGCTAGCCAGCTAATAATATCTTTGTGCTGGAATTGTTCGTTGGCAACTTGCTCATTAAATTGACGCCCGCAGCCACTAGCAAATGACACAAATTCATTTGCGTTCTGTTGAGACAAATAATTATTAATTGCAGTGATTTGTTTGTGCGCTTGCTGAGGGTACCCGCTATGCTGAGACAGTGCGCCACAACACATTACTTTGTTGGGAATGTTTGCGCGTATGTTGAGCAGATTTAATATTTTTATAATGCTACTTAATGTTCGCTGATCAAATAAAGAGCCAGTGCAACCGGGTAGAATGGTGATTGATTGCTGATTTTTAGCTGCAGTGCTACCGATGTTACGTTTGTTGAGCAATTTTAGTAGGCGCGCAAATTGGTTGTCCATAGAGATGCGCTTTGTGGCGACACTTATTATGGAAAGTAGTTGATGCCCCCATTGATGGGTTAATACTGCGATCGACATCTTTTGTAACAGTCGAGAAGACAGCTTTAACTTGCCTCGGTATAGATGACGTCCGCTATCAATAATATCCTGATACGGAACATTAGCAGGGCATACCTGTTGGCACTTCATACAACTTGTGCAGCTTTGTAAGTGTGTTTCTAAGGATGCGCTAGCACTTAGTTGGCCCTCGGAGAATGCTTTTATCAGAGAAATACGTCCACGCGGAGATTCAGCTTCATTTTGACTGACTTGGTAAGTCGGACAGTGAGGTATGCACATACCACACATGACACACTGGTCGGCCGCTTTGGTCAGATTGAATGTGGTGGACATCATATATAGTTAAAGAATGTAGTGGGTGCACACGATTAAATAATTATAATAGCGGTAATACATGCAGGAGTCTCTATTAAACAAAAATCATTGTGGAAACCTTCAAATGAGCTACTACAAACGTCATTTATTCATCTGTACAAATGCGCGTGAAGATGGTGTGTGTTGCCAACAACATGGAGCATTAGAAAAACGTAAGGAAGTTAAAGATTATGCCAAGCAACTTGGTCTTACCGGCCAAGGCAAGATGAGAGTCAATAGTGCGGGATGTTTGGATCGTTGCGATGAAGGACCTGTCGCGGTGGTGTATCCCGATGAAATTTGGTACCGCTATGAATCAGTTGATGATCTAAAAGAGATTGTACATAACCATTTAGAATTTGGGAAAATAGTGGAGAGATTGAAAATATAATATCTAGATAGTCAAAGCTATTGACAAAAGGCAATCTATATTAGAAAATGAGCATATTCAAATATTAACGTATATTTGTTCTTGCTCCTTCATCTACCCTTGGTAGTATGTTTGACGCGGTCTTAGCAATAAGATCGCGTTTTTTTTTGCATACCATATTAGAGATAGGCGCATGACGCTTGTCTGGACTAGCTGTCTCTAGTACTATTGTGCGCCTTTGATACATTCTTGAATTTAAAATGAAAACGTTTAGTGTAAAACCCGCAGAAGTGATCCGTCAGTGGTTTCTAATAGATGCCTCAGATAAAACCCTGGGCCGTCTATCCACAGAAATTGCGCATAGATTGCGTGGCAAACATAAGCCTACATATACTCCTCATATCGATACAGGAGACTATATTGTTGTGATCAATGCCGAGAAGATCCGCGTTACCGGCAATAAGATGCAAGATAAGATGTATTATCATCATACGGGTCATATTGGTAATATGAAAAAGACCAATCTTAGCGGCCTGATGGAAAAACACCCTGAGCGAGTGATTGAAACCTCTGTAAAGGGAATGTTGCCTAAGAATCCTTTAGGTAGAGCGATGTTCAAAAAATTAAAGGTATTTGCAGGTCCAGACCATATTCACCAATCACAACAGCCTGAACCGCTAGAAATCTAGGTTAAAAATAATAATGGCAATCACACAATATTACGGCACTGGCCGTAGGAAAAGTTCATCAGCACGCGTTTATCTTAAGCCGGGCAAAGGTGACATCTTGATTAATTCTCGTTCTGATGAGCAATATTTTGGTCGTGAAACTTCACGCAGAATTATTCGTCAGCCACTTCAGGCGACTGATCTAGACGCTAAATTTGACCTTAACATTGTGGTTAAAGGTGGTGGTATGAATGGACAAGCAGGTGCTATTCAACTAGGTATTGCTAGGGCGTTACTAGAATATGACCAAGAATTACGGCCTTCTTTGAGAAAAGGTGGATTTCTGACTCGCGATGCTCGTGAAGTGGAGCGTAAAAAAGTTGGTTTACGTAAAGCGCGTAAGAAAGAACAGTTCTCAAAACGTTAATAATTCTGAGAATTATATGTTTGAAAATGGGCTGCATTTGTAGCCCATTTTTTTGACACCCACTTTTTATTTTTGTTATTACAATACTGTCGGTAATATCACTGAATATTCGTAGCTATACATCCTCCATGAGATAATGAAGGTAATCGCAACATGAAGAAAATCATTAATTATACCTTGATAATTTTTTTGCTCAGCTTTGCATTGCTGTCATCAACATATGCGGCTAGTGCAAAAGAGATTGATATTAGAGTGGATGCCACTATCGAGATATTCAATGAGCGTGTTAAACAAGGACGAGAGTTTTTAGCCAACGCAAAAGGCGTGTTGGTATTCCCAAATATTGTCAAAGCCGGTTTTTTTATAGGTGGTGAATTTGGTGAGGGCGCATTGCGCATCAATAGTAAAAATGTAAATTACTATCGAACCACTGGCGCTTCATTTGGATTTCAATTTGGTGCACAAACAAAGTCGGTAATTATTGTATTTCTAGATGATGAAGCGTTACGAAAATTTAGAAATAGTTCGGGTTGGGAAGTAGGTGTTGATGGCTCAATTGCTATTGCGGATGCAGGCGCAGGTGGTTCAATTGATTCTACCAATATATCTGCTCCAATTGTTGCTTTTGTATTTGGTAATAAAGGTTTGATGATTGATGTATCGTTAGCTGGGACTAAATATTCAAAAATTAATAAGTAAATTTAGTTATACCAATCGAGCAGTACAGTATCTTAGGAGTGTGCGTCAAATAGATTGAGTATATTACTTCAGTATCTGCCCAGATGTTAGTTGCTGCAGCTAACCTAGATGAAAAGATAATTTTGCTAAGTTAAGCATCACGCAGGGCTTGCAGTTCGGCAGTTGCAGCGGATTGAACAAAGAGTGTATCTACACCAACAGTAGGTAGTGTGAAGCCCATGGCTTTATATGGTGCAACATTGTCTGCGCATACACCAAAGATACCTAATTGGGTGTTATGACTAGAACATGCTTGTTTAACGCCCTCAAATGCGTTCTGCACAGAAGGATTGCAATTGTGCCCCAAGCTGGCAGAAAGGTCGTAAGGGCCAATTAAGATCGCGTCAATAGCATCTATGGCTGATATATCTTCTATGTGGTCTAACACTGCTTCAGTTTCAGCTTGTAAAACAATAACAGTTTGTTGATTGGCATTTTCTAAATAACTGGAGAATTCTTTACCATAGCCATGCGCACGACCCAGACCGACACCTCTTTTGCCTATCGGTGGATACTTAGAGTGGTTTACGACGGCATAGGCTTCTTCTAAGGTATTTATTTGAGGCACGATAATACCTGTTGCACCAGCATCTAGAACTTTTTTGATCCAAGCTTCATCTGGCCCCGGAATTCTTACTAAGCAAAGGCAGTCATGAGCTGCCTGCAGTAAAGAAACTACTTGTGCGAGCCCAAATGCACCGTGTTCGGCATCGATAAATAGCCAATCAAATTCTAATGAAGCAAGTAACTCGACAATTCCGGGCTAGGTGTGGAAACTAGTGTCCCTATTAATGTCTCGTTTGCTAAAAGTCGTTGTCGAAATGAAGTAGTCATTGGTTTAAATAATTTTTAATCCATTATCAGTACCAAGCAATAAGACGTCTGCGGGTCGAATTGCAAATATCCCAACAGTAACAATGCCAGCTATGGCGCTTATGTCTAATTCCATTTTAATCGGCTGCAGAATTTCAAGATTGTGTACATCGATAACAATGTTTCCATTATCTGTAATGAATCCTTCACGCAATTCAGGTGTGCCACCTAGTTTTACTAATTCTCGAGCTGCTGAGCTTCGTGCCATAGGAATGACTTCAACTGGCAGAGGGAATTTGCCTAAACTGTCGACTAGTTTAGTGTCGTCAGCAATACAAACGAATTTTGTACTTGTGTTAGCAATAATTTTCTCTCTGGTATGTGCACCACCCCCACCTTTGATGAGTGCGCGCTGGTGTGTAGCTTCATCCGCGCCATCAACATAAAGTGGTAATTGGCCAGTGGCATTTAGTTCTAATACGCGTATACCATGTGATTTGAGACGCTCAGCACTGGCTTCAGAACTAGCCACAGCACCGTCAATTTTTCCTTTAATAGGTGTTAAGGCATCGATAAAGTAATTTGCAGTTGAACCAGTGCCAACACCGATTACATCACCAATTTGTATATAATCAATAGCTGCTTCGGCGGCTAATTTCTTTTTGTCATTAATGTCCATTAAAGTATGCTCGTTGATAAAGTAACAATAAATACAATACTGTAAAGGCTTGATTAAATCGTGAAAAATTCAAAGGTGCCTAATTATATCACCGAATATAGTCTAACTCAGGTCAATGAGATGATTTCCAATGCATCTGTCTACGATGTGGCAGATGTATCTGCATTACACCTGGCAAAGCTATTGTCGAATCGCTTAGATAATAATATATGGCTGAAAAGAGAAGATCAGCAAAGTGTCTTCTCATTCAAATTACGTGGCGCATATAACAAGATTAGTCATCTTGACGATACGCAGAAAGCTGCGGGAATTATTGCAGCGTCCGCAGGCAATCATGCACAAGGTGTGGCGCTAGCGGCACAGCGGTTGAAGATTGACGCAGAAATTATCATGCCTGTGACTACGCCAAGAATTAAAGTTGATTCTGTCATAGCAATGGGTGCGAAAGTGGTATTGTCTGGTGATAATTATGATGAAGCTTGTAGTCATGCATATCAGGTAGCTGAACAATCAGGCAGAGTATTTATTCATCCATATGATGATATCGAAGTGATAGCTGGGCAAGGCACTATAGGTAAAGAATTGCTTGAGCAGTTTCAAGGAGGAATTGATGCCGTATTTATTCCGGTCGGTGGTGGTGGATTAATTGCTGGTGTCGCTGCGTGGATAAAACAACATTCACCTGATACTAAAATAATCGGTGTGGAGCCAGAAGATGCTTCTACATTGTATTCTGCTATGCAAGCTGGTGAACGAGTTGTGTTGCCGCAAGTGGGAATATTTGCAGATGGGGTGGCCGTGAAGCAGATCGGATTAAATACATTTGAGCTTGCTAAAAATCATGTTGATGAAGTGATTTTAGTTTCTATAGATGAATTATGTGCAGCCATTAAAGATATTTTTGATGATACACGTGTGGTTTCAGAGCCAGCAGGTGCATTGGCAGTTGCGGGCGTCAAGAAGTACACCCAACGTGAGGAATGTAAAAATTTAAGTTTAGTTGCTATTAATAGTGGTGCAAACATTAATTTTGATCGCCTGCGCCACGTCACTGAACGCACTGAGTTGGGCGAAGGCAGAGAAGGTTTATTTGCTGTCACCATTCCAGAACGTAAAGGTAGCTTCTTTGAGTTTTGTGAAATGATAGGGGCTCACAGTATTAGCGAGTTTAACTATCGTTACGCAAGTGCTGATGAGGCGCATATTTTTGTGGGCATCAAATTTGAAAATGCTGTAGATGAAAAACAGCAGTTGGTAAAGATGCTTACCTCCCAAGGATATCCAGTAAATGATTTGTCAGATAATGAAATGGCGAAGTTACATTTACGTCATATGGTGGGGGGGCGTTCTCCTCAACTCAATAATGAATTAATTTATCGCTTTGAATTTCCTGAGCGGCCTGGAGCGTTACTGAAATTTTTATCTGTAATGGGATCGCAATGGAACATCACCCTGTTTCATTATCGAAATCATGGGGCAGCTTATGGAAGAGTGCTAGTAGGTGCGCAAGTTCCTTCATCAGAAGTGGCTGCATTTAAGCAATTCTTGCTGGATCTTGGATATTCTTTCTATGATGAGATAGATAATCCAATTTACCGTTTATTTTTGAAATAAAGCCAAAAAAAGGGTCCTAAAAGGGACCCTTTTAAGTCTATAGCTACTTAACCTAACGTCTTTTTTTAGCGGTTTTACGCTTAGCAGTCTTTTTCTTAACTGTCTTGCGCTTCGCGGTTTTACGCTTAGCAGTCTTTTTCTTAACTGTCTTGCGCTTCGCGGTTTTACGCTTAGCAGTCTTTTTCTTAACTGTCTTGCGCTTCGCGGTTTTACGCTTAGCGGTCTTTCTTACCGCTTTACGTTTAGCAGGTGCTTTGCGCTTAGCAGTTTTGCGTTTGACGGCCATCTTTTTCCTCCAAAACTTTAACGTTAACGTTTTTTGACGTCGTGAGTATAAACAATAGACTAAAAATTACTAGTTTTTTTATATTGTTTTTTAAAATTTTGTCAGTAGTTTTTATTTTTGCTTAAATAAATAATAAAAATCTGTTTTGTTTTATAAAACATTTTTAGTCAAAACATAAAAATTTATTCAAAATGACAACGAAAAACACTTTATTTTTAACATAACGACAATTAAAGATATGTTTGCAGTGTTAAACGCAAAGATTTTGTAACTTGCTAATAAAAATTAAAGTATTTGCTAAAAATCTTCTTATTCTAAAGAGAGAATAAAGTCCCAATCTTTTTTAGTTACAGGCATGATTGATAGTCGATTGCCTTTGCGTAATAGTTGCATATCTTGTAAAGAGTTATGATTTTTTAGCTCTTGCAAGGTGATTGTGCGCTTTAATTTACGTTTATATTTTACATCGACCATGATCCAGCGTGGATTTTCTGGATCACTTTTTGGGTCATAGTGCTTATCTTTTTTATCAAATGCGGTGTGATCTGGATAACCTTCACGGTGAATCGTCATAACTCCAACAATGCCAATATTGTCGCAATTGGAGTGATACATAAATGCAAGGTCACCTTTTTTCATTTGATCGCGCATCATGTTGCGTGCTTGATAGTTGCGCACGCCATCCCAGTGTTCAGTCTTATCCTTTTTTAGATGGTCAATTCCGTATTCACTGGGTTCAGATTTCATTAGCCAATACTGCATAGGGAAAATCTCTTTTCTATTGAATGGAAAAGATTAATCCTAGCACAAGGAAAAGGTTTTACAGCAGGATTGAATTTAGAGGGAAGATGAAGGCGCGCTCCACGAGTACCGTGGTAAGCCGTTGACCTTGAACCAAAGGTTCAAGTGGGTTCACTATAAGAGACTTAAGGCTTCCCGCTAACGCAGGTATGCACACGATCTTTTAACGAGTAATCCCGGAGATATAAATAAGCTCAAGGGAATTAACGACGAGCTCACGTATATCGCAGAGGCACTATCGACTAGTGTACGATGGGTTTTCTTATAATTCCAACTGGTTATGAAGAGCGAATGGCGTTATCTATCCGCTCATGTAGGATACGCATCCTATTACTGATGTTGGATGTGTATTGTTCGTGTTCGTTGCGCTCAGACAAAAATTCGTGGGCTAGATTTAAAGCTGCCATAACCGTGATTCTATCAGGGCCAATAACTTTGCCGCTTTCACGCACTTCTATAATGCGATTGTTTAAAAAAGTAGCAGATTTACGTAACGCTTCTTCTTCCCCTGCTGGACAGGCAATACGATATTCTTTATCAAGAATTTGAACAGTTATTGGATTAGCACTCATTAATAATTATTTAACTTGTTTCTAAGGCTTTTAAGCGATTAATCATAGATTCAACACGTGTACGTGCTTCTTCTTGCTTATCAAGCAACTTTGTACGTTCGTTGCTGTACGAAGATTGCTGTGCTTTTAATAAACGATTCTCTTCTTTTAATCGTTCGCATGTCTCAATCAGCTCATTAATTCTAATTTCAAGTCGTTTGAATTCTTCTTCTGAAATTTTCATTGTACTTTCATTATTATATCAGTGTAGATAGTAGGTTTTACCGAGCCAGCGGTCAATATGGCAAATTGAAAAAAAGCCTAATTCCTTGAAAGAACTGTATTATTTTACCATCTAAGGATATAAATATTTGTATTTAATGGTGGTAGACTGCGAAAAATGCAATTACCAGTTTATCAGCAGTTAAATAATGCACTTCAGTCGCTTGATTTCGGTAATCGTGCTTCCGAGTTACATGGGTTTCTGTGTGGAGCCGTTGCGCTCGATGTTTCCTATCCACTAGAAACATGTATCAGTACATTGGCGCCCGATTTAAGTCACGTTGTCACTAGCGGTGAACTTAATGACCTGCTAGCAGAGATATATGAAGTTGTGTGCGCACAAATGACCAACCCTGTGCTTCAAGTTGGAACTATAGTTTTCGGCAGCGCGTGGGTGTGCGTGGGCGTTTGGCAGCGCGAGAGTTTACAGCAGGATGAAAGTTTTTGACAACAAAAGCTAATTTCTAACCAAGCCCCGCGAGAGAGGGGCTAACTAAAGTGCTAATGTTACCTGATAGCGATTTGATAGATTTAACTACTAGAGTCACGCAACTAGCGGCTTGGTGTGATGGGTTCTTATTTGGTTTAGCTAATGCTGGATTAAAAGCACAAGCGAAATCACCTAATGATACATCCGAAATATTGTTGGATTTTACTCGTATTTCGCAGCTACACGGTGCGGATACCGGAGAAAGAAGATGAAGAGGTATCTTTCTACGAACTATTGGAATATGTGCGTATGTCAGCATTGCTTGTGGTTGAAGAATTGCAGCCGATAAAAATGACTACGGAGTTGCAATAAGTGAATAAGGAATTCGCCAAACGCAGAAAAAATTTAATGCGCATGATTGGCGATGATGCCATTGCTATTGTTCCGGCATCTAGAGTAAAGGTACGTAATCGAGATGTTGAATTTGACTATCGCCAAGATAGTGACTTCATGTATCTGAGCGGATTTATAGAGCCTGAAGCGGTTGCAGTATTGGTTCCGGGTCGTGCGCAAGCTCAATTTATTCTGTTCTGTCGCGAACGCGATATGGAGATGGAGACATGGAATGGTCGACGCGCAGGTCAGCAAGGGGCAATGGATTTATATGGTGCTGATGATGCATTTCCGATTGGAGATATCGACGAAATACTTCCTGGTATTTTAGAGCAGAGAGAGCGTGTGTTTTACACCATGGGTGTAAACGCAGAATTTGATCACCGCGTAATTGGTTGGGTGAATCAAATTCGCGAGAGAGGGCGTGGTGGTTCGCATACACCACATGAATTTATTGCACTAGAACATTTGTTGCATGAATTACGTCTGTTTAAGTCAGGTGCTGAAATTACCAACATGAAAAAAGCAGCAAAAGCAGCTGTTGCAGGTCATCGTCGAGCTATGAAGTGTTGCCAACCAGGTATGTATGAATATCAAGTTGAGGCAGAGTTGTTATACGAATTCAAAAAAGCAGGTTGTGATACGGCTTACCCTTCTATTGTAGGTGGAGGTGAGAATGGGTGCATTTTGCATTACACCGATAATAAAGATGTGTTAAATGATGGTGAGTTATTGTTGATAGATGCGGGTGCGGAGTATCAAGGTTATGCTAGTGATATCACCAGAACCTTTCCTGTTAACGGCAAATTTAGCCAGGCACAATTAGAATTGTATAATTTAGTATTAGATGCGCAGTTGGTCGCGATTGATGCAGTGCAGCCGGGTAATCATTGGAATGATCCGCATGAAGCGGCAGTAAAAGTGTTAACAAAAGGAATGGTTAAGTTGGGCTTACTTAAAGGACGTCCATCTCAATTAATTAAAGATGGTGAATATCGCCGATTTTATATGCATAGGACAGGCCATTGGTTGGGTTTAGATGTGCATGATGTAGGTGACTATAAAATTGAAGAGCAGTGGAGATTATTTGAGCCTGGTATGGTGCTAACAGTTGAGCCAGGGATATATATACCTGCTAAATCTCGCGGTGTACCAAAACGATATTGGAATATCGGGATTCGAATTGAAGATGACGTGCGAGTGACACGCAATGGTAACGAAGTGCTAACGCAAGCATTGGTTAAAAAAGCAGATGCGATAGAAGCACTCATGTCTTCAGCACAATAAAAATAAGCTAAGTGATGACAAGCACACAATCATCCTTCGATATCGTCATTGTAGGCGGCGGCTTAGTCGGCATGTCGCTGGCAGTAGCGTTGGCAAAATGCCCATGCTCTATGTTATTGCTGGAGCAGAATCAAGCAGCCCCTTTACATGCCAATGTGCTAGATCTGCGAACAACAGGTTTAACGCGAAGTTCTGAAAAATTATTTATGCAAGCAGGCGTTTGGCAAGAAATTGCTAGCACTGCAACACCGATAGAAAGATTAGATATTTCTGAGCAAGGAAACTTTGGTGCGGCGCGTATCGATGCTAATCAACATAGAATTTCGCCAATCGGTTATATGGTGCCGAACCGTCACTTAATCGAAAAGTTGAGTGCGCAAGTGGCTCAGCTGAGCAATATAAAAATATTATCCCCGGCGACACTTGATAGTGTGCAAGCCAATGCATCTGGTTATGAGATAAGTGTAAATCATAATGGCGAGCAAGTTGGTTTTACGACGGCACTACTTGTCGGTTCTGATGGAGGTAACTCTAAAGTTCGCTCAATACTAGGAATCGATGCAGAGCATAAAAGCTATCAACAGTCAGCTATTATCACGAATGTGAGAACGCAGAAAGCTCATCAGAATGTTGCCTATGAGCGATTTACCCAGCATGGTCCTTTAGCAGTGTTACCTATTCAAGATGATTGCTGTGCATTGATATGGACGCAAGCAGAAGCAAATGTTGATAGTTATTTGCAAATGAATGACCAGATGTTTTTGCAAAGTTTGCAAAAAGCATTTGGCTATCGTCTAGGGAGGTTTATAGAAGTCGGTAAGCGTGCTGCATATCCATTATCGTTAACTGTAAGTAATGAGCTTACTCGACCGCATGCCGTGCTAATTGGGAATGCGGCCCAGACAGTTCATCCCGTTGCTGCGCAAGGATTCAATCTTGGTTTGCGAGATGTGAATACCCTGGTTCAGATGTTGGTTGATATAGACTTTAATCCTGAATATATTAATTCGATGCTTGAAGAATATGAGCAAAAGCGTGCACCGGATCGTGATCATGTGATTAAGCTTACAGATGGATTGACGCGACTATTTGCTCATCAAGCTTGGCCGGTTAAAATGTTACGCAGTGTTGGGATACGCATGATTAGTAGTTTGCCAGCAGCGCAACGTGGAGTGCTTAGGCGTAATCTCGGATTGCGCCATTTCATGAATACTCGCGACGAGATGGAAGAGCATGGTTAGTACGGTGACAGATTTTGATGTCGTCATCGCGGGAGGTGGCGCAGTCGGCATCGCTGCCGCATGTAAGTTGAGTCAGCAGTTTGATCGCATTGCGATTATCGATAATACGCAGCATAGCCCCTGGCAAAAAGATGATGGCTATGGTTTGCGTGTCAGTGCAATTAACCTTGCGAGTATCGAGTTATTGTCGCAGATCAATGTATGGGAAGATGTGCGAATGATGCGAGCTTTCCCATATCAGGCTATGTATGTGTGGGAGCAAGGTAGCGATACTCAAATTGATTTTAAAGCCAGTGATACTACGCATCCATCGTTAGGCGCAATTGTTGAAAACCAAGTGTTACTTACTGCATTAAATAATGCGATAAATAAAAGCCCCAACATCACTCAGTTTCATAATAATGCTTTGTATGAATTATCTTCTATTTCTGATTCATCAATGCTGGTTGAATTAGATAATGGTGTCCGCTTAACTGGGAAATTAGTCATTGGTGCGGATGGCCAGAAATCTAAAGTACGCGAATGTATAGGGGTTGATTGCACGCGCACCCACTATCAACAATTAGGGTTGGTGTGCACAGTTAAAACTGAATTAGATCATCAACAAACAGCATGGCAATGCTTTACTGAACAAGGTCCGTTGGCATTTCTACCATTGGAAGATAACACTTGTTCGGTAGTTTGGAGTGTCCCAGAGCAAAAATGTCATCAGTTAATGGCTTTAGATGATGCTGAATTTAATCAGCAATTGAGCAGTGAGTTTGAATATAAGCTAGGTAATATAACACTGGCTTCTGAACGTAAATTTTTCCCGCTATTAGGTGCACAAGCAACTCACTATATTGATCACAGAGTTGTGCTAATTGGTGATGCAGCCCATGTGGTGCATCCGCTTGCGGGTCTCGGGCTCAATCTGGGTTTGGCAGATATCGTATATCTAAGTGAATTGTTGCAGGAGTCGGATCGACCACTGGGTAGCAAGCGAGTATTGCGTCAATATGAGCGTGCACGTAAGAGTGAGAATGTACTAATGCAGCGTTCACTAGAAATGATTGATTCTTTGTTTAGAGAAGAACGTCAACTGGCCAAACAAATTCGCTCAGTCGGCGTTAATATGACCAATAAAATACTACCACTAAAGCTTATGTTTATGCGTAGAGCCTTAGGAGTGCCTCTATAATTCTTATAGATAGCAGTGTTAACTAGAATCATTTAAGCAGAATCGGTTAGAATCTGCGGCCATTGATATATCCATTTATTAAAATTCCACAAATTCAGGACAGTATATGAAAGAAATTAAATCAGTCGGCGAGAACAAAATTTTCGAGAAAAAATCAGGTCGTTATGCCGTCAAGGGCGGAGATAAGAAATACATTAACGGTGATGAGAAGGCTAAAATTCTAGCAGATGCTGGTCTTATGACTATCCCAGCACCCAAGCCAAAGCCTGTTGAAGAGGCTGTGACGGAAGAAGCAAGCGAAGAAACGCCAGCGGCAGAATAACAACTATTGAATTAGGGAATTATATACTTATTGACCCCAGAATGATTATTTTTTGCGATAACCCTTGATTCCTGGGGTCATTATGAAAACAGCAACACTTCTGAAGAACATGTCCACTACATTCGTGCAGGCGGACAAGTGATTGCAAGCTTTACCAGCTACCAGCCACTACCCGCGAGTTATACGGACGAAGCGGAAGTAGGGCAATTACTGTATTTACACCGAGACCATCAAGGATCGGTAGATACCATCACCGACATAAATGGAGAAGTAGTCGAACGCCTATCATTCCACGCCTTTGGTGAACGCAGAATGGCGAACTGGGGGAGTGCATTAGGGGAATTACTGCGCGCGAGTAACATTACCCGCGGATACACCGGGCACGAACACTTGGATGGAGTGGGTCTGATCCACATGAACGGGCGTGTATACGATGCGAGTTTAGGAAGATTCTTAAGCGCGGATCCCTTTGTGCAGCAGCCGAAGAACTTGCAGAGTTTGAACCGGTATAGCTATGTAGTAAACAACCCGCTAACATTAACCGACCCGAGTGGATTCTTTTTTAAGAAGATCTTTAAGGGGATTAGTAAAGCGATAAAGGGGATAGGCAGGGCAGTCGGTAGTGCGCTACAAAATCCGTATGTTAGGTTGGCGTTGGCGATTGCGGCGGGGATTGGAGCGTATCAATTTGCGTTGAATAGTAGCCTTGCAGCGGGTGCGAGTTTAGTTAAAGCGAAGGTAATAGCTGGTGCGGCCGGTGGATTTGCAGGAGGATTTGTGGGAAGTGGAGGGGATTTAAAAGCAGCGGTTGTTGGTGGGCTGCCGGGAGCGGCAGCGGGGTATATAGGGGCTAATACGGAGATATTTGGTCCTACAGGAGTAACGCCGCAACGTAGCCACCTTATCAAGCGGCTATAAATCCTTTTGTAAATAATATATGGGGCTGGGTAACAACTCTTAGTTTTATAATTTACATTGATAATTTCAATGGCTGCTTATGGCACTTAACGGCCTGTCGTGAGGAGCAAGCCTGAGCATTGACTAGGTTGATGATTAAGGGGCCGTTATCGACCCAAAACGGACATTTATTCTTCGAATATGTAATATTCCCATGCGATGCAAAAGATATGAACTTTAAAAGGAATTAGTATGAAGCAATGGGCTGCTAAATACCTCCTCGAACATTCTGATCCAACGTCAGTGTTTGAGTGGCTCAAGAATAATCAATTGAAAAGGCAACAAGAAGAGGATCGTGAAGAGCTAGAAAATGCTCTCTTAGATCGTAACAACCCAGTAATTAATCTTGGGCTAGCATTATATGGTTCTGATTTGCGGGTTGGTAAAAAGCTTTATGAGGAAGGTAATGAGGTAATCAAGCGGGCGGTTCTGTCTGGCTCAACGATAAGCCCTGGCTTACCAGGTAGGAGTTGGATTATTGAGCTGCTCCCCGAAATACTCACAGAATGGAACGAAGATAATCTCAAAGAGTTATTTTCAAACAGCTTTCTCCCAGACGATTCCCTAGTACAGTTATTTGAGAGAGAAGTGCCCTATGACTCACTAGATGATGAAAAGTGGATGCTCCTATGCGGCTTTGCGTCTTTAAACGACAGACTCTCTAGCCCTTATGATAGTATCTGGATGGACGGGTGGGCTGAGTATCAATATAGTTTGGTGTTCACCTCTGCTTGGTGGCTTTATGACAAATTCCCACAGACACGTTTGGCTGCAAACATTCTGTTTTCTCTAGGCGCTAAACTTGTTGCAGAAGAGCCTCACGACATGGATGTGCAAGCGGTCATTGAAAAATGGCGCACTGAGCCAGACCACGAAAATGCTGATGAGTTTGCGAGGGCTCGTTCATACCTCGCAAACCTGATTCCCAGTTGGAGTCATGAATTTAAAGCCCTGAAAGATAGCGACGACCTTGCGCTACGCCAAGCCTACTATAGGAACCTTCGGTATCCAAAGCCTGACGATATTAAAGATGGCTTTGACAAGGATGGCGAAGAGTTCGTCATGGAGGCCTTGTTGAACAAGCACATGTTTGTCGACGAATCTACACGGAATGCACTGAAGAAAGCATGTTGGGATGCGCCTGACGAGCACCATAGGATGGACCTGCCAAATGACTTCAATGCTCAATGTGAGCACTGGGCAAGTAAGCACCCTGAGTGGTTTAAGGATGACTGGACTAGAGAAGACTACTCTAACGATGAAGAATCTAAAAATACGATTGATTATCTTAAATCTGAGCTGGAAGCCATTGCTCAGGTGCTTGTAAAGATCCACAACAAGAACAGTTTAGCGTGGGCATGGGCTATAGCGGGTGTTGCTATTGGCTATGTTGTGGCTAGCCTATAGCTCTTGCATGCAGAAATCAAAAATGTCTGTTCTTGGCACTAAAGGTACTGTCAGGTTATATCGAAGCCTTGCTTTTAAATGTGTTAAGTTTAGTCGGAACTAATACACCTAAAGAATTGCCTCTAAGCCCCGTAAGGGGCTTTTTTACGCCCCTACACTCTCTGATTCGCTTTTCTTCTTCAAAATCCTTATATCTGATTTCTTATTATCGAACTTAGAAGCGTAATGATCTTGAATTGTTTGAACACTAGTACCACAGTAACGAGCAATATCAAAAACTGAGTTTTCAGCATGAAGCATGTTATTTATGAAAGTTGTACGTGCTGAATACGTTGTATAGTTAGTTTTAACTAAATCCTTTTTACAAGCTGCAATAAGGCTTTTAAAGTATTTATAAGGCACACCAACGGGCACTTTATCATCACTTCCATTAAAGAAAATTTCTTGATTTGGCGCAGGGTTTTCTAAATTAACTAAACCATAATGAGCCTGAATTAATAGGATATAGTTCAGCATTTTTACTGCTGTATGAAGTATACTGAGAAAAAAGGATGATTAAATTAAGCAGCATGATACATCAATTCATGTTGTTCAGGTGTTTGGTAGTTGAGAGTTTGATATAACCGCTGTCGGTTATAAAAGATCTCCATATATTCAAAGATCGCGGATTGCGCCTCCTCTCGTGTGTTGTATGTTTGGTAGTATGTTAGTTCATTTTTTAAATTAGCGAAGAAGCTTTCTGCCACCGCATTATCCCAGCAGTCTTTTTTGCGACTCATACTGGAGATCATGCCCTGCTGCTCTACTAGGTTCCGATACGACTGCATAGCATAGGTGGCACCACGATCTGTATGATGAATCAATCCAGATTTTGGCTTTCGATGCGTGATTGCCATCTTTAGCGCATCTTCCACCAACGGGCCATTATTGTTCTTCGACAGGGACCAACCCACCACTTTGCGGCGGTACAGATCAACCAGCACCGCTACATACAACCAACCTTGACGGGTTGCAACAAACGTTACATCGCCTACCCATACTTGATTCGGCTGAGTGACCGTAAAGTTGCGTTTCAGTCGGTTCGGCGCAATCCAGTCGCGATGTTTAGATCGTGTCGTCACCACAAAGCGTTTTCTTCGTTTTGCATCAATAGCCTGTTGTCGTCGAAGACGAGCGACGCGATCACGCCCACCACTAATCCCTTCCTGCATTAACTGTTTCCAACACTTAAGAATGCCATAACACTGTTTCGATTGACGTTTGTTGACGAGGGCTAGGTGCGCTATTTAACCAAGCATAATAACCACTTTCAGACACGCACAAAGCGCGACACAGAGCTGCTACAGAATGAAGGGGACGACATTCTTTGATATACGCATACTTCACTTGAGGTCTTTGGCAAAGTATGCGGCGGCCTTTTTTAGAATCTCATTCGCCCTTAGTGTTTGAAATGGTTGCTGCCATCAATAGAGCAGACTCCGTTTCACCCCAAGTGCCAAGGCTAACTCCGTGGTCGGACAGTCACTTTGCGTTAATAAACGAACCGCTTCTAGCTTAAATTCTTTTGTGTAGATCTTGCGTTGAGTCATCGAATAACTCCTAAGATATTGTCTCTTACTTTCGGTATCCTTTAAACTCAGTACACTTCAGTTTGTCATTTACTTTCCAGACATATTACACTTAATTTTGGTTTTTTGGGGATGAAAGTATTTAATTTCCTAAAAAACCTAAAAAGGCTATAAAAAACTTAATTACCCTATTTTAAGGTTATACCCAAAGCGCAATAGATCCAATCGTTGCTTAGGTCACTTTTCCGTCATTGTAAAGCTAATCGTCAAAATAAAGCGGTATGGTCTCATTTAATTTAGGGAAAGCACGCTGAAGGGTACGCTTGAAATTTTCCCAGTTTGATGCGGCTCTCATAAGGGCTATGACACCATTTAGATGAGCTTGGAGGGACGGATGGCCAATGTCGTCTGTGAGCCATTGGTGGTGCTTTGCACGCCGTCGGCCGGTTGGCATTTTGGGATTAAGCCGTTTAAGTTCATTGAGTACGCCGGGTACAAGCCGATCATAAACTATATCGTTGGTATATCGACCTAGAACGCTAGGCCGCTTCACGCCGTTTTGCCCACTTCGCTTGATCGTTCCGCAGGAATTTGTCGAGAATTTTATGTAAGGCTTCACAGCGATTTGCTAATGTTTTCTGTTGTTTGTTTAGTGCCCCGGCTTGTCGGGTATTTAAAATTACTTTGCAAATCTCCGGGAGGATGGTCGCTGGGTAGCCATAAACGTGTCCCCCACCAGACGGGTTTTGAAACAAAATAGGGTATTTCAAAGCCGGCATTAACTCATTGGAAACAAAGGGCTTTATAGTACGAGAGGCAAGGAAATGGGGCATTCTAAAGCCAGCATCCGGATTCAGGCCAATGCCTGCTGTCATACCCCGTTGACTCAAAACCCGTGTTTCGTCTTCTAAGACGTAACACTGAATTTTTATATCGCCGATTATTAACGGCTTATCGGCAGCACTGCAATAACTTTCATAGGTTTTTTGTCCATTAGACAACTCCCAATCCACGATTAACTGTCAGATCAAATTCTGCTATAAGCACTCGACTTTGCGCAAGTTATAAGGTTCGCATATGGGCGACCCTTCATCATCGTACCACTGCCATGGTATTACCCGCCTCTCGTTCCTCCCAATCCCTTCAACCCACAAAAAAGCCCCCACCAGGACCACCAGGAGGTGGCGGGGGCGGTGATGGTAAAACAGGTACTCAACAAGTTTCAGACGCTCACACACCAGGGGCAGCTGTTGATGCTTCGGCAGTTGATGCAAAATAATTCAGGTGCAAAAAATAATACTGCTGGCTATACAGGGGCTGTGGCAAATGTAAGAGGGCTTCACTCCGGTAATGCATAGGCAATACAATAATCGTATTACCGTATTACCGTATTACCGTATTACCTGTTTCTGTTATATTGTTATACTAATAGTCATCTAATAAGTAGATTGGAGATGTTTTTGTGTACTCTACAGACATAAGGGATGTATGAATCCATTGCACTAAACAATTTAGTGCAAGACCATGTTGATCGGATAAATGCAGAAAAGCAAGCCCGTTATGAAGCGAAGATCATGGCGGAGAGGGCACAGCAAGCGGAAGAGAATGCGGTTAAAAAGGTAGCCTTGAAATGGAGAGAGTTATTTTACTCCATGAAAGAGAGTTTTGACACCCTTGACAAGAACTATGACGTGGTTCTAGACAAGGCGGTTGACCGGCGATTAAGCACCGAAGCGGTCAAACTAATTGCCTTGGAGTACGGGGTTCCTGAAGAGGCTTTTTCTGAAGACAACATTGCTAAAAAGGCAAAGAAGCGTTTTGAGGAATGGAAAACAGAAAAGCCAGATGTACACAAATTAGTAAAGCCAGAGGACTTGCCTTGTTTAAATAAAAAAAGCTGTCTGTCTGATTAATGTTTCTGGTGTAATTTGTTGTTGGAAACAAGGTATAAATAAACTGACGATGTATATCTAGAATACAATTCTACATTATAAAGAAGTCCCAAAAATGGGATTAAAATATATAACCCCATTTTTTTAAAAAACTAATTGGAACCAGACAGCATTTTCCAGACTTTCAGGTAGTCTTCTCCTGACAATACGGATTTCTCTGGCTTTAGTTTTGCCCAGTCTTCTGTTGTGAGAGTTTTCAGATACTCGCCTGCTTTACGGGGGGACAATGCCACATCATCACCACCGTCCGTCTGCGCTCTGAAATCTTTTCCCGCACGCTCGGCGATACTTCTAGGCACACTGTTCATGCGCATCAAGACGGCTTCTTCAGTTTGAACACCGTGATAAAGCATAGCTGGCAGATTATTTAACCTGCGCTTTGCCTCATCTGTCATATTCTCGAACTCGAGTCCTGAAGTGGGCATCTTGCTAAGCGCCGAAAGGCCCCACGCACCATTGTTCGCCAAGTCTCGGTATACTGCCCGACAGGCCTTCGAGATTTGGTCAGTAAGTGTGTTGCCTTCAAAATAGGTTTTTGCAATGGATTCTATGGGACTACCAGTTACCCATGCCTGGGTAATATCCGCTAGCTTGCGGTGGCTATTGCCTTTGCTAATGTCACGCAATCCATCTTGTAATTGAGGGACACGCATCATGATACCCATAAGGGTAGGCAGCACGGATTGCGCTTGATCGCCAAACAGACTCGACGACTCCCAATCTGCAAGAATGAGTTTGTTCTCAAGGTTTTTCAAGTCTAATAAAATTGAGCGAACACCCTCTGGCGAAAAGCCTGTTACGTCTGCAAGAGAAGCGTTTTCCGGATGCTCGGCAAGCCTACGAACATACCCTTTAGTAGCTTCGAGCAAGGCATTGGCTTTTTCCTGTGAAGCCTGATCCGCCTTTGCTCGAAGGGAACCAAACCCATATGTGTTTCGAAGTAGCTGCTCTGCTTCTCCAATTACTGCATCAAGATTGCGCTTCTCATTCCACAGGTGAGCGATATAACTTCGAAAGTCTGTCCATTGCTCTTCCTTGATAACGGCTGATAGATTTGCCAAGTTGCCAGCGGCCTGCAATTCATTTAGCATTTCTTCAAGTCGGGATACCAGTGCCACAGTAGCACCATTGACATACTGGCGAATTTCGTTAGGCTGAGATCCTGCTGCGATACCGACAACACCAACACTATCGTGACCAATTCGCCCGGCACGTCCGGCTAAGTTCCAGAATGCCCTATGCGACATCTCCTTGCCATAGGGAAACTTTCTCGTTGCCAGGAATACCGAAGAAACAGGAAAATTGAGTCCTTGTGCAATCGTAGTTGTCGCGCACATAACCCGCACACGTCCAGCCTCAGTGAGCCATTCAATCAACGACAGTGCTTCCGCTGGTAGGCCAGCATGATGAACCACGACACCTTTTGAAAGCATGTCAATCAGCTCAAAATCCTTGCTGATTTCAGTAGCCAAGAAACGTTGAACTAGCTGTATGTCATTATGGATTTGCACATAGGGATCGAGATCTGCTGCCACTTTACGGGCAATGCTCCAAGCATCAGAGATCTTTTGAGCAACGGCTATACTGGTTCCCCGCTTAGAGAAAACCTTCGCCATTGCCACAGTCTGGGTTGCCAGTCCTTTAGCATTCGAATAAGTCAGATGCTGCAACGGCCGATTGCCGTCAACTCTATGAATCCCCTTAAGGTGAATCGTTTTTTGAGTAGTTAATGAGTGTCTCAAATGTTAAATTCCAATCTCCGCGCTTTTCACCCCTCTGTATATCGAAAAGCCCCACGATTCGTTCATTCGGTTGCCAGGCAGCAGTACCGAGACTAATACTCTTTCCACGATCAGCGGCTAACCACTGGGCGAGATCATTGGCATTAGGAACAAAAGGCATCAGTAGTAGAAAATTAGCCAGAGGTGATTCTTGCTTAATCGTGGCCAACAACAGTTCAATTCTCAATCCCCGGGATTCGTCTTCGATATTGTGCGCCTCATCCATCACCACCAAAGCTAGAGGGCGAGCAACTTGCTTATTTCTTATCACCAACTGAAGTTTTTCAGGTGTCGCAACCAGAACCTGAAATGCACAAGCCTCACCTAACAGCGCCTCTTCAAAGGCATCTACTTCCACGGCTCCGGTTAAAGGTTCTACCTGTATACCAAGTGGACCAAAATCCTCTCGCAAACGTCGGGTAATCTGTGATACCAGAGCTCGCGTGGGGGCCACATAGGCCACCCAGCCATCATCCAGATCAAACTGATTGAGTGCTTGCAACATACGGAACTGGGCAAGCGCCGTCTTTCCGCCAGATGTGGGCAGATCGACAATCACCGCTCTGCTTGCCTGGTCCAACAAGCCCTGCTCTTGGAGCGCTGCCCTTTGCGGCGGCAGCAATTCAAAAAATGTCTTATGCTTGATGACATGAGAAACAAAGTTTGTCACACGGGAGTTCACCGTGTGGGCGACCCACCACAAAGACCCAGCGACCATTTTTCGGCTGGTGACATGCAACCAACGCAAAATCATCTCTAGCTGCGGATCTTTAGATGCTTGAGCTGCTTTTTGTGCCGTCTCAAAGTGCTGATCCAGATGAGCATTTATCGCTACAGGTTCCCCCTGAAGCATATACACAGCAAGCTGCTCAGTTGCCTTCGCCCAGTGGTAGAGGGCTACCAGGCGCATGGCGATACTCTGAGCTTCAGCTCCCTGAGGTTGCTCTAAAAGGGCTTTCTCATGCTTCGCCTGGTCATTACGAAGCCCAAGCACTATCTCTGAAACCTGATCAAGATCATCCCAACGATTCTTACGCAGCAGACGCAGCCAGCAATCAAAAATCCGATACAACAAGCGCTTATCCCAAGAGGCACCAGCTACACTCGGAACTTCTAAAACGCTGCGCTGTTCTTCAAACCAGCGACGCAAATCAGTCCAGCAGTCGCCACAGTAAGCCAGTCCTGCAACATGCAGTACGTGAAATAGCCTTGCCTTATTGTCATTGGGTATGGGTAATACGCGGAAAAAACCAAAAGCTCGGTAAGTTCTTGCTTGTGTCAGTTCACGGAGGTCCTTATTTCCTTGATTGGTGGCTGGATGCAGCAATGCACCAAGGCCTTCGATAGCCGCTAATTCGTATGCCGTCGCTACCCGCTCCAGTAAATCGGTATCAAACTCAGCTTGAGGAGGCTCAAGTAAGTTATCTAAGGCAACATCAACCAAGCGTAGTTCAGCCATTTCCATAGCCTGCACACGAAGCTCATCGTTAATAGACTGCACAGCCCAATGCTGATCAATCTGTTTTAAGTGCTCTTGCGAAAGTGTCATGATGCCTCCCGTATGACGGCTTGAGCACGATCAGACAGTGTACTGATAGCGTTAAGAGGAATATACAAAGCGTATATTTCAATATCGGTGCGATCTGGGTAATTCGCCGCCAACGCCTTTGCACACCCAGAAATGTCCAAAGCGTTTGGTGCAATATCGCGCACCAAAACGCCATAAACCGCGACATCCGTTGTATTGGAACTTAAATAACGCTTTGCGGCACTTTTAAACATAGGCTCCCAGTCTGCTCGTGCGGCATGATGGCCTAAATACCGGCAAAGTGCATCTTTCACTTTACGATTGTCACGTAATCCATGGAGCTGACTACCTAAGCTAGTCATAACACTGGGCGGCGACTGGTTATGTTCAGAGGTTTTAACTTCACCAAAGGCAAAACGGTAGGGAAGCTCCTCGTCATCCACGGGCTGAAAGCCAGTCAGATCACAACCCGCTGGACTGGCATTCGGATTCTTAAGATCACGCCCAGTGGACCAAGGAAAAACACAATCCCCCTTATCGACCACGAAAGTTTCGGCAATGGCCTCACCCACACGCCAATTATTGGGAACCGTTTCATCTGCCAGCAACCCGCTAAGCCCTTCTTGCTCAAACTCTGTATTAAAGACGCTATCCAACAGCCCCTGCAACTCATCATTGCCCGCTGTATCCTGAAGGATTTCCTTAACCTGCCTAGACAAAATCTCACCAACTTGCTCATCATCATAAGAAAAACCATGGGCAATAACAGGCGGAGTGCTAGTATCGTAGGAAAGCTGAGAAACGGGCATAGGCATTAAACCAATTCTCCTTTGAACGCCTTGACACCTCGATAAGTGACGTGGTTATTGCCTCTTTTAAGAGTGTCTAAAATCATTAGACCAGAACACATCCTAGCTTATTTAAGTATATAATTCCCTTAAATTAATCAGGAAATCATTATGGCAAAAGCAACAGCACGACATATTTTGGTGGATAGCGAAGAAAAATGTACTGAATTATAAAGATCAAATCACCTATGGAACAGACTTTGGTGATGTTGCTAAGGAGTATTCAAAATGCCCTTCAGGTTCATCTGGCGGCGATCTTGGAGAGTTTGGCCCTGGAATGATGGTCAAAGAATTTGACCAAGTTGTTTTCAGCGCGCCTCTAAATGAAGTTCAAGGCCCAGTGAAAACCCAGTTTGGTTATCATCTGTTGGAAGTAACAGCGCGTACAGACTAAGCAGCGACTATCGTTGTCTCTTAAGCGTAAAAGTTAAATTAGTTCGCCGCTAATAAAATTTTGCGCTTGATTGGACCGAGGTCTGGAGAAGAATTTTTCTGCTGGTGACTGTTCAATTACTTTGCCCGCATCAATAAATACAATTTCATCCGCAAGTCTTTTCGCTTGAGCTAAATCATGTGTAGTCATAATGACTTTTGTGCCTGATTGTTTGAACTGTCGAATAATGTTTTCAAATCCAATTACGGAAGGTGGGTCTAGTGCGACGGTGGGTTCATCTAATAAAACCACAGTGGGTTTAAGAACCCATGCTCTAGCTAAAGAAAGTTTTTGCAGTTCACCTCCTGATAAAGAATGTGTATATTGATGGCTTATATTTGTTAGGCCGCATATTTCTAATGCTTGCTGGCAGCGTGTTTTGTGTTCATTGGTGGGGATTTGCGCGATGCGCAGAACAAATTCAATGTTGTAATGTACTGTTTGCTTAAAGAATGTCGGGCGCTGTAGTAAAAAAGTGCGCCAATATTGGTTGGTGGCAGGAATATTTTTGTTCCAAGTGATTTGTCCAGAGCTAGGTGTGATTACCCCATGTAGTAGTTTTAATAGTAGGCTTTTGCCTGACCCGTTATGTCCCAAAATAATCGTTGAACCAGCAGAGTTGATTTTGAGGTTAGTGTCTTTAATTAATTCCAAACCGTCTACTTCATAAGCCACATCTTCCAGTAGCAGCGGGAGAGAGTGATGGTTGGTTTGCATTTTAATATTTAGATAATTTAGACTGATTGAGTCTTGCGAACAACAATCATCAAGCTGGTGATGGTGAATGAGATTATTAACAGAATAATTCCCAGTGCCATTGCTAGCTCTAAATTACCCTTGCTGGTTTCTAAAGCAATGGTGGTTGTCATTACACGTGTCAGATGATTTATATTGCCACCAACAATTAATACTGCACCTACTTCCGCAGAAGCACGGCCAAAACCTGCGAGTACGGCGGTGAATAAACTAGTGCGAGCATCACGTAATAATGGTCGTAAAGTTAGTAAGGTGGGTGCGCCCAGCGCTTTGAACTGTAACTCATGTTGCTTGAATAGGTCTTCTATAGATTGCTGGGTTAAAGAGATAATAATGGGTGTAATTAATATGCATTGAGCAAGTATCATTGCGCTTGAGGTAAATAGAAGTTCTAGATTGCCAAGTGGGCCGGAGCGAGATAGTAAAAGATAGAAAGCCAATCCTACCACTACTGGCGGTAACCCCATTAGCGCATTGATAATGCCAGTGATGAAGTCGCGGCTTCTAAAACGATACGTGCCAAGCAGAGTGCCAAGCGGGATTGATATTAGGGTTGCCATAATCACTGCGGTGATACTGACCTTGAGGGATAAGAGTACAATCTCGACAAGTTCAGGTTCAAGCGTGAATATTAATTGAATGGCAGTAGTTAAAATGCCTTGGTCGTCATGCATGAGGATTTAACAATGATCGAGGTCTATCAATCAGTACTAGGCTTTTTTTACTGGAATAGTGGTACTGACAACTTGTTTATCACTAAAGAATAATTTTACCACGGCAGTGTCGCCTTCTTTGAGTGTATTGGTAGGATTAAACATCATCAAGTGATAGTCGCCAGGCTTCAATTCAATAGTAGTGTTGGAGGCGATATGCAGGTGTAAATGAGGCTCCATTTTATACACGCCATCTTTTTCGATGCTGCGATGGAATTCAATTGCCTTGAAAGCGGGGCTGCTAGCACTGTGTAGAATTATATTATTTTCAGCATTATTAGTGATGCGCATATAGCCCGCCATGGCAGAGGCGCCTGGAGGTGCTTCGCGAATCCAAGCATCGTTTATCTGTAGAGGTTCTACTGGCTGCTGTCTACAGGCTGAGAGTGACAAAGCAAATACAATGCATAAGCTAAAAAGGTTGAAAATACGCATAGTTTCTAGTTCAGTTATAGGTGACTTGTATTATATCATTGCTTGCTGGATAGATGACAAAACCACCTAGCTTAAATTATGAGTCCGAGTATGCCAGATAGAATCTATACACAAAGCCATGTATGGCTACAACCGCAAAATGGAAACGAATTCATTCTGGGGGTTACTGATTTTGCTCAACAACAGTTGGGCGATATTGTATTTGTGGACCTGCCTAAATTAGGGGTGAGCACGCAGGCTGGAGAAGCGTGTTTGGTGATTGAATCAGTAAAGTCAGCATCGGATGTTATTTGTCCAGTGGTGGGGGCAATTATAGAAGTGAATAATCAATTGGTTGATGAGCCTGAATTGATCAATGAATCTCCCTACGAAAAAGGTTGGATTGTAAAAATTAAAGTAGATGAGGGTCATGTAATTCAAGGTAAAATGACGCTGGATGAGTATAATAACCAGCAGTTAAATAACGCTGAATAAATATAAGTTTTATTAATAAAATTTTGGAGGAGTAAATGGCAACAGTTACACTACAAGGAAATGAAATTCATACTAATGGGGATTTGCCAGCGATTGGAGTAAAAGCGCCTGACTTCCAGCTAGTCGACAAAGATCTTAATAATGTAAATTTAGATGATTTTGTTGGTAAGAAAAAATTGATTAATATCGTTCCAAGTTTGGACACACCAGTATGCGCGACTTCAACAAAAAAGTTTGGAGATTTTGCGGCAGATAGGAATGACGTGGTAGTACTGATTGTTGCAGCAGATCTTCCATTTGCTATGTCAAGATTCTGCACCAGCGAGAATATTGAAAATGTTGTTACATTATCGATGATGCGAAATCAAAGTTTTGCAAATGATTATGGCGTGTTAATACAAGATGGGCCGCTTGCAGGGATTACTGCACGTGCGGTAGTAGTGTTAGATGCTGACAATGATGTCATCTATACACAGCTTGTTGGTGAAATCGCTGATGAACCTGATTACGGCGCCGCATTAAAAGCACTAGGTTGATTTGTCGTTTGAATAGTCACTGTTGTTTAGCGCTTTGCTCAATTGCGTAATGTGATTGATTGGCGCTTGGCAACTTGTCCCTTGGCATATGTATGCCAACGTTTCTCTATTAGTAGAAAATTTACTTTGCAGTGCTACAGGTAAGTTTTCCGCACCGTTCGGAATAGTAAATGTCATTCTTTGAGGGTTGAATTGTTGCTGGCAGGTTTGTTGCCATTGTTTCAACTCGTCACCGTTGCCTCTGCCTCGAATAATAATCGTTATTGGCGGATTGTTAATTTCTTCACAGCAACGTAACAAAGAAGCATGAGCCATAGGCGTACTGCTAATTTGTTGGCTTGCATATTTAACTGTACGTTCTGCGGCTTCCAGATATCTCGGTTCTGAGAGTAAATAACCGAGTCTAAGTAATGCATAAGCAGCAATACCATTACCTGAGGGTGTGGCTTCGTCAGAGGTTACTTTAGGTCTTTGTATGAGTGGCTCATGGTCATTGGTGGTAAAATAAAAACCGCCATGTTCTGTGTCTTCAAATTGGGTTAATAATACTTCTGCAAGTTCAATCGCAAGTTGTAAGTAGTCACCGTCCCAGTGTGTTTGCAAATACTCAATGATGGCATCAAGTAAAAAAGCGTAGTCATCTAAGTATGCATTGAGATGCGCTTTTCCATCTTTATAGGTAGCAAATAAACGACCTTGCTGATACATATTAGCGCGTATGAATTGCAGAGCGCGTTGTGCGGAAACGAAATATTCTTCATTTGCAAACGTGCGACTGGCTGTCAACATGCCTTTTACCATTAGTGCATTCCAACTGGTGAGGATTTTGTCATCTCTAGCAGGGGCTACTCGCGTTATTCTATGTGCATATAATTTTTTTCGTGCTTGTTGCCATAATGTGGCGCATTCAGTGTCGTCTAAAGACAACTCTTGTGCGCATTCTGCCAGGCTGACAAATTCGTGCAAATGAAATTTATCTTCAAAGTTTGGACCGCGATCAATACCAAAGCGAAGATTGACGATGGCATATTCCTGTTCAGTTAATAAAGATTCTAATTGTTGTTGTTCCCATACATAAAACTTCCCTTCTACGCCTTCAGAATCGGCATCAAATGAAGAGTAATAACCACCTTGGGGAGATTGCATGTCACGCATTACCCACTTGGCTGTTTCTATTGCAGTCGTTTTAAAATGATCTTGATTAGTTGATTGGAATGCTTGGCTGTATAGCCATAGCAGCGGGCCATTGTCGTAAAGCATTTTTTCAAAATGAGGAATCATCCAATAATCGTCAACAGAGTAACGGCAAAATCCACCACTGACATGATCAAACAATCCACCACTTGCCATTTTGTCTAAAGTATACACAGCAGGATGCAATGCTTTTGTATCCTCTTTGTCTAGCTGCTTGCTAATGTGCCAGTAGCGCAATAGAAATTCGATGTTGCTTGGGTGTGGAAATTTGGGTGCTTTACCAAATCCACCATGCTGGCCATCGAATGTGTTGAGTAGCTGATCTTTAGCTGTTTTTAAAATATTGTTATTTAAAGATACTGGTGCATAAGTGGATTGATATATGTTTTTCAATACCTCTTGTAAAGATTGATTCTGTTTGGCAATTTCAATTGATTTATCTTTATATACTTTGGCAATATGCTGTAATAAATCTTTGAACGCTGGTAAACCGTGACGTGTTTGATGGGGGAAATATGTCCCACCAAAAAAAGGGATATGATCATCAGGCGTCAGGAACATGGTTAATGGCCAGCCGCCAGTGCCTTGCGTGAGTAAAAATTGAGCTGTCTGGTAAATTTTATCTATGTCTGGGCGTTCTTCGCGATCAACTTTGATGTTAATAAACAGCTCATTCATAATTGTTGCAGTTTGTTCATCTTCGAAAGACTCATGCGCCATGACATGGCACCAATGGCATGCGGAATAACCTATCGATAACAAAATAGGCTTGTTTTCTAGTCGAGCTTTTTGCAGTGCCTCGGGACCCCACGGATACCATTCCACTGGATTATCAGCATGCTGTAATAAATAAGGACTGGTCTCGCTGATTAGATGATTTTTAGACATTGTCATGCTCTATATTTTTTATTTTTACTATAACTGGCTGAGAAATTATTGTATCTAGTGGCAAAGATGTATACGACTAAAACATATTAATTCGAGCATGTTAATATTCGCGCTATGCTAGTACACCCTCAATTTGACCCAATTATTTTTCAACTTGGTCCTCTCGCAGTGCGATGGTATGGACTAATGTATCTGTGCGGCTTTGCCGCGTTCTGGTGTTTGGGCATTAAACGGGCAGGCAAATCCGCAAGTTTTATTCATCCCGATCAAGTCAGTGATTTTCTATTTTACGCCGTATTGGGTGTGATTATTGGTGGTCGAGTGGGCTCAGTAATCTTTTATAACTTCGATCACTTTCTAGCGAATCCTCTTTACCTATTTAAAATTTGGCAGGGAGGAATGAGTTTTCATGGTGGATTAATAGGTGTGCTCATTTCCATATGGCTATATCAGAAAAAAAGAGCTTGGGGCTTTTTTCGTTTAGGTGATTTTATTGCACCTCTAGTGCCGCTGGGGTTGGGATTTGGCAGGATAGGTAATTTTATTAATGGCGAGTTATGGGGGCGGCCAACTGATACGTCATGGGGGATGATTTTTCCGCAGGTAGATAATCTAGCACGTCATCCATCACAGCTATATCAAGCGATGCTGGAAGGTGTGGTGATGTTTATTATTTTATGGGTTTATTCTACAAAGCCGCGTGCAACCGGCTCTGTATCAGGATGGTTTCTAATTTTGTATGGTGCATTTCGTTTTATTGCTGAATTTGCTCGTCAGCCTGATGAGCATTTAGGTTTTATTGCATTTGAATGGCTGACGATGGGTCAGCTTCTTAGTATGCCAATGATTGCGGCAGGATTTTTACTATTATGGCTGGCTAGAAAAAACCTGCTTGAGAAAAAAGCATGAAACAGTATTTAACTTTGCTAAATCATGTGCTGACAAATGGTGTGGAACAACAAGATAGAACAGGTACAGGAACAATTTCAACTTTTGGTTACCAGATGCGATTCGATTTAAGCGCAGGGTTTCCCTTGCTAACAACTAAGAAGTTGCATACGAAATCTATTATTCATGAACTACTTTGGTTTATACGTGGTGAGACTAATGTGAAATCTTTGCAAGAAGCAGGTGTCAGTATTTGGAATGAGTGGGCGGATGAACAAGGGGAGTTAGGTCCCGTCTACGGTGCGCAATGGCGTGCATGGCCAAGCGCAAGCGGAAACTCAGTGGATCAGCTTAGTAATTTAATTGAACAATTACAAAATAACCCTTATTCGCGTCGACATATTATTAGTTCTTGGAATGTAGGAGAGATTGACAAAATGGCACTGCCGCCATGTCATACGATGTTTCAATTTTATGTGGCGCAAGGCAAACTTTCCTGTCAGTTATACCAGCGTAGTGCAGATGTGTTTTTAGGCGTGCCATTTAATATAGCATCTTATGCGCTGCTGTTAACCATGATTGCTCATGTTACAGATTTGCAAGTGGGTGAATTCATCCATACATTCGGTGACGTGCATGTGTATAAGAATCACATTGAGCAAGCTAAGTTACAACTTCAAAGAGAGCCTTTTTCTTTACCGTTGCTCGAAGTCACGAGGAAGGTAGGTTCAATTTTTGACTTCAAATACGAAGACTTTGAGCTGAAGAATTATCGATCACACCCTCATATTTCTGCACCTGTAGCAGTATGACAAAGGTTGCAATTATTGTTGCGGTGGCGAAGGATAACGTCATCGGTGCTAAGAATAATATTCCTTGGTACTGTCCTGAGGATTTAAAGTATTTCAAGCGGACCACGCTAGGTTCGCCAGTGTTGATGGGTAGAAAGACTTATCAATCACTAAAAATAAAACCGCTGCCAGGCCGACAAAATATTGTTGTCACACGTGATCCCGAATTGGTCTGCAAGGGTTGTGATGTGGTCACAAGTCTTGAATCTGGATTGCGGTTAGCCAGCGAGGAAGAGAAACTATTTGTAATTGGAGGAGCAGATATATATCAACAGTCTATGAATCTTGCTGAACAGCTTTACATTACCTATGTTGATGTAAAGGTTGAAGGGGATCAATTCTTCCCAGAAATTGATTTAAGCGAATGGAGTCTTGTGCAAGAACAAGCATATCGGGCCGATGAAAAGAATCAGTATAATATGATTTTTAAAGTCTTTAGCCGCCGTCAGTAATGTTCACTTTTGCGCTGCAGTCAATTTGGTGCAACACAATCTGTTCGGTGTCTATGCGTGCAGCAGTTAGCTGGCTTCCCCACAAACAGCCAGTATCTAACCCCAAAAGGTTATGAGTTTGCTTTAATCCTAGCGCAGACCAATGTCCGAAGATTATATTTAGATTTTCAGATTTTCTGGGGACATCAAACCAGGCGAATAAATGTTTCTCTTGCGTGCCTAATGGACCCTTGTAACCAAAATCCATTCTGCCTTGCTGATCGCATAAGCGCAGACGAGTAAATGAATTTAAGATTACTCGCCAACGATCTTGGTCAGATAATTCTGCGTTCCACTGGTTTGGAATGTTACCGTAAGCATGTTTAAGAAATTCTATATATTTTTCGCTTGTTAATTGTGCTTCTACTTCGCTGGCACATTTTTGTGCAGTGACTAGATCCCACTGTGGAATAAGTCCGGCGTGAACCATTAACCAATTTAATCTTGAGTCGTAATGCAATAATGGCCGGTGGCGTAACCAATTAATAATTTCATCTGCTTGTTGATGGTGCAAAATTTTATTTAGAGAACTCTTGGGTTTGCAATTTTGTATGCCAGCATAGCATGCTATCAAATGGATGTCGTGGTTGCCTAAAACGCATTTGGCTGAATCACCTAATGCGCGAACAAACTGAATGGTTTCTAAAGATTGTGGCCCGCGGTTGACTAGATCACCAACTAACCAAAGCTGGTCTGCGCTAGCATCAAAGTTAATTTTATCTAGTAGTTGTTCAAGTTCGCTGAAACAACCTTGAATGTCACCAATTGCATAGACAGCCATAGGCAGGTAGAAAGCTTGCTTTGAAAATTAGAACTCTAATGTAGCACGCGTGGGGCGGATAAGGTAAATAACTCTATTTCTGCGTCAAACTTAGTGCCGTCATCTGCTTTCATTTGATAGCTACCATGCATAGTGCCGACAGGTGTTTCCAACATAGTGCCACTGGTATATTGAAAACCCTCCCCTGGCTTTAGGTGAGGTTGTTCTCCGACAACACCTTCGCCACGAACTTCTTGAGTTTTGCTGTTTGAATCCGTAATCACCCAATGCCGAGTCAACAGTTTGGCGAGCACATCACCATTATTTTGAATGGTTACAGTGTATGCGAACACGTAGCGTAGCGATCACCAGTCGTATCTGATTGAGATTCTAGGTAAGTAGTATCAACACTAACTTTAATGTTATAGGGGGCCAAATCTTCCATGTCTCTATTATGCCGTAGCTGAATCAAAATATCTTTGATGTTTATTGAAAATCTATAAGGGAGTGCATGGGTTATTCCTGGTAGATTTTGGCTAATGCCAGCAGGTTGTTTAGCGTGAGTTGCTGAGGTCTTATCGATGGGTCGATACCAATTGCCACAATCTCATCATTGCTGAATAATTTTTTCAAGTTGTTAGTAAGCGTTTTGCGTGGTTGGGAGTAACAATGCTGAACAATGGTTTTAAATGCTGCTTCTAGTTCGGGTGCAACAAGACGTTGACCATGTGGCGTTAGGCGAACAAAGGCAGACGTCACTTTAGGTGCTGGTGAAAAACTTTTAGCAGGGACTTCTATAAGTTGTTGTGTCATACATTTTGATTGCACCATTGCTGATAGTCTACCAAAACTTCTACTACCACTAGGAGCACACATTTTGTCGACCACTTCTTTTTGCAACATAAAGTGCATATCAACAATCAAGGGCAATTGGTCTAACAAGTGAAAAATAAGTGGTGTAGAAATGTTATATGGGAGATTGCCAACAATGCGTCGCGGTTTGTTTGGGCTAGAAAAATCAAACTCCAATGCATCGTGCTGATGAACTACGATTGTCTTATCAGCAGAATTTAGCTGTTGGAGTTGTTGTATCAAATCGCGATCTAATTCAACGACTTCTAGATGGTCGACTTTCGTAAGTAAAGGTTTAGTAAGTGCGCCTAGGCCAGGACCGATCTCTAATATATGGTCTGCATTTTTTGGTGCGATAGCAGAAACAAGGGATTGAATAATGCTTGGGTCGACTAAAAAATTTTGACCGAACCGCTTGCGTGCGCGATGCATATAAGTGTTATTGGTTTGTTAATCTAAGTTGTGCTGGCATAGCTTTTTATTGTTATTTTAGATGTTGAGATAGTAGAGTTGTGAAGATAGAATTTACCCTTGAGATGATAATAACGCCATACATTAAATGGGGTGAAAATTATTCTGCATCAGTTACTGCCAGTGTTCCAGTATTGTGAGCGTAGGTGCCAATTAGTGTGTATTGGTCGCTGTTTTCAACTTTAGTTAATGCTAAGGTTATGACTAGTTGAGGATGGTATAGTAACAGCATTTCATGGGGCTGTAGCGATTGCGAGGTAGTTGAATCAGTAATTAGTGCTAAATCGATGTTTAGACCATTTGAGATTTGCACAGATAGCTCTCGTAATGCGCTTAGTGGTGTGGTGCTCTCTGATAAGGTTAAGTTGCCTAAGTAGGTAATGCCAACAGCTTCTGTATCTTTTAAGTTTTCTATGGAGCGTAATTTTTGTTTTAACGGTCGAATGATAAACGTTCTGTTGCCATTTAATATTGTAAAGTCATTGCTAGATGTCAATTCTATAGTTCTTGTGATGGGTGAGTCGCTATCAGCAGCAATAGCAATACTGAAACCACATAATAAGCATAAGCTAAAAGTTAAAAGTATTTTCATAGTGCTAGGCAATTTTTTCTGCACCATAATAAATAGACTCAATGTTTAAAATTACGGCGCCAACACCAGCGAATTTAGGATCTAGCCAGGCTTTCATGTCGGTATATACAGGTCCATCCGTGTGATACTCAAGCGACCCCTTGATTTGATAAGCCTCTCTTTCTAGCGCGATCATTAATAGGGCCCCCCGGCTGTTAGCGTGAATATTTTCTAGTGTTTTGCTGAAAAAATTATTAGCTATCAAGATTCTTTTATCATTTAGCTTGTTGACACATAAAACCCATACGGAATTTGGTTCTCCAGAACTACTAACGGTAGTAAAAATCATGCGGGGTTCACGTTGTTCCCATGCGTTCAAGAAGGCCTGAGGTAATTCGCTCATGAGTGATTCCTTAATTGCTGAAGGTTTGTGATACAGAAAATGCACCGCGAATATCTCCTATAGAGAATTCGGTTGCAAGATCATTTGGATAGTCTTTTTGTAATGAATGAATAACGCCTTCACTCATCGTTTGTCTGTCACCATGGCAAGTCAGGCAAACTGCTTGCATAGGGATTGCGCGCATCATTCTTAAGGTTGTTTGATCACCTTTGGTGATTTTTTCGCTGTAGACTAATTCTTGTATTGGCGTACCTGATGAAAATTGCTGTTCAAAATTTGTGAGCACTTGTTGCTCCCAGTCATCAGCTGAATTATTGGGGTTGCGTAAGCGCAGACTGGTGCGTTTGATTTTCAATGTATCTGAGCTGTTGAGGTGATTTGTTATTTCTGGCGCTTTGATTTTGCATGTTTCAATGGCAGCAACCGGTCCACCTAACTGCATGGAAGCAATGAGTTGCTTTTTCAAGCTAGTTGCCAGTAGTTTGATTTGTAAAGAAGCTTTTTGTTCGAAATCTCTTACAGAAGGCGCTTGGTTATCTGAGCAAGAGATAGATATGCTTAGAATAAAACTCATTGAAAGTAATTTAATAGTAGGAACTGGTTTGATCACTTTAATCCTGCTTGTTTTATTATTTTTTACTATTAACTTGTACGCGCGCTAATTCTACTGCCGCAAGCAAACTGCCTGCATCACTTTCCCCGCTTCCGGCAAGATCAAGCGCAGTGCCATGGTCTACTGAAGTGCGCACAATTGGCAACCCTAGAGTAGTGTTCACTGCATTGCCAAAACCTATGTGTTTCAGGGTGGGGAGCCCTTGATCGTGGAACATAGCTAACACGGCATCCACTAATTGTAGCTGCTTTGGTGTAAAGATAGTATCTGCCGGAAATGGGCCAGTGACATTGATGCCTGACTGTTTTAGTTTTTCTAGAGTGGGTTGAATAATTTCAATTTCTTCTCTGCCCAAGTGCCCTTGTTCGCCTGCATGTGGATTGAGGCCACACACACCAATACGTGGATTCTCAATTCCAAATTTACTGATTAAATCTTGATGCAAGATAGTTGATACTTTTGTCAGTAATTCAGGTGTAATTGCTGGCGGTACTTGGTACAGAGGAAGGTGCGTTGTAGCCAGAGCTACTCGAACTTGGTCAGCCACTAGTAACATGACGACTTCAGAATGGGTGTGTTCTGCTAGATATTCTGTATGGCCAGTAAAGGGAATGCCGGCATCATTGATCACGCCTTTATGTAAGGGCGCTGTTACCATCGCTGAATATTCGCCAGTACCTATTCCCCGTAATGCTTCATCTAAGCAGGATAAAACATATTGTGAGTTGTTGGCATTGAGTTCTCCGCACTCGACTTTTTTCGCAACCGGTAGATGTTTAACTCTTAATTGCTTAGAAGTTGTAGGGGGGTGTTCACATAGTTCGATATCAATATCTAAAAGTTGTGCACGTCTTAAAAGCTCTTGTGCATCAGCAATAACAACGCAGTCAGCTAAGCTGGTCGCTGATTGAAGAATAATATCAAAACCGATGCCAGCAGGTTCCCCAGCTGTGATTGCGAGAGGTTGAGTACTCATTCAAGTATGAGTTTATGCTGATTATTGAGAACCTGAGATGAGCCTGTTTTCTACGTAACTTTCATCGCGTAGCTGGCGTAACCATAACTCAGTTTCTTCGCTTAATTTGCGTTGGCGTATAAAATCACGTGCTTGGCTACGGCGTGCTTCATCAGAGTTATCATGCTCGCGTCTATCCGTTACTTGTAGGATGTGCCAACCAAAGTGGCTTTTGAATGGTTCGCTAACTTCATTCAGAGGAATTGTTTCTGTTACTTCTCTAAATGCTGGTGCGAACGAGCTAGGTGCAGTCCATCCTAATTCCCCACCTTTGGAGGCACTTCCTGGGTCTTCTGAGTGTGCGCGTGCAAGTTCAGAAAAATCTTCGCCATTAATTATACGTGAGCGAAGCGAAACTAAGTCTTGTCTGATTTGTTGGTCTGTGCGTACAGCATTGGTGCGAATTAAAATATGGCGAGGCAGAACTTGCTGAACCATCACTTTATCATTGCCGCGCATATCCAGTATTCTAAAAATATGGAATCCGCTGCTGCTACGTAATGTTTCGCTGATGTCGCCAGGTTTCATGTTAGCGAGTTGACGAGAAAATACATTAGAGAGTTGATTTTTATTGCGCCAACCTAGATCTCCTCCCTCTAATGCATCTTGAGCTTGAGAGTTCGCTATGGCCAGTTGAGTAAAGCTTTCTCCTTCTATAGCGCGCTTATGGATAGTTTCAATTTTTGTTTTAGCAGTTTCAATATCGCTTGGTGTGGGATCCTGAGGAAGCTGAATTAATATATGTGCGATTCTATATTCTGCATTGGTATTTAGAGAGCCTTGCTGGCTTTCTAATAGTGCATCAATCTCACTGGGAGATACTTGAATGTTGGACTCTACAGCACGTCTTACTACTTGTCCGATGGTCATCTCAGTGCGTACTTGATCGCGAAAAGCAACGTAATCAATACCTTGCTGAAGTAATGCACTACGGAATTGGTCAAGATCAAGTTGATTGCGTTGTGCCAGGTTGCGCATGGCCTGATCTAGCGATATGTCATCAACAGTAATGCCACGTCGCTGCCCCCACTCTACTTGTAGGCGTTCGATGATCATTCTTTGCAGGACCTGCTCTGTGAGTGTAGCTTCATCAGGTAGCTTAGCTTGAGCACCTGCTTGGGCTTTTACGACATTAATACGCTCTCGAAGTTCGCTCTCAGTAATTACATCGCTCTCAACCACAGCAACAATGCGATCTAGTAGCAGGTTAGCATGTGCATTGCCGCCAATGACAAGGCATAAATAAAAACAAATAATAACTATTTGTATTAAAGTTCTAGTACTTGAATGTGTTGCGATCTTCATAGCCTTTGATATTTTGTTGTAATTGCTCAGTGAGTGGTGAACCTAGCGAAGTTAATCCTTTAAGCGTTAATTGAACTTCCATGCTGTTGTTGTAACCGCCTTCAAGGTCATTAGGAAATCTGCGCGCCACAAAACTTAATTTCCAGCAGCATGTATCGTATTCAAGTCCGCCTAATAGATCTAGGTTACGTTTGTTCTTGAGATCATAGTTCCATCGCCCGACAGCTCTCCACTGTTCGCTAACTGGATAAATAAAAGAGATATCCGATTGTGAAAAATCTTTACGGCGGAAACGATGCCCGATGTCAAAAATGAAGTTATTAGTACTTCGATACTGAAGATGTGCACTAGTTCGATTCAATTCTTCTTCTTGTGGGTCCCATAAGGCTGAAGTGATGGCTTCCCAACGGTCATTAATGTTAATTTGCAGTTCGCCAGCAAGGTCTGAGACTGAATCATCGGCATCTTCCGGGTTGATTAACGTCACCTCTCGATCTTCGAAATAAAATATTTGGCCTAGGCTTGCACGAAATAGTTCTTTGCCAGTATTTTGTTTTATGTAACGAGTAGTGAGAGCTGCAGTGAGCTGATTAGCGTCAGCAACTCTATCGTTCCCAACGAATCTATCATTGCGAAATAATTGTGCAAAGCTAAATTCATGCTCGCCAGAATCAAATAATGGGATGTCAGATTGATCACGTTCTGGAGTATACAAATAATATAAACGCGGTTCTAAAGTTTGCCGTCTATTGCTTTTAAAAGCGTCGCGTTCAAAGATCAATCCACCATCAAGTGAAAAACTTGGCAAAGTACGTGTTGGGTCATTGTGGTTATCAGAGCTGGATAGGTTGTAAGAGGTATGCATTAAACGCATTGATGGTGTAAAGAAATAACCAGGAGTGGTCCATGGACGTGAAATCTCTGTCGACAGATGTAAACGATTTCCGTCAATGCGATCATCATGGTCAAAAGTTATCCATTGATTATAAGAGCTGAATTTAAGTCCTGCGGGCAGGTTAGTAAATGAATTCCTTAGGTCGATTTGAGGTAATATTTTATAAGGGTCGTTTATAGATGAGCTGCTACTATTTACTATCTGGTATTGTTGTAAACGCACTAAACTAGACCAACTTCCACTTAAATGATTGGCTGAATAGTGTAAGTCGCCACGACGCTCTAGGGATTGTGTGCTTGAGAAACCGATTGAGTCGCCCAGATCCTCAAAGTAGTTGTCATCAGAAGCCTTGCTATAAAGTAAATCGGCGCTAAAATGATTATTAAAAAAGTGCTTGTGCTTAAATGTGACTAAGTAACGGTCATCATTGAAATCTTTATCGTCTAAATACTGTAAATTCAGTTCGCCGTAGTTATTGTTATTTAAGTAACGCCCTTTGCCTCCTAGCTGTACACCTCTTTTGGATAAATAGCGAGGAGTAAATAATGCATCATGGTGTGGCGCAATGTTCCAGTAAAACGGTGTTTCAACATCGATGCCTGAATTACTGCTGCGGCCAAACACAGGTGCTAGAAAGCCTGTTTTACGATCATCATTTAAAGGAAAGCTCATCCATGGCGTGTAAAAGAAGGGGACACCTTTAAATTTTGCGATGACATTTCTTGCGCTACCTACACTTTTCTGTCTGTCTAAGGTCGCTTTACTTGCCTTAAGCTCCCAATCACGATCTTCAAAGTCACAACTAGAGTAAGTAGCGTTTTCTAACTTAACAACATCCTGAGAAATACGTTCCGCTTTATCTGCAGTGCCGCTGGCATGTGAAGGGTGATACCAATAACGTGCATTCTCAGCTTTGGCAGTTTCGTCTTCAGTCCAGTAGTCGACTCTTTCTGATGTGATATCCAAGTCAGGGTCGCGTAGTAGTACATTACCGGTAGCTACAGCTTTCTTTTCTTTTTCAGAATACTGTACACGGTCTGCGTGTACGTCCTGGTCAAGTCGAAACAGGTGTACACGATGGCTGTCATCGGTTACAAAGTCAGGGCTGGATGGACTTGTAGTTGTTTTATACTTGCTAGGTTGTTTGCCGCATTGACGCCATTGGGGATCTTCCGCAAATAGGCTGCCGCAATAAACACATAGACAAGTGAAAATAAGTGCGCGCAGGTGCATGTTGTCTGTGTAGTTTTTTATCGTTATTAATAATAGAGCATGACTCATGTGGATTGACTTAAACTTATTGCTATTCATAAATATCCAACCGACTTGGATACGCCCAAATTGTGAAAATAACACTCAAGGAACATAACTGCGTCAATGGGAAAGATTATAAAGCATAAACAGCAGAAAGGTGCTGTTTTGCCACAGTTTAGATTGATCACTGCGATTGTGGTTACTACCATGTTAGTTTTATGGTTTTTGTTCTGGACTAGGCCTCAACCTGAGGCAAAGCTTGAACAATTAGCGCCAGTGAAAGTTTCTCTTGTCCAGGTTCAAGAGCGAGTGGTGCAACCATTTGAGCAGGTAACCGGGCGTCTACAGCCAATTAAAACAGCACAAATTCGCTATGAAGTAGCGGGAAAAGTGATCGCTCGCAAAGTTGAGCCTGGTGAAAAAGTGAGCACGGGTGCCGTGCTGATGAGCATAGATGATGCCGATTATCGAGATCAATTCAAACAAGTAGCGGCAGAATTGGTTCTTGAAGAAAAAAGTGTGGGGCGAAATAAAGACCTGCTTAAATATGCTCAGAATAATCTTGATCTGCAGCGCCAGGAAGAGCAGCGCTTACAAAACCTTGCAGGAAGAAATCTTATTGCCCAATCTCAGTTGGACAGTACTCGTCAGCGAGTATTTGATCTGCAAGCCGAAGTTACGCGATTAGATTACTTGGTTGCGACAAATAGTGCACGAGTTCGTATGAAAAGTGCGCAACGCGATATTGCCAAGCGGAATCTAGCGCGTACTACACTGAATGCTCCTTTTGATGGAGTTGTTAATCAAGTGTTTATTGATGAAGGTGATTATGTGAATGCCAATCAAGTTGCACTAAGCTTGATGGATACAAGTGAATTCGATGTGCAGTTGGATGTGCGCGGAGAAGTAATTTCAGAGCTGGTACTAAAGCAGCAAGTAGATGTTGTAATAAATGGGGTGGCTGGAAAAGGTGAAATTGTTGCGTTGCAATTAGATCCAGATATCAATACCAATACCCATCAAATTCGCGTGCGTGTGCCTAGTGATAATGCGCGGGCAGGTTTACTGTCAGTAGTATCTTTACCACTGTCTGCCCAAACGCAATCTAAGCTTATTCCCGTGTCGGCAGTATTAAATCTTTATGGTAAAACTTACGTCTATACAGTTGAAGGCAATGTGACCAAGCAATTGCCGGTACAATTGGGTCGTCGCATCAATAATGAGATCGTTGTTTTGAATGGCTTGTCTGTCAATCAAAAGGTTGTTGCACGAGATGTAAGTTCATTGGCAAATGACCAGCAAGTTACTACTGAATAAGCATATTAATTGTGGGTATTATTCAGTTTTCAATTCGTAACTCGTTAGTAGTAAATTTATTATTACTTGTTATTGTTATTGCTGGCGTATTGTCATGGCGAAGCATGCCACAAGAAATGTTTCCTATTGTGGATTTGGATTTGGTGAGAATTGTTACTGAATACGAAGGCGCGCCTCCAGAAGAAATCGAAAAGCAAATCACTATCTTAATTGAGGAAGAAATAGAAACACTTCCAGATGTTGACGTTGTGACATCAGAAAGTTCTGAGGGGCTTTCTAAAATAGAAATAAAATTAAAAACAGATGTTGATGTCGATGACTTTTTACGTGAAGTTCGCTCGCTTGTTGATACGATTGATGATTTTCCGATCCAAGCTGAAACACCAGAAGTTAGCCGATTAAAAACACGTTTCCCAGTAATCAGTGTCACGCTTTATGGTTCGACCGATTTAGGCATTTTGTATGAAACTGCTGAAAATGTAAGGAGAGACTTACTTGGTTTACCAGGTGTTGCCAGTGTTGGCATTGCTGGTGATCAAGAATGGGAGCTATGGGTTATTGTCGATCCGCATGAAATGGCTGCACGCAATGTTTCACTAAACGAAGTTCAAAGTGCAATAACAGAAAATTTACAAGATCTGCCTGGTGGTTCTATGCAATCTGCTGAAGGAGATATTTTGCTGCGCGGGATGGGTGTTGCGCCTAATGCAAAAGCAGTAGGCGATTTGGTGCTGCGTAGCAACTCAGGGGGAGGGCAACTCACACTGTCTGAGATTGCTGATGTTGATCTTCGATTAGAAGAGGCGCAGACAATAGGTCGTTTTAATGGAGAGCCCTCGGTTAATTTAACTGTGACAAAAACATCGCGCGCATCGACTATTGAGGTGGCGGATGCGGTGAAGCAATACACTGCAAATTTGCAAGAAAAACTACCAACAGGCATGAAGGCGGGTTTATATAGTGACTTATCTGTTTATGTAAAGAATCGATTGGAAACTGTAATGTCTTCAGGTGTGGTTGGGTTGACATTAGTGCTTGTTTCTTTGTATGTATTTTTAAATTTCCGAGTTGCATTTATAACAGCGCTAGGAATCCCTGTATCTTTTCTTGTTGCCATTATATTGATTCATTATCTTGGTTATACAATTAATATGATTTCCTTGTTTGCATTTTTGATTGCATTAGGAATGATTGTTGATGACGCTATTATCGTGACCGAAAATGTTTATCGGCATATGGAGAATGGTGTTGAGCGTGAGCAAGCAGCATTGATCGGCAGTAAAGAAGTTTTTTGGCCAGTGGTGGCATCAACTTGCACGACTATAGCAGCATTCCTGCCTATGTTCGGCGTTAGTGGCACGCTAGGGAAATTTATAGAAGTGATACCTGTGGTAGTGAGTGCCGCTCTGGTTGGCTCGTTGATTGAGGCATTTGTGATTTTGCCGGCGCACTCTGCTGAATTTCTGCGCATTGATAAGACAAAACCTAAAGCCAATCCATTTTGGAGTAAAGCCTTAGAAAGGTACTTATCACTTTTGAGGTGGGCGTTGACTAATCGTTATGTGGTGTCGGTAATCACCATTGCAGTGTTATCGGTGATATTAACTTATGCGCAAACACGTATGCCGTATAACCAATTTGGTAATGTTGAAATTGGTCAATTCTTGATAAATATTGAAGCTCCGAATACTTATAGTGTTGAAGACTCAACTGAGTTAGCACAAATTATTGAGCAGAAAATTAGTCTTGCACTTGAGAATGGTGAGCTTAAGACTATGTTGACAAATGTAGGAATTATATTGATCGACTTTAATCGTTTGAAGACAGGTAGTCATTATGTGCAGGTATTCCTAGATCTAGAAAAAACAGCGCCGAAAACAATTATTGAAAAATATATCTCACCTGTCGTTAATTTGAAATTTAAGACAGAAGGAACGCGTATACGTAGCACCGAAGTAATAATTGAGGCAATTCGTTCTGAGTTGCAAGCAGTAGTCGGCGTGCAAAGATTTTCTATATTGCGCCCTCAAGGTGGTCCATCTGGTGCAGATATAGAGGTTGGGGTTGTTGGTAAAGATATTGATGGGTTGATTAAAGAGTCTGGGAGGATTGGTAATTTCTTGAAGCGAGTGCCTGGTGTTAAAGATGTTAGACAGGATTTGGAGCTAGGCAAATTAGAGTATCAGTACACATTAAACGAGCGTGGAAGAAACTTAGGCTTAACACAAGCGGAATTGTCAAATGCCGTGCGCACAGGCTTTGTTGGACTTGAAGTAACGCATGTGAATTGGAAACAAGATCGCTATCCAGTACGTGTGATCTACCCGGACTCGTTACGTAAAAAAAGCGGCAGTCTCGACAGTTTGCCTATTACTTTGAGCGGAGGTCGCACAGTGTATCTCGGTGAAGTGGCTGATATTACTTTGGAGCGCGGTCTGGGAACAATATTGCGTAGAGATGCTCAGCGTTTGGCTATTGTAACAGCGGAAGTTAACTTAGAGACAACAACACCGTTAGAAGTAAACGAATTAATCGCCTTGGAATTTTCAGATTTAATGAAAGAGAACTCTACAAACCAATTATTATTTTTGGGTGAAAAGAAAGAAGCTAACGATTCATTTAACGATATGATTAACGTATTGATTATTTCATTGGCTATTATATTTTTTATATTGGCTGCATTATTTAAATCGTTATTGGATCCTTTTGTAATAATGTTGGCAATGCCGTTTGCCATCGTTGGTGTAATTATTGGCCATATGATATTTGACTATAACTTGCAGTTTTTATCCATGATCGGCTTTTTGGCTTTGACTGGTATAGTGGTTAATGATTCCTTGATCCTTGTTGACTTTGCTAAGAAGCAAAGGATGCGAGGTATGGACTGTTTTGAAGCAGTAATGGATGCAGGGCGAGTTAGAATTAGACCAATTTTGCTTACTACGATTACAACATTCTTGGGTATATCCCCGCTGATATTTTTTGCTAGTGGGCAAACAGCATTTTTGTCGCCAATGGCAGTTAGTCTTGGTTTTGGTTTAGTTTTTTCGACTGTGCTAATTTTGGTGGTAGTGCCTTGCTTCTATATGGTGCTAGATGATCTAAGAAGAGCAACCTATGAGCGTATTTCTAAGCGAGTTTAAATTATAAAGTTATTCTTTTAATTCTTAGCTAAACTGCTACCATTGAACGTTGAATATCAGCCTCGGCAAAAATGAAACTTTCTTCGAAAAATTTTACATCATTAGAGAATAAAGCGATTACCTTGCTAGGAATGTCTGGTGTGGGTAAAACGACGTTAGCTAATAAAATGGATCGGTCGAAATGGTTTCATTATTCGGGGGACTATCGTATTGGTACCAAGTACCTAGAAGAACCGATATTAGATAATATAAAAGCCAAGGCGATGAATGTGGATTTCTTGGCAGACTTGCTACGAACTGATTCTATCTATATTTGTAGCAATATTACAGTGAATAATCTTGATCCTGTGTCCACCTTTCTAGGTAAAGTGGGGAATGCAGCATTAGGCGGGTTAGAATTGTCTGAATTCAAGAGACGCCAATTTCTGCATCGACAAGCAGAAATTGGCGCTATGCTGGATGTGCCAGGGTTTATTGGTAAAGCAAGAAATATATACGGATATTCAAACTTTTTAAATGACGCTGGCGGAAGTTTGTGTGAGCTAAACGATCCGAATGTATTCGAAGTGTTATCTGAAAGCACCTTGATACTTTATATTCGTGCGGACCAAGAGCATGAGAAAATGTTGTGCGAACGCGCAATCAGTCACCCTAAGCCACTTTATTTTCAGGAAGAATTTTTAGATAAGCACCTAGCTATGTTTTTAGAAGAAAAAAATCTATCTGAGGCTGGCGAGATAAATCCAGATGAATTTGGTAGTTGGGTATTTCCTGAATTGCTTGAACATCGAAAGCCGCTTTACGAGTCCATTGCTAATGGTTACGGATACACAGTTAATTTACACGATGTCCAAAACGTGCGAGATGAAAAAGATTTTATGGATTTAATTGGGCAAGCGATTGATCATTCATAGTTGCAGGTAGTTCTTCACCTTGGCGCTAGTACAATATAATAATTTACCCAGTATAGAACGTATGCGTTCGGAGGGTATAGATGTGCGTTCGCCTGGTCAGGTGGATAATGCTTTGCCAGCAATAAAGATTGGTTTTTTAAATATGATGCCTGATGCAGCATTGGCTGCAACTGAACGACAATTTTTGCGCTTGCTTGCTTCCACCTCTGAGATAAATTGTTATTTTTATCCGTTTAATATTGATGGTGTTGAACGTTCGGAACAAGCGAGATTACATGCAAATAAATTCTATACTGATTTTAATGAGTTAAAGTTAATAGGTATTGATGTATTGGTGATTACTGGTGCAAATGTGTCGAAGCCAATATTACAAGACGAATTATTCTGGCCGGATTTGATAGGAGTGTTGAATTGGGCGCACCGTGAAGTTCGTTCTACGCTCTGTTCTTGTTTGGCGACGCATGCTGCGGTTAAAGTTTTTTATGGTATTGATAGGAAACATTTGGGAGAAAAATGCTGGGGCGTGTTTGCACATAATGCTCTAAAGACAGAACACCCATTGTTAAAGAATGTTGATTCTAAAATCATGATGTGTCATTCACGCTTTAATGATATTTCGCAAAATGAATTTGCTAGTCAAAATATAGAGGTGCTTATTGATAGCAAGCAAGCAGGTGTTCAGCTTGCTTGTGAAAAAGATATGAAAGCTGTCTATTTTCAAGGGCATCCAGAATATGATGACATAAGTTTGTTGAAAGAATACAAGAGAGAAATTATTCGTTATTTGGCTGGGCAGAGAGAAGACTACCCACCAGTGCCGCAGAATTACTTTAATCAGTTAGCACTAGAAGTGATAGAGCAATATAAACAGTTGGTGCAATCCTCCAATAATTATGTTGGGCTACTTGAATTGTTTCCTGAGGATAAGCTGAATCAAGTATTAGCTAACCCCTGGAAAAAATCAGCGCATACTGTATTTGCTAATTGGCTGCAATTTCTGGCGAGTTAATTGACAGTTTGACTCATCAGAATTTACCAGTTGACTAATAAGTTCGACGTAATGTGAGCACATATAGGTGAGTAATCATGACCAAATTGATGATAAATGTATATTTAACGTTGAGTATTTTGTTTTTTGCTGAAAGTAGTTTTGCAGCGGGGTTTGATTACTACGCGCATATTAATAAATACACTAAATGCGAAGCGTTGCAGAATGTCGTTGCAAATATTTCAAGTGAATCAGAGCAACAATTTTTTCAACATGAATCACATCATGACTCTTTAGACTCAAGAATTATTGCGCTTGAGTTGGCTAAAGCAGGTAATTATCAACAGGGTTTAGTGGAAGAGCTTTATTCTACCTACCTAGATGAGTATCGAGACTTATTGAAACAAAGCGAAGATGTAGAAGTGTTTGCTGCTTCACTGAGGCCACAAGCAGAAAAGTGCCGCCAGCTAAATGAAAATGCAGGAAGATATAATTCACAGGAAGCGCGAAGAGCACTCTAAGGCTAAGAGGCGAATGGAATAATAACTAGCGCTGGTATTATTCCAGCGCTAGTTATAGATATAATATTTATAGCAGAGGTGCAATCACTAGGCTAACAATAGCCATGACATTAATTAGAATGTTCATTGAAGGGCCAGAAGTATCTTTGAATGGATCTCCTACGGTGTCACCTACAACGACAGCTTTATGAACATCAGAACCTTTGCCGCCTAAGTTTCCTTTTTCGACATATTTTTTTGCGTTATCCCAGGCACCACCGGCATTGGCCATCATTAGTGCTAACAATACACAGCAGAGTAACGCTCCGCCGAGCATTCCACCTAACGCTTGTGGACCCAATCCAAAACCGACAACCACTGGGGCGATTACCGCTAAGCAACTTGGCAATATCATTTTCTTTAATGCTGCTGTAGTAGCAATATCAACACAACGCACAGTATCTGGTTTAGCTGTGCCTCCCAGTAAGCCAGGGATTTCTTTGAACTGTCGACGAATTTCTTTAATCATTTCAAAAGCGGCATCGCCGACTGCCGTCATGGTTAACGATGCTACCAGGAATGGAAACACACCACCAACGAACAAACCAATCAATACGCGCGGCTCTCTTAAATCTAGACTTACATTGCCGCCGTGACTATTAATCTCGCTGATGAAGGCTGTGATTATCGCTAGCGCTGCTAGTGCTGCTGCGCCTATAGCAAAGCCTTTGCCAATTGCCGCGGTAGTGTTTCCTACTTCATCTAAACTGTCGGTAATATTGCGAGTTTCTTCACCCAAGTTTGCCATTTCAGCGATTCCACCAGCGTTATCTGCAACTGGGCCATAGGCATCAATCGCCATAGTAATTCCCACAGTAGCTAGCATACCTACAGCAGCAATGCCGACACCGTAAAGGTTGGCCCACTCATTGGCGAAATAGATAATCGCCGCGATGGTTAATACTGGAATTAATACTGAGTGCATACCTGTGGCAAGGCCTGAAATCATGACGGTTGCAGGCCCAGTTTCTCCTCCAGCCGCAATTTTACGCACTGGTGCGCCACCAGTGTAGTACTCGGTGACTAATCCAATAATAATGCCGCCGATAGTGCCGCTAAGTACTGCGATCCAAACACCATTTGAAACAGCTAAATATTCAATGCAAAAATAGGCAGCAATAATAAACAACACTGCAGCTGAAAATGTACCTAGTCTTAAAGCATTTGCTGGTGCCATATTAGATTGGATTTTCACTAAGAAAATACCTATTAGAGAGCAAATCAAACCAATTGAAGCTAGGCCTAAAGGTAAAAACATCAATGCTTGTTGGGGACCTAAATTTTCTAGCACGGTAGTACCAAGCGTGGCGGCAATGGCAATGGTGGCAATAATCGCGCCGCAGTAAGATTCAAATATATCCGAGCCCATGCCAGCGATATCGCCGACGTTATCACCCACATTATCTGCAATCACACCTGGATTGCGCGGGTCATCTTCTGGAATTCCGGCTTCAATTTTGCCGACTAAATCAGCGCCAACATCGGCACTCTTAGTGAAGATACCTCCGCCCACGCGGGAGAATAGCGCCACCGTAGAAGCGCCCATGCCGAATCCATGTATGACATGTGCAGTGCTAGGGTCAGCGCCGTATATTAAGTATAAAGTACCCAGTCCTAACAAACCCATGGCAGCGACGGTTAATCCCATGATTGAACCACCTAAAAAGGCCACGTCAAGCGCAGCATCTAAACTGTTGGAATTGGCAGCAACAGTGGTTCTAACGTTTGCTTGAGTGGCGGCATGCATACCGATATATCCGGCTGCTGCTGAACATAATGCTCCTAACACAAATGCACCTGCGGTTGGAGCGCCTAAATCTGAAAAGTAAATGGCTAAAGTAACGATGGCGGCAAATATAAACAGAATTGAATATTCGCGGCGCATGAAGGTCATAGCACCAATGTAAATTTCATTGGCAATTTCCCGCACTTTGCCTTCACCGGGTGAGGAGGATAAGACTATGAAGTAGATAACAAATGCGGAAATTAGCCCAAATACACCCAGGGCAACAGGCAATTGATGTAAAGACATGGTGAGTTTTTCTCCCGATTGATAGAGTTAGATCCTGTACACTCGTGAGTAGAGCGAGGACCAACTATTTATTATTATTCACTAACTTTTGTGTAGTTTACTAGTGCAGTATATAGCCAATTTGTACGAGACAGCTAATCTTACATCTGATATAAGCGATTGATGATTGATATTTCTTAATATGGCGCGTCGAATTACTCTCAAAAATCTAAGACTAGAAACCTTGCTATATAGGGAGCGGGCGGTATTGTCTGCAGTGTTGGTGGCAGGAACATTTATTTTGCTGCTAGCGCGTTTATACGATCTACAAATTGCCAATCACTCTCATTATCAAACGCTTTCTGATGACAACCGTGTGCGAGTGTTTCCGGTCGTACCCACACGGGGACTAATCTTAGATCGTAATGGAGAGACCCTTGCGGATAACACGCCAAACTATCAGTTAGTCATCACCCCTTCTCAAGTAAAAGATATGTCAGCGTTGATTGAAAGTTTAGCGGGATTTATCGATATTAAAGAACACGAATTGGAACGTTTCAAAAAGGCTGTTAAACGCCAGCAATCATTTCAGCAAACGTCATTGAAACTGAATCTAAGTGATGAGGAAGTGGCACAGTTTGCAGTCAAACAACATCGCTACCCAGGTGTGGGAATTGCTGCGCATTCGACACGCCACTACCCACAAAAAAATAGTTTTGCTCACGTGCTAGGTTATGTGGGGCGCATAAATGAAAAAGAGCTCGCCAATCTTGATAAGCAAAATTATCAAGGCACAAGCTATGTAGGTAAATTAGGAATCGAAAAACGTTATGAAAAAGATTTACATGGCGAAGTTGGTTACCAGCATGTAGAAATTAATGCTCAAGGTCGACCATTACTTGTTGTGAAAACACAACCATCAAAACCTGGCATGGATATTCAATTGTCGTTGATTACTAGGTTGCAAGAAGTTGCACAAGAAGCATTGGGCGAAGAGAATGGCGCAATTGTGGCAATTGATCCAAATAACGGTGACGTACTCGCGTTTGTTAGTCAGCCAAATTACGACCCGAATTTATTTGTCAATGGAATTGGTCAAAAAGCTTATTCAGAGCTGCGTGATAGTAAGCATAGACCGCTGTTTAATCGCGCATTGATAGGACAATACCCTCCAGGCTCTACTATAAAACCTGTAGTAGCACTTGCAGGGCTACACTACGGAGTCACTTGGGCAGAAAAAACCATGTACGCTGGCCCATATTTTCAATTATCTGGGAAAGATCGTAGATATCGTGATTGGAAAAAAGGTGGGCATGGTGTCGTCAATATGAACAGCGCGATTGCGCAATCGTGTGATGTTTATTTTTACCAATTGGGCGATGAGTTAGGTATCGATCGTATGCATGAGTTTTTAACTCAATTTAGTTTGGGCAACTTAACCAATTTAGATACAGTTGGCGAAGCTAAAGGGCTATTGCCTTCGCCTGAATGGAAACGTTCGGCGAGGGGGCAACCTTGGTATCCGGGAGAAACTATTATTACCAGTATTGGCCAAGGTTACATGTTAACAACTCCTCTGCAGTTAGCAGTAATGACTGCTTATATTGCCAATCATGGTGCTATGTATCAGCCGCGATTTGTACGTGCGACGCGTCCTGCTGACGAGGTTAAATTTAAAGATGAACAACCGAGACCTATGCCGAAGGTAAAAGTTGATGATGAGGGTTACTGGCAAGTAATCGAACAGGCTATGGTGAATGTAGTTCATGCGCCTAATGGAACAGCGCGTGGTATAGATTCAGATGCGACATATAAAATTGCCGGAAAAACTGGAACTGCACAGGTGTTTGGTATTGCGCAAGACGAAGAATATGATAAAGAAACCACTCCCAAACACTTGCAGGATCACGCCTTGTTTATAGCATATGCCCCAGTTGAGAATCCTATGATTGCATTGGCCGTGGTGGTTGAGAATGGCGGCAGCGGTAGTGGTACGGCAGCACCGGTAGCACGCAAAGTATTAGATGCGTACTTGCTGGGTGAAAATAAATTACAAGGAAAGCAAGTTGTTAGTCGCTAAAGCCAGTTTGTATGAACACCCTTTAAGAGTGATATATCACTTTCTAAAAGTTGATACCGCATTGTTTATGGCACTGGTTATTTTGTGTATGAGTGGTTTGGTGGTTTTGTATAGTGCTAGCGGAGGTGATATTGATGCCATTCAGAAGCAGCTGGCGCGCTTAGCTATTGGTTTCGCAGGCTTGCTTTTATTTGCACAAATCCCTGCCGATCAACTACGAAGCTGGTCATTATGGCTATATGTAATAGGAGTAGCTTTGCTGGTGCTGGTGTTGGTATCAGGAGAGTCGGGCAAAGGCGCGCAGCGCTGGTTGAATTTAGGATTTGTACGTTTTCAACCGTCAGAGCTAATGAAAATATGGTTGCCTATGATGATGGCTTGGTATTACTCTGAACGAGTTTTGCCTCCTAGTCTAAAAGATATATTCGTTGGCTTTGTGATCTTGCTAGTACCAACAGCATTGATTATCAAGCAGCCAGATTTGGGTACTTCAATATTGGTTGCTGGAGCAGGGTTATTTGTAATATTTTTAGCTGGTATTCGCTATCGAGTTATAGCGGTGTTCGTTGGATTATTGTTAGCCACTGCTCCTGTGCTATGGTTTTACCTGCGTGATTATCAGCGTGGACGCATTCTCACTTTACTCGATCCAGAAAGAGCTCCACTCGGTGCGGGCTATCATATTATCCAGTCTAAAATTGCTATTGGCTCCGGTGGTGTTTATGGCAGGGGTTGGCTAAACGGCACCCAGTCTCAGCTTGATTTCATCCCAGAACGATCAACAGATTTTATTTTTTCGGTGTTTAGTGAAGAATTTGGATTTATTGGAACTTCACTGTTAACCATGGTCTACTTGTTTATCGTTGTGCGCGGGTTGGTAATTTCAGCGCGAGCACAAACTTGTTATGCGCGTTTGCTTGGTGGTGCAATAAGTTTGTCATTTTTCTCTTACGTATTTGTTAATATTGGGATGGTATCTGGGATGTTGCCAGTGGTGGGTGTACCGTTACCTTTGATTAGCTACGGTGGCACCTCTATGGTAACGTTACTAATTATGTTTGGAGTATTAATGTCAATCAATTCCCACAGAAAATTATTAGGCCATTGAGATATTTTCAGTTAACTATATTCACGCTAATTTTAGTGCTGCAAGCTTCTAATGGGCATGCAAAATTGTATTACGCTCGTGAAGATGTAAAAAACTTTATTCAATACATGGTTGATGAGCACGATTTTGAGCATATCCAGCTCAAACGGCTGTTCAAAAGTGTGGAGCAACAAAAAAGCGTATTGAAAGCTATTGCCACACCCGCAGAGCGTAAAAAGAAATGGTTTGAGTATCGTCCTATCTTCTTAAAGCAGGCGCGTGCTGCCGCTGGTGTTAAGTTTTGGAGTAAGAATCAAGCGATATTAAAGCAAGCTGAAGAAATCTACGGTGTCCCGCCAGAAATTATTGTCGCCATTATTGGCGTAGAAACCTATTACGGGCGTATTACCGGCAAGCACCCTGTTTTTGATAGTCTAGTGACGCTAGGATTTGGTTACCCAAAGCGTGCTGAGTTTTTCTTAAGCGAATTAGAACACTACTTATTAATGTGCCGTGAAGAGGGCTTCGATCCTTCAGCATTAAAAGGCTCGTACGCAGGTGCGATGGGTATGGGGCAGTTCATCTCTAGTAGCTATCGACATTATTCGGTAGACCAGAACAAAGATGGCAAACGTGATTTATGGAACAGCAATGAAGATATTATTGGCAGTGTCGCCAACTATTTTAAAGAGCATGGCTGGCGTAAGCATCAAGCCATCGCTAGTTCTGCTCAATTTAAAGGTAATGCTAATGAAGTTGATGAGTCGAATACTCTTAAGCTAAGTTTTACTTATGCACAATTGAATAAACAAGGCTTTGTAGCAGATACGCCTATCGGCCAGAATGAAAAAGTGGCTTTGTTCGTGTTAGATGCCAATAAAAATTCGAAAGAATATTGGATCGGGCGGCACAATTTTTATGTTATTACTCGTTATAATCACAGCCACATGTATGCAATGGCAGTGTATCAACTTAGTCAGGAAATTAAACAGCAATGGACTGTGACTGCGCAAAGCGCAAACTAACAAGTTGTTCTAAATTAATATTTACATGGCTGATTTATGTAGTGTTGGTGACTGCGTGTACTTCGCCGTCAATAAAAAAGGACTCTGCACCTGAAAAGCCGACACTCATCGATCGTAGCGAAGAAGTCATCCCGAAAGTGGAGCCTAGAAGTAAATACGGCAATCCCGATTCTTATGTTGTGTTCGGCCAGCGTTATCATACATTGCCGACAGCAAAAAATTATGTAGAGCAGGGTATGGCCTCCTGGTATGGCACAAAATTTCATGGTCGGCGCACATCAAGTGGTGAGACTTATGATATGTATGCAATGACGGCAGCACATAAAACTTTGCCGCTACCTACCTATGCGCGTGTTACTAATAAGAAAAATGGCCGCTCGATTATTGTACGTATAAATGATCGTGGGCCGTTCCATAAAAATAGAATCATTGACTTATCTTATGCGGCTGCAACAAAGTTAGATATCGTCGCCACCGGAACTGGCTTAGTCGAAGTCAGAGCGATTGATCCAGCTAAACAAGTGACCAAACCCGTAGTAAGTAAGGCAACAAATAAACCAGTTTTACCTAAAGATGTTGTAGATGTGGCGGAGCCAGCAAGCAGTGTTGAGATTGTGGAGCCAGAGTCGCTACCGGTAACAAAAGAAATAGAAAAAGAAGTTGGTGTCTTTGTGCAATTGGGTGCTTTTCGCAGCAAAGAAAAGGCTAATAAACTCAGGAATAAATTTGTTGCCCATCAAGTTGGACAAGTTAGTATCACGCAACAAACCCTTGACGATGCGCCTATATATAAAGTATTAATAGGTCCATTAGACACAGTTGAGGAAGCTGATAACGCTGTGGGAAAAATTACACGGCTAGGGCATAAAGAAACGCTTGTATTCCAAAGTAAGTGATAGCACTTGTTTCCTAACCTTTGAATAAAAATGCATGAATAAGTTGATCAAAAATTTAATTTGTATCCTGTTGGTATCTTTGGTTTCTGTAGTCAGCGTTAACGCAAGACCTGTGCCTATTCCTAAGGCGCCTATGATTAATGCGAAGAGTTATGTTTTATTGGATCATGATACTGGAACTGTCATTGCAGAAAAAAATGCCGATGAAAAAAATGATCCGGCAAGTATCACTAAGTTAATGACGGCTTATGTTGTTTATAAAATATTGTCTGAAGGATTAATGCAGTTAACGGACGAAGTTCTTATCAGTGAGAAAGCATGGCGCGCTATTGGCTCGCGTATGTTTGTTGAAGTGGGGAAGCGCGTTAAGGTAGATGATTTGCTAAAAGGGTTAATCGTACAATCAGGTAACGATGCCAGTATCGCGCTAGCCGAGCATGTCGCAGGCAGTGAAGATGCTTTTGTTGGCATGATGAATATAGAAGCTGCACGATTAGGAATGGTCGATTCTCATTTTACCAATGTAACTGGATTGACACACGAGCAACATTTTATGACGGCAAGAGATATTGCAACATTGAGTAGTGCAATCATTCGAGATTTTCCGAGTCAGTACACACGTTACTCGCAAAAAGATTTTACTTATAACGGAATTATACAACACAACCGCAATAAGCTTTTATGGCGCGACCCAACTGTAGACGGGTTAAAAACAGGGCATACCGATGCAGCAAAATATTGCTTAGCCTCTTCAGCAAAAAGAGGTGATATGCGTTTAGTGTCAGTAGTGTTGGGTGCGCCATCAGCTGATGCTAGAGCAACACATTCGCAAGCATTATTAAACTACGGTTTCCGTTTCTTTGAATCACATAAACTTTATAGTGCAGGCCAGGAGCTTCTTAAGAAGCGCGCTTGGTATGGGGCAAAGGAAGAAGTTAGTCTGGGCATTAAAGAAGATATTATTATTACTATTCCGCGCGGGCGTTATAATGATTTGAAACCATTCATGCAGGTGGCATCTCAGTTGGAAGCGCCAATAAAACTGCATCAATCAGTAGGTAATGTGGTGATTAATTTAGATGATGCGAAATTTGCAGAAGTTGAATTAGTCGCATTAGAGGCGTTAGAAGAAGGTAATATCATGCAGAAAATCAGTGATTATGTGATGAGTTACTTTGACTAAGTCTAATATAAAATAGGCATGGCGTATTTAAACGGTGATTATCTCCCGTTGGAAGAGTGTAAAGTTTCGGTATTAGACCGCGGCTTCATCTTTGGTGACGCTATCTATGAGCTAATTCCTGTCTATAATTCAAAGCCGTTCTATCTAGAAGCACATTTGAAAAGATTGGTGCGTAGTCTTGATCAAATACAAATAAGCAATCCACATAGTAATGACGCGTGGAAGCACATTATAAGCAACTTGATTGAACAGTCGGGGTTGACCCGGTTGTCAGTTTATCTACAAGTCACACGCGGTGTTGCTAAACGTGATCATGCATATCCTGCCAATACATCTCCTACTGTGTTTGGGATGACCAATGAATGGCCAGCAGTGAATCCAGATATGTACAAGAAAGGACTCGCAGTAGTCACTGCTGAAGATATGCGTTGGGGACGTTGTGATATTAAAGTTACTAGCCTACTGGCAAATGTGATGAGCAAACAACAAGCGGTTGAAAGTAATACAGATGAAGTGATTCTAATTCGTGATGGTTATGTCCTAGAAGGTTCGGCAACCAATGTGTTTATAGTCAAAGATGGCCAAGTGATGTCAGCGCCTAAGAATAATTTAATTCTGCCAGGAGTCACACGCGATGTTGTGGTGGAAATACTTAACGAAAATAACATCCCACTATTGGAGCAGGCACCTACACAAGCACAATTAACAGATGCAGACGAAGTGTGGATTACCAGTTCAACAAAAGAGTGTGCGCCTGTAATAATAGTGGATGGGAAACCAGTAGGGAATGGGAAGCTGGGCGAACTATGGGGAAAAGTTTTTAACTTATATCAACAGCGCAAGAAATAGTGTCTGCGTACAACAGATCAGGCAATAGAGATGCAGAGCAACTACAAGGCTTAGTGTATCCTTGTGATTTCCCGATAAAAATGTTTGGCATGAATACTCTGCACTTCATAGCCGCAGTAGATCGCGTAGTAGAAGAATTTGTACCAAGAAAAGATTGGGTATCCACCAAAACCACTCCAAGTAAAAATGATAAATATATTAGCTACACTATTGTCATTATCGCGCGCGATCGAGAACAACTAGATAAAGTCTGTGCGGGCGTTACAAATTGTTCTGAAGTAATTATGGCGCTATAAGCATTCGATATGGGAACAATTGTGTCAACTAGATATATGGGAGAAGCCAACGTCGATGATTGGCAAATATATATGCAAATTTTTGTGGTGGTACGATATGGGCGATCAGCCAAAATTTAAGCTGCAGTTTGCAAGTGGTGATGGGCGCAAAATTAAAGATTAGTTTATTTGGTAAAGTGAGTCTGGAGAAGTCCAGGTTGGATTACCATGGGGAACATATAAATTTATCCTCTAGATTGACACGTTAAATATTATGGTTGCACGCTCAAAATTATATGCTCAGCTTGATTCGCTAGAAGGCGAGTTGGATGAAAAATTGATGCCGCATTTGGAAGAAGCGGCTAAAGGGAAAAACGAATATATCTTTTGTGCTAAAAGTTTCGTGCCCTATGTCAGTCTTAGAAAGCATGCAGATAAGCTGACAGCAGAGCTAATAGAATTATTATCAGATATTTTTTATCTTAGAGAAAAACTGGGTGAACCTTTAGATAATACTAATGCGGGACGATTGTGTGAGTTTTGCGAAAAATGGGTCAATTTGACCGATAGGCATCGCAATAGTGCCCAGGACTTAGCGATTCAATTTTTGAAAGAAATTAAAGCTTGAGTTAACAATCACCATTATCAATGCGCATTCGTATTTTCTCTAATATCGTCTCAGCTTGAGAATAATCAGGATCAATATGCAATGCTCGCGTATCACCCATTAATAGAAATCCCGGGAAAGAATTGAGCTGCAAGTTGCGCGCAGTGTTTAATTCCTTAAATAGTTCTTCATTAATGTCATTACTTATTAAGTCTTGGCTGAATTGATTGGCATCCAGTGCTATTTCTTTTGCAAGTTCTATCAGTGTTTCATTGCCGGAAGGATTTCTTGCTTGTAGATAATAAGCCTGCTGAATTTTATGAGTCATGATTTCATCATATTTCGTACCCTGTTTTCTTGCAGCGATAACAGCGCGACAAGCCGGATAAGTGCTGCGACGTGGCCTACATGCCGTCCAGAAATCATAATTGAATTTAGTCTCTGGTAGTTGCTGTTGTATGCGTCGCCAGTTGTCTATTACGTACTGTTTGGTTTTTTCTGGCATGGGTTTGTCGCTGTCGGCAGCTAAGCCGCCTAACAAACGAATAAATTCAATATTGGTTGGAAGCTTGTTTTTAACTTCTAGCAATACCGGCTGGAAGGCCCAGCACCAGCTGCACATAGGGTCATGGACATAATAGAGTTTCATGATATGGTTTTAATGAAACTTCATTCTTGGTTTGGTTTTTTGGGTGAGTATGTTGGCCATAGTGGTGAGCGTGACTCTTACTATGCCGTGTATTGCTAATTGGTGCATTTTGTAGAGTGACAAATACATGAGGCGCGCTAACAAACCCTCAACCATTAAGCTGCCCGCTTTCTTGCCAAATAAATTCCCCATCATGTTGCCTACAGTTGCGTAGCTACTTAAATTGATCAGCGAGCCGTAATCAACATAGCGGTAGTTAGGTAGAGGTTTATTCTTTAAACGATTCTTCAGCGATTTGACTAACATGGAGGCTTGTTGATGTGCTGCTTGCGCGCGTGGTGGCACAGTGTCATCGGTGCCTGGCATAGGACAGGCTGCGCAATCGCCTAGTGCAAATATATTGTTGTCTAGTGTGGTTTCTAAAGATTCTTTAACGATTAAGCAATTATTGCCAGTGGCTTCTAGGCCATCTATGTTGGCTAAAAAATCAGGTGCTTTAATGCCTGCCGCCCAGACTCTAATTTCTGCAGGCACTAGTCCGCCTTTATCTGTAACAAATCCTTCACTGGTGGCTTCGTTGATGCGGTGGCCTGTCAGTGTTTCAATATGAATTTTTTCTAATGCTATTTGAGTTTTTGTGGATAAATCAACTGGTAGTGCAGGTAATACTCTGTCGGCTGCCTCAATAATAGAGATTTTAATTTTATCGCTGTGTAATTGGGCGATACCGAATTTGACGAGTTGCTCAGATGCTTCATGTAATTCAGCTGAAAGCTCAACGCCTGTAGCTCCAGCGCCAGCAATGGCGACTTTTAATTGGCCTTTTCTTAGTGGGCTGGTTTGCGCGTGGGCAGAATAAGTGTTGCGTAACAGGTGCTGGTGGAACACATCTGCTTCTACGCGAGTATCAAGAAACATGCAGTGCTGTTTAATGCCCTTAATGCCGAAGTCATTAGTTTGACTGCCGACTGCAAATATTAATGTGTCATATTTAAATGTGCGGCGTGGAATATACTCGACACCTTGTTTGTCCACTGTGGGAGCCAGGCTAATTTCTTTTGCTTGTCTATTCAGACGATCCATTTTGCCTAGTCTGAACATAAAGTGATTTTTATGTGCGAGTGCGAGGTAGCTCACTTCATCTTCGTAAGAGTTGAGCGTGCCTGCAGCCACTTCGTGCAATAATGGCTTCCATAAGTGCGTTAGCTTACAATCTACTAAGGTAATATTGGCTTTAGCTTTTTTGCCAAGTTTATTTCCTAGGCTAGTGGCTAGCTCTAAACCGCCAGCGCCGCCACCGACAATAATAATGTGGTGTAAATCCGTTGAATCGTTCATTCCGTTAAGTACAGTGAGCTATGGTTAAGTAAGGTTAATAGTAAGTCGAGGTTATCCTCATTTTGCGTAAATTCTTTAGGATAGAGCTTAATCTTGTTGCAAAGTAATTCTACCAGTTTGCTAGAATCGGCATGTGTCTGTATATGCCTGCCATCAACGAATAAATCATGATGTTTAGCCTGTGCTCTGAAAGCAAAACGAGAGCTTTCATTTCTGGTCAGACTATTGTCTGATGCTAGATGATGTTTTAGCTCTGCTAGTGAATACGTATGCTCTGACTGATTAAATTCTAAATCGTTCGCCTGTTGATATTTCGGTGTTGTGATGTAACGGCCAAACCAATCGCCGATGGAATCTGAGTCTTGGGTATAGTCTGAAAGTATCTGTTGAATCTTTGCGATTGTATTAGTGCTTATCTCGCCAGTATTTTTTGAGGGCTAAGGTCAGGGTCTTGATAACGCAATGATTCAGCGAGTTTGTCACCTAAGTGATCAGTATATTCGCGCAATATTTCACTGTGTGAGGGTGCACGAAAACCAATTGAGCAAGTGATGCAGCCATCACCTAGTGCGATGCCATTGTGCCCCACACCAGGAGGGACGTATAAAATGTCGCCAGGATTTAACACCCAGCTATGTTCCACTTGAAATTCACTGAGAATTTTTACAGGTAGATTTTCGTGTATTGCAGAAGACTCATTATAAATGCCACCTACTTCCCAGTAACGCGGCGCCAAAGATAAACTAAGTTGAGGTGAACCATGTTTATCTGGTTTTACTTTATTAAATAAGCTGAACAAATCGCGCCTAATAAATAAATTGGTATGTAGCAGACGAATGATCTGTTGCATGCTTTGTGTTATTTTTGATTGACACTTCATAAATGCAATGAGCAAATAAACACACAATGCTGCTAGCACTTGAGTCAAGACCGCATTTTTACTGATCCCTAGAAAATTCTTAATCTTTAAGTTTTGTTTAATCCACTTAAAGCATAATTCCACCTGCCAACGTTGTTTATAGATGTCGGTAATGGTTTGAGCAGACCAATCAAAATGATTGGTGATGAATGCATAATGTTTACCTGTCTGTGGGGCTTGATATCCAACACAACGAATGGGGTACAACTGATTGCCGGCACGTTGTTTTGAGGTGTATTCAATGATTTGATCGCGTGTAATGTTGCTGTTTTCAGCGATGGGTTTGCGCTCCACCACACGATATAGCGCATTACCTCGAATACGTGTCACCCAATAAATTCCCTTATCTGTTAAGGCTTTATGCCATCGGTAGTGATTGTAGCCCTTGTCAAAGACCACTACGGAACCACCAGGAAGGTTTACCACTTCATTTTCAGAAATACAGCTTTCCGTGATCCGCGCGAAGCTTGGAATCAACCCGTCGTGATCTAAGCCCAGATGCAGTTTGAAGACAGCTTTCTTGCGATTGTAATCTGCCGAGGGAAACAGTTTCATCAAAGCATCTAGCAAACTACCATCTCATGAAAACAACTTCCCTTTGCATCGAAACCCATGTCGGGGTGAGTGATGTAAACAACGTTGATAGAGTTGTTCGAACAAAGAAGCATAAAATTGATAATCGCGTTGTTCATTGGCGCGTGCCAGGGCTGATTTACTGACCGACTGACAACCTAAATGGTAGTGTGTATGTTGTTTGGTTGACCAGACAGCTTTCAATATCACGTAAACTTTGGCGGCCATTGAGTTGCCCCACGGCTAATGCCACGAATTGGCTCCAACGCGATAGTGCTATCGACCTGATTCGCGAGGCGTTCAAATTCATGTCTCGGGACCATTTTAAGCATCTGAGATAGGACAGTGTTACAATGCGGCATGGCTTAAATCTCCTTATGTATACAGTGTTTTCTAGACAACTACATTGTATCAATTAGTTGAGATTTAAGCCTGTTTATCTTCTCCTTACTGGGACAGCAGTGGCACTGACCCCACCGCAGTTGTTGGCGTAGCTCATCATTAGGTCATCAATGCGCCAACGCGGGATGAAATTAAATAGCTCTAATAATTCAGCCGCTTCGGGAACACAATGGTCAACCGCCTGAACCAGTAATGTCCAATCTGACTCTGGGAGGGTTGAAAATATTTCGTCATTAAATGGACCATGTTGTAGATTCCATGATTCTCCATCTTTAATGATTAGCCGTGACTCAATACTATCTTCACAGGATAATCCTGCGAGAATATTGGCGTCGACTGGTGACTCAATCTGTGGTAGTGCGCTACGAATTAATAGCGGTTTCTTCTGCCAGTATTCAGATAGGAAAGTTTCCAGGGACATGCCAGTTAATGCAGCGGGATTCATATTAAACATGCTTTGTTTATTATGTATGTGGTTTGCTTTTAAGCATTTCTATATGGGGTATGCCATCTTCCAGGTAATTTTCAGATGTTTGGTTAAAATTAAAACCCTCATAGGATTTTTTTAGATGGGCTTGAGCGCTAACTTTAATATCATGATCAGGCCATAGTATAACCACTTGCTCTAGGCATTTATTCATTAGTATAGAGCCAATGCCTTGGAGGGCGCTGGGAAGCATCCACGGCGAAGCGCCCAATACTGCTTTCTGGGTAACTCACGCCCGGGGGCAATAATCGCGCATAGGCAACTATTGTTGAATTCTGGTAAGCGATTAGATGACGGGTGTCAGTTATACGATCTTTTTCGTCTAGCTCGGAATAAGGACAGTGTTGCTCAACGACAAAAATATCTACGCGAAATTTAATGAGTTCATACAGTTGGTTATTATCAATCTGTTCAAATCGCTTACATTTCCATTCGAGTTGTTTCATGATAGTTTGTTGGTGAGACGTTTTGGTGATTGTTTCATCATCAAGTAGATTCAACTGAATATCAACTACTGTTATTAAATAGAAACTATGAAGCTAATATTGCTGTTGTTAATGCTTTTGTGTTTCAGTGTGAAGGCTGAAAAGTTGCACAATATAGTAGAGATAGATATAGAGCCTGCTCAATATGGCAATATGGAATTATTCCTATTATTGGCTCGATAACAGAACAGGATGTCCAGAAAACCGCATTAGTGTTTAATCATGAGGATGCACATATTAAATAAGCGGTATAAAACATGAAATACCAGTTAGTTATTCAATTCCCAGTTACTGAGAATTTCGATTTTGATTCAATCATAGAGCTTGAAACGCGATTAACACTTGAAATGGGTGAAGGTTATGTTGTTGATGGACATGACTTTGGTGCTAGCGAGATAAACCTTTTCATTCAAACTGATGACCCTGAAGCGGGCTACGAAAAAGTATTGGATATACTCAGTGCGCAACTCATATCGTCTTTGAGAGTTGCTTATAGAGTTAAAGAGGCTAGTGATTTTTTTGGTTGCATCCTGCCGACAGCAAGAATAAATTTTCTATTAAATAACCTTCTGTAAGGAAGTGTTAAGTGCAATAGCCACTGTGCTGACGTTCGTCGCGTTTATTCCTTAATATAAGATCCATATTAAGCAACAAAATAAAACCGCATGTTTTTTCATGGACAATATGGAGCATTACCACGCTGGTTATATTTTTTGCACAAGTAGAAGATGGCGCCGGAGTGGGCGCATGGTCAACAGGTGTGTCAGGATGTGTGACTGCATTAATTGCATGTCTGGCCTATTGAAAGCGAGCAGATATTAGTATTACTAGGTTTGATTGGCTGTTTTTTAGTGCTGCTATATTTTCATTGGCCGTGTGGTATTTTACTTCTGATCCTTTATGGACAGTTATTATCCTAACTGCTACTGATGTGTTGGGGTTTGGTCCCACGATTAGAGAAGCGTATTCTCATCCTTATTCGGAATCGTTAATTTTTCATCATACTTGCTGTGCGCGATTTATTAGTGCTGGCAGCATTGGAAAACTACACTATTAAAACGGTATTATTCCCTGCAGCTATTGTCATATCATGTATTACAGTGGGTGTGATGCTAATTTGTCGAAGGAAAATAGGAGTTAGTTAATATGAAAGTTTATTTCTGCCATTGGGGGCAATTTGTATATTGTTGGCAGGAATAGGATTGATTTTTGCTTTAGCTCAAACACTAATGCAAAAACGCAAAAGGAAATATTAATACCGGTGGGTAAACTAATACTTTTTAATAAGCCATATAATGTGTTAAGTCAATTCACAGATGGCGGTGGACGTGAAACCCTGACTAATTATATTTCGATCAAAAAAGTTTATGCGGCAGGAAGGTTAGACAAAGATAGCGAAGGATTATTGCTGCTGACGGACGATGGCAAGTTACAAGATAAAATTGCTAACCCTGAAAATAAATTAACAAAGTGTTACTGGGTTCAAGTTGAAGGTGAGGTTAGTGATCAAGCAATTGATTCATTAGGAAAAGGCATAGAGCTGAAAGACGGGCTAACTAAACCAGCTGAAATTGCGTGTATAGCTGAGCCAGAAAATTTATGGACTAGGTCTCCAGCGGTAAGATTTCGCAAAACAATACCTACGCAATGGTTGGAAATAATCATTAGTGAAGGGAAAAATCGGCAAGTGCGGAGAATGACTGCCGCAGTAGGCAACCCTACGTTAAGACTAATTCGGCACCGAATAGGAGATTGGTGTTTAGGTGGGCTAGCGCCTGGTGAAAGTAGAATACTCGAGGGCAACATTTCTCTATAATGCTATCAACACAGCACTATATCTTTAGATTTGAATATTGTGGGAGATATACATGCAAGTAAGTAATAAATCCAGTGCTTTTATCTTGGGATTTTTTATATTTTTAGGCTTGGCAGCTTTGGGGTTTTTTCTCGTCAGCGCGGCAATTGATTTTAAGCAGTATGATCGTAGTGTGACTGTAAAAGGTTTATCTGAGCGAGAGTATCAAGCTGACATTATTATATGGCCAATAGAATTCATTTTGGCAGATAATGATTTAGAGAAACTATATAGAACCATAGATAGCCATACCTTTAAAATTAAATCATTTCTAGAAGTTAATAATATCCGTTCAGACGAGATTTCATTCTCATCACCCTCAATTACTGATAAAACTGCCCAGCAATATGGTGGTGGTCCAGCACCTCAATATCGATATTCAGCGATTCAAACAGTCACGGTCTACTCTGAAAACATAGATGCAGCGCGGGTAGCGATGAGTAAACTTTCTGAGTTAGGCAAACAAGGAATTGTTTTTTCCGGTGGTGGTTATGAATATCAAACAGAATATATTTTCACACGCTTAAATGATGTTAAGCCGGAAATGATAGAAGAAGCTACGCGTAAAGCGCGAGAAGTAGCAGAGAAGTTTGCTAGTGACTCTCAAAGTAAATTAGGGAAAATTAAAAGTGCTTCACAGGGCCAATTCAGTATTTATGCGCGCGATAAAAACAATCCGCACATAAAGAAAGTGCGGGTAGTTTCAACAGTAAAATATTACCTTTCAGATCGAGCATTAAATAATAACTCTAATGAGTAAATATAGCTTTCCTTATATTGCATTGGCGATGGGCATTTTCTTTATGCTAGTGGTCGTGATTGGTGGTGAAGTGGGTGATGGTCAATCTACCAAGTTGCCGTTACTGACGCTATTAGTGGTTAGTGAGTTCGCATTTTTTATATGTGTTATTGGTGCGTATATGGGTGTGCGACGAATATTGGATTTGGGGTTTAGTGCAGTCTATGCGTTAGTATGCGTGAGCTGTGTCTTGTTAGCCATTCGATTCTTGATGCTGGGCCTTAAATTTTGGCCGTTGTGATAATTTTCGCATTGCTTAAGTTTAATAGTGTTTAATTTTCCTAAACTGAATTCTTCATCTCTTGCATTAATCATAGGCAATCTAGTGCCTATAATAGGTGTGCTGTTCTTTGAATGGCAATTGTTCCCACTTATTCTTTTATACTGGATAGAGAATGTGGTGATTGGCATTTTTAATGCTTTCAAAATGCTGAGCTGTTCAGGTTCAGAATCTGTTCTTCAAAGAATCTTTATGATTATGTTTTTCTCAGCCCATTATGGGATGTTCTGCTTTGGTCATGGAACATTTGTGGTTGATTTATTTGGTGGTGGCTTGGATTCTATCCCGGTTGCGCTACAGATAATTTTTCAGAATAGCTTGCAGTTGGCAGTGATTGCGTTAGTAGTTACTCATGGATTCTCCTTCCTGAAAAATTATTTAGTTGGCGGTGAATTTAGAGAAATGTCTGTTTCAGAGGTTATGTTTTCACCGTATAAGAGAATCATAGTGCTGCATGTGTTTATTATTTTTGCTGGCATGATTCTGCAAACATTGGGTGTCACCCAAATAGGTTTAATTGTTTTGGCTATAGTTAAAATAGTGGCAGACTTGATGGCACATAAAATAGAACATAAGAAGAAGTAAATTTAGATGAGTATCATACTGAACAGTTTGAAGCCTATAGTGCGCTATCTAGGTGAGGGTAACTATCAAAATGTGCATGCCAATATGTGTGAGTTTACTGATGGGCGTAATCAACAAACCGAAGATGAAGTTTGGTTTGTACAGCATGAGCCAGTATTTACTTTGGGTCGCAATGCAAGTAAAAATAACTTGCTAGTCGATTCTGATATTCCGTTAGTGCAATCAGATCGAGGTGGTGATGTTACTTATCATGGGCCTGGGCAGTTAGTAGTGTATTGCCTGATAGATCTAAAACGATTGCGCCTAGGTGTTAAATCGCTAGTGTATGGTTTAGAAGAAGTAATCATTCAATTCTTATCTGAATTCAATGTGCTTGGGCAGCGAATAGAAACAGCGCCAGGCGTATATGTGAACGGTGATAAGCTGGCTTCGCTAGGGCTGAGAGTGCGTAACGGCTGCTCATTTCATGGTTTTGCGATAAATGTGAATATGGATCTAACGCCATTTACTTATATAAACCCATGTGGATTAGAAAATATGAAGGTCACTCAGTTATCACAATTAGGTATACATAAAAGTTGTGATGAGGTAGCGTCTAGTGTATCGAATTTTATTATCCAGCAATTTTACAAGTGATATGAGTACAACGAATAAGCAGCGCGGTGAAGATAAAGTTTCACGTATACCCATTAAGATTGTGCCAACAGAGACAATGTTGCGCAAACCTGAATGGATTCGAATTAAAGTCATTGACTCAGGAAAAGTCACTGCATTAAAGAAAACAATTAAAGATAATGGACTTTATACAGTATGCGAAGAAGCATCATGTCCCAATCTTGATGAGTGTTACGCGCATGGTACGGCAACATTTATGATACTTGGTGATCTGTGTACGCGCCGGTGTCCTTTCTGTGATGTTGCTCATGGGCGACCTTTAGCGCCGGATGTGCAAGAGCCGAGCAAGTTAGCTAAAACTATTCAGTTAATGCAATTGAAGTATGTGGTAATTACTTCAGTAGACCGCGATGATTTGAAGGACGGCGGCGCCAGTCATTTTCAACAATGTATTAAAGAAGTTCGGGCACTTAATTCAAACATTGAAATCGAAGTGTTAGTTCCAGACTTTAGAGGGCGCATGGAAAAAGCACTTGCTGCATTACAAGTTGCGCTACCTGATGTGTTTAATCACAATTTAGAAACAGTTCCACGCCTTTATAGGCAAGCGCGTCCAGGTGCAGATTATCATTGGTCGTTAAAATTAATCCAAGAATTTAAACGTATAAATCCTGATGTGCCGACCAAGTCTGGAATTATGCTGGGCTTGGGAGAAGAGCTAGATGAAGTGCGAGAAGTAATGCGTGATTTGCGTGCACATGACTGCGATATGCTGACATTGGGTCAATATTTGCAACCCTCCAAGCATCATTTGCCGGTTCTTCGCTATGTGACGCCCGCAGAATTTGATCAGTTGCGAGGAGATGCATTGAAGATGGGTTTCTCAAACGTTGCTAGCGGCCCAATGGTGCGATCTTCTTATCACGCGGACCAGCAAGCAGCGGGCGTGGAGGGGAGCTAATTATTTGCCATCTTTTGCGGGGAATCTACATGCGTACAAAGCGCGTGTTCACGCTATATTTGATTGGTTATTATTAATTGCACAGAGCATATTTATTGGCTTCATGCAGACGACTGCCGGTACCTACATCAAACCATTTACCAGTAAACAATTCAGCACTTATGCTATTTTCATTGATACAGCGACGAATCGTATCTATTAATGGGAATGATCTTTTTTCATGAATAAATAATTTCGGATTTATGTAAGCGATGCCACTGTAAGTGAAACTCTGATCGGGATGATTTTTTAAATTTATTTCAGCACTAGAAAAATCACCTTGAGGGTTATGCTCAGGGGTTTCCACCATGAATAAATGCATCTTTTTGTTATTAAGTTTAACCTGTGGAACGAACGGAATTGCGCAATAAATATCAGCGCTAATTACTAATAAAGGCTTTTCTCCTAGCAGAGGGAGAGCATAAGAAATCCCGCCACCTGTTTCTAATGCTTGCTCACCTTCATCAGAATAGCTAGCAGCGATATTATACTTGGAGCCGTCACCGATGTGATTGCGAATTTGCTCGCCAAGATGCGCTGTATTGATAACAACAGATTCAAAGCCTGCTCGAGCAAGCTTGTGAATATGGTGTTCAATCAATGTTTTTTTGCCAACTTTAATAAGCGGTTTAGGCAGCTTATCTGTCAGTGGTCGCAACCGATTTCCACGTCCCGCGGCAAGAATCATCGCTCTCATATTAACTTGCTAACAAATGTATGAAAGGGCTTTAATTCCTTATACTTGTTACTGATTGTAAGTACGTAATTCATTGTGTGCGGGATGTCGCTTAAGTATGAGGATTTTTTATCGCGATAATTAAGTCGGGAAAAAATGCCAATTGCTTTTAAATGTCGTTGCATACCCATTAAATCAAACCAGCGGACAAATTGTGAATGATCGTATTGATTGGGTAATCCACTCATGAATTGTTTTATCCATGAGTCAATTTTCTGTTGCGGCCAGTCAGTGTAACAATCTCTAAGTAGAGACACTAAATCATAAGTGATCGGCCCACGAACAGCATCTTGAAAATCAATAATGCCGAGTTTGTCGTAATCTAAAACCATTAAATTTCTAGAGTGGTAATCGCGATGTACAAAAGCTTGTGGTTGCTCTAAAGCATTTCCCTCTAGTAACTGATAAGTGGATGCGAGAATTTGTTTGTCGCTATCAGTGAGTGTGTGGTTCAAGTGTTTGACTAAATACCAATCTGTAAATAGCCGCATTTCTATTTGTAACAGTTCGCTATTATAATTAGGCAGACTAGAACTGTCGACTTGTTGCATGGCTGCAATATGATTCATTGCAATGGCGTACAAGTGGTCAGCAGAACTTTCATTTAAGCAGCCGAGTAGCAATTGATCACCAAAATCTTGTTGCACATAAAAACCATTGTCTGAGGCCATGTAAATTTGAGGGGCAGGCAATTTGTGTTCGCTTAACAAGAGAGCGATATCGATAAATCGTTGGCTGTCTTCTAATTCTGGTGGAGCGTCAACGGCTATGAGAGAGAGTTGCTCTAAGCCCATCTCATTTTTGGCAATAAATCTAAAATATCGTCTGAAACTTGCATCACCAGAAACAGGTTTAAAAGAGTTTTCAACCATATCGAATAGAGAGTGAAGCCAGTCTTGTAATAGTTGAGCACGGTTGTCGGTCGTATGATTCATGTTGATGGAGTTATTAACGCAAATGCGTATAGATTTAGAAAAGGTTTATTTTTGAGTGAATTATGCGAGTATCTGATTAACTAATTCAGAGAAATGCCGATATGTATAACTAGTCAATTATAAGTCAGTTTTGCAATGAAGTTGTCGTAAATTCCTATATGTTGGAGAAACACATGAAAGCGTCCGAATTATTTATTAAATGTCTTGAAAATGAAGGGGTTGAATATATTTTTGGCATTCCCGGTGAAGAGAACCTGGATGTTATGGATGCCTTGCTCGACAGCAAAATCAAATTTATTACTACGCGTCATGAACAGGGCGCAGCATTCATGGCAGATGTATACGGTAGACTGACAGGAAAAGCAGGAGTGTGTTTGGCGACACTCGGTCCTGGAGCCACTAATCTGATTACTGGATTTGCTGATGCGGATATGGACCGTGCACCAATCGTTGCAATTGCAGGGCAAGGTGCTACTACACGCATGCATAAAGAGAGTCATCAAGTACTGGATTTGGTGAATCTGTTCGAGCCTATCTCTAAATACAGTACACAAATTCGAGCGTCACAAATCATTCCTGAAATTGTTAGGAAAGCATTTAAAGAGGCGCAAATGGAAAAGCCAGGAGGTAGTTTTATCGACTTTCCTGAGAATATTGCTGGCTCACAAATGACCGTAGAGAAGCAACCTTTGAGAGTGCAGGCCCCTACTTATCCTGTGCCACCGCCAGAAAAAATCAAACAAGCGGCTGATATTATTAACCACTCTAAAAACCCAATCATTATGGCAGGTAATGGGGTTATTCGAAGTGGCGCTTCGAAGCAATTGGTGAAATTTGCAGAAAAGTTAAATGTCGCTGTGGCAACTACCTTTATGGCGAAGGGCACTATGCCCTCTTCACATGATTTGTCTTTAGGTACAGTGGGGTTACAAGCTAAAGACTATGTGGCTTGTGGTTTTGAAAAGTCTGATGTGATTATTTGTGTTGGTTTTGACATGGTCGAATTTCATCCGCACATTTGGCATAAATATAAAGATAAGAAGATTATCCATGTCGACATGAGTCCTGCTGAAGTGGATGAACATTATATTCTTGAAGTAGGCGTGATAGGTGATATTAAGGCTGGCTTAGAAGGTATTGCAGAAATAGCAAAACCTCACGTGGGAGGATTTAACGCAGAGTTGCGTGAAATGATTATTGGCGAGCTGAATGAATATGCCAATGACGCAGGTTTTCCAGTGAAGCCACAGAAAATAATTTGTGATTTGCGTGCAGTACTAAATCCCGAAGATGTGGTGGTTTCCGATGTAGGCGCACATAAAATGTGGATGGCCCGTATGTATCAAGCAGAAGCGCCGAATACTTGTATTATCTCAAATGGGTTTGCATCCATGGGAATAGGTGTGCCTGGTGCGATCGCTGCTAAAATGGTTAATCCAAAAGCGACAGCACTGACAGTGACTGGTGATGCTGGTTTTATGATGAATTCTCAAGAAATTGAGACTGCCTTGAGATACAAAATTCCAATTATTATTTTGATTTGGAATGATAGTGAGTACGGGTTAATTAAATGGCATCAAATGCGTAAAATGGGACGCCCTAGTAATATTGAATTTACCAATCCTGATTTTGTTAAGTATGCAGAAAGTTTTGGTGCAAAAGGTTACCGAGTCAATAGTGCAGAAGCGCTTGTTCCTACGTTAAAACAAGCAATCGCCGATGATACAGTGGTGATTGTTAATTGTCCTGTTGACTATTCTGAAAATATGAAACTGACAGAAGAGCTAAGCCGTTTAGTGACAGGTGCAGCGCCTGAATAAAGTAGGATAATTATGAATGAAGAATTCAAAGTAATGATTCCTGGTGCTAGCGGTACTGGCGAAAAAATTACCGTCATCGCACCTTGGGGTTTAACACCAATCACAGATGTGCCTGTTGCCTCGGAAGATGATGTTGACAAGGCTTTAGCGACTGCGCATAAGATTTTTCGTAACCGAGATCGTTGGCTACCAATTCCAAAACGGATTGAAGTGCTAGAAAAAGCAGCAGAGTTAATGCAACAGCAAGCTGAATATTTAGCGCTGGAAGCAGCAAGAGAAGGCGGTAAGCCATTAATAGATTCACGCGTTGAAGTTGCTCGCGCCATTGATGGTGTGAAAAATTGTATTGAAGTTTTGCGTACAGAGAGTGGACGCGAAATTCCAATGGGATTGAATGCATCGTCACAGAATCGTTTGGCATTTACTCATAAAGAGCCTATTGGCGTGGTAGTCGCAGTCAGTGCCTTCAATCATCCGCTTAATTTAATCGTGCATCAAGTTGGCCCAGCGATCGCAGCAGGTTGTCCAGTGATTGTTAAGCCTGCCGAAGATACGCCGTTGTCATGTTTTCGTTTCGTGCAAATTTTACGTGATGCAGGATTGCCAGAAGAATATTGTCAGGCATGTGTGGTGGATGACTATTCAGTAGCAGAAAAATTAGTCACTGATGAGCGAGTAGGATTCTTTTCATTTATTGGTAGTGGAAGAGTGGGGTGGATGTTGCGTTCCAAGTTAGCGGCTGGTGCACGTTGCGCACTGGAGCATGGAGGTGTTGCCCCCGTTATTATTGATTCAACGGCCGACCTTGATGACACCTTGCCGCTAATCGCTAAAGGTGGTTTTTATCATGCAGGTCAAGTGTGTGTCTCTGTGCAGAGAGTGTTTGCACCACGGGCTATGGCAAATGAAGTGTCAGAGCATTTAGCTAGCCTTGCTCAAGAAATGAAAATTGGTGATCCGACATTAGATACCACCGAAGTTGGGCCGTTAATCAGAGCGCATGAAGTCGATCGAGTTAAATCTTGGATTGATGCTGCGGTAGCGGAAGGTGCCACTAAGGTGTGTGGTGGTAAGGCGCTGTCTGATACCAGTCATGAATGCACAGTGCTGTTAGAGCCATCGACTAACTCACAAATAAGTACCCAAGAAATTTTTGGTCCCGCAGTGTGTGTCTATGGTTACGATGATGTCGAGCAGGCAATTGCGCAAGCGAATAGCCTGCCTTATGCGTTTCAAGCATCAGTATTAACTCAGAATTTAGATTTTGGTTTGCACTGTAGCAAGCGCTTAGATGCTGCGACGGTTATGATAAATGATCACACGGCATTTCGTGTGGACTGGATGCCCTTTGCTGGTATTCGTCAATCTGGATTAGGAGTGGGTGGAATACCCTACACCTTTGAAGACATGCAAATAGATAAGCAAATAGTGATTCGTTCTAAACAATTATAATACTATTCGTTTTTATTGCGTGCGTTGAGATAATCGTAAAATTCGAATTTGGTAATGACACCTTCACCGCTTTTATCGTATTTGGAAAACACTTTCGGATTACCTAGGTTATAAATATTCTGAGCTTCTTTTATATCTAGTTGCTCATTGCGGTTCAGGTCTGAACCCCAAAATAAGCTATCCTTAAAGTCTAAACCGCCACCGCGTGAGAATGTTTGTGTGGAAAATGCAACTGAACTCATTAACGCTAAAGCTAAAAAAATCTTCATTGGAGACCTCTTGGCAAACATTGTATTTAACTAAAGACTTAATCTTTTGTGTATTTCTTACAATACTACTATAGATCGTGTTCATTTAAATTACTAATGCGTTTGCTAGACGAATGTTAACGTCGTGGTTTATTGCAGTAAATAAGCGATATTTAATTCGAGGATTTTAAATATACCCGAGAGTTCCTCTGGTAATTAAAGGTTTTCTGTTTGGTCACGGGTAGTTCTTGTATGCTGGATTTGCGGTAACCATGTTCGCGAAACCAATGTAACGCTTTTGTGGTAAGGACAAAGACGGCATTAAGCTTTAAAGTCCATGCTTTTTTCTCAAGGTGTTTAAGTAAACGATTACCATGTCCTTCTTTTTGGAAGTCTGGATGTACAGCCAAACATGCAATTTCACCGATGTTTTTTTGTTTTAATGGGTGTAAGGTACCACATGCAATGACAAATCCATCACGCTCAATTACATCGTAATTGTGAATTTCTAATTCTATTTGTTCGCGTGTGCGGCGAACTAATATTTCTTGTTCCTCAAGAGGATTGATTAATGAAATTAAGCCACCAACATCTTCAATTGTTGCAGGGCGAATATCATTATAATGTTCGGCAGTGATTAGCGTGCCAGCACCATCATGGCTATAGATCTCTTGCAACAAAGCACCAGGCACATCGGTACTAAGTAAATGGACTCGTTGCACTTGATTTAAGCAAGCATTAATTGCAAATTCAACATATTGTTTTAAAGTTCTGCTTAAGGATTTTCGTCGGGAAAGTAGTGACTGTGCATCATTGAGTGTCAGAAATTTAATGCGTTGTTTTCGACTGTTCTGAACAGTTTTCTCATTCATTAAAAAAATAAGTTTTTCAGAAGGAATGCTGGCGGCAACAGTGGTTGCGACATCATGCTCATCAAGATAAAAGCACTCGCCGCTAGGGGAGTATCCAAGCGAAGAGAGCAATACAATATTGCCATGTTTAAGCTGGTCTTGAATGGCTTGAGTATCGACTCGACGTACTTCGCCGTAGAATTGAAGGTCAATGCCGTCAACGACGCCAACGGGTTTGGCATGTACAAAATTACCGGACACCGTCGTGAGTTTCATGCCTGCCATTGGAGTATTGACTAAGCCGGTAGAGAATAGTGATTCGATACGAGAACGTAGTTCTCCAATTTTATATTGAATCTTGAGTAATTTTTTGGAGTCTATTACCGACCGCTTAGTTTTACCCTGGGGAAATATACAGGTGGAATAGACTAGCACCAGTTTAATGCCTAGGGTTTGCATCAGTGCTAGATCTTGAATAAGAGCTGATAACTGATCTCCCTCAATTAGGTGACTGGGGATGGTGATTACAAATACATTGCCTTGGTGAGCATAAATGTAAGGTGCGGCGCTGCGGAAAGTTTCTATGTCAAATGTTTCCATGGCTAGATTCTTGAGTAAAAACAGGTAATTTGTCAGGAATTATACTGATTAATTAGTAGAAATGTGGTGTCTATTATTATGCTGCCAAAGCTGTGGTAGTATGCTTGGCAGCTAAATATATCGATAAAAGCTCACTTCTGAGCATGAAAATGGAAGATGAATATATGTTATCTAATTATAAACTGAGTGCGGTTAATTTTACGAAAAGCACAGTGTTTCCGCAATTAATAACAGGATTGATCGCAAGTATTTTAAGCGTGTCCGCCATGGCTGATGGAGGTATGCCCCTACAGGATACAGCGGTATATACCGTGCCTGAAAATCTGGAAAGTTTATCTGTCGAAGAGATAGCAGATATGCGTGCATCACATCAGCTTGATTTGGAAAAGACCACGGCAGATGCAAATGCTGAACAGAAAGCTGAAGAAAAATTATTTAACCAGCTAATGGAACATGACTTGGTTCGTTTAACCATTGCTGATGTTATTTCTGAAATGATAGTTGACTATGAAATTGATGGTGAATTTAAAGAAACATTACTTGGTTATAAATCTACATTTTCAGTAGATATGATGGAAAGCCGTGCAGTGGTACATGATCTGGAAGATTACCCATCTTATGATTTCAGATTTGCAGCGGTTTATATGTCTATGCTTTATTCGTTTCAGAAGTACCCGGATTTTTATGAGCGTCTGAAAGAGGATATGGTGAATGAGGAAACTTCAATTGGAAGTTATAAAAAAATACTTGATGAATCTTATAGTAGTGTCAAGCAAGCACGTGCTGAGATGGATATGATGAAATCGGGTGGAGATCTAAAGAAAGTGATCGCTGCGCTTGATAGTGAATTAGCACGTCGTTCAAACTAATTTAAAAGCGTACAGATAGGTATTATTATCCCTATCCGTACATGCACCTTATTTATTGTTAGAAAGATATTCCAACAGTTACAAAAGTGTTAAGGCCTGATCCGGGTAAACGTTCACCTAAATCTGTGCCATTACCCGCGACACGATTAAAGCCGTTTAAGTGATCCGTGTACTCTATTGTCCAATAAGTTTTCAACGCCTGCTTGAATCGATAAATTAGACATGCTCGCAGGTGTATATTGACCATAAAGATTAATTAAGCCGTAGCCAGGAGTAGAGTCGTTATTGTTATTTGGATTTGCAGGATCATCTGTTAACTCATCTGAGATCTTAGTTTGTCTTGCTACGACAACACCTTCTAATGTTGCCGATCCATTTCCAAATTGACGAGTTAGTGCAGCGCTTGCGCGCGGTGGGGAAATATGGAACAGGTTGTCATTTATATCACGCCGTTTACCACGCACATAACTTGCTTGACCGCTTAACATCCATTGTTGATTAAGTTGGAAACCCCAGTCAGTGTCGAAGCCGTAAATTTCTGCTTCTACGTTGGAAAATTGCAGAGGTGTTGCATCGCCATTTGCGTTGCTGCTGACCATTACAGTGGCAGTGTCTGTTGTAGCGACACCCTGAATGTAATTGTTGATGCGTTAATCAAAGTAAATTCATCATTGAGCGGATAAGCAAATTTTGCTACTAAATCTAAGTTGTGATCAGTTTGAGAGCGATCAGATGAATTAAAACGGTTTTGCAATGCAACTGCAGGAGGTAGTGTCGCTGGTGATATGCTGATTTCGTCAGCATCATTTTTGATTCGTTGATAACGTGTCCCTAGCTCAATTTCAAAACTTTTGAAACTACCTTGCCATTCTGTGAAAGCACTTAGCTGGTCTGCTTCGGCATTATTGAAGTTGACGACTTCAAATGGAGCGAAGTCAGGATCGGTAATTACAGAGTTATGATCAGCATTGTGTCCAGCAATGCCAAAAGATATTGCACCATTGTTAATATTTTTGCTGAACGTAAGAGAAGCACCAGTATCATCTGATCCAACATCAACGAGTCGTTTATCGTCATCGGCAAAAGGTGGTGAAGCTATGTTTGAAAAATTAGGTGACGGACGTAATTCAAAGTTTCGCATCTGATGTTCAATGTCTGTATGAAAAACATTGAGGTCTACAAAGAAATCATTTATTTCACCAAGATATCCTGCCTGATAAATTTCAGTATGAAAGAAATTGGGGTCTAAAGGTAGTGACGGCGTACCTGTGTCTTTAGAACTGACATAGCGCGCATCAAACGAAAATTCATGAGCACCTGTTTAAAGCCATAGCCAGCACCAATGCTGTCACGCTCATATTTAGTGCCGTCTATTTCACCGTTGCCAGAGCGGAAATCATTACCATCGTCGCGGCTTCCTGCGAGATGAAAGCGGTGCTGGCTATTAGAGATACTAATAATTCCACCCGCATTGTATGTTGTGATTTCCGATAAGGCTTTAGTCAGTTACACTGGAGGCAGTGGTGTGATCCAAATCTCACCGGTTGTGATTTCCGATAAGGCTTTAGTCAGTAGTCAGTTACACTCCAATCACTCTTGAAAAGTTAAGACGTGCAGTTGTGATTTCCGATAAGGCTTTAGTCAGTTACACTAAGGTGAACTGGGCGGTTTTGTGCAGAGCGGTTGTGATTTCCGATAAGGCTTTAGTCAGTTACACTCGCGCTAGTACGTGACAACGCGGTTGTGTAGTTGTGATTTCCGATAAGGCTTTAGTCAGTTACACTAAATTGTTTTTGCTTGGCGAAGACGGTTTAGTTGTGATTTCCGATAAGGCTTTAGTCAGTTACACTGAAATAATATGAGTTGGGGAGCAATAGGCGGTTGTGATTTCCGATAAGGCTTTAGTCAGTTACACTTAATCATCGCTATCTTTGTAATCGATATTAGTTGTGATTTCCGATAAGGCTTTAGTCAGTTACACTGACTCAGTAGTCGTGCGCAATATCAGCTGGGTTGTGATTTCCGATAAGGCTTTAGTCAGTTACACTTGTCATGCCTGGATTCATACATAATTCTTTGTTGTGATTTCCGATAAGGCTTTAGTCAGTTACACTCAAACAGACAACTGCTGGATCTACAATGATGTTGTGATTTCCGATAAGGCTTTAGTCAGTTACACTAAATTTCCCGTGACGCCGAAACCCTTAACAGTTGTGATTTCCGATAAGGCTTTAGTCAGTTACACTGAGTATATAGACGAAAAGCGAGATATAGATGTTGTGATTTCCGATAAGGCTTTAGTCAGTTACACTTTGGAGTGTACGATGCAGATGATCCGATCGGTTGTGATTTCCGATAAGGCTTTAGTCAGTTACACTACTGCTGTGCGTTTATCGATCAGACCAGGTGTTGTGATTTCCGATAAGGCTTTAGTCAGTTACACTTCGGCTATCAGATTACAATAGTCGACGACTGTTGTGATTTCCGATAAGGCTTTAGTCAGTTACACTTGAGTAGTCTACACCCTATACATTGTCCACGTTGTGATTTCCGATAAGGCTTTAGTCAGTTACACTTGTGAAATCTTGGTTAAGAGTTGGTGCGGAGTTGTGATTTCCGATAAGGCTTTAGTCAGTTACACTTGAGTAGTCTACACCCTATACATTGTCCACGTTGTGATTTCCGATAAGGCTTTAGTCAGTTACACTTGTAAAATCTTGATTAAGTACGGGAGCTGAGTTGTGATTTCCGATAAGGCTTTAGTCAGTTACACTGCCAACGTTAGTGTCAGTGGCCCCAGTACGGTTGTGATTTCCGATAAGGCTTTAGTCAGTTACACTATCACCGCCTGGCACAATTTCAGGCTCGTAGTTGTGATTTCCGATAAGGCTTTAGTCAGTTACACTAAAGCGGGATCTACAAGCCGAGTCGGCACGGTTGTGATTTCCGATAAGGCTTTAGTCAGTTACACTTCTAGCGTCTGGTGATACGACATTAAGATAGTTGTGATTTCCGATAAGGCTTTAGTCAGTTACACTCGTGCGTCTGGTGATACGACATTTAGATATGTTGTGATTTCCGATAAGGCTTTAGTCAGTTACACTTCAAAATCAACAGACTCGCAAACAGTCGCAGTTGTGATTTCCGATAAGGCTTTAGTCAGTTACACTCAATCCGCGCGAGATGCAAATTAAGGTAGAGTTGTGATTTCCGATAAGGCTTTAGTCAGTTACACTTATTAAGTGATTGCCCAATGGCCATAATTTGTTGTGATTTCCGATAAGGCTTTAGTCAGTTACACTACATTACCGTTCGTGCCGTCGTTACTTGTCGTTGTGATTTCCGATAAGGCTTTAGTCAGTTACACTTGGGTTCTAATAACCCTTTGTATGAAAAAGAGTTTTTCAGTTTTTTCTCAAAAAAAACTGATTTGTTCTGGTGCTGTTTCTGTAGGTGTGCGAATTTTTCCATAGAATATCTGGATGCGGGAAAACTGTTTGTCTGTGATGGTCATTATACGGACTTCACCATCTGGCGGTAGCCAGTGTTTGATCCGTTTTGTGTGTACTTGTGCATTTTCATCGCTAGCACAGTGTCTGATGTAGACAGAATATTGCATCATCATGAAACCTTCGTCTAATAGGTTCTTTCTGAATACGCTGTATTCCTTGCGAGCTTGTTTTGTATTGGTAGGCAAATCAAAAAGTACAACCACCCACATAGTTTGATAACCCCCAAACGTTGTCATATCAATTCAATAAATGGAATTTGCAGTTGTTGTTCTTCACCTTGTAACACGCGCTTGAAACTGGCAGTGTATTCATGCAGGGCTACCATTAGCGGTAGTTGGCGCTGATTCATTAATACGCTAGCACTTACCAGCTCTAGAAGTATTTTTTTACTTTCTTGGTTTATCTCTAATTCTGATTGTTTGAAATTTTGCAGATAAGTTTGCACTTGCCAGTCGACCATAGGGCGTAGTGGTTCCATTAAGTCATCAGATAAACAAAAAGCGTTGTATTGATTGGTGTGATGTATTCCCAGGGCGGGGTGTAAGCCTGCGGCGCAAATCGCACGTGCCACACTGGCGCGAATAATGGCATAACCATAATTAAGAAAGGCGTTTACTCCGGTCTCATCAGGGTTGCGACGAAATTGTTTATCAAAGAGTTTGCGCCAGTAGTATTGTGCGGCTTGTGCCTCTTTGTTATCTGTATCGTCACTTTTTACTCGTTTTGCCATAGTAAATAAGGCTTGAGCCTCTTGTTCTGAGTATAGTGCAAGTACTCTGGCCTGTGCTTCTATTTTGGCTTGCACGATCTGTTGCCAGACACGTTTTTTTATTGGCAATTTAGCGGTCATTTGGGCTTTCAGGACAGCGCTATGCGTCGTATTGTTGTCTAAAGGTAGTGTATAGGCGCAGGGCATATAACGATGATCACAATGAATGATGGCGGCTTTGTTTTCAATCAGGCGGGTGGTAACAGAACTAGTGAGGATGATCTCTCTATGACTTAGTAGCAAGATGCCAATGTCCTCAATGGGTGCAGTGCCAACCTGTTTGCCTCCTTGCTCAATGCAAAGCTGATTTTGTTTGATTTTGAGATAGCTGGGATGGTTGATTTCAATGATCCGTTTGATCATTTTATAACATTAATAATACCGGAATTAATTTTACGCATATCAAAATTATTTATTAATACGTTGATAGATTTTAATAACTGCTCTTTTTCGTTGTCTAATTTTGCCGCAGTATTTAGTCTTAAGCCTAAGATATTCTCATTAGGTTGAAATTTTTGCACCCTGTAAAATTCTTTTACTCCTTCCACTTCTACACTTACCATATCGTTTATGCATAGCACCATGTGTAGTGCCCACTCTTTGCCATGTTCGGTTTGTACATAACTTTTATCTCCTCGACGTAAACGTTGTGCCGCTTCCCATGTGGTGACAAAATTAGACTTATATTTGAAATTACCTTTTTTATCAGGCTGAGTAGATTTTAAGATTTCCACATGATGATTATTGCCGAAGGGATAGTATTTGTAAGGTTTCCCTTGAGTGTTTTTTATAGGTAGAAACGAGTTTTCATTAAATTTTTTAGAAGCAATAATTCTTACGTGGCGTACACGCCCCTGATTGGGTAAGAAGTAAAATGGGTGTTCATTTGAGAAAGCGACTTTGGGTTTGCCTTCATATTTTTCAAGATGTTCGTATAGTTTTTTCTTTAGTGTAGGGTCAGCGACTTTAGCTATTTGCTTTTCTGTAAAATCACCATTTAATGGCTTTCGGTAGACGACTTTTTGTTGATTTTTTTCAGAATGTTGTTGTACGCTATAAGCGGTTTGTTCATGCAGTGCGCCGGCGATACGACGGCGCGGGGCATGGGAGATAATGACATTATCTAGCAATGAACTCACATCTAATCTAAAGCTGTTCCAAGGAGCATCAAGATTTAAAGCAATACTGCTTGCATCATCTTTATATTTTGCTTGTGTGCTGATTCTTTGATAGAGGCTACGATCTGTTAAAGCGATAACGATAGCGTCGATTAAATGATGTCGATGATCGCTACGGTCTTTTATGTCATTGGGACTAATAATAGTGTTTAATCCCCATTCATGTCTAAGCCATGCAGTAAAATTTCCTTTGCTGATACTGACAGCTTTATATGCCGTGTTTGTATCATATAGCTGTTTGACATAATGCAATACTTCGCGTGATAAGTAGCGTGTATCACTTAACTGGCTATTTAAAAAATCATCATTTTTAAGTTCTTGAATATAAAAAGCGTTGCGCTTTTGGTTGTTTTTAAATGCACGGATGGATTGTTTAATATTTTCATATTGTTTGGTGTCATGCCAGGCTTCGTAAGGGGTACGGTTACCTTTGTCACGATTGGTTTCTGCAAAGCATACGACTTTATTAACAAAACTATCGTTGAGTGTGCGACTAAATGGCAGGATGTGATCTATTTCAATGTCTGCACTAAATAATTGGGTAAGAGATATACTTTTGTTGCTGTAAACACATATTTCATCTGCTTCTTTCCATAACCGATATTTAATTAAATCGGCTCTGGAAGGATAGTGAGATAACCTAAGGTGAGGGTTTTTATTGCGAATATTTTCATATTGTTCTCTTGCCTGATCATTAGCTTTTTCATTAATTTTTTGTTGTTTTTGGTATTTTTCCTTTTGTGCCTTAGACATTTTAATGTCACGAGCCATTTCAATTCGAATAGCGTCAGGTTTACCATATTTATGAATGATTGCATTTATTACTTTGCGTGTTTCGCACAAAGCACGATGTACAACAGGGTTTGGGATATGTGGAGGTAAGCTTAACTGACTCAATGCCTGACTTTCTTCTTGTCCATTGTCATAACCTGCATCAACTTTAGCTTTGCTTAATTCCATTCCTTGTTGCATGTAAGAAAGTAATTTATTAGTCGCTTTGGTAGATAGATTCGCTATGCCTTGTTCCAGATCAGAAGTCGCGAGCTTGATGGCTTGTTGAGCGGATAATTTCCAATGGTCAACCAATCTGTTTTTTAGACCTCGTTTATCACTAATAGTGATGAGGTCTTCTGCTAGTTGGTGTCGTTGTTCCCCAGAAAAGTTGTTCCACTGTTCACCTATGATTTTGTAAATAGTGCACGCTGTGAGGCAGCCTGTAATATGTTTTTTACTTTCTTCTAAGTTAAAGTGAACAGTTTTATCAAAGCCAAGTTTCTTTCTAATGGCAGCCCAGCTAAGTGTTTTTTGCTGTTCTAAAATTGAAGCAAGAAGTTGTTTGTCTTCTAAGTTTAATACTTGGTATTCCCCTGTTAAACGATTGATATACGCTAGGTTATTCAAATCTTGCCAATAACGGTAACGTTGTACATTAGGCCAGGCTTTTCTAGCTCTGGGACGTTGTCTTTCTAATGAGCAACGACCGAGGCGGTCGGCAGCTAGTTTTAGTGGTCTTTGTTTGAATAATAGTTTTTCGATTTCTTTTTTAAAATCTTCATCTTTAACGACGGAGTGATGATTTGATTGTGCTTGCCAAATCAGTTGCAGTTCTTGTTGGTACATTTTGCGTTCAGTGTGGCGTGCCCGTTTGCGCTCTTCAAGAGGTAATTGAGCTAAATATTCTCCTAGTGTTCTTGCATTGCTCTCTTTAATTTGTTGGTATAAGTCAGCAATTTCTGCTTTCATACCTTTTTCTTCTTTTGCCTGTTCTTCAGAAAGGGTGATGTCCTCGTTAGACTCCAATGCTTGTTCAGCTTGTATTTCAAGAAAGTCAGGGTCGTCAATTAGGGTTCCCCATAAAGTTTTTCGATTGCTTTGAAACCCACGGCGAGATGCCATGTGCAGAATAATACGGCCATACTCATATGGCGTTAGACTTTTATCTAGTGCTTTACGCCGAAGCTCATAGGGGTCGCCAATGCGATTTAATAAGAATTCGGGAGAAGTATTATTTTGTAGTTCATGGGGCAGTAGTTTTTTGGAAACCAGAAAATTGAGAGTTCGTTGCTTTCGGCGTCTTCGTCTTTGGATTACCCGTCGTGCCAGACGAGCGTTTCGTCTTGCCTGATTTTTTGGTGTGGGTGTTTTATCTTCAACAGATTTGGTGAAGATGCGTACACCGCCATCAATGATTTTGTCAGGCGAGGTATTGATTTCTTCGATAAGTGCCCAGCCAATTGAGTTGGTGCCAAGATCTAGCCCTAGAATTTTCTTACTTTTCAATTAAGCCTTCCTGATATTTTTATTGATTTCTCTAGTAGTTTATAACAGAATAGTACTGTTAGTGTAACTGACTAAAGCCTGTTAAGTGACTTTTTAGAAATCATAACAAGAAGTTTATACTTCGCAGGATAGCCTTCTAAGGCACCAAAAGCCTCTGCCTCCGGCAGGGGCTGTTTTTTATTATGACCTAAAAATTTTTGTGGAAGAGATTAAAATTCAGTTTGTTAAGGTTGCTCTTCTAGTACGATCTGATGTGGTTATCGGTTAGTGAATCAGGGTCATTCCCGTTAGTTATAAAAATTTCTTAAGGGTTGATCCTATGGTGAGTATTGGCCAGAACAATTAAAAAACGAAACGGTCTAAGGTAGACCAGACTCCATACGCTGATAATTAGCATGTTACATAAGAACACAGCAGCAGAACCTGCATCTTTAGCAAGGCCAGATAATTCATGACGTTCAAGTCCAACTCGATCTACGGCATGCTCAATGCCAGTGTTGAGTAGCTCTACAATTAGTACTAGAAATAAAGGGATGATTAAAATTGCTGTTTGAGTAAGTGTCTCCCCTAAGAAGAAGGCGGCGAGGAATAAAATAATCCCTGACAGAATTTCTTCACGAAAAGCGGCTTCGCTTCTCCATGTGGCGACTATCCCGCTCCAAGAAAAAACAACAGCATTGATGATACGTTTAAGGCCAAAAGTAGGCTGGCTAGGCATGGATTAAACTAATGATTGGGCGATTAAAGAAGCTTCTTCAGCGTCAATGACAAGAGTGTTGCTTTCAAATAAACGAGCAATACAAGCGCGATGCAATTTGAGTTTGAGTGCGCCAATGCCTATTCCACCAAAAATACGTTTGCCAAATCTTTCTTCGTTATTGTCCATCATGTCGATGCCTTCAAAACCAGGTATACGTCCAGTGCCTACATCAGCAAGTACTTCTAAGTCGGGATGGTTTTGCCATTGTTCAGCACGTAATAGCTGAATGCCTGATTTACCTGCACCAAAAACGATTTGTGCGTTGTCTAATGCGTTAGCAATGGAGTTGTCATCGGCAGCTACCATGGGTTCTAGTTTCACACCAAACTCTCTATCCATCAATTCACAAGAATGTTCTGATCGTTCTAATTGGCGTGATGTTAATCGTACGTTTGCTCCTTTCATTGCAAGCATTACGGCTGCGCGTTGTCCGACTGGGCCGGTGCCGGCTAATACAACCGCAGTTTTACCTTTTACATCAATGCTATTGGAAATTAATGCAACACCTGCTGCCGCAGTGGTATTACATCCATTACTGTCTAGCATTATAGAAACTCGAAAGTTACTAAAAAAAAGATTTTGTACAGTGGTAAATAATTCTTGTCCAGAAGCTAAATCACTACCCCCAATGAAAATAGCAGTATTTTTTTTATGCTTCGGTGCACGTGTATAAATTGCACCTTCTACTAGTGGCAGACAATTCTTAGGTGTAATTCCTCCGAGCTGAGTAACATTGTCGGCACCACCGTCATAGGCGACGACGGAATCAAATACACTAGGAATTGCATCTGTATCAAATTGATATAGTAATTTTTTCATAATCTAATCTATAGTTTTTAAATTTACATTATGTAATTTTAAGCGCATCTTTCATTGAAGTAAGAGAGTGCGCTAATGCTTAAATATTTTGGATTACCCGGTCCAGCCTAAGCCGACTGCAACACAGTTAATTGATAGTAGTAATGGCACTAAATTTGACTGTTGTGATTTCTCGCTAGAATCAGTATCTCTAAATTCTTTTACTAACTTAACTTGTTCTAAACCAATTTGTTTGATGCCGTCAACACGAGTCGCCATAGTGTCATGGAAATTAGGGAATCGTTTGCACAGTTCAGGTTCTTGAGTAATTTTTAAGATCATTTGTTCAGTTAATTCGCGCTCTGTACTAATTAGATCCATGATTTTCTTGCAGCTGTCTTGATCTTCAACCAATGAAGCGTATTCGTTAGCAACGTCAAAGTCGGTTAGGAATAACATTTTTTCAACGTTATCAGTGATCAGTCTGAATATAGGGCACTTCTCAAACATCTCATGCAACATTGCTAGTCCTTGGTCGCCACGAACACTTAATAACTGTTGAATTGCATTGCCGTAACCGTACCAGCCTGGCACCATCAAGCGGTTTTGAGTCCATGCAAATACCCACGGGATGGCACGCAAATCATCTAGACTGCTAGCACCAAAACGTCGCGCAGGGCGTGAGCCAATTTTCATTAATGTGAGTTCTTCAACTGGACTTGCATCTTGATAGAAGTCCACTAGTCCTGGAGTTTCCACTAATCCACGGTAGGTTACCTGAGAAGTCCCCGATAATGCTTCCATAATTTCGTCATACTCAGCGCGGTTCTGTAAGTTAGGGTCTTGTTGAGAAAATAGTGTATGAGATAGCACGCTGGCTGCAAGTAGTTCCATCTGTTGTTTTGCAACTTCGCGGTTAGCAAACTTGCCTGAAACCACTTCGCCTTGCTCGGTCACTCTCATGCGGCCATTAATAGTTCCCGCAGGTTGTGCAGCTATAGCGCGTCCGGCTGGTGCTCCACCACGTGACACTGAACCACCGCGCCCATGGAAGAATGAAATTTGTACGCCGTGTTTTTGCCCAGCCTGGTAAATTTTTGTCTGTGCTTTGCTGACCTCCCAAGTTGAGCAGACACAGCCACCATCTTTATTTGAATCAGAGTATCCCACCATGATTTCTTGGTGGCCGCCACTATCTTTGATAGTGCGTTGAATGAACGGAATATCAAGCAAGTCTTCTAAAATCGCTGGGCCATTGCGTAAATCGTCGATAGTTTCTAGCAGTGGCACAATTAAAATACGGCACGAGTCGACATGTTTATCACCAGTGAATAGACCAGCGTACTTAGCTAGTAAATACACGCCGATGACGTCTTCACTAGATTGAGTCATACTCAAAATGAATACACCAAAGGCATCACGATCAATTTTTTCTTGTAGTGTTACGATTAAGTGCATTAAGTCTAAAGTGGCAGCGCTCATGTCGGTGAGTGTGCTGAATTGTGGAAGTCTGTCTAAAGGCTCTTTTAATTTCTCTAATAACCACTGGCGCCATTCTTTGCTTTCTTTGGCTGGAGGTTCTTGATCATCACCATTTTGAATTTTCCAAATATCTTGTAGTGCTTGTGTGGTCACTGTTGAATTCTGTCTTAAATCCAAGCTGGTAGTGTGGAAGCCAAATGCTTCTATCCCGTGTCGAAAGGGGCGAATATAATTCATACATAAAGATTCACACTTGGCAGCGATCAAGCCATCTTCAATTACGCGCAGATCGTCTGCTACTTCACTAACAGATTTGTAAGCGATGTTTTGATTGCTATCTGTTGATAGCTGATAAAGGTTGGCGGTAAGTCGTTTTATTATGCAGTAAACAAGTTGTCTGAATACTTCACCAGGATTTCGAGATTTAATTGTTTCTGCATCACCGCTCTTTTCCAGAATAGAATTCAATTGGTCATAAAAACTCTCTGGTAATTCCACTGAATGATTAGCGATACTTAGATATGAACCTAACTCTCTAAGCTCGGTTAAATAGTGTTGTAGAGTGGCTTTAGCAGATTGCTTAACCGCATGTTCGGTGACTTCTGTAGTAACAAAAGGGTTTCCATCGCGATCACCGCCAATCCAAGAACCAAATTGAAAGAAAGCGGACACATTAAATTTTTCACCAGGGTAGCAGGTGTTTAGTACTCGTTCTAATTCTGAATACAGTTCTACTACACCTTCATACAAAGATTCTTTAAAGAAATGCATGCCCCAAGAAACTTCTTGTTGAACGGTTGGTTTTTCTAAACGAATTTCACCGGTTAACCAAAGCAAATCAATTTCATCGCGTACTTTTAATTTTAGCATTGCTCTTTCGCGTGGTGTGGAGCGATCTTTTTCAAGTTGCTTGAGAAGCATGTAGATACGGTGATGTATTTCTAATACCGTCACACGTTTAGCTTCAGTAGGGTGTGCGGTAATGGTGGGTAAAACCGATGAGTTTTCTAATACATTTTGCAATTGATCAGCGCTAACCCCTTCACTTGCTGCCTGTGAAACAACTTGCGAAAACGTTCCAGGAACTTGGTCGTGGCCAATTTCAGTTTCAATTAAACGTAAACGCTTTTCGTTGACATGTTGATCTAGTGTAGATAGGAGCTGGAACCATATTCCGTAAGCTTGTAACGAATAAGTAAGTAATGTCTCATTAGAATGACGTAGTTCTTGTTTACCAAGAATAATATCTTCGATTTCTGGGCTGCGCTTGCGAATAACGTCGAGCAAGCTGTTAAATAATAACTCAGATACTTCGTCGCCGTACTTTGAAACGCGTTCAGAGATAGATGCGCTGCTGGAAACAGAGACAAACTGAGTCCAGTTAGATAAAAATGATTTTATCGACATAGATTTTTTCTTGGTAGACATAAAATGGTTTAGCTCTCATACGTGCAAAAGGAGGCATGCAGCCTCCTTTTAGGTAAAGTTATTAAACAATACTGCTTTCACTGTGTGAAGCAATCAATGTTCATAGTTGCTTAAAGTTGTAGTCTATACCAACTTGTCTCGTGGGGTTTCGCCCGCGAAGAATGCTCTTAAGTTTTCTAAAACACGTTCGCCCATAGCAATTCTTGTTTCTATGGATGCACTACCGAGGTGCGGTAGTAGTACGGCATTTTCACAATCTAGGAAACCTGGATCTAGTTTAGGCTCACCTTCAAACACATCAAGACCCGCGCCTGCAATTGTGCCATTTTTCAGTGCAGAAATGAGGGCTTGGTTATCGATGACGTCACCACGCGCAGAGTTAATTAACACTGCGTGTTTTTGCATCATGCCAATACGTTCTTCGTTTAAGAGGTGGTACGTGTCTTTCCCGCCCGGGCAATGTAGTGATACAAAGTCAGATTTCTGTAACACGTCTTCAACACTCATTTGAGTCGCGCCAAACTTATTAATGACTTCCTGTAGCGGTGGGTATGGATCACTGAAGACAATATTCATCCCGAATCCAAAATGAGCACGTGCGGCAGTCGCTTGAGCAATGCGGCCGAAACCGATACAGCCTAGGGTTTTACCCGTGACTTTAGTTGCCATCATGTGGGTTGGGCGCCAGCCAGTCCATTCGCCACTGCGAAGATGACGTTCACCTTCACCAATTCGTCGTGCTGCAGAAAGCAGCAAGCCCATGGCAATGTCAGCTGTGCAATCTGTGAGTACTTCTGGTGTGTTAGTAACAGTTAAGCCGCGTGCTTTTGCTGCATCTAAATCAAGGTGGTTATAACCCACACCATAACTACCTATGATTTTTGCAGAGATGTTATCACCGCTAAGGACATCAGCGTTGACAGGGTCTGTCACAGTAGGACAAAACGCATCACAGTTTGCTAGAGCATCTTTCATTTGCGCTGGAGTCATAGCAACGTCGCTTTCGTTTAGTTGTACGTCATATAACTCTTTCAACTTCGCCTCAACTGGCTCTGGCCACTTGCGGGTAACAATAACCTTAGGTTTGCTCATTAAGATTCTCCTTAAGACTCTTTTAGACTATAAATCTTTTAACACTTGTTCCATGGTGCTACCCAAATCTGAAGGAGTCGGTGCAACGACGACACCTGCTTCTTTTAGTAGAGCAACTTTCTCAGCAGCACTTTCACCAACACCAGAAACAATCGCGCCGGCATGACCCATACGCCGTCCCTTAGGGGCTGTTAAACCTGCAATGTATGCAACTAATGGTTTAGTCACATGGTTCTTGAAGTACTCAGCAGCTTCAGCTTCTTGAGGACCACCAATCTCACCAATCATCATCACAGCTTTAGTGTCTGGATCATTTTCAAAATGTTCTAGGATGTCACGGTGTGAACTACCGTTGATAGGGTCACCACCAATGCCGACACTGGTGGTAATTCCGATGCCGCGTTCTTTCATTTGAGATGCAGCTTCATAACCTAATGTGCCAGAACGACCAACAACACCCACGTTACCTTCCATATAAATGTGGTCAGGCATGATACCTAGCATGGCTTTCCCTGGGCTGATGGTGCCAGCACAGTTAGGGCCAGTAAGAACCATACGGTCTTCTTTCTTGTATCGGTACATGTAACGTTTTACCGTCATCATGTCTTGAGCAGGAATACCATCAGAAATTGCCACGCAGTATTTAATGCCTGCATCCGCCGCTTCCATGATTGAGTCCGCTGCAAACGCGGCAGGTACGAAGATGATGCTGGCTTCAGCACCGGCTTCCTGAACCGCTTCTTTGACAGTATTGAAAACAGGTTTGCCTAAGTGTTCTCGGCCACCTTTTCCTGGAGTGACACCACCGACTAAGTTAGTGCCGTAGTTCATCATCTCTTCCGCATGGAAAGTACCAATTTTACCAGTAAAGCCTTGGACGATGACTTTGGTTTTTTCATTTAATAAAACAGTCATTTATAATTTCCCTTTTCCTTGGACTATGCGCCAACGGCTTGGTTACGAGCTTCTACTACTTTTTCAGCGGCTTCAGCGAGTGTATGAGCAGAGATAATTGGCAGTCCACTTTCGTCAATGATTTTTTGTCCTTGCTCGACGTTAGTCCCTGAAAGACGTACAACCAATGGAACTTTTACTTCAACTTGCTTGAACGCTTGAACAATACCTTCTGCAATCCAGTCACAACGGTTAATACCTGCGAAGATATTGACAAGGAATGCTTTAACGCCTTCGTCAGCCAATACTAGTTCGAACGCTTTAGCCACACGCTCAGGAGATGCACCACCACCAATATCTAGGAAGTTAGCGGGTTCACCACCTTTGTGTTTAATCATGTCTAGAGAAGCCATCGCTAAACCAGCACCATTAATCATGCAGCCAATGTCACCATCTAAGCCAACATAACTTAAACCATAGTCAGACGCTGCTGTTTCGCGAGGATCTTCTTGAGATTTGTCACGTAGTTCTGCAATTTGAGGGCGACGGAATAAAGCGTTTGAGTCAAAGGCCATTTTTGCGTCAAGTGCACGAATGTGTCCACCTTTGGTGACGACTAGAGGATTGATTTCCACCATGGTGGCGTCAAGCTCTGTAAAAGAACGATAAGCCCCTTTAAAAGTTTTTACTGCCTGAGTAATAAGTGCCGGTGGTAGGTTTAGCTTGAATGCTATTTCACGTGCCTGGAAATCGGTTAGACCTACTTGAGGTTCGATTTCGGTACGAATTATCGCATCAGGATTGGTTGCTGCGACTTCTTCAATATCCATGCCGCCTTCAGAAGAGACGACCATAGCCACGCGTTGTTTAACGCGATCTAACACCAACGCAACGTAAATTTCACGTTCAATATCGGCGCCTTCTTCCACGTATAAGCGGTAGACGACTTTTCCCTGAGGGCCGGTCTGGTGAGTCACTAGCGTCCTCCCTAACATTTCAGTTGCAGCGGCTAGAACTTCATCTTCACTAGTACAGACTTTAACGCCACCGGCTTTACCGCGTGCACCAGAATGAATCTGGGCTTTCACAACCCATTTGTTTCCACCAATTTCTTTGGCACGATAAACCGCTTGTTCCGGGCTGTAAGCTAGGCCGCCTGGGGCAATGCTTACGCCGAACTTGGTTAATAGCTCTTTAGCTTGATACTCGTGGATGTCCACAGCATCTACCCCCCATGTTTTAATTAAAAAAATTTACGCGCACAGACTAAGATCTGCGCGCGAGTAAAATTTACTCAACCAATATACGCACACTGGGCTTGAAAAAGACGTAAAAAATCTATGGTTATTATTTTATACGACTATTTTAAGGGCACCTTGCAGGTGAACGCAAGGTGCATAGTGCAAATTTTACCGTCTAGGCTAGTTTTTTGCAGCAATTGCTGCTGCTGCATTAACCACATTTTCTGCCATTTTGGCTGATGCAGCGTCGATCATTTTGCCATCTAATGTTGCTGCACCTTGACCAGCTTTAGCGGCTTTATCAAGTTCCTCAAGAATGCGATGTGCTCTGTCAACTTCTTCTGCTGGTGGAGAAAATACTTCATTCGCCAATGGAATTTGTGATGGGTGGATTGCCCATTTGCCTTCAATACCTAGTGCAGCACCACGACGACATGCAAGTGTGTAAGCTTCAGGGTCTTTGATGTCACCAAATGGACCGTCAATGGGACGCAATCCGTATGCGCGACAAGCAACCACCATACGTGAAATCGCTGAATGCCATTGATCACCAGGATAATCCGGGTTTAAGCCACCGATATTCACCGTACGTGCCCGGCAACTAGCAGAGTAGTCCGCGACACCAAAGTGCAGGGCTTCCAGGCGTGGGCTAGATTGTGCAATGGCTTCTACATTCGCCATGCCTAGAGTCGTTTCAATGATGGCTTCTATGGCTATTTTATTTTTAAACCCTTTCGCTTCTTCGATTTGGGTCAGTAGCGCATCCACCATGTAGACATCAGATGGGACGCCTGCTTTAGGAATAAAAATAGTATCTAGTTTGCTACCCGCCTGTTCAACCAGGTCAATTACGTCACGATACATATAATGTGTATCAAGACCATTAATGCGTACAGCAATGGTTTTTCCTTTGCCCGCCCAGTCGAGACCATTAACGGCTTCGATAGCATTTTTGCGTGCCTGCACTTTGTCACCAGGAGCAACGGCATCTTCTAAGTCTAAAAATACGAAGTCTGCGTCGCAGTCAACTGACTTTTCAATCATTTTGACGTTGGAGGCAGGTACTGCGAGTTCACATCGCTGTACTCTTTGTCTGGCAGGTGTAGGTTGTGTAAAACTCATAATTACTATCCTTTTGTATTATTTATTAGCTCTACGCTTAGCTTTAGTTTTAGGAGCAGCCGGAGCTTTGAATGCCGGAATAGCTTTAGCAGTCTTGCGATAATATTCGCATGCTGCACCTGTGCCACTTCCCGGTTTGATGCGAATACCCGCATCACGCATTGCCATTTCAACGCCACCTAATGCTGCCATCATGCGGACATCATTGTTGTCTCCAAGGTGACCAATACGGAATACTTTGCCTGCAACTTGAGTCAGGCCGGCACCTAATGAAATGTTATATCGATGGTACGCAATATGAATCACTTCTGCGGCGTTAACACTAGGTGGAGCCATGATTGCAGTGACAGTGTCTGAATTCCATTTTGGAGAAGCTGCACATGTCTTTAGACCCCATACTTTAACTGCTTTTCGCACACCCTCTGCTAAACGGAAGTGACGTGCATGCACATTGTCTAAACCTTCACTTAATAGCAAATCAAGTGATGCGCGTAGACCGCGTAACATGGGTACTGAAGGAGTGTATGGGAAGTAGCCGCCTTCATTTGTGCTGAGGTGATCTTTAATATCTAAGAAGCATTTCGCGCACTTTGAAGATTTGTGCTTGGCAAGTGCTTTTGGGCTGAATGCTAGAAGTGCCATACCTGCGGGAAGCATGAAACCTTTTTGAGAACTACTAACTGCGACATCGACGCCCCACTCATCCATGCGGAAATCGATACTTGCTACAGAACTTACACCGTCAACCATTAATAGTGCAGGGTGCTTAAGATCTTTTTTCATCGCTTTGCCAAGTGCTGCAATATCACTAGTAACACCTGTCGCCGTTTCATTGTGACATGCAACAACGGCTTTAATCTTACGTTCTTTATCTGCACGCAGACGTTTTTTGATTTCCATTACTGGAACACCCTCACCCCAAGGGACTTCAATGACCTCAACGTCAAGACCAATACGAGTGACTAAGTCAAACCATAGGTGACTGAACTGGCCAAAACGTGATGTAAGAATTTTGTCGCCTGGAGATAGCGTGTTAGCTAATGCGATTTCCCAGCCCGCTGTTCCAGTTGCAGGAAAAATAAAGCACTGGCCTTTTTTAGTTCTGAAAATTTTCTTTAAGTCTTCTAATAAAGGCTTAACTAACTGAGGAAAATCTGGCGCACGATGGTCTTCTTGAGGCACATTCATTGCAGTCAACACTTGATTAGGAATGTGTGTTGGCCCAGGCGCAAATAAATAATTTCTTCCAGGGTAACTGAGTTTTTCGCCAGGCATATATTGGTACCTTTAAATATGAGTTAATAAATTTGTGCTTACAAATTCCCTCGAATATCTAGGAATCGATAACTCTATCGATTGTTAGCCACAGACAAGGGAATTCGTGAAATTTGTCAATATGGGCAACTATTCAGCAGTGCCCGAAAAGTTCGCCATAATGCCACAAGCAGGTACTTGTCCTCAAGCGCAGTTTGGCTGTGATTCAGCGTTTAGTGTGATCTAGGCAACACATCCTGAAGAGTTGCTGCGAGAATGGTGTTTTCTAATAAACAAGCAACGGTCATTGGGCCGGTGCCTCCAGGCATAGGAGTGATGCCGCCAGCAATTTTACTCACTGCATCACAATCAACATCACCTTGAATTTTATCGTCTACTCGAGATACGCCAACATCAAATACCATGGCACCGGGTTTGACAAAATCTGCTTTGATAATAGCGGGCACGCCAACGGCGGCCACTAAAATATCAGCGTTTTTACATACTTCAGCTAAATCGTTTGTGCGTGAGTGGGCAAGAGTGACTGTCGCGTCTGCACCTTTTTCAGATAACAACAGCATTTGCGGTAAACCAACCAAAGAAGAGCGACCTACTACCACTGCATTACGCCCGCTTGTTTCAATATTGTAAGCTTCAATTAAACGAATAACGCCTAGTGGTGTACATGGGACTAATTGTTTGTGGCCTTGTAGCAGTCGTCCCATATTGACGTCAGTTAAGCCATCAACATCTTTGTACGAGGGGATTTTGCTGAGCATTCTTTCTTTATTTAAATGCTTGGGTAGCGGTAACTGAACCAGAATGCCATGAACATCGTCGTCGTCAGCTAATAATGAAATCTGTTCTTCTAAATCTCTTTGGGAAATGTTTTCGTCAAGATCAATGTGCTTGGAATGAATGCCCGCCGCATTGGCTTCGCGGTGTTTCATGCCAACATAGAGCTGGCCTGCGGGGTTATTGCCTACAATAACAGTGGCAAGAGTGATTTTTGTATTTGGGAAGTGCCCTAATTGGGATTTAATTTTATTGCGTATATCAGCCGCAACTTTTTTGCCGTCGATGATCAATGGTTAAGTCTCAATTAAAAAAGGCAAAAAAGGGCTCTGACCCCTTATCTATAAAAGTTAGTCTTTAGGTTGTTTGCTTGGGTCTAAATAGATGAAACTCTTACCCAATTTACCGTTGTAATTTCCTGCAGAAATCATCATTAAGCCATCGGTGTCTTTAGATGCATTGATAGCGGCTTGAGTAGCCTTAACGATGCAGTCCATGTCGCGACCGTTCATGATAATTTCCATCACCGAGTTTACACCTTCAGGTAAGCCATGCTCAACATCTGGGTGATCTTGTAGTAATGGGCAGAATTTTTCGTAGGTACTTGCAATAGTGAAGTCGTAATCGCTACCTGCTTTAGAACCGCTACCCGCAATGCCGCCAGGGAAGGTGGTAATAACGCCATCAATTGGGTGAATTGCTTCACAGCCTTTTTCGGCAGCTTCCAATGCGGAGTCTGTGTCTTTACCGAAGCACCACAAATTGCCACCCATCAAACCGTCTGCGCGACCTAGACGACGATCTAAAACAAATTCACCGCCTAAGATAGGGATCCACCACATTTTGCGACCATAACGTTCAATACGCTTTTGGAAGCGATTACCAAAGTAAGCCACTTTGCGCCCCATGTGATAGTACTCTTCTGAGTCAATCAAGTTGAAGCAAGAAGCGGTTGGGCAAGTCATGATGTTTTGGCTGATGCGAACTAAAGCAGATCTTTCTAAAGCTTCAACACGGTCTTTGCGGAAACGTGGGATATGTAATTGAATGATTGCACCAGGGCGACCATCTGGAGTGACAAAACTTTCGTCTCCACCCGGGCCAACATAGCGATCCATACCTGCTTCGCAGTCACATAAGATAGAACTAGAACCGTTTCCAGTTGCAGCATTTACTGCATGGTCTACCCATTTGCGATCTTTTGCGGTAACTAAAAACTCTACGTAAAGGCTTTTAAACGCTTCTGCATAGGTATCATCAATAACAGCAGTCATTAGTCTCTTCCTTTACCGTCATAAACAGCAGCTTCAGTAACCACTTTATCCATGTATACATCATGTGGCGCAACTAGAACGTTATCGAATAACTGAGATTCATAACCTAATGCAACTAATGGAGCGTCTGGACGTACTTTCTCTAGAAGACGGTCATAGTAACCTTGACCATTTCCCATGCGACCACCATTACGGTCGAAGCCTACGCCTGGGACTAGCACTAAATCTAATTCGCCCGGCTCTACTTCTTTCTCTGGGTTGCCCCACATATCTTTAGGTGGCTCAAGGATGTCCCACTTACCAACAACCATTTCTTCTAGACTTTCCATCCACCAAAGGCCAAGTTTATTGTCACCATTTGCATCTTCTGTGCAATAAGGAACGATAATTTTCTTTTCGCCTTTTGCAACTTCGGCTAATAACTCAGGCTTTGTACGACACTCTGAGCGGCAATCAATGTACCACATAATGCAGTTAGCAGCTTTATACTCGGGAAGAGCAAGAAAGTTTGCTACAGCTTTAGCGCTGACTTCATCTTTGTTTTCTTGTGCGTTACGACAGTCATAAGCTTCACGACGCATCTTGTTTTTACGTTCCATGATTGCTTCTAATTCTTCTGGTGTCAGTGCCATTCAACTGCTCCTTAAATATTAATGTGTGACAAAGGGGGTACTAAAAAGGGGCTAAATCCTAAACCATTCCGTAGATAGTTCCAACGAATATTATCTGTAAATAGTGCGATCTGGGACTAAGTATTACTTATAGGAGGGATTGCTGTAGTTATGACGCCATTCTCGATTGGCTGAGAATGGCGTCAGCGTATCAGTTTTGTGCTTAATCTGTGACCGCGCCTTCGGATGCAGAGCTGACCTGTTTTGCATATTTCGCTAATACGCCTCTTACATATTTGATTTTGGGAGCTTTCCAGGCACGTTTGCGTCTATTTAGCTCAGTTTTAGTTACATTTAGAGACATTTCGCGTTTTTTAGCGTCAATTGTGATTTCATCACCATTCTTCACTAGGGCTAATGGACCACCTACCGCAGCTTCAGGGGTGACGTGTCCGACCACAAATCCATGGCTGCCACCAGAGAATCTGCCATCAGTAATCAGCGCCACGTCTTTGCCTAGTCCCTTACCCATAATAGCAGAGGTAGGCGACAACATTTCGCGCATACCTGGGCCGCCGATAGGCCCTTCGTAACGGATAACTATGACATCACCTGCTTTAATTCCACCATCAAGAATTTTTTTCAAGGCTTCTTCTTCTGAAGCAAATACTTTAGCTTTGCCGGTAAACGAGAGACCTTCTTTGCCTGAGATTTTTGCCACTGCACCTTCAGGTGCTAAGTTTCCATACAGAATAACTAGGTGGCTATCTTTCTTGATTGGGTTATCTAGTGGGCGAATGATTTTCTGGCGTTTAGGATAAGGCTTAACATCTTTTAGATTTTGCTTGAGCGTTTTGCCGGTTACCGTGAGGCAGTCACCATCAATTAAGCCAGCTTCTAGCAGCAATTTCATTAGTGGTTGAATACCGCCAATTTCAATTAGATCTGACATCATGTATTTACCGCTAGGGCGCAAGTCAGCAAGTACAGGTACTTTCTTGCCGATACGAGTGAAATCATCAATAGATAATTTTACATTCATCGAATGTGCCATCGCGAGTAAATGCAATACAGCATTAGTTGAGCCACCTAATGTAATAATCACCGCAATTGCATTCAAAAATGCTTGCCGAGTCATGATGTCGCTAGGACGAATATTTTTCTTCAGTAAATTTATTACAGCTTTGCCAGCGTTACGGCAATCCGTTTCTTTTGATCTCGAAATAGCAGCCTGTGCAGAGCTACCGGGCAAGCTCATACCAAGGGCTTCAATAGCAGAAGCCATGGTGTTTGCAGTGTACATCCCGCCGCATGAGCCTGGACCTGGAATTGCAGTAGATTCCACTTCTTTTAACTCTTTATCATTTAACTGACGCTTAGCGTGTTGGCCAACCGCTTCAAATACGGATACAACATCAACTTTAGTGCCCTTGTAGTTGCCTGGCATAATCGTGCCGCCGTAGACAAATACTGCGGGACGATTTAAGCGCGCTAATGCCATTAAGCAACCCGGCATATTTTTATCGCAGCCACCAATTGCAACAACGCCATCAAAGCCTTCGCAACCCGTGACAGTTTCAATCGAGTCTGCAATCACTTCACGTGATACCAACGAATATTTCATGCCTTCCGAGCCCATTGAAATGCCGTCTGAAATAGTGATGGTGTTGAAGATCACGCCTTTGCCACCCGCTGCATCCGCACCTGCCGCTGCCTTTTCAGCAAGCGTATTAATGTGCATATTACAAGGCGTCACCATGCTCCAGGTAGAGGCAATGCCAATTTGTGGTTTCTTGAAATCGTCATCTTTAAAACCAACGGCTCGCAACATCGCGCGGCTTGGAGCGCGTTCTGTGCCATCAACAACAATGGAAGAATGAGGTCTGAGTTTTTTAGTCATATCAGGGTGGGTAAATTAGGAAAATTATTTGAGCTTACTATACCGGATGCATGTGTTTAGAACGAGTATTTCCCAGCATATGACGACTTGTAGAGTTTCAGGCTAATTGCTGTTCATTATAGATTCTACCGCGTAGGGGGAAAATAAAACTATTGATCGGATTTTCTATTTGGTGTTGGTGCACAATATAATTTCACTATTAACTTTGGTATGAGAGCTGAATGGGAAAGGTTTAATAATGTTGGAAACAGCGATACCGGGGCGTCTGACATTGATTTAATTTCGGGCAACTTAGTGCATAGCTTTTAGGTTAAATTAAGAGGGATCAGAAATGGAAGGTGTTAATTTCAATCTGATCATATAATAATATGAAAGCATAGTTTTTGTGCTTAGCTTGCATATCACAAAAAGGGCCGCTAATAATCTAGCGGCCCTTCCATTTTGAAGAGGGAAAACTATTTAGCTGCTTAGCGTGCCAAATTTATCTTGGTAATCAGTAATTGATAGTTGAATAACTTTTTCTGCATGCTCTCGGCCATAAGCAGTACCAACGTGAACTTTCGGGTCTTCGCCTAGAAGAGATTTATAGGTACTGAAATAATGAATTAAGCGCTCGACAATAGATTGAGGTAACTCAGAAATATCATTAACGCTTGACCAAACATGGTCTTTTTCGAGCACAGCAATAATTTTGTCGTCAGCTTCGCCATCATCCAGCATGGGTAATCCACCGACAACGTGCGCATTTAAAATTAGCTCTGCACGATCAATCGGTCGATCGCTGACAACGCAAATATCTAATGGGTCGTCATCACCCTGAGTGGCACCATCCATAAGTGCGCCAACACGCTTGCCGCAATAGATTTGAGGGATAAAGCCATAAAGCGTCGGTGGTAACGAAGAAGTGCGATGAGGTCGATCAACTCTTAAGTAGCCTGTTTGTTTGTCGACTTCATACTTAATGTGATTAAAAGGGGTGCTTTCAATATACGCATGTACCACTCTGGGGGCGCGCGGGCCAACATCTATTTCGTGCCATGGGTGTGGGCGCCAGCGATTGAATGAAGATGACACGTGATTCTCTACCTTAGAAGTAAGATGTTAGGGATGTTAAGCACTATCATGCCTATCTCTAAATCAATAATTCATATCCCTATGTGTAGGTAAATTAAAGGGAATTATATACCCGATTACACGAGGTGAGATTGACGACCACGTAAACTTAGGGGATGATTATAATCATTAGCAGCTATCATATATGTGTATATACTAAATACAAAACAAGAAAGCATATAAGGAGTAAGAAGCATGTCAAACATCCTTTTCAATAAGCCTGCGGAAGGCGAAACGGAAAAGAACGAATATCGCAAGATGCCAAAGCCTATAGATGCCTCTCCTGAACAAGTTGCAAAGGCGATAATGCAGGGGCCTCCAAAAAAACATTGGAGATTCCAGCAGAATAAACGTCGCTAATGGTTTCTAAAATGAAACCAGAGTCTACCCCCCCGCACCAAATTGGTGCAATCAGTCCATTTGGACGGGTGATAACTTGGATATCATGAGAGGTATGAACTCTTCTTGTGTTGATTTGATTTATCTTGACCCGCCATTCAACTCAAAATCCAACTACGCTGCACCGATTGGTAGCCAGGCAGCAGGCGCAGAGTTCAAAGACACTTGGACGTTGCGTGATGTTGCCATAGCATGGCTAGACCTGATTGAAAATAAATATCCGGCCTTGAATCGCGTAATACGTGCAGCTATGACTCCAAGCGATAAGTCCTATCTCATATATATGGCGATCAGGTTGCTGGAAATGCAGAGGTTGCTGAAACCTACAGGATCAATATTTCTACATTGCGACCCAACTATGAGTCATTATCTTAAGACGCTGATGGATGCTATTTGGGGTAGGAACTGCTTTAGGAATGAAATTGTTTGGCATTATCAAACAGGAGGAGGTAGCAAAAGGTGGTTTAGCAAGAAACATGACACACTTCTATTCTACACGGCGGGTGAAAACTACAAGTTTAATGGAGCTAGTGTACCGCGTTCTGAGAAGTCGCTTGAGAGGGCAAAGAACCCCAAAGGGGCCAGGATCAAATCAGATAACACCTTGAAAATGGCCACCGATGTTTGGACCGACATCCCTGCGATGAACCCAATGTCTAATGAACGCGTAGGCTACCCCACGCAAAAGCCGCTGGATTTGTTGCGAAGAATCATAGAGGCCAGCAGCAACGTCGGTGATGTGGTGCTCGACCCTTTCTGCGGGTGCGCAACAGCATGCATTGCTGCCGAGCAGCTACAACGGTCATGGGTTGGCATCGATATTTCACCTAAGGCAGCGGAGTTGGTTGGGCTGCGGCTGCGGGAACAAGTTGGCTTATTCCAGCAGGGACCACACCGTACAGACATACCTCAGCGCACCGATATAGAACCTCTCAGGAAATACAATCACCCTGAGAACAAGACAAAATTGTATGGGGAACAGAAAGGAAATTGTAACGGCTGTAAAGCGCATTTCAAAATACAAAATCTTACAATAGATCACATTATCCCGAAGTCAAAAGCTGGTACGGATCACCTCATGAACCTTCAGCTACTTTGCGGACGTTGCAATTCAGTCAAGGGAGACAGGGGACAGGAATACCTGATTGCGAGGTTGGCCGCCTAAGAAATCAAGGCTTTATAGGTCAGTCGTTTTCTGCTCATCCCTTTGGCCACAGAGGTCATCTGCTGAATGGTGTCCATGTTTCTTTGGTTATAGCGTCCTGAAAATTCCCCGACATAGCGGTTCAAGTGTTTCTCGCTCATGTGGTGGTATATCCCGTGATATCCTCTTTTCAAGAGTGCCCAGAAGGACTCAATACCGTTAGTATTAGCTTGACCATTCACATACTGACTGATGCTATGTGTAACCGTTTCGTGGCGAAATGGTAGCCCTCGGTATGCACCATGCTCATCTGTGTAGACCACGGCGGCACCATTAGTACGGGAACCTACAAAACTGTGTAACGTCTCCTTGTTGTTACTGCCCACCTTTGTTGCACTGATCCGATTCGTTGCGCGATCTTTGGCCCCCACAACAATTGCTTTGCCCACGCCTCCTCGTCCCGCCTTAAGTCTCTTGTTGCTGTGTTTGTTCTTTTCCTTACCTCCAATATAGGTTTCATCTACTTCAACAGGGCCATCAAACAAACCAGCATCTTGGTCTTCGTAGGTCTCTCGGATGCGATGCGCCAGAAACCATGCTGACTTCTGTGTGATACCAAGGTCGCGATGCAGCTTCATGGAAGAAACGCCCTTGATGTTCGTTGTCATCAGGTATATGGCAATGGCCCATACCTGAAAGCCCAAGGGGGAGCCTTGCATTAATGATTTGGTTTTTACAGAGAAATACTTGCGGCAATCTTTGCAGTGATATGGTTGCGGTTTGCGGGATTTCCTTTCAGTCACGTGTAGAGAGCCGCAGTGAGGGCAACATACACCTTCAGGCCACCTGTTCTCTATAAACCACTGTTCGGCAGTTTCGTCATCAGGAAATCGTCGTGTAATTTCTATCAGAGACATACCTTCTCTGAAATGTTTGCCTGGCCCTTTCTGCGTCATTGCTCTCTGCTTTTCCGATTAACTTGGAAGTAGTTTACACACAGAGACAAGAAAACGCAACCATTTTTGTGTAATCGGGTATATAATTCCCAAATTAAAATATGGCAAGAGCGCCTGCTTTTCAGGGTGTAATGATAACGAACTTGAACGCTTTGTGCTTGATTAAGGTGGCACTAACGATTATTGGCAGCAATAGAGTGATTGTTGCAACGAATCTGCGGACAATGCGCATGATTGCTAGGTGTAACAGGTTTACTTTTTAGCTCGTTTAAAGTGGCAGAGAGCGCTTTATGATTAGCCCGGTCAAGCCTGATGGCGCAGCTTGCCGCTTCTAATGCAGTAATTTCGCAGCCGAGGTCGAAGGCGCTATAAGCAAAGTTGTTTAATGTTTCGGCGGATTGTGTGTTGAGTTGCAAGGCTTGTTTGTATGCTTTGCTAGCAGCTAATGGTTCTTGCAGTTGCATATGCGTGTTAGCTAAGCTAACTTGAGCTGTAAAGTTTTCTGGCCAGCGTCCAATCACGGCGGCGTAAGTTAATTGCGCAGCACGTAATTTCCCTACTTTTTCTAAATCAAGCGCTACTTTTACTGCTTCTTTTTTGGTGACGCTGTTGGGAATGTCTGCAATGGGTGCTGCAATTAATGCCCAATACTTGCCGCGTCGCCAAGTATTTTCGAAAGTCGTCCATGAGCTTCGATAATATTTATGTCCCACTATGGAGTAAGAAATAATCGTTGTTTGGGTCGTGACCGGTGACGACTGAGTAATGCCAGATAGGATAAACATTGAAAGCTAGGTTTTGTAAAACAATTACTGGATGTTCAGCATTTATCTCTGAGCTTAAAGAAGCTAAGTCCATGTTCATGCTGTATGCGACAAGCCCAAGGCTTCGAGCGGCTGCCTGCATTTCTATCTGTAAGCTGCCTTTTTGTCTGGAATATAAATCAAACTAGCGACATCGTCAGCGGTGACATTTTGACCGTAGTAGTTGGCTACCATTGCCAGTGAAGCTGGTCCGCATAAATTATCAGTCTGCTCTATAAAAGGGACATCGAGACGGATATCTGTAGGTAAGTCTTGAGGCTCTTTAGGGATGACTCGGTCAGCAAGCGCAATAGCAGTACAGCCTGACAACATATGAAATATGCAAAATGCAAGAGGAACTATTTGTAGAGCTTTGAAATTTAAAGATGTCAAAACGTAGTCGTTAAGTCAGTGAAGCCCATTAATTCGAGCATAAAAACAATAGGGCCGGTTGCAAATAATACTAGGCCAACACCACTGGCAGCAGGTAGCCGGTCAAATTGATTGGCTAATTGCTGAATTTCTTGGTTGGTTAGTTGATTAATGCGAAGTTGAATGTGTTGTGGGTTTACGCCGTGGGCAAGTAACGCATGTTTAACATCATCGCGAAGTAATGCATTACGAATCGATTGTTTATTAGATTCAACGTGCTGCTGAGTACTGATAGCTTCTGTTCCGATCATGCCTGCCTGTACGTTGCAAAAGATCGTACTTGCGAACATAAGGTATATGGTCAATCGACGTTGGCTCTTGTGTATCAATGAGGTCACCGTAAAGCACCAAATAGAATTTAGATAATTCTTATATTTTTAGTGACTTACGTCAAGTTTTTATGAAAACACTATAGATTATCGAGGGAACAGCACCAAATGTTCTAGATCTAGCCCAATTCCGAGGGGTTTCCCTATCTCGTGATCGTGATGGCTGGGGGCATAACACAACACGCTATGCCCATTGGGGAGTCGTAGAGTATAGAGAAACTCGGCGCCTAAGAATCGTTTGCCCTCAACAATTGCAGTTACCTGGCTAGTGTCATCATGAGGGATGTCATCAGGGCGCACGAGTAAATCAACGACTTCACCTTTATTAAATGATGGGTCAATGTGGCCATGTAATTCGCCAAAGACAGTTTCCAAACACCCTTCACCAGAAATAGTGGCAGGAATTAAATTACCTAGACCAACAAAGTCGGCAACAAAACGTGAAACTGGCTCGTGATAAATATTGTACGGAGTATCGAACTGAACAATCTTTCCTTTTTCCATTACGCCTACCCAATCGGCGATGGCAAAGGCTTCATGCTGATCATGAGTGACTAAAACAGCAGTCATTTTCTCATGTTTTAGGATATCTCTTACTTGAGTGGCAAGCTGCTCTCTTAAATCTGGGTCTAAACTCGAAAAGGGTTCGTCGAGTAATAAGATAGCTGGCTTGGGTGCAAGTGCTCTTGCTAATGCGACACGCTGCTGTTGTCCGCCAGAAAGCTCATGAGGATATTTACAGAACTGACTTGAATCAATTTCTACTAAATCTAAAACATGCTTGACTTGTTGATTAATATAAGTTTTTTGTAATTTGCGTATCCCATATGCAACATTATCGGAAATGGTTAAGTGAGGAAACAGTGCTAAGTCTTGAAACATCATACCGATGTTACGTACTTCTGGTGACAGCGAAGACCGTGAAGTGCTTATGACTTTGCCTTCGACTTCAATACTGCCTTGGTCAATGTTGTGCAGACCAGCAATAGATCTTAATAATGTGGTTTTCCCGCAGCCACTGGGGCCAAGCAAACAAATTATGTCATGCGCATTTACTTGTAAATTTGCATGCTCAAGGATGTCTAGGCCCTGATGAGAAGCCGAGACATTTTGTACGTGTAGTAATGGCTTATTTTCTGGCATTGGCTTTAATGGAAATGTTTAACAAGATAATAGGGATAATGCCGGTCAGCACAATTGCTAAAGCAGCGGTTGAAGCATCAGCTAAACGTTCGTCCGATGCAAGTTCGTAAGCACGTACTGCTAGGGTGTTGAAGTTGAATGGCCGCATAATCAAAGTTGCGGGTAACTCTTTCATGACTTCAACAAAAACAAGTAATGCTGCTGTGAATAATCCGCTGCTGATTAATGGCAAGTGAATGCTACGTAATGTGGTAAAAAGATTATTTCCTAACAGTAGAGACGCTTCATCGATGGAGCGATTTATTTTGGATAGACTTGATCCAACGGATTGTAAGCCTAACGATAAGAAGCGAACTGTATGCGCAAATACTATTGCGAAGATGGTGCCAGTAAAAATCAGTTTACTTTCTACTCCAAATTGAAGTTTGAGAAAGTTAATAATCCAGTTGTCTAATGTGCTAAATACAATCAGCGTGCCAACAGCAATAATGATACCCGGTACTGCATAACCCATAGCGCATAAATTAACTAAGTTATGAAGTAACATGCTGCTACTGGCGCGTTTTCCATAAGCTAAGATTGTGGCAAGAACAAGTGTCACTAATGCTGCGCTAGCAGCAAGAAAAAAGCTATTGAAAGCTAGTGACCAAAACTGCTTGTTGACCATCACGCTTGCTGTTGCAATTGCCCAGTCACTTAATTGTATAGTGGGAATGATAAATCCTAGTGCAGGTGGAATTGTGCAAGCAACGATAGCTAGAAATGCATGTAATCCATGTAGGGGGATTTCGTTGCTTCGTAAATTAGCGTTGCTAGGGTTGTGGTAACGGATTCTTTTGCGCTGACGTTGTTCGAGTAAAAACAATGCAAACACCGTGACCATCAAAATGCTGGATAACTGTGCGGCAGTAATCGGTTCTCCGAATCCAAACCAAGTGCGAAAAATTCCGGTGGTAAATGTGTCGACCCTAAAGTATTGAACGGTGCCGTAGTCGGCCAGTGTTTCCATCAATGCAAGAGTGACACCGGCTGCAATGGCTGGTCGAGCAAGTGGAATAATGATGGTGAATAATCTTTCTAAACTATTTGCGCCTAGTGAGCGTGCGGCATCAATCACATTTGAAGATTGGACAATGAGTGTTGATCGCGTTAGCAAAAAAACATACGGATAGAGAACGAAAGAAAACATTGCAATTGCTCCGCCGAGTGATCGAATTTCTGGAAACCAATAGTCGCCATAACTCCATCCAAATAATTCTCGAAGATACGATTGTACGGGCCCGCTAAAATCGAGAATGCCTGTATATGTGTAAGCAACAATGTAAGCAGGAATTGCCAGTGGCAATAATAACAAGAGTTCTAATAATCGTTTTCCTGGGAATGAGTATAGTGCGCATAACCAGGCAGCAGGTACACCAATAATGAATGTGCCAATCGCTACCCCAAAGGCAAGAAAAATGGAATTCTTTACGTATTCAAGTAAAACGTGATCGATTAGATGTTGCCACGTTTCTGTGCGCGGATAGAAATTAAAGTGTAGAACAATAATTAGCGGCAGCGCGATCATTAGAGCGATTAGCGTTATGGTAAAAAACCACCCTATAGAAAAATTTCTGCGCAGTGAGGAAAAGCTGTGCGCAATAGATATGCTGCTAGCCATAGAGATTATTGCTTATCTCCAGTTAGCTTTATCCATCACTTTTACAGCAGTGGAGTTTAGCTCGCCTAATCGACTTAAATTAAGAGCATCTGCTTTAAAAGGTCCCCAGTTCTCAAGTATTTCGTTTGGTTTAACGCCCTCTATCACTGGGTATTCTAAATTAATGTCGCTGTACCAGGCTTGAGCATCTTTAGTGAATAGAAATTCAATCAGCTGTTTGGCTAATTGAGGATGTCTGGCATGCTTGGTGATGCCAATGCCGCTGATGTTTGCGTGTGCGCCGCGACCACTTTGATTTGGCCAGAATAATTGCACTTTGGCGGCAACGGTTTTTTCTATGTCTGATCCAGCCAGCATTTTGCCGAGATAATAAGTGTTGATAATAGCAATATCGCATTGCCCTGCAGCAACTGCAGTGACTTGATCTCTATCTCCACCCTGAGGTTTGCGTGCAAAGTTAGCGATAAAATCATTTGCCCAGTTTTGTGTTGCTTCAACGCCATGATGTGCGATAAGTGATGCCACTAAAGATTGATTGTAAATATTGTTGGAAGATCGTATACAGATTTTGCCCTTCCATACTGGATCTGCTAGATTTTCATAAGAGGAAAGTTCAGACGAATTAATACGTTCAGGATTAAATATTATAGCTCGTACACGTTGCGATAACCCTAGCCAATACCCATCCGGATCTCGGTACTGCTCTGGCGCTAACTGAAGAATAGACACATCTGTAATGGCTTGTAATAGGTCAGCTTCTTTTGCGCGATGCAATCGTCCCGCATCGGTTGTGATGAAAATATCTGCAGGAGTATTTTTGCCTTCATTGTTGAGGCGTTGAATCAATGCATCAGCTTTGCTAGTAACTAGATTGACCTGCGTATCGTATTTTTCTGAAAATTGATCAAGTAACGGTTTGATGTAAGCTTCTTTGCGTGCTGAGTAAACATTGAGTTCGCCTTGGGCACTGGCGAGTTGTGCAAATATGTAGCAAAGTGTAATGTAAAGTATTGATTTAATATGAAGTTTCATCCTAATTAATCCGTTTAGAAGGTCATTAAATGGTCCGTATCTTTACTGATAGTAACACAAATGAGATGTATTCTCATTTGTGTGCTGGATTTTATTTTCTCTCCTCACCAGGATGGAGTTTTCACGATGTATGTGTGCGTCTATATAGATGAGTGCGCATATCTCTATATCAACGCAGACACAAACTCGTTGGCATGAGTTTATGTTGGAGCATTCGCTTAGTGCCGAAGTCGTTGAGCACCAACAACTCATCCTCTCTCTATGGGAGCAAAGCCCATATTGCGAACGAATATGTAAACAGTACCCGCAATGGGTGAGCGATTTAGTGTTGCTTGAAGCAAAAAGAGTTACCAAATCAGTGATGAAGCAGGAAGGTTATCAGGCAGTCTTCGAAGGTGACGATGAAGTGCTGTTGAAACAATGTTTGCGTCAAATTCGTCATCAAGCCTTATTGCAAATTTGTTGGAAGGATTTAATTCTAAAAGCTGAAGTATTTGATGTGCTGCATGAGTTAAGTACAGTTGCCGATGTGTGTGTAAAGATTGCTGCAGATTGGATGACAAAAACACTAGCAAATAAATATGGTATACCTCGTAGCGATCAAGGTGAAGAAGTACATTTTGTTGTCATCGCTATGGGCAAACTTGGTGGTGACGAGCTAAATTTTTCATCTGATATTGATGTCATGTTTTGTTATTCCAATTCAGGGCATACCGACGGAACACGATCTATTTCCAATCAGGAGTTTTTTACTCAATTAGCACAAGGAGTGATTCGCATATTATCTGACACAACCTCGGATGGATTTGTCTATCGTGTAGATTGTCGGTTGCGGCCATTTGGGGAGTCAGGCCCATTAGTAGTGAATTTCAATCATGTAGAAGATTATCTACAGACGCATGGTCGCGAGTGGGAACGTTATGCATTTGTTAAAGCGCGCGTTATCTATGGTTCGGAGAATGATAAAAAGCAATTTAAGGAGATTGTTTCAGCATTTGTTTATCGTAAGTACATAGATTTTGGTGTAATCAATACGCTGTGTGAAATGAAAGATTTAATTTCGCAGCAGATGGCTCAAAAAGGTAATTTGAATAATATTAAGCTTGGCGTTGGCGGAATTCGAGAAATTGAATTCATTGTACAGTTTTTTCAATTAGTGCATGGCGGCCATAATCCACGTTTACAAACACGAAAAATCATTGAAGCGCTGTCTGAGATAGAAACGTCAGGTTATTTGAGTGCTAAAAATGTTGAGGGTCTTGTATTAGCTTATCGGTTTTTGCGTCGAGTAGAGAATCGATTGCAAATGTATAACGATGAACAAACCCATGTGATACCGGTGAAGCAGAATCAGCTATTCATGTTAGCTGAATCAATGAGCTTTCTCGAGATAGATGAATTTCAACAAGCATTGAAAATTCATCTAAATACAGTGAGCGCAGTATTTTTGCAGATTCGTAGTGATGACCAGCAGCAATCCGAAGATAACTATGTTGCTATATGGAAGAAATTAGCGCAGTTAGATGATAATGAGTTACGGGGATTTGAGAGTGATTTCGGCTTCAAAGAATTTCCTCATGTTGCTGAAAAGATCCAAAGCTTGATGAAAAGTCCAGCTTATCGAAATCAAGATGAGGAAGGCCGACGTCGACTGAATATGTTAATGCCGCGTTTTCTGCGTCAGTTGGGAGAAATGGATTCCCCGGCATTGGCTATCAATCGTTTAGCGCTTTTGTTGCAAAACATTTTGCGTCGTTCTGCATACCTTGTACTGCTTTACGAAAATCAAAAAGTGTTAAAGCAGTTAATTTTGCTAGCATCCTCAAGCCCTTGGATTGCAAGTCATTTAACATCATATCCTTTATTGCTAGACGAGTTAGTGGTGAATTCGGAAGATGACTATCTTCTAAGTAAGGATGAGGTTGCACAGCAGTTTGCAAATGAAATATTGGCATACGATCAACTTGAATATGATGTCATTCTAGAACGAGTACGTTTGTTTAAACATGCGCGCGAACTGAAGATAGCTTGTGCTGATGTACTGGAAAAAATTCCGCTGATGAAAGTGAGTGATCAATTGAGTTGGACAGCGGAAGCAATTATTGACGGCTGTGTGAAATATTTAGAGCAAGCTTACGATTCAACCATGCAAGATAATTTAGCAGTGATCGCTCTTGGAAAGCTGGGTGGGCTTGAGCTAAGTTATGGGTCAGATTTGGACCTCGTATATATCGCGCAGAATGAACAACAGTCAAATCTTCCTAATAAATCTAATGTGCCTTACGCAGTCAAAACAGCTAAATTTGCTCAGCGACTTACTCAAATGCTAACACTTCAAACAGTGTCTGGGAGGTTGTACGAGGTTGATATAAGACTAAGGCCGGATGGAGAGTCGGGCGCAATTGCCCCGCCATTTTCTTTTGTCGAGGATTATTACCAGTCACGTGCCTGGACATGGGAGCTGCAAGCGTTAGTGCGTGCGCGTTGTGTGGTAGGTTCTGCTGATGTACGAGAACAATTTGCAAAAATGCGCGAACACATTATTTGCCAATCAAGAGATGCAAAAAAGCTATCAGTCGAAGTTGTTGATATGCGTATAAAAATGCTTAAAACCAAAGCAAGTAAATTACCTGGCGTATTTCACCTTAAAAACGACGAAGGAGGTATCACCGATATCGAATTTATGGTCCAATACGCGGTTCTTGCACATGCCTATAAGGATAAAAGCTTGTGTGAATACTCGGATAATGTGCGACTACTTGAGCGCCTGGCGGGCGGCGGGTTTATATCAACTTTAATGGCGACAGAATTGACTGATGTATATTGCCGGCTTCGAAACGTTATGCATCGTATTGCGTTGCAGGCACAAAAGCCGGAAGCGGCGCATGCAGAGTATGCAAGCGAGAGAAAAGTAGTAAGAGACTGTTGGAATAAAATTTTAGGCGAAAAATAAAGGGAATAGGAGTCGGGTTATGTCGATGTCAGATCGAGATGGATTTATTTGGCGTGATGGAGAGATGATTAATTGGCGGGAAGCCGATACTCATGTACTCACGTACACATTACACTATGGTGCAGGTGTATTCGAAGGTGTGCGCGCATATAACGGTAAACAGGGAACAGCAATTTTTCGTTTGCAAGACCATACAAAACGCTTATTGAATTCTGCAAAAATTATAGGAATGAAAGTACCGTATAGTCAGGAGGAGTTAAATCAGGCGCAAGTTGATGTCGTCAAAGCGAACGATATGGATTATGGCTATATTCGCCCGATGTGTTTCTATGGATCAGAAGGTATGGGGTTGCGTGCCGACAACCTAAAAGTGCATTGCATTATCGCTGCATGGGAATGGGGTGCTTATATGGGCAAAGAGTGCTTGGAAAATGGTATTCGCGTAAAGACGTCTTCGTTTACCCGACATCATGTGAACGCCACTATGTGTAAAGCGAAAGTAAACGGCCATTACGTAAACTCAATGCTTGCGCTACAAGAAGCAACTCAAGATGGATATGACGAAGCATTATTGCTAGACCCTCAAGGATTTGTAGCAGAAGGCAGTGGTGAAAATGTGTTTATTGTTCGTGATGATGTTTTGTATACCCCAGAGTTAAGCTCGGCTTTAGATGGCATTACTCGTAAAACTATTATTGGCTTAGCGGCTGAAATGAATCTACCCGTCGTTGAAAAACAAATTTCACGTGATGAGGTTTATATTGCTGACGAAGCATTTTTCACCGGTACAGCAGCCGAAGTGACACCGATCCGCGAACTTGATAACCGTCCAATAGGTGCGGGCACGCGTGGGCCGATCACTGGGCAGTTACAATCAAAGTATTTCAAGATTATTCATGGCGAAATAGATGAGCATGCGCATTGGTTGACGTCAGCTTGTTAGCCAGTTTGTTAGTGATAGTCATCATTTCTGAATAAAAATGGATGTCCATGTATTAGTGGTTGGCGATGTGATGCTGGATAGGTACTGGCACGCAGATGCAAATCGTATTTCCCCAGAGGCGCCAGTTCCTGTTGCTAGCATTACCGATACCAATGATCGTGCTGGTGGTGCAGCCAATGTGGCGCAGAACATTAGTTCGCTAGGGTCGCAGGTTACGTTGCTGGGCGCTGTTGGAAGCGATCAAGAAGGTGTAGTGCTTAAATCTATTTTGCAAAAGCAAAGCATTAACACTAATTTTATTTCAAGTGATGCCATTCGAACTACCTCTAAGATAAGAATCGTCAGTCGTAATCAACAGTTAATACGTCTTGATTTTGATGATAAGGCACATAGTTGTAGTGCTGAAATAGAACAAGCATTCTCAGGCAGCGTAGAGGAATGTTCAATTGTCATACTCTCTGATTATGGCAAAGGTGTATTGTCTGATGTCCAAACAATTATTTGTGCGGCACAAGCGAGCAATAAGAAAGTAATTGTTGATCCTAAAGGCACGGATTTTTCCAAATATAAAAATGCATCTGTTATTACGCCTAATTATGCTGAATTTTGTGCGGTAGTGGGTGAATGTGACTCTGAACAAGAGATTTACCAGAAAGCACAAAATTTATGTGTGGAGAATAATTTTGAAGCGTTGTTAGTGACGCGCAGTGAAAAAGGTATGACGCTAGTGATGCAAGATGGAACAGTTACAAACTTTCCGGCACATATGCGAGAAGTTTATGATGTGACTGGTGCTGGTGATACGGTAATCTCTGCGTTTGCTATGAGCTTGGCTGCTGACGGTGATTTTAATCAGGCTGCACGCATGGCTAATATAGCTGCAAGTATTGTTGTCGGTAAGTTTGGGGCAGCAACAGTTTCCGCTGAAGAATTAATGCACGGTATGCTTAGTTATGAGTGCCCTGATAGCAAATTAGTTAGCAGTGAATTCTTGGCCAAATGTATAGAAGATGCACATGCTAAAAAGAAAACAGTGGTGTTTACCAATGGTTGTTTTGATGTATTGCATAAAGGTCATGCACATTTGTTAAGAGAAGCTTCCACTTTTGGTGATATGGTGGTGGTTGCTCTAAATTCTGATGATTCAGTGCGGCGACTTAAAGGTGATGAGCGTCCCATTAATGGATTGCAAGATAGGGCTGAAATGCTTTCGTATTTTTCATCAGTTGATTGGGTGGTATCGTTTGATGAGGACACTCCGGAAGCATTGATAGAAAAATTAAATCCTGATGTGCTTGTTAAAGGTGGAGATTATCAGCCTGATGCTATTGTCGGTGCCAATTATGTTCAAAGACGTGGTGGTGAAGTGAAAATAATTCCTTTTGTAGAGGGCTATTCTACTAGTAATATTATTTCGTCTATTATTGATAAAGAATAATTCGCATCGAATCTAGTTAGTAACGGTCATTTAGTTGCCTTTAACTTGCTAGCAGATTGAGTGAGCCAATTTGTAAATACTTTCTCAAAGACCATATGTTCACGTTGGAGTCGGTACGCGTGAAAAATCCGGAACCCGTCGGTAAGAGGAATGTTGGGCGGAGAAAGACAAGATAAATCTTGGTTAAATAATTTTGGCTATTCTGAAAAATAAGCCTGGAAAATACAAGTTCAATTAGTTGCGTTTCTTGCTGGGCTTGATCCATTTGTAAATATTGAATCCACCTTTCATCCAGAAGCGCAAAATATTTTTTTCTAGAAAACTTGCAGGTCTATTTAAATAGTATTTTAAGCTTTCGTTACCATCAATATCATGTATTCGAAACCGTCGAATACATCGAATATCTAACAGCTTTTTTCTCCAGGATTGTTCGTTGCGAACAAAATGCATTTTATCTAGATCTATTAGCGTAAATTTCATTTGTTTGACAGAGTCAGGTGTGAGGTGACTAATATTTGTAATAGGAGAACATAATAAAAAATTACCAGCGTGAGGATCGCCATGGCGGATATTATTAGCGTGAAGATTGCGAATAACAGCTGCTAAAGATTGAGCAATTGAGCTAATGATGGCCTTTGATTTCTTATTGTTCTGGCTTATCTGTTCGCATAAATCAAACACTGACATGCTGGCGTTGACTTTTTCATAGAGCAGATAGGATTTTTCGCTTTGAGTTTGACGTTTGCAAGTCCAATGGCTCAAGACTTTAATGCTATCGACATTAATTTTTTCTAAAGCAATTCCTCCGTAGTATGCATTTAAGCTATAATTTTTGATTAGGCTGACTATCAAAAGGTTAAGTTTTCGATACCAACGATAATGTTCGGATATTTGTGAAACCTTTAAAATCACCTCTCTATTTATACAAGGAAGGTGAAAGCTATATAGATTATTCCGTTTTCGGCTATGTAGCTGCATGCGGTGAGTTGCAGATTCAAACTGTTCAAACTGTAACTCTTTTATCCATCGCTCTAGTGACTGGTTATTTGCGTGGGCCGGATGAATGATGTACTTGCCTAAAGCATATTTTCTAGAGGGTTGGCGAATATCGTCAGGAATATACACAGCTATTTAATTTGGAGTGAAGTATCAATAAGAGTTTAGTTGTTGGCCCCGCCTGGGTGGGTGATATGGTGATGGCGCAGGCGTTGTATAAGGCGCTAAAGAGTGATTCTACCTTAGAGCAAATTCATGTGGTAGCACCGGAGTGGTCGCGACCATTATTGCAGCGTATGCCACAAATTTCAGTAGTGCATAGTTTGGATGTAGCCCATGGTGAGTTTGGTCTGGCTAAACGTCATCATCTGGGGAGGCAGCTGCGTAGTGAGGGTTTTTCTCGGGCAATCATTTTGCCGAGGTCGTTTAAATCCGCATTAGTACCTTGGTTTGCAAAAATTCCTAAACGGATAGGTGACGTTGGCGAATTTAGACATGGTTTGATTAACAATACATCCCCGTCTAATAAAGATAAGCAGATACCCAGCGTGTGTAACTATCTGCGTTATATTAATATTGAATCGGATGTGGCGCTAGTAAAGAAGCAGTACTTTCCTGAATTGAGTGTGGATGAAGGTAATCAAGCTAAAGTCTTAGAAAAAAATGCTATTCCTAATGATGCTCCATTGATTGCATGCATGGTAGGTGCGGAATATGGTCCGTCCAAACAATGGCCGGTAGAGCATTTTGCATTGTTGATTGACTTATTAAAGCAGCAAGGCGTCAATGTGTGTTTACTGGGTTCGGCAAAAGATACCGTTGTCGGTAAACAGATTGAGGCATTATGCCATGAGTCAATTTTCAATCTGTGTGGTAAAACCAGCTTGCTAGATGTGATTGATATACTTGCGGCATGTAAAGTCGCCATCAGCAATGATTCGGGATTAATGCATATTGCAGCAGCAGTCGATACTCCAGTGATTGCGATGTATGGTGCGACGACACCTGTTTATACGCCTCCACTGCACTCAAAAGCCAAATCATTTTATGTCAAGCTTGCCTGTAGTCCTTGTTGGCAGCGCACATGTCAGTACGAACACTATCGGTGTTTGAAAGATATTATGCCGAAGGATATTTTTAGTGCAGTCATTAGTCGTTTATAAACAAAAGCTCCTGGCACAATACAACGTTGGGCGATAAGTTGTATATTGATGGTTTGAAGGATAATGAAACAGCGCGCAGCAGTGAATATAACAACCTTTGGGAAGTGCTCAAGCGTGGAGAATATCAGGCAAATGATTCTAGCCTGGCAGCAGACAGCGATGTTAATGATGGTTGGGGGGGGTTAATTTTCTGCCTCAATCTTTATTGGTAAGCTGAGCTATAAAAAGTAGTCGTGGCGTTCTTCAGAAACTTCTAAAGCATCTAATTTTTCTGGGTGTCGTATTAAATCCTCTATCAACCAATTTGCATGATTGTATAAGCAGGTGACGTTACGACACTCGTTGCTTGCATCAAAAGCTTCGATTAACCTGAGAGTGTTCTTTTGTGTTTCTTTGAATAATTCTTCACCTTCATATTCATGTTTGCCGCCAAGTAGTGCTTGAGGCACGTGTCTATAAACTGGGCAATTAAAAACGCCTAATGGGCTGAGTACTTGGCGGAAATACTGCATATGACAAGTGCTAGGCTGGTCAATAAAATCTTTATAACTACCATTTTCTAAGACACGCAAATTAGTGCTTTCAATGACAGAAAATTTTTCACTTTCTAGTTGCTTGGTTTTATTCACTGAAGTGCGGATCTTCTTAAGAATATTATCAATAGATTGTTCTTCTTGAGTGAGATTCACGACCTCGGCATTATTTTCTTCTGCGCGAGTTAAGAATGGTTTGTAAGAAATGTAATCGAACTCATACTGTTTGGCACGTTGAGCTGCTTCAATAATTTCACCGGTATTATCAATAATTTCAGTATCGTTGGCTTCGCAGTCTCTCCAGACAACAATAAAGCTATAGCCGATTTGAAAGTCGGGATTGATTTTCTTAATGTCAGGTATTTGTGAACAGATCCAATCTAGAGTCACTTTTTTGCTGACAGGTTTATGCATGGCACGGAATGTTTCGTTATCACCTGAATCAAGTGATAACCGCACCCAGTCACCTTTGGTGAGTACATCTGCGATTTCTGCAATTCTATCCATGCGACTGCCATTGGTGACAACACCTATTTGGATATCGCGCGCTTTTAAATGTTTAACAATATCTGCGAAACCTGGGTATACAGTCGGTTCGCCACCACCAATAATAATGACAGAACGTAAACCTCTATCAATTAATGTGCTTAGGGAATTTTTAAGTTGCTCATGTTCGTAACGAATGCCTGTATTCAAGATGTCCATGTCGACACAGTGATCGCAACAATAGTTGCAGGCGGTCGTGACATCAAGATTGACAGACAAAGGTGCATGATTAGGCGCTTGCTCTAAAATATCTTCAATAGATTTTCCTTCTATGTAAGCGTCTCTCCATTTTACTTGCCAGCGCACATACTCTTTCAGTGTGTTGATAATGGAAGGTTGGCGTAATTTAGCTGAAAAGTCATGAATAGGAGATAGTTCTACTTGTTTGTCTTTATGCTGACCATGTTTATTTTTAGCATGTAAAGGCGTGTCGACTATTTGCAGTGCGGACTGAATATTATTTTTACTGCGAAAATCAATCAGAGGTGAGACTTCCATTAATACATCACCGTCTGCGGTATGAATCTTTTCCATAAATTTGCTCTTATTTGTAATTCTCGATCAATTGATACAAATGACGCGCACCTAATATCAGTGCACTTTTGTCAGATTTTAATCTTGCGTCTAAACTTGCCAGGAAATCTCGTATTGAGGCATCCAGAGGGTCTTGTATCGCTATCGTTTGCTGGTCAGATTGTAACTGAATTTGATACGCGGGCAACGAAACAGTTCGTTTAACCGAGTAGCCGTTTATTTGATAGCTTGCAGGCTTAGGAGTTTCATTAGATTGAGTAAATCCTAGTGTTGATCTTGTACAGCCTTGCTGATGTTCGTAATCAAAATCAATTAACGCGCCATTAGTGTTCTGCTGCATTGTTATATTATTGAGGCTGCCTGCGCCAACAAGCTGATACAACATACTTAAACCATGCGATGCAGCATCAACTAGCATAGTAATGCCTTGGCTTTGCGGACTTAAATGCATAGCAAACTGATTGATTTTATTGCTAATAATAGCATTTGGGTGTAATTGTGAGAAATCCTTCAATGTGTAAGACCATTGGGTATTCAGGTGAATGTATCGCTGATTAGCTGTTGATTTAGCAACGATTGTTTGCAGAGTTTTTTCGTAGCTTGCCAGCTCTAATTCGCCATTATCTGGCCACCAAAACGGTTTCTCGCAGAAAATGTGTAGTTTTTTTTCTACGGCTAATTCTAAATAGTTAAGGTGCGAGCCAGGAGGGGAAGCAATGACAATGATATCAATGACATGTTGCTTGATAAGCTCGCTGAAATTGGTGTATCCCTTAGTATTAATTCCGTAGTGGCTAGATAGCTCGGCAACTGCTTGCTTGACTGAGTTTTCGCTGGTGCCAACTATTCCTGAAATTTTATGCCCGAGGTTAGCAAATGTGCGGGCGATAAATGGGCCGGTGCCTTGGTGTCGTCTTGCGGCGCCAATTATTCCAATTTTGTATGACATCGGGAATTAATATCGTAGATGGGTAATAATTGTTTATACTTGCGCGCCACTTCCAGCACTTTATTTCACGAATTCTACCATGCCCGATCTTGTACTGCCGACCGAGATAGACATTATCCAAGAGCTAGGCTCAGGACGTCGTTCTCAAGCGTATCTTGCAAATTATCTCGATAAGACAGTAGCAGTGAAAGTGTATAAGCATGAATATATAGAAAAATATCAGTCACAATATAAGGTGAATATTGGTGAATTTGAGTTTGCGCGTAATAAAATCGCATACGAAGCCAGCGCGTTGTCTAAATATGTGGCGCAGCCTTATCAATTATTTCGTCCAGAGCAGGGTTACGACCTAGCCTTTGTGCAGGAATATGTTGATGGTATTTGGCTGGAAGAGTTAATGGAGCAAGCCAGAGGACTTCCTCAAGAAGTGTTGAAAGTGGGTTATTATATTGTTGGGCAGGCCGGCAAAGTGGGTTTGTATGATTTAGATATACCTCCTGGTAATATTCGTCTCAGACAAAATGAGAACGGTGAGTGGCAGCCAAAGCTATATGACTTCAATTTAATGCCGCAGCATATATGCCCTCCCAATCCGTTTATGGCAATTGGTTTCAAGTTGGGGCTGCGTAGCAAGAATCATCGAGATTATCGTAGTCTTAAACATTGGGATTATCTTGGCAAGCAAGCCAGCAATAAAAGATAAACAAATATAAATGATGCGAATGCAAAATTCTTATCCTAAAGATTTACCAAAGTGGTTATGGCTATGGTTACCAATAGTGGTGGCTTTGTTTCCTTATGTGATGCGTCTGATTAATACCGAGACAGATAGTTACGTCTTTGGCGAACTGGGGATAATTGAAAATTATACCTTTATCGTTTTGTTGCTTGCGATCATATTAGGTCTGTTGTCGATCATGGAAATGAAATCATTTGAATTCCCATTTTTTAAATTTTGGCTGACATTGCTGGTACTCGGATGCATTTATTATGCGGGGGAGGAAGTCAGCTGGGGGCAGCATTGGTTTGGCTGGAGAACACCAGAAGGGTGGATGGACGTTAACGATCAAGGTGAAACCAATCTCCACAATACCAGTGCTCTGTTAGATCAGGTGCCGCGCATGCTGCTAACAATAGCAGCCGTCGTGGGCGGTGTGATAGTTCCTGTGTACTTCCTCATTCGGGGCAAAGTTCTCAGTGCTGACGAATTTTTTGGCTGGCTATGGCCGAGTTATGTCAACATTCCTACCTGTTTGTTAGCGGTACTTGTGAGTCTGCATGAGAAAGTTTATAAACTGTTCGGGACGATAGTGCCAAATATATTAGATATACGAGCTGGCGAAACAAAAGAATGTTTATTGGCAATGTTCTTGTTTATGTACATTGCCTCTTTCTATAAGCGTATTAAACAAGCTCATTAATACTTTTGGTAAAGTTTTTCCTCTACTAATGTAGAGCCGCTACGTACGTTGATTTCTTTTTTAAGCGCTGCGCGACGGTCGTTTTGCTGGTAGACAGAACGAGCTAATTGAATAAATTTATCATCAAAAGTATTGGCCGCTTCTTTAGCACGAATGTCATCTTCAATGGTCCATAGTGCTTCATTGACTTGGGTTAACTGATCAAATAGATCGCTTATATCAAGCTCTGGCGCTTTGTTTTTTCCCCAGCTTGTTTCTAGCTCGCTGAGTTCGCGATTAATATTGGCTAGCTTTTGTTCATCAGAAGCTTTTTGCTGTTTAATTTTTAGAATGGTAATTTTGTCGATTAATTCACCAACAGAAATGGGGGCAAGTAGTTGCAAGATTGAGTCCCTATGTTTGTAATAGTTTATCTAGTTTAATTATAACGTCTTCTGGCTTAATTAGATCCATAACGCCTGGCTTTTCAATTTTAGTGCCCCATTTAATCTGGTCAGCAGATTTTCTGAAATGTAGCTTTGCTGCGTCTGAATATTTATCTATACACCATGGCAAGCTTAAATAGGGTCCACTGCGTTGACTGTTACTTGCTGCATGCAGTGCAAGTACGGGTGTGTTCACACAGGTGGCCATATGGGCTGGGCCAGAGTCGGGGGTTAATAATGCAGTGCAGCGCTGTAGAACTGCGAGTAACCTTTTCAAGGTGTCTTTGCCGATTAAGTTGATTGGCACTGTTTTAAGTTGAGAGGATATCTTATTGCCAAATTCGTTTTCTAAATCACTATTGCCGCCCAATAGAACAATGCACATGCCATGTTTTTCAATTGCATAATTAGCCACATCTACATAGGACTGGATACTCCAATTTCTAAGTGGGTGGCTCGAGCAAGGACTGATTGCAAGTATTAGCTTGTCATCTGGAATATGTTGTTGCGCAAATTGATGAGCTTCCTCGGGAATAGATAATGACCAGTCAAATTTTTTATGCGGGATACCAATATGCTCAATGAATTGAAAGAATGAATCAAGCACATGGACTTTTGCTGGCGCAATTTTCTCATTGATAACTAGACCGTGAAAATCTTTCGCGCGAGCATTGTCGTAACCTATTTTTCGCTTGGCAGGAATTAGTGCGCTAAGAATATTGGCTCTGAGTGATACCTGGCAAGCAAGTAACGCATCAAATTTCCGCCCACCGATGTTTGTTAAAACTTCTTGATAGGCTTTCAATCCTAAACTCTTATTGAATTGAATAAATTCAACGTTATCTAGGTCGCCAACTAGCCTAAGTTCAGTTTTGCCAATAATCCAAGTGATCTTAGTGCTGGGGCGAAATTTTTGAATGCTGTGTATGATAGGCAGCATATGAGTGACGTCACCAATTGCAGATAGGCGCACAATACAGATGGAATTGATGTCTGTGTTTTGGGAGTTTGGGCTCATTTTATAAACTGATTCTGTAAGCAATAGCGATGCAACTACACGAGATAGACGAACATAACACAAAAATTTGGGTGTCAGACCATGTGTACTCGGATTTTCAAGTGGATTGGTTTGAGCGGATTGAATCATCTGCGGTAGCTACAATAAATGAATGGCAAAGCGGTCGCCAATCAGTCGTCAGATTTGAGGTTGGTGCACGCAATATGGTACTTAGACACTACTGCCGCGGCGGATTGCCAGCGCGTATTAGTAAAGATCAATTTGTGTTTCGCGGTTTTAAAGCTAGTCGACCGTTTAATGAATTAAATCTATTACAGGATATGAAGCAGCTAGGGCTTCCTGTGCCTGAACCTATTGCATCAAGATGTATCTTGAAAGGTATTTTATATAAGGCCGATATATTGATGAGCGAGATCGAATACTCGAAAACGCTTGCGCAGATGCTTTCTGAAAACTCCCTGGAGCAACAAACGTGGGTAAAAGTTGGTCAGACAATTCGCCAATTCCATCAGCAAGGTATTCGGCATGTGGATTTGAATGCTAATAATATATTGATTGATCAAGCGGGAGATGTTCACTTGATTGATTTTGATCGCTGCGCACAAAGGCCATATGCGCAACATTGGGTGCGTGTTGATCTCGAAAGATTAAAGCGTTCCTTGAATAAGCAAAAAGAAAGTAATAATGCAGGTTTTCAACAAAGAGACTTTGACTGGTTAATGCAAGGCTATCAGGCCTGACTGTCTATTAGCTGGAATACTATATCTTGATAGTTTTTTAACACTTGTTTTTTACTGTCTAAATAATTCTTTGCGTTATTTCCTAGCCGAAGTTTTGCTTCGCGGTTGTTGAGTAGCCTTTGTATTTCATTAATAAGTTGATTTGCATCATTAACGATAATAATGCCGTCGCATTTTTTTAGTTCATTGACCATATCCTTAAAATCATCATGATGAGGTCCGATTAAAAGGCATCGACCAAACTGCGCTGGTTCAACTACATTGTGTCCTCCAATAGGAACCAACGAGCCGCCCATGAATACAAATTCTGCCTCTTTCATGAATGGTATTAATTGGCCCAACGTATCGATGATATAGATTTTGTTTTTAGAAATATCTTGTGGGTTGCTTGAATGTAAACAGTAAGCTTGCTTGCTGTTTTTTAATGCCTTGCATACCTCCTTGCTACGGTGTGGATGGCGAACAGCTATAACAAGCCCCAGATTTTTTGGCTTGAATGCCTTCCACTGTTCAATGATGGATTGTTCCTCACCTTGATGGGTTGAAGCGCAAAGCAGGAATGGATAATCTATTGGACGCTCATCTGCGATATCCGGAGGAGTGCTAATGCCGGCAAACTTCAGATTATCAAGAGTGGTAATTGTTTCGCTGCTAGCGCCTAATGCTGTAAAACGGGATGCGTTTTTTTCGCTACTGGCAATTATCTTGCAAATATTGTGCAACACCTTTCTATAATTTTTTAATATTAAAGAAGGTGCATTTAAGGTTTTTTCACTAATGCGTCCATTAATAATAGCAATGGGGATGTTATGGTTTGAAGTCGTTAGTAATATGTTTGGCCATAACTCTGTCTCAAATATTAAGCAAAGCTTGGGAGCAAATTTAGCAACCAAGCGATTTGCAAAAGCGCTATAGTCCAAAGGTAAAAATACATGCTGAGTATTTTTCAGCTGTACTTTATCTATCGCTTGTTTGCCGGTGATTGTATTAGTTGAAATAAGTAAATGTTCACCACGCTCGACTAAGCTGCGCAGTAAAGGTAATGCAGTATTAATTTCGCCAACAGAGGCGCAATGACACCAAACTACACGCTTAGAATTACTTGATTGTTTGTATAGACCTAAGCGTTGGGTAAAATAATTGTTGTTTCGGTATTTGAAAGCAATAAAGCCGGTGTAAAGTAACGCAGCTGGGAATAAGCCCCAGGTGAGTAATTGATAGCTAACAGTTGAATTTGAGCAGGGTTTAGCCATTCGGCCAAGACTACTCTAAACAGGCGTCAATTTGTAGCAAATCATCTGCGCTTAAAGCACCTGCTGCGCGTTTTAAGCGTAACGTATCTAATAGATAGTCATAACGTGATCTTGAATAATCACGTTGTGCTTGAAATACTGAGCGTAGAGTAAGCAACACGTCGACAGATGTTCTTGTGCCGACCTCAAAGCCTGCTTCTGTAGCTTCTGCAGCGACTTCGGCAGATTCTACCGCTCTATTGAATGCGGCAACACGGCTTATGCCTGCAATAACATTATGATAGGCATCACGAGTGTCACGTGTTGTTTCGCGCTTGATTCTTTCGTGTGCCTGTAATGAAGCTGCGTATAAGTATTGGCTTTCTTTTATTTGGTAATGAGTGCGGCCGCCTTGAAAGATAGGAAAGTTTAATTCTAAACCAATGCTTGAATCTTCTGTCTCTCTAGAGCCGGTTAATCCGCCTGATTCGGTATCATTGTAGGCGGCGACAATGTCTAGAGTAGGTAGGTGTTGAGCTCTATTACGTTGAATTTCTTGCTTAGCAATTTTAATGTCGTACTGGTTAATTAGTAAGGTAAGATTTTGATTGAGTGCAGTATTGATCCAATCTGTCACATTATCAGGGTCTGGGCGGACTAATTCCATGCGTTGGGATAAAGTTTTTAGATTGGTAACGCGAGCTCCAGTGATCACTGCTAATGCGTCTATTGCTAGTTCTAGAGCAATTTCAGCATCAATTTCACGCGCGACAGCACTATCAAATGATGATTGTGCTTCCTTAACGTCTGTGATTGGGATCAGTCCCACTTCGAATCTGTTTTCTGCTTGTTCGAGCTGTCTGTTAATTGCGTCTTTTTCAGCAATAGCAAATTTCAAATTATCTTGTGCAGCAAGTACGTCGAAATACAATTCTGTCACGCGAAGTACTAACGCTTGTTTAGAGGCATCAAACTCTGCTTGGGCTCTAGCAACATTATTGTTAGCTTGTTTGAGTTGAACATAAAAATCGCGATTATAAAGCGTTTGGGTTAAGCGCAAGCTGTAACCATGCGAATTATAATCAACATCACCACCCGATACGCCGAAGGTTTGCCCTTCGGTCTTTAGGCTATTATCAGACGTTTCTGCTGAAAAATTAACCTGCGGGAGTAGCGATGCTCGTGCTATTGGCGATGTTTGGGAAGTCGCTAGATAATTTGCTTCTGCTTCTTTAATGATCGTGTCTTGTGCTTTGGCTATCGTATATACATCGATTAATCCGCTCGCTAGGGCATCAGATTGGAAGCACAATGTGCACAAAAAAAGTATCGGTAAGCTAATTAAGCGGTTATTCATATGTGTTACTTTTTATACTTAAAAAAGGCTGATTCAAGTTTATCGGCACAAAACGAAATTGTTTTATATGCTAGTAAGCTAATAAGTCGCCATGGAGTGGTCAACGTATTTGGCCCAGGCATCAATACCGCCTGTTAGATTGATTACGCTACTGAATGCATTACTTGAGAGATAAGCGGCGACTGAGCGACTTCGAATGCCATGATGGCAAATCACAATAATTTCTTGATCAGGGTCTAATTCATTTAAAATGCTGGGGATCTGGCGCATGGGGATAAGTTGGGAATTTTCTAAGCTGCATTTTTCATATTCCCACGGTTCGCGTACGTCCAGTACTAGCGGATTAGTAGTATTGGTTTGTAAGTGGGCGTGCAGTTCCGTGGCGGATATTTCTCTAAAACTCAAAATGAGAAAACCTTTTCTATGGATGTGGATAGTAATGACGGAAGCACGGTTTCAAATAAGTTTTCTTCACGATAACTGTTTTCAGCAACGCAAGTGATTAATCTCGCGGTCATCATAGGAGCTTCTCCTATGATGCAGAATAAGCGGCCATGATTGCGTAATAGCTTTGAAAATATATTCAATTGCATGGGGGTTGAGCCAGTGACTGCAATGATATCGTAACTGTCTAAAGTGTCTGTAAAGTTAAATATGTCGCCGGTTAAGAAATCAACGTTGTCTACTTGTTGTTCCTGTAATCGAGTTTTGGCGATTGAAGATAAATCTTCAAAATACTCGCAAGTGGTCACATGGTTACCCATTTTCGCCAAACATGCTGTTATAAAGCCGCTTCCTGCGCCAACTTCTAGAATATTGTCTTCAGTTGATATATTCAGTGATTGCAGCATGCGTGCTTCTATCTTGGGTGACATCATTACTTGATTTTGGCCGATAGGTATTTCCATATCAGCGAATGCCAGATTCTTCTGCGACTCGCTGACAAAAGCCTCGCGAGGAACTGACTGAATAATGTTGAGAACATGCATGTCTGACACGTCCCACGGTCGAATCTGTTGTTCAATCATGTTAAATCTTGCTTGCTCAATATCCATAATAGTCATGTGGTCAATTAAATAGTCAATACTCTACGGTGCTTAGATTAATAATAGCAAGCAATTGCCAGGAAAAGCATTGTCTGAATAGTATTTGCACGGCTCATTAAGTATTGCAATGTGTTGGATACAGGTTATATTCAAAACCAATACAGTAGCTAATTACTTCAACCACTGGTGACACATGAGCGTAACCGAATTAGATCTAATCTACCAAACAAAAAAGCTTGGTGAAGAAGTCACACGACCATTCCCTCGTTCCAGGAAAGTTTTTATTAAGGGCTCGGATGATAGCATTCGTGTGGGCATGCGTGAGGTCATTTGTGATGATACCGGGACTAGCTTTGGTGCAGAAGAAAATCCTCCGATTCCGGTATATGACACATCTGGGCCATTAACCGATCCCGATGCAGATGTGAATTTGTCGAATGGCATTGCGCGTATTCGTACACAGTGGATAGAAGAACGTAAAGACACAGTTGAGCTTAGGGAATTGTCGTCTGAGTTTGGTCGTCAACGTTTAACCGATCCGAAAACTGACCATATAAGGTTCCAAGTTAAACACGCGCCTAGAAAAGCACTAACGGGCAAAAATGTGACTCAGATGTATTATGCGAAAAACGGCATCGTTACTCCCGAAATGGAATACATTGCAATTAGAGAATCATTGCGCTTACAAGAATTACGTGCCGATCATCGTTATAAGAAATTACTAAAACAGCATTCGGGTGAGTCTTTCGGTGCTAATTTACCAGAAGAAATTACTCCAGAATTTGTACGTGATGAAGTCGCGCGTGGCCGAGCCATTATTCCAAATAATATTAATCACCCAGAGTCAGAGCCAATGATTATTGGCCGTAACTTCCAAGTTAAAGTGAATACCAATATTGGTAATTCAGCGGTGACGTCTTCTGTTGTAGAAGAAGTAGAAAAAATGGCCTGGTCAGTGCGTTGGGGTGGTGACACCATTATGGATTTAAGTACAGGTAAACATATCCATGAAACTCGCGAATGGATTTTGCGTAATAGTCCAGTGCCTGTGGGTACGGTTCCAATCTACCAAGCGCTAGAAAAAGTGAATGGTAAAGCCGAAGATCTCACCTGGGAATTGTTTAGAGACACGCTAATAGAGCAAGCAGAACAAGGTGTAGATTATGTTACAATTCATGCCGGTGTTCGCTTGGCGTATGTGCCGATGACGGCAGAACGATTAACTGGAATTGTATCGCGAGGTGGATCAATCATGGCGAAGTGGTGTCTAGCGCACCATGAAGAAAGTTTCTTGTATACCCACTTCGAAGACATCTGCGAAATTATGAAAGCTTATGATGTTGCGTTTTCGTTGGGGGATGGTTTGCGTCCTGGATGTATCGCCGATGCCAATGATGAAGCTCAATTTTCAGAGCTACAGACATTAGGTGAGCTAAGCAAAATTGCTTGGGAGCATGATGTTCAAGTAATGATTGAAGGCCCAGGCCACGTGCCGATGCAGATGATCAAAGAAAACATGGAAAAAGAATTACGTGATTGTTATGAAGCGCCTTTCTATACACTAGGGCCATTAACAACCGACATTGCACCAGCTTATGATCACATAACTTCTGCGATTGGTGCAGCACAAATTGGATGGTATGGCACAGCAATGCTTTGTTATGTCACACCTAAAGAACATTTAGGTTTGCCCGACAGAGAGGATGTGCGTGATGGTATTATTACCTATAAGATTGCTGCGCATGCGGCAGACTTGGCTAAAGGGCACCCGGGAGCACAACTGCGTGATAATGCTTTGTCAAAAGCGCGTTTTGAATTTCGCTGGGAAGATCAATTCAATTTAAGCTTAGATCCAGAACGTGCGCGTGAATTTCACGATAAAACACTTCCTAAAGATGCATCAAAAGTTGCTCACTTCTGTTCTATGTGTGGTCCACAGTTCTGCTCAATGAAAATCACCCAAGACGTTCGTGAATATGCAAAGAACAAGGGCATTGGCGATATTAAAGTGGCCATTGAATCGGGGATGAAAGAAAAGTCTGAGCAATTTAAAGACGAAGGTTCATCTATTTATAAGTCAGTTTAAATCTATCACTGTAATTTTAAAGCATGGCTGGTTCTTCTAAAAAGGTTATTTATGCGGCATTGATTGGTAATGCCATTATTGCTGTGGCTAAGTTTGTCATGTCTGCAATCACGGGAAGTTCAGCCATGTTCTCTGAAGGTATTCACTCGGTTGTGGATACCGGGAACCAGGTACTACTTTTATTTGGTTTAAAACAAGCGCAAAAGCCACCCAATGAAAAATATCCTTTTGGTCATGGAAAAGAAGTGTATTTCTGGAGCTTTGTTGTTGCACTGTTAATATTCGCAGTTGGATCAGGCTTGTCAATATTTAAAGGAATACAACATATCTCTCATCCTACGGAAATAACGAATCCGTTACTTAACTATCTTGTGCTTGGTTTCGCTATATTGATTGAGGGATTTGTTTTTTTTATCGCGATTAAAGAATTTAAAAAAACAAAAGGCGATTACGGATACCTGGAAGCAATACAGAGAGGAAAAGATCCTGGTTTGTTTGTAGTGTTGCTAGAAGATGCAGCCGCAATGATGGGTTTGATTGTAGCGATGCTAGGTATAGGGCTAAGTCAGATAACAGGTAATTATGTGTTTGACGGAATAGCTTCAGTTATTATTGGGGTTATTCTTGCTGCGGTAGCAATTTTACTCGCAGTTGAAACCAAAGGTTTATTGATCGGGGAAAGTGCAGACAAACAAGTTGTAAATGGAATACGTGATGTTCTTAACCGGGCGCGCGGTGTGCAAAAAGTCAATGAAGTGTTAACTATGCATATGGGCCCGGAATATATACTAGTTAACTTAAGCGTAGAGTTTTCAGATCATATTCGTACAGATAAGATGGAAATGCTAATCTCTCAGCTCGACCGAGAAATAAAGACTAAACATAAACATGTGAAAAGAATATTTATAGAAGCAGAGTCCACGATTTAACGTTATTTCTGTTGTTAAATTTCAAATTGCTACTCTATGTGACACGGTTCACATAGCTTAATTAAGCCGTCTGTAATTCCCAAATCCAGTATTAAGTATTCACTGTTGTCGCCGATACAGTTATCGGGAGCTTATGCTCGTAAAGAACTGTAATGTCAAGGAGCAACAAATGGCTGATGATAAAGGTAAGAATCTACGATTCGATCAACGAAGTTGATGAAAATGGATCTTTAGAAAAAGCTAAAGTGCAGGAATCTGTCAGTGCTGCCGAAGAGCGCGAAGAACACTTCAAACAAAACATTATGATGGATGTTTCAGAGTATCCAGATGGTGAAGAGGCTGTGGCGCAATCTGAAAATCAGCAGATTGTTGGTGAAATTGCTGAGATATCAGTTCGCACATCTTATTGCTACAACAAGGTTGGGTATGTCATCATTATTAGCTGATTTGTTGTTTAAGGATTATCGAAAAGGAGTGTTGGGTTTGCTGTTATTGCATCCTCAAGAACGTTATCACGTGCGTGAAATTGCACGCCTGACTGGCACGGTTGCTGGTACGCTGCATAAGGAGTTAAAGAATCAGTTGGAAATTAAGTGCAATATCGCGCGAATACTAATTGCCCCATAGTATGAAGAGTTAGCCAGTATTTTGCGTAAAACCTCGGAATTGTTGATGTGCTTTCTGATGCCCTTTCATTATTAAGTGCTGAGATTGAAGTGGCAGTGGTATATGGGTCGATGGCGAGTGGCAAAGCAGTGTCTAGCAGCGATATAGACTTATTGATTATTGGCAAAATCGAATTTTCTCAGGTGGTTAAATGTTTGCAGAAGAGTGAAGAAATGCTTGTGCGTGAGGTTAATCCTAAGATTCTTTCTGGAAAAGAATGGGATGCATTAAAGAAGAAAGAACAAGTATTCTATAAGGAAGTTATGCAGAAGCCAAAGTTGTATGTAATAGGAAGTGAACATGGGCTTGGATAATTTGCTTGGACGTACGTTAGAAAAATTTTCACCAGATATACATACTATTAGAAAACTCATAGATGCAGCGGAACGTAATATCGCAGACGCACATGTGAAAGAAGTGAGTTCTGAGAATCGTTTTGATGCGGCTTATAAATCAATTATTCAAGTAGCAAATGCAGCTTTGCAAGCGAATGGTTATCGTGCGCTAACCAGCGTGCCAGGGCGTCATCAAACGATGTTGCAAAGTTTGGGTAAGACGTTAAACCCAGATAATGATGTGATTATCGTGTTGGATGCATTGCGCAAACAAAGAAATGGTGCTGATTACACAGGAGATATTGTGCCTGAATCGGCTGTGGCAGAGTGTATAACTCATGCAGAAGATTTATTGAGTGTTATAAAAACTTGGTTAAAAGAAAATAAACTTAATGAATAGTCGTATGTAATACATAATCTGTAATAGTTCAGACCCGATCTGACAATTAGCAATCCGCAAGGGTTGCAAAAGCGAGAGTTACCCGTTTTGATAAAGGTGTTGAAATCTTTAAATCAAATCAAAAAGGCAGGTAACTCTCATGCTTCATACTAACAATCCAATCCTTAAACACAAGGCGTGCTTGCTCAACTTAGCAGAAGAACTGGGCAACGTATCTAGCGCCTGTCAAGTCATGGGGGTGTCGCGAGACACATTCTATCGTTATCAACAGCGGGTTGAAGAAGGTGGCATTGACTCACGGATTGACAAGAGTCGTAGAACAGCCGATGTTAAAAACCGTGTGGATGAACCCACAGCACATGCAGGGGTTACGTCAGCGATTGAACAGCCCGCGGTTGGGCAACATCGAAGCAGCAATGAACTCCGTAAGAGAGGTGTGTTGATCGCTGGTAGCGGTGTGCGTTGCGTTTGGCTGTGCCATACTCTAGAGCACTTCAAGAAACGACTCAAAGCACTCGAAGAAGAAATTGCCAAGGATGGCATTATCTTAAGCGATGCACAGATCGCCGCCCTTGAGAAACAGGATGACGAGGCCTGTGGTGAGATTGACACGGCACATCCTGGTGACCTAGGCCACCTCAAAGGTGTTGGTCGGCTATACCCGCAAACGTTCGTAGACACCTACAGCAAGATCGCCTTTGCGGCACTCTACACGACTAAGACGCCGATTACCGCCGCAGACCTACTCTTTGATGAGGTGCTACCGTTTTTTGAAAAGCATGCCTTGCCGATGCTACGTAGTTTAACCGACAGAGGCACAGAATATTGTGGGCGCGTGGAGCATCATGACGATCGGTGATACCTGGCCATTAACGACATTGATCACCGCAAACCCATGGCATCTCTGAATGAGTTTTATCAAATTACCTTCAGGAAAAAACGGTACTCAACCAGGGAGGATTGACCAAAAGATCAAGACAACTGGATAGAAACTGATCACAATGAACGCACTCATCAAGGCAACATGGGCGGTGGTAGCACACCCATGGACAGGTTAATGGATGGTAAATTGATTTGGGCTGAAAAGAATTTAGCTCACATCTAAACTGACAGACTCCTATCAATAACCGGTAACGGTACGATCAGGTCTGAGCTACTACAGATTATATATTCTTAGCCTTATCTTCTGCATTACCGATATACGTGGCTGGCCTTATTTGTTAATTGGCGTAATTCAGTCTCTAGAAACACCTTCTATTTTTGCATCTATGTCATCTACTGGATAAAAGATTGTAGCTTTACTTTTTTCTTCTCCCTTAACTAGAAGTCCTTTTGCATTTAAATCCAACAAATCCGCTCTTGCAGTGGCATAAGCTATATTATGACTTCTTTTATGCGATTCAAATGTATAACCTTCACGACCACTCCCTCTAATTGCATGACTAAGGAGTGCTAACTGTCGATAGTTAAATTTACTGGTACTTTTTAGTTTGCTTTCTAATAGATTTATCTGTTCAATTTTTTTATGTAGGTACTCTTCAAGGTCTTCAATTGAAGATATAATTACACTTAATTGATTTATTATGAAGTATGTCAGATCGTTTTCATCTATCTCTGTATAAAGATATGCATAGCCATACTTCACAGATGCCTTTTTTATATTTCTTGATATAGAAATAAATTCAAATAACCAATAATGCTGTCTCAGCATTGCCCAATAAAATATTGCACGCGCCAACCTACCATTTCCATCTTCAAATGGATGATCAAATCCAATCCAGAAGTGCAAAATTATTGCTTTTATAATCGGATGGATAAAATTCGTACCTTCATTTTTTTGGTTTGCGAATTCACATAATTTTTCAAGTCTCTTCTCTAGTTGATCAGCAGGTGGCGGGGTATGTAAAAGTTCGCCATTATTATCACTAAATACACTCACTCTAATATCGCCCGCAGTTTGTAATTTTCCAGCTGCTTCTGGATTTTCTAGTGTTTTATCTGTCACCATTCTATGTAGACATAGTACAAGTTCTGGTGTAAGTTCTTCTTCTTTAATATCTCTTACAAAATTCATCGCGATATAATTATTTAAAATCATCTGCTCATGTTTGTCTTTTGGCCTTCTTCCTGACCTAATCATATTGGAAGCAACTTTCCTTGATGTTGATGCTCCTTCTAGTTGGCTGGATTTAATTGCCTCCTCAATTAATGAGTTCACAACATATCGGTTGCGTGTATCTGGATTAGTAACTTCTTCTGAGATTGTAATTCGACCAGTTGCTTTACTGTCTATTACATGGAGCATCTCCAGTATTATGTCAGGCATACCAAATGCAAAATCTTTTCCACTTGCATCTTTCAGTGGAATAAATTTTGATGATTGAGCGCGCGCGATTTTTATACCTGCCCACCATAATTTATGGTCAAATCCATCTGGTGGATTTTTGTGTTTTAATTCTGACCAATGTAAATATTTACCTTTCACGGTTGGCATTATTGCTCCGCCACCACTGGACATAAGCAGCTTGAATTGATCTGCGTTTAATTCTTCCATTACCTCAATTGCTGAAGGTGCTTTTTCTGGTCTTTTCATAATGTGATATCTATCAAATCTTCTAATATTGATAGATTAACTATACTATTATCTATCAATTTATTCAAAGTTGATAGATATTGATAGTTATCTATCAGTGCTCTTATTACACCTTGTCTAACAAAGCACCATAGAAATCTGCCTGCATATCTATCGATGTCATCAATGAACAATAAAAATTAAACAAGCTAAATTACATCAAATTTATTACCTCTATAGAAATGGAGGAATCAGCACTCTTTAGTTTTTTTTCTTAAGGATCCATGGCTTTGATTCCATAGGGTCAGACTTGATTAATTCATAGATATTTTTTTATTTGGATAAGCAAAGAAAATGGACATAGAATTGGCCAATGAGAATAGATCCCGCCACACACTGTATCGTCGGTGCAAAATGTATCGAGTCACCTAATTGTGATCAGCGACCTGATGGTGTTGCGATTGATTTAATTGTGATTCATAACATCAGTTTGCCGCCGAATGAGTTTGGTGGTGGTTACGTGCATGATTTTTTTCAGAATCGGTTGGATTCAAACGCTCATCCTTATTTTGATGAAATAAAGGATCTACAAGTCTCTAGTCATTTATTTATTGAGCGCAGTGGTAAGTTGACTCAGTTTGTGCCTTTTAACATGCGTGCATGGCATGTGGGGCAATCATGTTTTGAAGACAGACAAACGTGTAATGATTTTTCAATTGGGATTGAGTTGGAAGGTGCGGATGATATTGAGTACACGGAGAAACAATATGCAGTGCTTAATGCAGTAATACTTAGCTTGCAAATGACTTATCCATCTTTGAGTGAGCGTAAAATAGTCGGGCATTGTGATATTGCTCCAGGAAGAAAAACGGACCCCGGTCCTGCGTTTGATTGGGATAAGGTGATTGTCTAATTGTTAGAGGTGGTTTTCGCTATTCTGCGTTGACTAGCCATTCTTCATCGTTGGTCATAATATTCATTAAAAAATGAATATTGGGGTGTGAGTTGGGTTGTTGCTCTTCTTCTTGGGCGTAATCGCCAAATAAAGCAATGCCGGTGCGGGCGACACTTCTGTTGATTTGCGAGTAATTGGTTTGCGCGATGGAATACAGAATTTTCACCGAGGCTTGTTTGCCGGGGATATTTTCAAGGCTGAATGACTTATCGGTTTCTCGGTTAATAAAAGTGACTTTCTTTAAGTCGCTAGTATTAGCTAAATCATCAAAGCCGGCGCCAAACGTTTTTTTGTTACTCATGTAATGCTATCCATTGATCATTCGTAAATCCTTCGCAAGGTTTGAATTGGGTTTTATAATTCATTTTATCGCAGTCATTAATCCAATACCCTAAATATAAATACTTCAAGCCGCGTTCTTTTAATAATGAGGTTTGTTTAAGGATGGAATAGGTGCCAAGACTAAGCTGAGAATAACCAACGTTATAGAAAGTATAAACAGCAGACCAGCCTTGAATGAGTGGATCGCAAATCGCAACGCAAACCAGTTCTTTAGACGGTAGCCTGAATTCAATCGCAAACGTATCTGACCAGAGGCTAAATAGAAAATTCTCAAACGTGTCTTGAGCTTGTTGCATGCTCTCAGTTTCGTGGTGTCTATTTTCTATATAGTGTTGATATAAGTCGAGATAGTTTGTGTGATCAGGGTTAATCACCACATAGGTATCAAGGATTGAATTTTTCTTAATAGTTCTACGTTGACCACGGCTGGCAACAAATTTATCCACAGGAATGCGCAAGGACACACATTGGCTACAACTCAAACAATTAGGTCGATGAATGCGGTCGCCCGTACGCCTGAAGCCCATATCGATTAACTGACTATAAATATCACTAGATAAAGGTAAATTTGGCCCAGTTGTATAGTGATGAGCAGTATTAGTCGGAATATATGGGCAACTATAGGGCGTGCTTTGATATAATCGTAGCTTCAACGTGTGCTAAGTGTAGCAGAGCAAAATTATTTTAATCATCTAGTCATAGATAAAATCCAATAAGTCATGCGCAAGTCCATTGAGGAAAATTTAAACCTTATTATCAAAAATAATATGGGGTCTGAGCTTCGTATTGGCAAAGTAGGCATTGAAAAAGAATCACTGCGTGCTGATAAAAAAGGAATGATCGCCAACACAGACCACCCAATGGCACTGGGTTCAGCATTGACACACCCATATATTACGACAGATTATTCAGAAGCCTTATTAGAATTTGTCACGCCTCCGCTAGAGACAGCAGAACAAGCAATTAACTTCTTGGGCCAGATACATCAATTCGTTTATCCCAATATTGGCAAAGAGTGTTTATGGCCAGCCAGTATGCCTTGTATTCTTGACGGTGAGCAGAGTATTCGTATTGCTGAATATGGAACCAGTAATCAAGGATTGATGAAAAATATCTACCGCAGAGGTTTAGGTTATCGTTACGGGAAAGTGATGCAGGTTATTTCTGGTATTCATGTCAATTTGTCTATGCCAGAAACTTTTTGGTCAAGTTGGCAAAATACATTAGCCGATCAAAGTAGCCCACAAGAATTTGTTAATCAGCAGTACTTTAAATTAATTCGTAATCTCCAACGTGTTGGTTGGTTAGTCCCTTATTTATTTGGTGCATCATCTGCGGTTGATAAAAGTTTTATTCATCAAGGGGTCAAAGATTTACAGCAATGGGATCAAGATACGCGTTATGCACAACATGCTACTTCTTTACGGCTGGGAGATATTGGCTACACCAATCATCGAGAAAATGAAATTGGCATTAAAGCCTGCTACGACAACTTGCCAGACTACGTGAGTTGTTTAACGCGTGCGATTGAAACACCTTATATTCCCTATGAGGAAATTGGCGTACAGGTTAATGGTGAATATAGGCAATTGAATGCCAATATTCTACAAATTGAGAATGAGTACTACAGTACCGTGCGACCCAAGCAAGTGACACAGCGCAATGAAAAACCTACTCATGCATTATTAGATCGAGGTGTGCAGTATGTTGAAATACGTTCATTAGATTTAAATCCATTTTCACCATTTGGGATCAACATAGAGCAGTTGAGATTTATCGAAGTATTGTTTGTTTACTGTTTATTAGGGGATGAAAGTCTGATAGACCGGAAAGAACGAGAAGAAATTGATATCAATGCCTATGAAGTATCTCATCATGGGCGCAACCCAGAATTGTATCTGCGTAAAAATGGGGAAAGTATCGCGTTAAAGGAATGGTGCAAAGAAATATTTACTGGGCTATTGCAGGTAGCTGAGTGTATGGATAAAAATAGTGGGAATGATTTGTTTGCCCAGTCAGTGAACCAATTCTACTCTAGTGTCGAGTCGGTAGAAGAAACCTTTTCGGCAAGAATACTCAGTGCGATGCGCGATAATAATTATTCTTATTATCAATACATTGAGACATTAGGTAAACAGTATTGCCAATTTTACTCGGACAGTGAAAGATGTGAACAAACCTCGAATGATCTTTCAAAGGCGGTTGATATTAGCTTGCGCAAACAAAAGCAATTGGAAGATAGTGACGATAAGAGTTTCTCGGAATTTTTAGAGGATTATTTTGCTAAGCAATATAGTTGCTAGACTGGTATTAGTGTTTTATCTAATGTGTGCAGCAAGTTTGCATGCTGAAGATGTACATAGAGTGATTGATGAGAATGGTCGCATTAAATTTACTCAGTTCCCACATTATAAAGGCGCAGTGAAATTTCAGTTTAAAAATAAAAGCACTGATCCAATTGACAATAATGCCAACAATAGCCAGGCTTTGTAAGAAAGGTACTCTGACTATCTGCAATCAGAAAGGCTAGAGCGTAAAGAGAAGCGTATGCAATCTAAGCAAGAGAAAGCTGAATTGGCATCCAAATGCCTTCAGTCAGGGCAGATTTAAATGATATGAATCAAGGGGGAATTTTGTATTATGATCTTGATGAAATGGCAACCAAATTTATATCGATGAGAGTCGCGTAGAAGCGAAAAAAATCAATTGCGTAAATATCCAGATAAAAAGTGTTAAGCAAGGAATACATTCTAAATTAAGAGAGCAATAAAATGTTAAATATTAGGAATTGGATAGCCATATTTGGCTTACTGTTTACTCAGGTTGCATGTACCGCAGAATTGGCTGAAATAAATGCACAAGAACTTGAAAAGTTAATTACTGCAGGCGTGACAGTGATAGACGTAAGAACACCAGGTGAGTGGAAGAAAACAGGTATAGTAGAAGGCAGTATTCCCATTATGTTCTTTGACGAAAAACGTAAGGCGCATGCGCAGGAGTGGATGCAGCAAGCATCTATGCATATAAAGCCTGATAGCCCAGTGGCCATTATCTGTCGTTCGGGAAACCGCAGTAAAGTGGTCGGTAATTTTCTAATCAAGCAACATGGTTACCAAAATGTTTATAACGCCAGCGGCGGTATTAAAGCCTGGGTCGCTAAAGGCAATAAAACTGTTAAAGCTAAATAAGAGAACAATATAATGCTTAAAGCGATTGATCATCCATACTTGGTTCCATTTGACGGCTCCTTCAAGGTTAAGGATGCCATTACTAGCATTAATGAAAAACAGCTTGATGATAAAGAATATAAAAAGAAGTTAAAAAAGCAAACAGAAAAGATTCATGATTTGCAGCGCATAATGTATGCACATGATAGCCATTCCGTATTATTAGTATTTCAAGCAATGGACGCTGCAGGTAAAGACAGCACAATTCGTCACGTACTTACCGGTGTGAACCCAGCAGCTTGCCAGGTATTTTCATTTAAAAAGCCATCAGATAACGAACTGGATCATGACTATCTATGGCGAACTACCACTCGTTTGCCTGAACGTGGCCGTATTGGCGTATTTAATCGCAGTTACTACGAAGAAGTATTAGTCGTGCGTGTACATCCTGAAATTCTGAATTTTCAAAAACTACCAGATAAGCCAAACGAAAAAGAAATTTGGTCGCAGCGATATGAGTCTATTCGTGACTTTGAACAGCACTTAGCACGTAACGGTACAGTGGTATTAAAATTTTGGTTGAATGTGTCTAAAGAGGAACAATATAATCGGTTTTTAAGTCGTATTGATGAACCAGAAAAAAACTGGAAATTTTCAGAGGCCGATATAAAAGAACGCGGCCATTGGGATGAGTATATGAAAGTTTATGAAAAAGCACTTAGTGAGACATCACGCTCATATGCGCCTTGGTATTCTATTCCTGCAGACAACAAACCATACATGCGTTACACCGTCGCAAAAATTATTGCGGAAACGCTAGAGTCATTAAATATGCATTACCCGCGTGTAGACGAAGATGCGAAAAAGCGCTTTGCTCATTTGCGTGAAATGCTAGTGAATGACAAATAGTCATTGACTCAAAAACGGTAAAAGACATTGATACTTGTTATCGCAATCGATAATCCATATATTGAGAGTATTTTTTAACGTTTTAATTTTACCCAACTAAATAAATCTAATTAAATTAGGGGTCTATATGACAAAGTTAGCAGAAATTGAAGGTATTGGAGAAGTTTATTCAAGGAAATTAGAGGAAGGTGGGATTTCTTCTATTGAAAAATTATTAGAGGCGGGCGCCGAAAAGAAGGGTCGTCAAGACATCGCTACTAAATGCGATATTAGTGAAAAGCTAGTCCTGAGCTGGGTAAACCGTGCAGACCTAGCGCGTATTAAAGGCGTAAGTACGCAGTATGCAGATTTACTAGAATGCGCAGGTGTAGATACAGTGCCTGAATTAGCACAACGAAATGCGGCTAACCTTCATGAGAAGATGTCAAGTGTCAACGAAGAGAAAAAGTTAGTTCGACAAGTACCTTCAGCGTCACAAGTAGAAGACTGGGTTAAGCAAGCGAAAGGTCTTCCACGCGCAATTAATTACTAATTAATATTTAGCTGTTACGAATCAGCTCGAACTAAATGGTTCGAGCTGATTTTGCTTAGATCGTTTTTGTTCTTATCTAAGAAATTGTTGCTCTGCTCTGAAACTCTGACCCATGCCAACCAATAAAAGTATTTTTTGAATGTACTTAGTTTTCACCTTTCTTTAACTAATATCAAAGTTGGTTTTCTAAGATTATAGCGTCGGGTCTCCATTCGGACTGGGAGGTGTGTAACTAGAGTGCCCAATCTTTTTAGGCTTCAATTTTTTGATAATTTCTTCTAGCTGGTTTGCTGCACAATGGTTTTGATCCCAAGATATAATAGGTAACTCTGACAGCTCGGTAACACCACAAATGAATCGAGATTTTGATTCGCTAAAAGTATTTAGTTAGCGTTTGAGAAAAGAGAGAAGAAGGATGAAGTTTTTAAGTGGCTTTATTTTTCAGATTGAACTGCAACAAGTTGGGGATAAGTACTAATGTAAAGAAAGTGCTGACTATCATCCCTCCTACAATGACAGCCGCCAAACCTCGGTAAAGTTCAGCGCCAGCGAATATTACTAATGGCAACATTCCAAACACGGTAGTCGAAGTACTCATTAAGATAGGTCTTATGCGTGTGCGCACAGCATTTTTAATTGCATCAGTACGAACAAGCCCTTCGCGTTCTGAGGTGCGTGCTTGGTAGACAAGTAAGATGGCATTGTTGACTACTAGCCCGAGTAAAATAATAAAACCAATTAGTGTTAGCAGGTCTGCAGGTAAGCCGAGTATCTTAAGTGAAATTACACCACCTATTGTTGCCAGTGGTAATGCCAGCATGACTAAAAGACTTTCAAAGAATGATCTAAATAATGCAGCCATTAATAGTAATAAAATAATCAGTGCGATAATGAAGCTGCCACTTTTAAATTGTCAGCCGAATCACCATAGCGAATCACGCCATCATTAGGCAGTAAGGGCTCCATGACGGGAGCTACTTCAGACTGAATGGTTCTTAGCGCCTGTTCTAACGGCATATCATCGGGTGGGGTGACTTCTAAAGCGATAGTGCGTCTTCGGTCTAGTCGGCGAATAGTATTCGGGCCTGCCGTTCTAGTTACATCCACTAATTCACCAAAAGGAACTACACCTGTGTCAGGAGTGTGTAGCGGTATGGCGGTAAGTTGTTCTGGAGTCTCCCAAATGGGCACGCGGACTAATATATCCAAGCGTTCGTCGCCATCAAAATATTCTCCGACTTGCATACCATCGCCTAAAATCCTGGATATTTGTGCAAGCGTTTCACGATTCCAACCAGCTTCTCGTAAGCGATCATCACGTGGAGCAAACTGTAACTTTGGCTCGGCTAGTTCGAGGCCAGGGCGTGGCCGAACTCTGGCGCCAGGGAGTTTTTGTGGAATAGTAATGAAGCCGGCTAAGGCTGATTCAATTAATGCATCAATGTTTTGGCCTTGAACGTTTACCCCTATTTCTCGATTTGCGCCAAAACCAGAAAATAAAGAAGCCTTTGTGACTATCGCAAAAGTGTCCGGGAAGCCACTGACAACTTGATTCAGTATGCCCACAAGTTCATCTACTTTTTTGGGGTCTTCAGCGCGCCCACCAATGAAAATTGAACCAGCACTAGCAACAAAAAAGGAATGCTTTATTTTAGGTTGTTTTTCGCCGCTCAAGTAAGGTGCGATGCGATCAGCAATCACATCACCCATTTCATTTTTAATATGGGTAATGTTCACTCCAGGAAAAGGTGGCAGTACGAAGCCGAACACTAGATTGAGGTTGCCCGTTGGCAGGTAATCACGATCAGGGAACAGCAATACTGAACTGGCGATTGGAACTGTGACTAGTAAGGCAACAATAATAGTGCGAGACAGTGTTGATTGAGTAACATTGAAAATTTTATTGCTAATTAAATCCCATGTATGGCTGTGCTTATCTACAAACGTTGTTTTGTTAAGCCATACCATGCTGGCGACAGGAATAAGAACGGTAGCAACAAAAAGCGAGGCAATAATGGCGATTGATAAATTTGCAAACAGTTGCCCGCTTTGATCTTTTAAAAATAATACTGGCAAGAAAATGGCAACGGTGGTGGCAGTAGATGCAAGTAATGCTGGCCATACTTGTGCTGTGCCTTTTAAAGCGGCATTGAAATTTGATTCGCCTTTTTCTTTTAGTCGTACAATATTTTCAAGCACAATAATGGCCGCATCCATTACCATACCTACTGCAAATACCAATGCAGCTAAAGAAATAACATTGATTGATTTTTCTGAGGCAAGAATTACTACAAATGCGACGCATAAACATAAAGGGATGGTAATAGTTACAACCATGGTTGCACGTAACCGGCGCAGGAACCACCACAAAATTAATACCGCTAAGAAAACACCTAAACCAAGATTGCTGCGTAGTAACTGAATTGCGCTATGAATATAAACTGTTTCATCATAGACTTGTTCTATATTTAAGTTAGAACGTTTTAACGGGCCATCTTTAAGTTCTGACATGGCGATTTGCAAATCAGACATTACATCTAAGACGTTAACCCCAGCTTCACGATAGGCGTTGACAGCAATGGCTGGTTCGCCACGAGTAATCACAAAATTATCGCGGTCGGCTGATTGCACGCTAACTGTGGCAATGTCGCGCAGGTAAACAGGTTGTCCGTCACGCCATTCTATTACTAGAGTCTGTAAGTCTTTAGGATCAAGTGCGCCGGTGTAACGTAAAATGTACCTGCGTTTGCCAACTATTTTTGCTGCATTAACAACATCAATACCCATACCGGCTGCTTTGTATGGGTCGACTGTAATGCGCACTTCACGTTCGTTACCGCCACGTACTTCAAGATAAGGCCACGCCAGAAACACGCTCGAAGCGTGACTGAACAACTTCTTCTATATAGTCACGATACTCTTCAATGTTAATTTCATTACCTTCGTTAGGCTTGATGATAAACCAAGCAATAGGGCGGCTACGTCCTCCTGCTGTGCTAAGGATAGGTTCATCTGCCTCAGTGGGGTATTGCGGAACACGGTTGAGGCGATTAATGACTTCGATTAGTGCGCGGTCAAGACTAAAGTCGCCATCAAATGAAAGAGTAATTTTTCCTGAGGCTTGCTTGGCTTCCGACAAAAGCTCAGTCATTCCAGGTAAACCACGTAACTGATCTTCTTGTGGTTCGATAATTTCTGCTTCTACTTCTTCAGGCGCTGCACCGCGCCAAGCAGTAGTAATGGTGATTTCTGGTCGTTCAACTTCGGGTGTGAGTTAAATGGGTAATGCACGTAAAGCTAAGAATCCAAATAATACGATGAGTAATGCAGTGACTAAGCCTGCGGTTGGGTTGCCTAGTGCAAGTTTAGTTGGACTCATTGGATATTTTGACAGTCTCACCAGGGCGTAAACGTTCTCCGCCTCTAGTGACGATACGATCGTCAGGATTAATGTTGCCGATTAACTCGACGTATTCGCCATCACCGATGCCTACTTCTATGCTGACTTGCTCTGAAATATTTTCTGCATTAATGCGATAGACACTAATACTCCCCTTTCTAAGCACTAATGCATCTCTATGGATAGAAATAACATTGCGAGCTTTTGCAGTAGGAATTAAAACACGCACTAAGGTTCCTGGGGGTAATGGTTGTTGGGGTTTTAAGCGCAATTCAAATAATCGTGATGCAGTTGTACCAACAGGCACAATAGTTTGAACGTTGGCTTTAATCGTTTGATCGGCATTATGTACACTCAGAATGCTGTTAAGTGTTATTAAAGAGTAAATGCTTTGGGGAACGCGTACTTGTATTTCAGAGTTATTGAAATCAATTATGCGTACTAAAGGGTTTCCATTCTGAGTCCACTCACCTGATTGGGAGAAGCGTTCGCTTATCACTCCTGTAAAAGGGGCGCGTAAATTTGATCGTGAAATACGTTCTTCAATTTGTGCCATTCTTGCACGTGCCGCGATGATATTGCTACTGGCAACGGCGCGATCTGAAATGGATCGGTCTAATTCGGTTTGAGCAATACTGTTTTGTTTGATTAGGCGTTGGAAACGTTTAACTTCTTTCTCATGTAAAGTCAGCTTAGCTTGTTCGCTTTGGATGATAGCGAGTTCTTCAGAGCGTTGTTGTAAAAAAATATCATCTAATTTGGCACCAACATCGGCTACCCATGTCAAACGACCTTCAACTTCAGATGAAATACGGGCGTCATCTTTACTGATGACAGTGCCTGAATATTCAGCAGTCGGGGCTAGTTCGCGCAGTTGGGCAATATCAACCACCACAGGTTTAACCTGGCTGGGACGTCCGGCGGCAACAATCGTATTAATACTAGTGAGTAGAATGAATACGATCCATGTATTTTTGATTAGTGTGTTTATGAATAGTGGCGATTGTACCTTATGCGGGCTAGATACATACATTACACAAGTACTATATACAGCGTATTACAATGATAGGAGTTATCTTAATTAAGCGCGCCTGAGCAACTGCTTCCTTGACCCGCCGTACATCCATAGCAATGGTTGCCTGTTTTAATCGGTAAATCACTGAGTTTGGTAGAAAATAAATCACTGATATGTAATGAGTGTTTATCTTTGGTATGCAGTGGTTCTTCTAACATCTGATTAAAGTCGCAATCATATACGTTACCTTGCCAGTCAATACTTACTGTATCTTTGCACATGACTGTGGCGAGATTGTTAGGCTGATGGCTGTCGCGTAATGTGGTCATGTAGCTTTCAAAATGTCCGCTAGAAAGTAGACTGCTGCCAAAGCGTTGTATAGGCATATTAGTGATGACGAATAATTCATTAAATTGAATGTTGAAATCTTGCGCTAAATGCTTCTTATATTGTTTTTCTAATTCAACCTGCGAGGGTGGCAATACAGGTCCACTAGGATTAAATACTAAGTGTAAATTGAGAGCACTATCTTGAGCGTAACCAAGTGCATTTAATTGTTGCAATGCTTGGATACTTAGAAAAAACACGCCTTTGCCACGTTGCTTGTTGACATTTTCTTCAGTGTAACAAGGCAGTGATGCTACAATTTCAACATGATTGTCGGCAAGGAACTGTGCCAGATCTTCTTGTTGTGGTTCAAACAGAACAGTTAAGTTGCATCGGTCACGCACAGTAATGTTGGCTTTTCCTGCTTCCGCAACCAGCTCACGAAAACGTGGATGAAGTTCAGGTGCGCCACCGGTGACATCTAACAGAGATACATTATGTTCTGAGATGTATTTGATGATTAAGTCCAGTGTTGCATCATCCATCATTTCGCTGCGATTGGGCCCAGCGTTGACGTGACAATGTGTACACGACTGATTGCACTTGTAACCAAGGTTTACTTGCAAAGTGGTTAAGCGATTACGTCTTAGCGCAGGGAAATCACCAGGGAATAACAAGTGTTTTGTTTCGCGCATATCGCTATCTCAGTCTCCACGATTGAAATTTTTTCAACAAATTAATAGTGCGTGCGGTAAGTTTAGAGCGGCGCCATTTTCCAGCAGCCATTCGATTGATTTCACTTCTTGTGGGGTAAATGTGCACTGTTTTCAGAATTTTATTCAGACCTAATCCATTTGTTTTAGCGAGTACAAACTCAGCAATTAATTCGCTGGCGTGTTCGCCGACTATGCAAACACCTAAGATTTCATCGCTATCGGCAGCAGTGAGTACTTTGATAAACCCTGTTGTTGCATTATCAGTAATTGCGCGATCAATGTCATCCATGGGGAAAGTAGTGACTTGATGATTAATGCCTTGCTCAATCGCTTGTTTTTCACTGATACCTAAACTGGTTACTTCGGGGTCTGTAAACACAGCACGAGGAATATTATCTAATGTGCATTTAAATTTCTTTATTGGATGAAACAGTGCATTAAATGCTGCATACCAAGCTTGGTGAGATGCGCTATGAGCATACTGCATAGAGCTTGTGACATCTCCGCAAGCATAAACATTTGGATACCTTGTTTGTAATGTATCGTTAGTCGTTATGCGGCCGTGTTGGTCAACCTCCAAATTAAGTGCATCCAACCCCTCTAAATTTGCTTTTCTACCTGTAGCAATTAACAAATGTGTAAAGTTAACTGTTGCGACTGCATCATTTTGGGATCCAACTAAAGAGTAATTATCGAGGTCATTAATAAATTTGTCAGAATTGAAGTTGGTCAATAGTGTGACATTGTCTTTGACCAACGATTCCTCAACTAGCTTTGCCGTCTCTTTGTCTTCATTGGGTAAAATAGTTGCATGTCTGTGAACAATAGTGACATTAGAGCCAAGTCGAGCGAAAGCTTGTCCTAACTCGCAGCCAATAGGGCCGGCGCCAATTATTAATAGCTTTTTAGGTGACTCTGTCAATGACCAGATAGTATCGGTGGTGTAATAAGGAATTTGATTTAAGTCTGTAATGTTTGGCAGTGCAGGGGTAGCGCCAGTAGCGATAATAATGTTTTTTGTAGTCAATGTTTTGTCATTAACTTTTACTTGCCAAGGCGAGATGACAACAGCATCACCTTGTTCGCACTGCACGCCTAACTCGGTGTAACGAACAACGGAATCTTTGGGTTGTATAACGGATATTTTATCATGAACTCGCGCCATGATTTTTTCGAATTCTAGTTCGTAATTGGCTTTGGATAAGCCATATGATGCATAGTCCTTCAAATCTGCAACAAACTTGGCACTACGTAAAATCGACTTAGAAGGAACGCATCCTGTATTTAAACAATCTCCTCCCATTTGATGTCTTTCTACCAAAGCAACTTTTCCTTGCAGAGTGCTAGTGGTATATCCTGCCACTAACCCTGCGGACCCACCGCCAAGTACCACTGTATTGTATTCAAATGAATCAGGTTTTTTGAATTGTTTATATACGTGTCTGTTTTTTAATGTAGACATAATATTTTTAGTAATGAACGGTAGGATACCGAGTAATATGAATGCGAAGATGAGTGATGGTGAGGCGATATCACTAGGCGAAGAAATCTTGGCAATTTGAGTGCCCGCATTCACATAGATGAGCGTGGCTGGCAACATACCTAGTTGACTTACCCAGTAATAAGTCGATGCACGGATGGGTGTCAGCGCCATCACTAAATTGACCAAGAAAAAAGGAAATGCTGGGACCAGACGAAGAAATAATAGATAAAAAGCACCTTCCTCATTAATTTTCTGGTTAATTAAAGTAAGGCGATCAGAAAATTTATTTTGTACAAAATCATGTAAAAAATATCGCGCAACAATAAAGGCAAGTAGTGCACCAATGGTTGATGCAAATGAAACCAATATAGTGCCTTGGACTAAGCCAAACAGTGCGCCACCTGCAAGAGTGAATATAAGAGCGCCAGGGAGGGAGACGCTGGTGGCAACAACATAAATCAAAAAGAATATAGCAGCTGAGGCAAATTTATTACTGCTCACTAACGATTGTAATTCTGATTGGCGATCTTTTAATTCGTTGAATGTGAGGTAGCTATCCACATCAAAAAATGCTGCGCCAAAAATAATCGAGGCAATGATCACTAAAAATATTATAATTCTTTTCACATTTAGCTATAGGTTGTATTTGCCTGAGAATAGACCTGTAATTTAGGCTTAAGCTTAACATCAAGTGATTGTGGTTTGTGCGATATATTCGTGTAAACAGCATTGAATGAAAACAATTAAAGTATGAATAAGGGAAGCTATGCGTTTAGTCAGTTGTGAGTATGAAAACAAGGTGTGGTTGGGAGTTGAGCAAGAAGACCGCATATTTTTGCCAAATAAGCATCCACAATGGAATGCAGCAATCGACTCAATGCTCTCGCTGTTGGATGCGGGAAATTCGGCTTGGAGTGAATTGGCAGACATTAGCCAGGATTCGGATGATGCACATTACGTATTGCATGGCCAAGTGACATTGTGTTCGCCAATACCTAGACCGAGACAAAATGTCATATGCCTTGGGTTAAATTATGTTAACCATGTGTCAGAAAATTCTGCTGCAAAACAAGAAGAAGTGAAATTGCCAAGGTCACCAATTGTTTTCACAAAGGCTGCTAATAGTATGAATGGCCCGTATAACGATATTGAGATCAATACCAGCATCTCTGCAAAAATGGATTGGGAGGCTGAGTTAGCTGTTATTATCGGCAAACCTGGATTTGGTATAAGTGAGCAAGACGCTATGCAACATGTGTTTGGGTATAGCGTGATTAATGATGTGACTGCACGTGATAGACAAAAGTGGCATAAGCAGTTTTATATTGGAAAAAGTTATCGTAGTTGTTGTCCAATGGGCCCGGTTATTGTTACGACAGATGAAATAAAAGACCCGCATGATCTGCAACTACGAAGCTGGGTGAATGGAAACTTAAAGCAGGAGTCAAATACTAAACATCAAATATTCTCAATTGCGAATGTAATCTCAGTATTGTCGCAAGGGATGGAATTGGAAGCGGGTGATATTATTGCCACAGGGACACCTAGTGGAGTTGGTTATGCACGAACACCGCCTGAGTTTCTTATGCCGGGTGACTTGGTCGAATGCGAGGTTGAAAATATTGGCAAGATATCTAATCGAATTACTGAAAGAAAATGAGCATTAAGAAAACCTGCTTGTTCATCAAGGTGTTTAAAGTGGATGATAATCTGGCGTTATGAGTTAATTTAAATGCTACTGTAAAGTTTAATTAGCAATAAATTTTCTACTTGAAATGGACTGTGTTGGGGAGAGGTAATGATGCAAGATAAAATGCTTAAGCCGGTGACGCTTGAATTTAATGGTAAAGCCGGGGAGTATTTTCGCGTTTGGATTGTTAATGTATTACTAAGTATTGTTACCCTGGGTATTTATTCAGCCTGGGCTAAAGTGCGTAACAAACAATACTTTTATGGCAACACTATTCTTGATGGGTCGTCGTTTGAATATACTGCAAGTCCAATTGCTATATTAAAGGGACGGATTATTGTAGTGGCTGTATTAGTGATAGCATCTATTCTTTCCCAGTTTTTTCCGCTAGCTAACAGCATATTTTTTGTGATCTTCTTTTTGCTGACGCCCTGGTTAGTGATGCGAAGTATGATGTTTAATGCACGCTATACTTCATATCGAAATTTGAATTTCTCATTTGAAAGAAACTTATTGGGCGCAATAAAAATATTTATTGGTTTAATCATTCTTATGGTTGTCACCCTTGGCTTAACTTATCCATTACTAATCCATGGTGTGCAAAAGTATCGTGTTGATAACCATGGGTTTGGTCAATACATATTTCACTTTAAAAGTTCTATAAAAGCCTTTTATAAGTACCACATTATTGGCTTATTGATAGTGATAGTCGCTCTGGCTATTAGTGTTATGTTCAGTGGAGGCATGGCTACGATTATAGGTCCATTCAATGCTGATTCCGAGGCTGATCCAGTCTTGTCTTCAACACCATGGGTGTTTGTCTCGATTCTTTACCTCATGGGGTATTATCTTGCTTATGCTTATGTGCAAGCGAATACTTTCAATACGGTTTGGTCAAATACTTCGTTGAATAAAGCTCCTGCACATTTGCTTACTGTGCCTGCGGTGCCTTTAATGGCTTTTAAAGGGAATCTAACGACAAGCAAAATGTTGTTCATTTATTTAACCAATACGTTAGGTATTATATTGAGTGTTGGGCTACTCATCCCTTGGGCTAAAGTGAGACTGGCTAAATATCGCATTGAAAGCTTGGATGTCTCGTCATTGGCAGACTTGAAAGTGATTACGGCCAATCAACAAGAGCAGATGGGGGCTATTGGAAGTGAGATGGGAGACTTTCTGGATATCGACATTGCTATGTAATGATGAAATTTGATGCGACATATTATGATGGGATTCATCCGGTAGGAAAGACAGTTACTGTTCTAGTGAGTGATAAAGGTAAGACCAATTTCATTGGTCCGGAAGTATCCTATAGCTGTCGCTGGCAAGATCTGAATGTTAGTAATCAATTAGGCAATACGGTGAGAAGTCTGCAACTTCCCAATGGTGCGAAATGTGAAACTGATGCACATCAACAAATTAATCAGTTAGAAGATCAATATTCTCGATCTATCTTTAGTCAATACTTACATGGTTTGGAATCGCGTTGGCATTATGTGTTGTTAGCATCGGTAGTAGTTGTTGGATTTACCTGGAGTATGATTGTGTATGGTATCCCTTCGCTCGCAAAAACAGTTGCTCATGCGTTGCCAGTAAGTGTTGATGAGCGTTTGACTGATGGAACCTTATCTATACTAGATGAGAAGATATTGAAAACATCTGAACTAGATTTGAAAACACAACAACGTTTGCAGAATAAATTCTCTATCATGGTAGAGAACTCCCAAGATGAACATAGTTATCAATTACTGTTTAGAAAAGGTGTTGGTGTAAATGCATTTGCATTGCCTTCGGGCCACATAGTGGTTACCGATGAGCTAGTAGAAGTCGTTGATTCTGATGACGAAGTGCTCGCCGTATTAGCGCATGAAATAGGTCATGTTGTACATGAACATGGGTTGCGGTCTGTCTTGCAGAGTTCAGCGGTTGTACTATTATTAACAGCAGTAACGGGTGATATAGGTTCTGCTAGTGGATTTTCGGCAGCAATGCCAATCATTTTATTAGAAACAAGTTATTCGCGTAAATTTGAGTTGGAAGCAGATAGATATGCGTTAGACTATATGCAAGCGCATAATATGGATACCAATAGTTTTGCTACCATATTACAAAAAATTACCGGGCAGGAAGAAGAGCACGAAAATAGTGTCTTTTCATATCTGTCGACACACCCGGCTACCCAAGAGCGTATACAGCCTTTTATAGATAATCGCCTAAGCAAATAGGGCTAGCATAAGCAAACGTTTATCACTGTTCTATGTTGGCAAACAGTAGAAATTTTCATCATGTTAAAAGCAATTAAAACACGCTGGTCTGACGATGGCGGTTATCGTGAAGTGCTGGTCATTGCTGTGCCTCTTATTCTAAGCACAGGTGCTTGGAGCTTATTATTGTTTGTCGATCGTATGTTCTTGTCTTGGTATTCATCAGATGCTATTGCCGCTGCAATGCCTGCGGGTATGGCAAGCTTTGCCATGATGTGTTTGTTTATTGGTACGGCAGCCTATGTGAATACATTCGTCGCTCAATATTATGGTGCAAGGGAAGAAAAGAATATTGGTGCAGTGATTTGGCAGGGCATCTATTTTAGTGGCCTGTCTATATTGTTGGTTATCCCTGCGTATATATGGGCGCAAGAGTTTTTTGCATTAATAGATCATGAGCAATCAGTTCAACTATTAGAGATAGATTACTTTAGATTGTTACTGTATTCCGCAGTCTTCGTTGTATTGAATAATACACTGTCGAGTTTTTTTCTGGTCTAGGCAAGACCATGGCCGTCATGTGGGTGAGTGTATTAATTACAATGATTAATATCTTATTAGACTACTTATTTATATTTGGAAAATTTGGTTTTTCAGAGATGGGTATTCGAGGCGCAGCGACTGCGACAAATATTTCTGTGATCATGGGTTCTATAGTATTACTGGGTTTGATTTTCCAAGATAAATACAGGCAACGCTTTCAGTTATTATCTGCGTGGAAGTTTGATAAACAGATATTCAATCGCTTGGTTTACTTTTGTTTTCCCAATGGCTTGAGATTGTTTATTGATATGTCAGCCTTCACGGCATTTCTTATGTTCATCGGTACGTTGGGGACACGTGAACTTGCGGCAAGTAACATTGCATTCAATATTAATGCGCTGTCATTTTTGCCAATGGTTGGCTTAATGATTGGTGTCGCTGTGGTGGTTGGTCAGAGGTTGGGTGAAAAGAAACCTCAACTAGCTGAGAAAGCAGTGTGGTCGGCAATACATATTGCCTTAACATTTTTTGGTGTATTGGCGCTGTTGTATTTGTCTATGCCTAAAATATTTATTTACCCATTCACTTTAAATGGCGGGTTAAGTGATATGGAGGGCAGTGTAGAAATGATTGTGGTATTGCTTAAGTTCATCGCATTTTTTGGCATGTTTGATGCGCTGTTTCTAGTTTTCCTTGGCGCTTTAGAAGGAGCGGGTGACACAAGATTTATTATGAAAATGAGTTTTATAATATCGGGATTATTGTTGATTGTTCCTTGTTATTTATACATTGAATATTTTCAAGCAAATATATATGTGCTCTGGTTGATCATTACCTTAAATGTAATTGTTTACTGCTTTGTATTTTTCATGAGATCCCTATAAAGGACCATGGAAAAAATGAGTGTGATTCATTAATCTAGACCGTTGTTTTATTGCCCTTAGATAATGCAGGCAAAGTATAGGCTTAGTGCAATATTTGTTAGGCAAATAATTTTAAGCGTGTAAGTTATTGAAAGATAATTCTGATTGCTCTAGCATAGAATCTGCGGAGCTTTTTTACGTCAATTAAAATAATTATTTAGAATATATTGAATTATATAGCTGCTAACGGCGAAGCAGCATCGCTCCACTAATGATTCATTTAATATATTGTTATGATATAATTAATTCAATTTACTGATTACCCTATTTGCTTCAATATTCATTTCGTAGTCGGCTGTTGTGTCGTTAGTAACCAGCCCGAAAGAATTTTCAATAGGAGATAGTTATGAAAGATAATCAAATGACCACGTCAGCAGGTATTCCTGTCGCTGACGATCAAAACGCCATCACCGCTGGAGAGCGCGGTCCAGTATTAATGCAAGATGTGGCATTAATTGAAAAACTTGCTCATTTTAACCGTGAAAGAATTCCGGAGCGTGTCGTGCACGCTAAAGGGACAGGTGCTTATGGGACGTTCACGCTTACTCGTGATATGTCGGATGTGACCATAGCAGATTTCCTTAATGATCAAGGCAAGCAAACCGAAGTATTCCTACGCTTCTCGACGGTAGGTGGAGAAAGTGGCTCCGGTGATGCTGAAAGAGATCCGCGCGGATTTGCCGTAAAATTTTATACTAAACAAGGTAATCACGATATTGTTGGAAACAATACACCAGTGTTTTTCATTCGTGATGGGCATAAGTTCCCAGATTTCATTCATACCCAAAAGCGTGATCCGATGACTAACCTTAAGTCGCCTGAAGCAGTGTGGGATTACTGGTCATTGAATCCGGAAGCAATGCATCAAGTAACCATATTGATGTCTGACCGGGGGGTGCCAGCAACATACCGCAACATGAATGGTTATGGTTCGCATACATTCTCTATGTGGAATAAACAAGGTGAGAGAGTGTGGGTTAAGTTCCATTTCAAAACTAAACAAGGCATTAAGTGTATGGAAGAAAGTACATCAAGAGATGTGATTGGTGACGATCCAGATCATGCACAGCGTGATTTAGTTGAGTCGATTGCAAATGGTAACTTCCCGCAGTGGAGTGTCAAGGTTCAAATCATGCCTGAAAAGGATGCTGAGACTTATAAAGTGAATCCATTTGATGTGACTAAAGTGTGGAACCATAGTGACTATCCTTTAATTGAGATTGGTACGCTTGAGTTAAATAGGAATGTGCAAAATTATTTTGCAGAGACTGAACAAGCAGCATTTGCACCAAGTAATATGGTGCCAGGCGTCGGTGCGTCACCAGATAAAATGCTACAAGCAAGATTGTTTGCTTATCAGGATGCGCATCGTTACCGCATGGGTGCTAACTACAATCAGGTTTACGTAAATAGTCCGCATGCAACAACAGCTCAGAACTATCAGCGCGCAGGCGCAATGGCAGGTGTTATACAACCAGGTAGTGAACAGAACGGTGTTGACCATGCAGGTGCGAATTACTTCCCTAATTCTAAGGGTGGCCCCGTGGAAGGCGCGCAAACTCAAGAGCCACCATTACGCATTTCAGGTGATGCGAGTCGATATGATCGTAACGCGGGTAATGATGACTACACTCAAGCAGGTGATTTGTTCCGCATTATGGGCAGTGATCAGCAGCAGCAATTAGTCAATAATATTGCTGGCGGGCTAAGTCAATGTTCATCTGAAGTGCAAGCACGCATGTTGCCGCACTTTGAGCGAGCGGACGCTAGCTACGGAAGTATGGTTCGCGAAGCGATTGCTAAAATCACTGGAATGAAGCAAGCAAGTTAATTACTTGTAATAATACGCCGGGCGCAAGTTCGGCGTATTACTTTTGAGGTTGATATCATGAAGAATTTAATATTAAAAGTAATAGGCGGTATTTCATTAATGTTGGGGGTGTTGGGCGCATTTTTACCACTGCTTCCGTCCACTTGTTTCATTTTGCTAGCCACATGGGCATTTAGTAAATCATCGCCACGTTTCCATGATTGGTTGTATTACGATTCGCCATTTTCAATTTCTATACAAAATTGGCAACAACACCGCACTGTTCCTAACAAGGTGAAAATGATAGCGACATTATCATTAGTGTCTTCGTTTGCGTTAACTGCAATGTTTGTATCAAATGTAGTTGTATTAATGTCACTAGGCTTAGCTATGGTTACTCTACTGGCTTATTTGCTAACGCGATCAAGCGAAGTTGACGAACAACTTAAGAATTTACACAGTTACGAATTACGTCGGCTAGTAAATTGAATTCCTGTTTGCGTACGCTGGACTTTCTCCACATTAAGCCAATTTCACGATAAGGCTTTTCCTTCAACTCGGAAGTGACTACTTTGGTTTGTTTAAGCAGTCCGCTATCAACTGCCATTTGAGGTACAAAAGTAATTCCAAGATCGCTATCGACCATTTGTATCAAGCTATACAAGCTATTAGCAGAGAACTTGCTGATTTTGTCTTTTCTACTAAGACTACATGCGCTCATTGCATGGTCGCGTAAGCAGTGTCCATCTTCTAATAATAAAATCGATTCTTTATTTAACTTGTTAGGGGAGAAGTTTTCAGGATTGATCAGTTTGGTGCCTTTGCGATAAGCAAGTTTAAACGGATCGTTGAAGATACTTACCGATTCGGTGTTGATTAAATCAATTGGAAGTGCCAGTAATAAAATGTCTAGTTCGCCATCGAGTAACAGTTGGTGAATTCGCTTGGTCTGCTCTTCTTTTAGGTACAGCTCTAACTTTGGATATTGCATTCGAATTGCAGGGAGAATGCGCGGTAATAAAAATGGCGCAATAGTTGGGATGACTCCCATTTTTAACTGACCGCTAAGAGGCTCTTGACTGGATTTAGTAATATCAATAATGCCTTCTAAATCAAAAATGGCTAACCGAGCTTGTTGGGCGACTAAGGTACCTGTTGAGGTGAATACGACACTTCTATTAGTGCGATCAACTAGTGAGGTATTAAGGATATTTTCTAGCTCTTTGATCGCCACGCTGAATGCAGATTGTGTGACAAAGCAGGATTCGGCTGCCTTGCCGAAATGTGAATGCTTTTCTAAGGCAATCAGGTAGCGGAGTTGTTTTACGGTGGGCAGATTAACCATGAGTAAAATAGATCATAATTCTTAGATCAATCAAATTTACTTAGAATTGACAAAAACTACAACAGCAATTTTTCCGCGTTAGCCTGCGAGATAATTAATCAAAGCATCGAATTTATCTTTGCAAGCACAAATGGTAACGGAGTAGCTGTGGATGGTATAAGGCGTGAGTTTTGCGTAGCGTTTTGGAGTGACGGTTCTACTGCCGGCAGCGTTACCAATAATGCTAATGAGACCTTAGTTGTTGGGTTGATTGGCTTTACATGATGCTTAGCATAATTAATTTCATGCATTTTATTTGGCGAGATAAGATTGCATCTCGCCAAACACAGTAGAAACGTAATTGTCATTGTCACGAGTGATCAGAACGCCAGAAAGATTGTTAGTGTTGGATAGCTGAATGCTTTTTTTAGGGCCTAACACCATAAAGGCTGTAGCCCATGCGTCTGCAATTGCGGTGGACTCATGGATGACAGTGACCGACTCCAGGTGATGATCTGCCGGATACCCGCTACGTGGGTCGATCGTATGTGAATAATGCTTGCCCTCGTATTCAATGAAATTTCTATAATCACCAGAAGTCGCCACGCCAACATCGCCTAGCGAAATTATCTTTTCTATTTTCCCACGTTCAAAGTTAGGCGTCTCAATGCCTATGCGCCATGGGGTTCCATGAGGAGCAACACCTTTGCCTTTAATCTCTCCACCGATCTCAACCATGTAATTGAGAATATTATGGTCATCAAGAATCTGCGCAACCTCATCAACGGCATAACCTTTAGCGATGGCAGATAAATCAACATACAAGTCAGCAACTTTCTTATTGATAGCGGGTGGATCAATACGTACCTCAAGGTTTTGATAACCAATACTACGTTTAGCGATATTAATTTCAGTGTCTGTAGGAAAGGTAAACGTAGTTTCGCTTGGACCAAACCCCCATAAATTAACTAATGGGCCAACAGTGATATCGAAAGCCTCATCTGATTTTTTGCTGATCGACAATGCTAATGCTACAAGCTGAGCTAATTCACCATCAATTGCATGCCATCCCGTTTCACGTGATTGATTGAAATTGCTTAATTGTGAGTTTGGAATATACGTCGACATTAATGAATTAATTTGATCTAGACGTCGCTCAATAAGGTCTTTTAATTCTGAGGTGGAAATTGAAATTGATACGTCAGACCACTGAACACTATAGCTTGTGCCCATGGTGCTGCCGGTAATTTGTGGGCCGGTTTTTTCCGCTTCACAACCGATAACGAATAAAACGCAACTGAGAGTGATAAGTATTAAGGTGAGTTTCTTAAAATGAGATAGAAGCAAGAGTAATTTAGGCTTTTAGTGAGGAAAGCAGAGACAATATTTTTACTGTCTCTGCCTTGGAGCATCCTTAACGGATTAAATCTTTCCGTCTAGACCCATTTGATAGTATTTATGAGTAATTTCTTCTTGGTTTTCTAATAACCAATCAATGTCAGGCTCATTATTCATTGCTTTATGAATTGCACCTGCCATCGCTTTGCGATGAATATCAAACAAGATTTTGTGATCCAAATCATCGGCAGTGGCTACCATTGGGTTTAACCAAACAGAAACAATAATACCTAAATCATTTGCCTTTTCTTTTGGGATGTCTCCGTTACGTACGGCATCTAAAACGCCGTTAGCAATAGCGGCTTGCACAGTGCCCATCAGAATGTTGGTATAACGTTCATCTTTAACCGTCACTTTACTGACCATCAAAGTAGAAGGGCGCACCTGAATATCTGTATTCATAATCGCAAGTACACGCGAGTGACCTTTTACTTGATCACCTAATGATGTGGCGAATGCTGTTCCTACAGGGCCATCCAGCTCACCAATAATAACTTCTGGTTCTGCCGCAGTACCAGCAGGGCCGCCGGCTACAAGTGATTCGCCGACACGCATTACAATTCGATCTGACATAGTTACGATGCTCCTTAAATTAATTTAAAAAAGATAACGCGACAGCGTAATGCTGTCGCAAAGTATATTCGTGAATATTATTGGTGGGGTATGCTAATTAGCAAGAACCGATTCTGCGTCCTTTCCAGACCATTTCCATCGAGACAGATTGGCCTGCAACATTCATATTCATTGTTATATTACCTGAATCCGAATCACCTTTGGATTCAAATGAGCCCTGGCCGTTCATAGCGCCACCCGGGGTATTGCACTGCATAGACCAGCTTAAGGTGTCACCGCTAACATTAGTTTCTGAGATAGAACATTCACTATTTTCACTGTAGCCGAGTGTTTCTGGGCTGATTTTTGATTCTTTCACGCACCCTTGCTGAGTCTGAACATGAGGTTGAGGAAACATGGGTGATGTCATGGTGGTGGAACCCTCCCATAAACCGGGTTCTATTGAGACACTATCGCCAGTCATGGCCAGATGGGCGGTAGATAAAGTGAATAAGCTTGCAATGGTTAATGTGGCGATACGCATATCATCTAGACCTAAGAGTTGATTTAAATTGAAGCGCTTATTTTACAGGTTCTACCCATGTCTACAATAAACAAACCTTGAGAATTGTATTGACAATTAATAGCATGATGATATGAATAAACAACTGAGTATTATTCGCCATGCTAAATCAGATTGGTCCGCTGGGTGTAGAGACTTTGATAGAACCCTAAATAACCGCGGCTATAATGATGCAAAGTTGATCGGAAATTATTTGCATACCAGTCATCAACAATTTGATCGAGTGTTTTGCAGTACGGCTAATCGTGCCAAGCTAACCCTGCAACAATTGAACGCATCATTGAACCTGCCAACAAAGCACTTTCAATTTGAGCAATCATTATATCTAGCGTCGTTGACTCATCTGGTATCGTTTATTGAGAAGATCAGTGATCAATATCACCATGCAGCACTGATTGCCCATAACCCTGGCCTCACTGATTTATGTAATTTTTTAACTGGAGATCAGCTGGCGAATTTACCAACCTGTGGTGTTTACACTATTCAGTGTTGTATTGATGACTGGAAGGCCATTGGGTTTGAAAGCGGCATTATGAAGTCATTGATAACACCACGGATATTAAAAGGTAATTAGTCTGTAAGCATTCTGGTGTTAACTCGACCGCTATTACATAGAGCTAAAGGAGTTGATCATGAATAACAAGCAATCTGCTGGAGTGTTTTATTACGAAACTACCTTCGGCTTCAAATAAAACCATTCCATAATAGCTCCACGTCCTTCTGACAACACTTTTTGTTTAACATTGAAAGGCAATCCATTAAGTTCCTTATACGAGTATGAAAGAGCTTTTTGTGAATTAGAAATTGAACTATATGCCTCTATTGTGTGAGTGTTTTTAAAAACGTCCCTCAGGTGTGAAGATATGGTTGGATCAAATATGTCATGGACTTCAATCAATAGATCATGATTAATTAAGGCAGAGGCTATTTTATCTGTGAAGAGTTTCTTCTCGTAACCTTCACAGTCACATACGATAAGTGCTCTTGTCAAAGGAAGGTTTTTTAGTACAGTCTGATCGCAAAAGTTCCCTAAAATAATTCGATCTTGGACATTGTTTAAGTCGGCCATTTGTTTGCACAGTTCAATAGCCCTGCTGTTAGTATCAAATCCAAACACTTTAGCTTTTTTCAGCCTCATGGCTAAACCCACGGCGTAATAACCTTCGGCGCAGCCAATATCAACTACTTCAGTGTAATCTTTAGCGCAAAGTTGTTCTAGCAAGTTGCCTATTTCTTTCTCATAAGAACCCAATATTTTAGGAATAAAACAGCTGCCTACACTTTCAGCATGGGGGTAGAGCATCCCAGTAAAAGGTCCAGATCGCACTTTTAAATCTTTTGATAAAGTGTATCTGACGTATTTAGCGTACTTCCTGGAGTACGATTTCTCCCCCAACAAAAAACGTAGCCAACTATTTTCACTGACGATCTTATATATTCTAGTCTTAGTTTTCATAGATAGTTATCGGGTTTTCTCCGGTGGCTTTGGTTGAATAACTTGCTATAGATATATGCGCTAAAACTCTTTATTTAAGTAAGTTGGTTAATGAGCTAGTGAGAACACTTACCAATAATTCTCAGTACTAATACTGCCAGGTGTTTTGCGGAGATTTTTAGTTAGGCCGCGTTTCTCTAACGTTTCTCGAACATCTTTCACCATGTCCGGATTACCGCATAACATGATTTGTGATTTGCCACTTTCAATTTTTAAATTGACGCGATCTTCTAGTTTGCCCTTTTTCAACGCTTTTGGAATGCGGTCAGGTAGTGCAAAGTCTGTTTTTTCGCGACTCACAAATGGCGCGTATTCAAATTGATCTGGGTGTTGTTGTTTAAATTCGTTAATTAACTCTTGATAAGTTAATTCTGGCGCGGTACGAACTGCATGAACTAATACACATTTCTTGAAACGCTTCCAAGGTGTTTCAGTTTTTAAGATGGATAAAAAAGGTCCAATGCCGGTGCCAGTTGATATCATCCATAAGTCATCACTTTCAGGAATTTCATTGAGTATTAAAAAGCCGTTAGCTTTTTTCCCTAAGTAGATATGATCGCCTGCTTTTAATTTTGCTAGAGGTGGGGACAGTAATCCTTTTTCTACGACGATAGAATAAAACTCACAGTAGTCTTCATGCGGTGCGCTAACAAAAGAATAGGGACGACCGACAATTTGATCATCAATCATTAAACCCAGGCGGCCGAATTGGCCTGCTTCGTAATCACCGATATCACCTTTAACTTTTAACGAGTAAAGTGTGTCCGTCCAATGAATGTTTTCGATAACTTCTGCGTCAATCCAGTTTGACATGGTAATACCCTTTAACTACCTAATACTAAAAAGCTTGCTAGTGTACCTAGCTATCTACTGTTTTAGAACAAGTAGTTGTGAGTAGTGCAGGCCACCCAATTGTAGATAAGTAAAGTGTCTTAGCTATTCCTTGGTTAAGGTAGGAGGTTCGACGGGATCTAAGGCTGATTCAAAATTAGTGTCAGGCGCGGGTTCTTTTTTGCCAGAAAAGAAATTGATAAAGAAGCGGAAGACTTTTTTAATCGCGCGAAATAATTTGGGTAGTAGCCAAATGATTAGCAAAATAAAGATCACTAACAAGATTAGGAATAACACCGGGTGTTGCAATGCTGCCCATAGGCCTGCAAACACCGCAATATCTTCTGTAATGGGGGCGGTCCAGTTAGAAAATGGTTCGGGAGAGGTATTAATAAGCACACGTGTACCGGCTTTAGTAAAGTGACTTCCAGCAGCAATGGTGCCGCCGCCGAGTGCCGCGGCAATTTCAGCGCCAGCACCCACTTCGCCAATGGCGCATGCGGCTAATAAAGCCCCGGCAGGGATGCGCACTAGTGTGTGTAGCGTGTCCCAACCGGTGTCGACGCCTGGAACCTTATCGGCAAAGAATCCAACCACATACATGAATCCTGCGGCGGCAATAACAAGTGGATCACCGACGACTTGTAAGTCAGGGGGGGTCGACATAACCCATATTCATCATGACGCCAAGCGCAACGAGGGTGCCATATAAGTTAATACCACTGGCCCAGGCGACGCCCATGGTCAATGCGATAGTTTGAATTAAGCCCTCATATGCTTCCATTGAGTCAGTCTCCTGCTGTTTTTATAGTCACACTACATTATGACTTAGAAAAACGCGAATAGTGCAATAAAATTATGCAAATCAATGAGTTGGATGAATTTTTACGTGAGATGATACTTTTATGGGCGATTCTCCCTTAGGGATATAATGAAATGCTAACATTGATAAAATTAATTAGCCTCATGAAACAAAATTCACCTGGAAAACTGAACCAGCCACTGATGCGTAAGCCAGGCAGTGAGCGTGGTGAAGGTGACTTTGAACCAGTCAGTTGGGAAACGGGGCTTGATTACTTAACTAAAAGATTGGACAAAGTACGCAAGACTGACCCTAAGAAGTTAGCGTTTTTTACAGGCCGTGACCAGATGCAAGCCCTTACAGGCTTTTGGGCACAACAATTTGGAACAATTAACTGGGCCGCACATGGTGGTTTCTGTTCGGTCAATATGGCGGCGGCAGGTTTATATACGACGGGCCAATCATTTTGGGAGTTTGGCGACCCAGACTGGGAACACACCAAGTATTTTATGTTGTGGGGGGTGGCAGAAGATCACTCATCAAACCCAATTAAAATTGGTTTAGAAAAATTAAAACGTCGTAGTGCAAAGTTTGTTTCTATTAATCCTGTACGCACAGGCTACCAAGCGATTGCAGATGAATGGGTTCCAGTAAAACCTGGGACTGATGGCATGCTTGCATTGTCGATGGTGCACGTCTTATTGAAAAATGATTTGTTCGACTGGGAATATGTAGTCCGTTATACAAACGCGACTCAGTTGATTGTCCATACACCTCTACTAACGAGGACGGTTCAGCAAAATATAAAGGCTATAAAGATTTTATTGTTAACTACGAAAAATCACCTGGCATTGGTTTCTTAGCAGGCTGGCGTGGCTTAGAACAACGCTGTACGTCTATAGAAGAGTATCCATTCCATGCGATCACACAGTGTCCAATGATGATGTATCACTCATGGGACTCACAGAATGCATGGTTGCGCCAGATACTGGCACAAAACTATATGTACATGAATCGTCAACAAGCTGAAGCCATGGGGATAAAAGATTTGTCTTGGATTTGGTTGGAATCTAAAACAGGCAGAATTCGTGTGCAGGTTAAGTTGATGGAAGGTGTTGAGAAAAGCACTGTCTGGACCTGGAACGCGTTTGGTAAACAAAGAGGCACATGGGGGCTTGATGCGGATGCCAATGAGTCTAACCAAGGCTTCTTGTTGAATCATTTGATTAATGAGCATCTACCATGTGGCGATACAGGAAGACCAATTACTAACTCAGACCCAATCACCGGTCAGGCAGCTTGGTATGACTTACAAGTCAAAATATATCCTGCTAAGGCAGGCGAAGTAGGAATATGGCCTAACTTTGAAACGATTAAGCCGTTACCAGGGTCGGTAAGAGCAAAAGATAAGTTGCGTTATCAAACGCATAAAGCAGTGGGTGTCAGTCGTTCGCTAAAAGATATTTTAATGCGCGGCGATACAAGGAGAGACAAATAATGAAACTAGGACTGGTTATCGATTTAGACACATGTGTGGGTTGTAATGCTTGTGCGGTTGCGTGTAAGCAATGGAACACATCAGGCACAACAGGTCTGCTCACAGATTTTGAACCCTACGGAAAAGATTCAACCGGCGTTTGGTTTAATCGTATTCGTAATTATGAAGTTGGCGACTACCCAAATAGCAAGACTGTCCATTTCCCAATGTCATGTATGCATTGTGATGACGCAGCTTGCGTGACGGTGTGTCCTACAGGTGCATCATACAAACGTGAATTAGATCGTGAAGATGGCGTCATGAAAAAGTGTACTTTGTGTGTGGATCGAATTTACGATGAGAATCTGCCCGAAGATGAACGCAAACCCGCTTGTGTGATGACGTGTCCATCTCATGCACGCTACTTTGGTGATTTTGATGACCCAAATTCAGAAGTGTCTATCATTTCTAGGGAAAGAAATGGTGAACAGCTAATGCCAGAACTGGGTTATCAGCCCGTGAATAAGTATTTGAGTCCTCGTGAAAAGAAAAATGTAGGAACTTATGTCAATGAAACTAACTCCATCAAAGCAGTAAAAGATTGGGTTAATCGTTTAGTGACAAGATAAAATCAAGGAAGAATATCGATGCATCCAGCACTATCAGTAATATTTTTTACAGTCACATCCGGAGCAGGCTATGGCTTATTTGCTATCACTTGTTTATATAATTCTATTAGTCAGACGCAACCATTAGGGGCTGAAGGAATCTTGTTGTCGTGTACGGTTGCTTTGGGATTAATTTCATCAACATTCCATTTGGCAAATCCAAAGAATGCATGGCGTACGTTTAGTCGTATACGAACATCTTGGTTGGCGCGTGAGGGATTGTTAGCAATTTTGTTTTACCCAATTGCAGCTTTGTATATGTGTACCATCTGGAAAGGAATTGGCGGGTATAATTGGCTCGCAGTTATTTCAATGCTTTCAGCGCTATGGGCAATGACGACTATCTTTGTCTACGGGTATGATTTATGCCTGTCTTAAAACCATTAGACAGTGGCATAACGCCTTAACACCGGTTAATTATATTTTGTTAGGTGCTATGTTAGGCGGGTTAATATTTCTATTGATAGCCTCTATGTATGAGCCAGTGATTACAGGGTTGGTGGTGACGAGCACTTACTTGATTATTATTGCCGCGATAGCGAAGATTGTTTATTTCTTTTGGATAGGAACACCCGCTGGCCCAACGATTAACACGGCAACTTCTTTCACTAGAAGTATGGTCAGATTGCTTGATGTTGGGCATACCGCAGGAACATTCTTAACAGATGAATTTGGTTATCAGGTTGCACGTGCACGTTTAATTGCATTGCGTTGGTTGGTTTTTTTGTTCGCATTTGCAGTGCCTGCATTAGTGCTTTGGGTGTAATGATAGAGCGCTGGCTGCTTCTTTGCTGAAGCACGTCACGTAGTTAATTTATACCACGGTACACAGCAGTGTTAGTAACTATGAATAATATCAATATGTGAAACTCTCACCAATGCGAGGATTTTTTAGTTGAATAAGATTGTTAACTAATTTTCCGCAATGTAATTGCTGGTTTCTTCTATATCTTTATCCCAACTAATGATGAGAACCAAAAACTATTAAATAAATCCTATATATTTATTCAATAGAAACAAACTGTGTATATGTAAGTATCTGACGGTAGAAAAATTTAATGAGAAGTTTAATGTCAAACGCTTATAAATTGCAGACAGATGTGGCAGATGTAGGTGCTGAATAAAGTTGTGCTAAAAGCGTATAAATAGACAGGCAAATGGCTTATTAGCGAAACTAATGAAGAGGCAATACTTTATTTAATAGGTTCTAGATCTATCCAGATTTCATTATTGTTAATTTCAACATGATAACGCTGCAAAGCTTCATCGGCAGGTTCATCAGTAGGTTCTCCCGTGGTGACACTAAACCAACTACCGTGCAGTGTGCATTTAACCTTGCTACCTCGTAAACAACCTAGTGCTAATGAAGAGTCTTCATGTGTGCATGTATCATCAACTGCATAAATGGTGCCGTCAACATTCGCTAATAAAATTGGGGCGTGATTAGGGAAGCAGACTTTTTTGGTTTTACCAGGACGAACATCATCTAAATTTGCGGCAAAAATTGTTGGCTTATTCATGCGGATACTATTCAAAATAACAGACTGGCTGTCAATAACACTTCAGTAAGCTTGTTGTAGCATTTAGGGTAGAAGTCATTACTCGACCAGGTTATTTGCAATCAGCGATAACAGTGCTTAAATAGCCTAAATTAACTAATTGGTGAAAAAATGCCATATTTTGTTTTTCATTTAATCAAAGGGACTAATGGTGTCGTACGGGAAGCTGAGTTAAAAGACGGTTTTCCTGAGTATAAGGATGCGAAACTATTTGCACGAAATCTTAGAGCTGAGCTTGAGTTAAAAGATGTCAGTGATATAAAAATTATGTTTGCCGATAATGCAGAGTTGGCTGAGGCTAAGTTAACTGAGAATAGGGATGCACCTATTCTGCGGGAATGGGAAAAATAATTAATACACATAATATGGACGAAATAGAGTATCACTCTACTTATAAAGATATAAATCCCACTCGTTGCGTATTTGAAAAAGCAATTAATTCACGTGTATGCAATTGTGCTCAATCTTCGCGATTTAATTTAGCCGATAGAGAAGGGGTTTCATGCAAGTCAAATGCGGCACAACAATTATGTGTAACAATATTAGTGTCATTGCGAGAAAATGCGCGCTTTGTTATTCAGCAAAAAAGTATTGATGGACAACTGCCGCATAATGCTGAAATAAAAATTCAGAATGGTGCAGTTAAAGGTTTAGTAAAAATTCTTCAGATTGATGGCTTAAATGAGCAAGATATCTATGCCGTACTAAATGCAGCGCTGGAAAGCTATAAAAGTATTGATAACCTTCCGTACAGCAAGCTGATACAAGAAATTTCTGCATACAAAATTAGGCGTGCACGAAATAATAAGAAATAATGCCTCGCTCAAAGTTGCAAGTGTTAACTGAAGAAATTCGTGCATGTCATCAATGCTCGCAACAACTGCCTTTTGCACCTAATCCCATTGTACGTCCCTCTGCGAAGGCAAGAATATTGATTACTGGCCAAGCGCCAGGAACAAAAGTACATGAAACTAGTATCTCCTGGAATGATGTGAGTGGAAATAAACTGCGTGAATGGATGGGGGTGGATCGCGATGTTTTCTATGACAATAATAAAGTTGCAATTATGCCGATGGGTTTTTGTTATCCAGGAAAAGGTAAATCTGGAGATTTGCCGCCAAGGCCGGAGTGTGCGCCTATGTGGCATCCGAAACTACTGAAATTAATGCCGCAAATTGAACTCACTCTATTGATAGGAATGTATGCGCAAAAATTCTATTTAAAGACAGAGAAAAAGAAAAATTTAACTGAAACCGTGCGTGCGTGGGAACAGTACTCACCACGTTATTTGCCAATGCCACACCCTTCTCCTCGCAATAAACTTTGGTTGAAGAGAAATGCCTGGTTTGAATTAGAGGTCGTGCCTGTATTAAGGAAAAGAATACAAAAACTTATTTCGTAATACTCTTAAATATTGTAATCCTTTGCAAACATCGCCCATATGGTGAGAAAGAATGCAGCAATGACGGGTCCTAGTACAAACCCTGAAATACCTATCATTGAAATTCCTCCTAAGGTACTCAATAAGATTAAATAATCAGGCATTTTTGTATCGCGTCCAACTAATATCGGTCGCAGAATATTATCAACCATGCCAATGATAAATATTCCAACGGCGATAAGCACAATGCCTTTGATTATCATGCCGCTAGTAATGAGGTAAATGGCAGCTGGTCCCCAGACTAATGCTGAACCAATGGCGGGTAGTATTGATAATAAAGTCATCACCACTCCCCAAAAAATGGCGGATTCTATGCCCAGTATTGAAAAGATGATGCCGCCGATAGTGCCTTGAATAGCACCAACTACTAACGTGCCTTTAATAGTTGCTCGTGATACCTCCGCAAATTTAGAAAGCAGGTAACGCTCGCGCTCATCGCCAATCGGAAGGATGTGAATAATTTTATCGATAATTTTTTTACCATCACGCAAAAAGAAAAATAATAAATACAACATTAAGAAAAACATAATGGCAAAGCGCACTGTATTCTGGCCAAACGTAAATATATGTGACGCTGCCCATTGACTCCCCTGTAGCGCTGAAGAAGAGAGCTTTTGTTTCACTTCTTCGATATCGACACCTAAACTTTCGGCACGATCTATTAATGAGGGCCATGTGTTCTGAGCCCAGCTGATGGGACCAGATAAATCCATCTCGCCGCTAGTAATGGATTGGTATAACGCAATACCTTCGCGACCGACAGATATTGATAAAAGTAACGCAGGTACGATGACGGCAAATACGATAATTAATAATGTGCCCAATGATGCTAAGTTTTCTCGTTTAGGCAAGGCTGTGGTTAGTTTTCTTTGCACTGGCTTAAATACTATTGCCAGCGTAACGGCCCACAGAATAGGTTCAAAGAAAGGTGTCAGCATGGCAATAAAAGCTAGGCTGGCAGCAATTAATATTGAGAAAAAGAATGCGTTTTGTACCAAAATACCCTGCCTTATTTATGGATAATAGCGAAATACTGATCAAAAACCAGTACTTACACTAGATAGAATGACCCAATAGACCACAGTAGAACGTCAAAATAAACCGTTAGTTAACAGTATGTGGTCATATACCTAATTTAGAATATTATATATTGCTTATATTATAATTTTCTACTATACTGGCTGACGTAAACCTATTAACCCCCAATTGGAGAATTAACATGTTTGGGAATTCAAACTTTTGTAAATCTGCAACAACAGAAACTATGATGTTAATTGTTGCGTTATCAGTCATATTTGCTGCCGGTATCGCGATTTTTTAAGACCTTCTTACTCTCATTATTTTAAGAGTAAAAAGCCAGCTTATTGAGCTGGCTTTTTTATGGGCAACTGTATTTGGTGCTAATTTTTACGTGGTGTGAGGTAGGCGAGAACGGCAGCCACAATGAACAAAGCAGGCACATCACCTAATAAGTGTCCCATATTGTGGTGACCATCAAATGACTGCCAAGCCATGACAGCACCGTGAGCAACGCTAGACCAAACCGTAAACCAAATTAAGCTTCGATGTTCAAGAGGATTACGTACAGCAAGCATTAAGAAAATGCCTAATGTGGCATAAATGCTTAGAATCATTTCTAAATAATATGAACGCCCCTCTCCATGCCAAGACCAGCCAGATGGCCAGAACATCGTCAGCGGAAGGATTACAAAAGTGAAAGTAATTCCTATCAGCACTAATGCAATTTTTAAATACTTAATACGACTCGAATCATCCATTTTCTACCCCTTAATAATTATTATAGTTAGTGTATGAATGCTGGCTTTATAAGCTATGCATTAGTTAAGAGTACAAGAAACCAACGGATCAGTTAAGCCATAAATATTAAAAATAACATTGAATTATGCAACCAATGTTTTTATAAGTAAGCCTAATATGCCGCATACAGCGATTAAATGGAGTAGATTCAGCTTGAAATAAAATAAAGCGATAGTTGCAGACACAGTGATGAGTGCGGAAAACCAATCAAACATTCCAGAGAAGCCTTCGGGCCACAACACATGGTAACCAAAGAATAATGCTAAATTAATAATCACTCCAACGACTGCGGCAGTGATGGCCGTGAGTGGCGCAGTAAATTTTAAATTGCCATGGGTGGTTTCAATGAAAGGTCCGCCAGCAAATATAAATAGGAATGAAGGTAAAAATGTAAACCAAGTGACTAGCGATGCAGCCACAATTCCTGCAAGTAATAACTGGCCTGGACCGAATAAATGATTGATATAGCCACCAATGAATGCCACAAAAGCAACGACCATGATTAATGGTCCTGGAGTGGTTTCACCTAATGCTAATCCATCAATCATTTGGGTGGGTGTTACCCATGAGTAATTTTCAATAGCACCTTGGTATACGTAAGGAAGTACCGCGTAGGCGCCACCAAAAGTGACGAGTGCTGTTTTGGTAAAGAACCAGCCCATTTGTGTCAGCGTGTGGTCCCAACCATAAAAATGATTTAATAGAAACATAGGCACTAGCCATAAGATGAATCCTAGCGCAAAAGCACGAATGAGTTTGTTAGCGCTAAATGTCGCATGATCAGGGACTGGAGTATCGTCATCAATGACGGCAGGCCCAAAAGATTTGTCTTCAGCGTTATGTCCGCCTCCTGATTTGAATTTGGCAGGCAATATGCGACCACCAATAAAGCCAATAATGGCTGCGCAAATAATAATAATTGGGAATGGTATCTTGAAGATAAATATAGATAAAAAAGCTGCTACAGAAATAGAAAAGAGTAATCCGTTTTTAATCGCGCGTGAACCAATACGGTAAGCTGCATGAATGATAACAGCAGTAATAGCAGGTTTAATGCCATAAAATACACCCGCAACAATAGGTACGTCACCATAAGAAATATAAACCCATGACAGCAGAATCAAAATAAACAATGAAGGTAGGACAAAAAGTACGCCAGCAACAATTCCTCCCAATCCATGATGCATTAACCAACCAAAGTAAGTAGCAAGTTGTTGTGCTTCTGGACCAGGTAACAACATACAAAAGTTAAGTGCATGTAAAAAGCGCCGTTCAGATATCCAGCGACGTTTTTCGACTAACTCTTGATGCATGATGGCAATTTGCCCTGCGGGGCCTCCAAAACTAATGAAGCCCAGCTTTAACCAAAATTTAAAAGCCTGCCAAAAAGGAATTGAGCGAGGAATATCATCCTGTAGTGAGGATTGTGTTTCAGAGTTCATTGGTGTTTTTTAAATGAGGATAGAATTTAGTGTTGAAAGTGTTTTATGTGGATTAAACATAATTAAATGAGATGCTAGTTCATTTTTGGCCGGCTATACTTATTGAAGTACTTTTGTAATACTTCTCTGACATCTTCAGGATAATTGAGTCTCTCCATCTCATGCATGCCTTCTGAAAAAAAATTTGCAGCATCGGATGGAAATGCGCTAACAAATTGTTCAAACACATGGCATATTAAATCAGTGTCATGAGAGCGGGTTGCGGTGATTGCTCTGTTTAGATGGATAACGCGCCATGGGCGAAGTGGATTGGTTTGTTCAAGATCACTTTTAATAGCACCTGAGCAACTTTCAATAACATTACCTATCATGCTGACGATTTGTTTTAGTTGTTGGTTATCAGTGGTTTTGTTTGCTGTCTGTGCGAACGCATCAACAATGGGTTCTAATGTGCGTAGCTCTCCTTGATGTTTAGTGATCCATAATGAGAGCGACAATATTAATTGGCGTGCCGTTTTAGTGAAGTCGTGGCGGCGATTGTATTGAGCCCACTGTAGTAGCTCGGTCAGCAAGTTGAATCCATACTCACCTATTTGAGTAATGTCGTCTGGATTTATATCAGCACTGCCCTTGGAATCTTCTATGTTGGTGCCAATTTCATATAACTGAATAAGCCCCTCTAATACTTTGTTATCTAATGTTTGAGTGGGGGTGTTTTCTTGCTCGTTTTCAAACAACTTCTGAATAGCGCTGAGCAACGCGTGTGCGCACTCTTGTTGTTCATGCATGGTTTTACGTAATTCAATGGGCATATGAGTTTAATTTTAAAAATCAGTTTCGATATTATAGGGTAGTTTATTCATCAACCCATAATAAGCATCATGATGCATTATGAGCGATAACGTTATTTCTAAGCACAAATTTGTCGAGTTTCTTTATAGTATTTCTGGAATTGATGGGAATATTCTTGAGCAAATCGAAATACCTATTCATTACAGTCATGAAGCTGGCAATGATATGTTTCCTAATATTGAAGATGCACTGAATGGGTGTGCTAGGCGATCATGTTCGGGTGTTGATGGCGTCTGAAGAAAGCCATGGGCAACCAAGAATTGGTTTACACTGAGAATATTAACAATGTGCCAGTCGCATTAATTTATTGCTTAAAAAACAGAAGAGCTGAGTTCGTTTACGGCTGCTAGCATTTCTGGGTCATCTGTAAGTGCCTGAGAAATTGAGCTCTTGCACGCTGTCACCGGGTTAATACCTGTCTGAATAAGTTTTCCTGCGTGGACTAACAAGCGTGTGCTGGCACCTTCATCGAGTCCACTTCCTTTAAGATTGCGTGTCATCTGTGCGAATTTAACCAACAGTTTGGCAGTGTCAGCATCGACTGCAGTTTCTTTCTCAATAATTTTTTGCTCAATGCCAGCACCTGGGTAGTCAAACTCTAAAGCCACAAAGCGTTGACGAGTACTTTGTTTTAGGTCTTTTAATACACTTTGGTATCCTGGGTTGTATGAAATCGCCATACAAAATTGATCTGGGGCTTCAAGTAGTTCGCCTATTTTTTCTATAGGAAGTACGCGTCGATCATCACATAGGGGGTGGATTACTACGGTGGTGTCTTTACGTGCTTCAACGATTTCATCTAGATAACAAATACTACCAGTACGAACTGCACGTGCCAGCGGGCCATCTATCCAAACAGTTTCACCTCCAGTGACTAAATATCTGCCAACAAGATCAGATGCTGTCAGATCATCGTGGCAAGAAACTGTAATCAGCGGTCGCTTTAAGCGCCAGCCCATATACTCCATAAAACGAGTTTTCCCGCATCCAGTTGGGCCTTTTAGTAGTACTGGCAGTTTGTTCTTGTACGCTGCTTCAAATACTTCGATTTCATCGGATACGGGTTCATAATAGGGTTCTTTTTCAACGAAATATTCTTCTGGCTTGTAACTTTTTGCACTGATATTTGAATCCATATTGTTAATATTTTAATAGGTGAATGTTTATGTATCTCAAACTAGCGTTTTCCATTATTGCGCGCAAGTGATAAAGCAACTTTTGGGAGCTTTGTGTAAGTCTTAGAAGTTGTTACTTATTGGTCATTGACTCACCCGTTATAAATAAGTAAGTTCTTATATAATTCCTTCTTAATCAAGATTTTAACAAAGATATGCAAAGTGCTGCGCAACAAGCTCTAGAAATTGAACAAGTGTCGGATCATCCACTTGCCGGTCAGGAGATGGCGGGGTCAGATATAATTGTTCAGGTACTGGCTCAAGAACAAACAGATGTTATTTTCGGGTATAGCGGAGGCGCTATTCTCCCTACCTATGATGCAGTGTTTCGTTATAACGAGAAAACCAATGATTCTATGCCACTAATAGTACCTGCAAATGAGCAGGGTGCTGGGTTCATGGCATCAGGTTATGCGCGCGCCAGCGGTAAAGTGGGTGTAGTGATGGTGACATCCGGTCCGGGAGCAACTAATACTGTTACTCCGGTAAGAGATTGTACGGCAGATTCAATTCCTATTGTGGTTATCTGCGGGCAAGTGCCAACAGCTGCTATTGGCAGTGATGGCTTCCAGGAAGCGCCAATTTCCAACATTATGGGCGCCGTGGCTAAGCATATTTTCTTGGTGACTGATCCCGCCAAGTTAGAATCTACTATTCGTACAGCATTTGAGATTGCGCGTACCTGTAGGCCCGGTCCGGTTGTGGTCGATATTCCTAAAGACGTGCAGAATTGGGTAGGGCCCTTCCGAGGCCGAGGCCGCTTACCTGTGCGTGGCTATCGTGAGCGTATGCATGCAGTAATTTCATCTGAATTAACTGCAGATAAAAGAAAGCAGTTTTTTGATGCTTTAACGCAAGCTGAACGTCCATTAATTTACGCCGGTGGTGGAGCTGTTAATGGAGAAGCTTCAGAGCAACTTAGAAAATTTGCAGACGAATATAAAATTCCTGTCGTCACTACGTTGATGGGTATTGGCACATACGATACAACAGAGCCTAGAGCATTGCATATGCTAGGCATGCACGGAACAGCATTTGCTAACTATGCAACTGACGATAGTGATTTTCTAATTGCCATTGGTGCGCGATTTGATGATCGAGTTGCTGCAGTGGCTGAAAAGTTTGCACCTGGTGCAAAATATATTGCTCATTTTGATATCGACCCTTCTGAAATAGATAAGGTTAAATCAGTTAACTGGCATCACGTAGGTTTGTTGCCAGAAAGTTTGCAGCACCTTTTAGAATATGGCAAAGAAATTTATAAGTTCGAGGCAGATTATTCACAGTGGCATGAGCATATTGCTGCGCTGAAGTCTACTTATGCGATGAACTATGACAAAGAGATTGATGCAATTCAGCCTTATGCTATTATCGAAGAGATTAACAGGCATACCAAAGGGCATGCGATTATCAGTACCGGCGTTGGTCAACATCAGATGTGGGCTGCTCAATACTTTGATTTTAAACAACCGCGTTTATGGTTGACCTCGGGAAGTATGGGAACGATGGGATTTGGTTTGCCGGCGGCGATCGGTGCCCAGTTTGCTAAACCAGATTCAATGGTGATTAATATTGATGGTGATGCCAGTATTCGCATGAATCTAGGCGAGCTAGAAACAGTAACTACTTATAAGCTGCCAGTGAAAACTGTGGTACTAAATAACTTTGGTGATGGCATGGTGAAGCAATGGCAGAAGCTATTTTTTAAAGGTCGTTTATCTGCTAGCGATAAGTCGCTGCATAAAAAGAATTTCGTTAAATCTGCAGAGTCAGATGGCTTTGAATATGCGGTCCGTCTAGATAATAAAGCCGATTTGCCAAAAGTGATTAAAGAGTTTGTTGAATACCCTGGTCCAGCATTCTTAGAGGTGGTTATTGATCGTGATGCTGGTGTATATCCAATGGTAGGGCCTGGTATGTGTTACCAAGAAATGATTACCGGTGACCACATTCCAGCTCGAGATGCCGACAAATCAAAGAAAGAAGTCGATTCATCAGAGATGTTTTAAAGGTTGATAATAGAACACCTAGAGATAAGTATTCTATTTGAGTCTTGGCCGTTGCTAACTTGGTTGAGAGTTATTGTGTAGCAAAGTTTGTAACAGTAAATTCAGAGACATCTTGCGCTGCTTTTAGAATGGCCTCGTTGATTGAACCTCCCAAAAATCCACTTCCAATTCTGCCTTCTACCTGTGTTTTTGCAAGCTCAATGTCATTCATGTCTTTATATGTGATCTGAATAGTAATTGAAGCCTCCCCGGAATTACCCAATCCTGCCCAGAACCATCTAGCTAGTCTATTACCCTCTTCATGTGAAATAAATGTATAAAATAATTTCAATTCTTGTCCCTCAGAAAATGATCCAGACGCATATAATCCTTTCTTTAATTCTGTTTCAAATACATTAGTAACTTCAGGTGGTACGCTTACAGTGGGGTTGTGTTCAACAATTGCAATATTTGAAAAACGTTTGGCTCCTTCTGCAGGCGCTAATACTAATAAAATAATTGCCTTCACGTTTAATCTTCCTTGTATTCGTTTAACGATAGAATATACCTTATAAATATAATGATTAAGATGTCGAAGGTGGTGTAGGAAGGGCAGCAGATTGGAAATAGGAGAGTAATCCTACTAGTAATATTAGAGCAGCATTGCTGTGCACTAATATTTGATTTCTTATTAATGAGTCTCCTGCTTCCCCCAAATTTCTTGTACACGCTGATCGCGCCCACAATTCCATCGGTAATACTTATAACGAAGAGGATTATTCTTATAGTAATCCTGATGGAAGCTTTCTTGTCCAGCAATTGGATGGAACGTAGAAGCATTTAAAATCGGTGTGACAACTGTTTGGTCAGGGAATTGATTAATAACCTTCTGCTTAGATTTTTCTGCTAGTTCACGTTCATTTTGATTGGCAACAAAGATAGCGCTTAAGTAGCTAAATCCTTTATCGCAGAACTGACCCGTTGCATCAAATGGGTCTATGTGTCTCCAGAAATAATCTAATAGCTGTTGGTAACTAATAATGCTTGGGTCATAAGTGACTTCTACAGCTTCATAATGACCTTTATGATTTCCGTTGTATGTGGGGTTTTTTAGCGTGCCGCCGGTAAAGCCTGACACTGCTTCAGACATACCTTCTAGTTTTTCAAAATCAGATTCAACACACCAGAAGCAGCCGCCTGCAAAAATGGCTTTATCAGCAAATGCTGTAGAATTAAGGGTTAGCAAAAAACTGACTATCGGCAATAAGATAATATTTTTCATTTCTAAATGTATCTATGGGGAAGTCGATACAGGTAAGACCTTATTTAGACACATTACATTACAGAATTTACTTGGTCGGTAGATGTTATTATGCGGCAAGTACTCTAAGTAAGGTGAGGCATCCTCGCTTGAAAATATTTTTTTGAAAAAGCGTAATACACCTTTATTATTTCCTACAGTTTTTTTGTCAAAATAAGAGTGACTATTGTTAACTGCTTTTTCGCGTGTGAAGTCAATGTAAGTGGCATTGTTAGCATCTAGCCTTTTCAAGTAGTGTTCTAAACGTGCTTTTTGTTGTTCGCCAGGTTTGCGCCTAGACCAGGACAGTGCAAAGTCATTTTCATTAACAGTGATGTATACGGAATTTCTAACTTGTAGCATCTCTACCCATCTTTTATGTGATTCGTTATTCGCATCAGCTGTGGCTATGAAAGAATGGGTACTTTGAAATGGATAATTTTTATTCCGCCTACAAAAAAGCCCCCTTAAGGGGGCTTTTTTGAACCCGATAACTTAACTTTAAATTAGAAATCTGCAATCTTAATAATTGGAGGTAGTTTTTTCGCTTTAATATCAGCCGCTGTTGGCATGAATGAAGTGGCGACAACGTTCTGGCCACAAGCACTTTTTTTGCTTCTGATTTTTGCGATCCAATTTTTAATATTGCTGCGCTCGTCAATCAAATCGGCACCCGCGGTTAAGCTAAGTAAATGTAGAGCTGCAGTCCAATGGATATCTGCTAGTGAAAATTTATCAACAATGAATTCGCTTTTACCGAGCGCATCATTAAGCATGTCTAAAATTGGGCCTAATGTGTTCTTGGCATCAGCGATTTTGCCAGCATCACCACTATCTGAACAAACACACTCTGCAACAAGTGTTGCAATGGCCGGCTCTGCCTGTGTTCGTGAGATTTCAATCCAGCAATCCTGGTCAGCTGCTTTAACAGCATTCATCGGTATTAGTGTATTACCTAAGCCGCGTGCATTAATGAATTCTGTAATAGCTCTAACTCCAGCAACTGTGTAATCACTTTCTTTTAAAGCAGGCATGACACCAAATTCTGAAACAGCGAGGTAGTCACTAGAGTTTTGCTCATTTTCGGATGAGTCCACTAAGCCACAGGTCATTTCCATGCCTTGCTCGGCTGCCGCTAAAATGCACTTTAGTGTGTCGGCACACCAAGGTGCTCCCAATAGTTGGAGAATGTACTGAGTTTTCTTCATTTCGCCCGAAAGGCCGTACTGTCCTTCACTCTCATCTAAGGCTGCGCGTTGATCAAATAAATCCATGTTGTTAATCCTCTCTCTTTAATCTGTTTAGCTTGTGTGGCTCATATAAGTAGAACGTAGATTTTCTGGAATCTGCTGCTCAACTCTTGTTAACCAAGCGTCAATGTTTGATAAACTTGACGGGTAGTTGCCCGCCTTTTTAAGCATAAGTACATTGCCAGCAATCACAGGATCAGCAAGTGATAGAGGGCCAGCGACAAATTCTTGGTTAGCTAGATTGCTATCTAGTCGATTAAGGATTTCGCTAACTTTCTCGCCTGTGTCTAAATATTGGCAACTTAGATCCATCCAATAATTCTGTTCGCCTAAAGTGCGTGCTTTCTTAGGTCTGAGAGAAGGGCCGACACCTTTTTTATCAAAATAGGTAATGACAGCGCTTTCACCTTTCGCTGAAACTGGACCGTGAGTTATGCTGAGCGAATCACCGGATAGATTGATGTCCATTTCAACACCACGTATGCCTGCAGCCATAATGCTTTTCATGGTAACGGCATCTGTTGATCCTGTGAGTAAAATCTTGTCGTCCTTACCTGCGGTAACGGGTTTTTCTTTTTTCCCGCCGAATCCAAATAGGGCCATTATAAATCTCCATTAAAATCAAAGTATTAGTTTATAATTGAAGATGTAAATACACCTTCAATCGTCATAAATTCGTTTTAGTTACTATAGTATAGTGTGGTCCGACAATAAAAATACTAGCCTGTCTAGTTAAATAGCGCATATTAGATATTAGGGAAGTAGTTACTGTGTCTTTATTTCTATTCTCTAGGGTAATTACATAGGCTATTGTAAAAATTTATGCCTAAGTTTATAGGCATAATCGGATGACTTCACACATATTATAAGCCATGATTACTAGTTATTGCTGGTTGCAAAGTGGCCTGCACAATGGCTGGTATAATAATAGCAATGTGGGTGGTAATAGTAATTGATATAGGTCAAGCCTAGTTTGGAATATTCAATGCGAAAATATAAATGGAGAGTTTGATTGACGGAATCTAATGTCAGTTTTCGAGCACTAACAGCATCTTGTAAAACCTGTAGGTTGGCTGAGCTATGCCTACCTTAGAGGCTTGCATGCTGAAGACTTACAAAGTCTGGATGATCTCATCAAAACTAGATGTGTCGTTCATAGAGGAGATCTACTTTTCAAGGAAGGCGAAAGTAATCAATCTATCTATGCTGTTCGTTCTGGCTCAATTAAAACATTTGCAATGACTGAGCGTGGTGATGAACAAGTGTTAGGTTTCCATCTTCCGGGTGAAATAGTTGGCTTGGCGGGCTTGGATGAATCTATTCATAATTGTAGTAGCAAGGCATTAGAAAATAGCAGTGTATGCGAGATGCCGCTCAATGAATTAGAAAATATTTGTATGCAAATTCCTAGTTTACAGAAGCAGCTGTTGAAATTAATTAGTCGCGAAATTTCTCAAGATCATAAAATGCTTTTGCTGTTAGCCAAGAAAAATTCTGATCAACGTGTAGCGACGTTCTTAATTAAGCCTCTCTGGGCGATTCAAATTACGCGGTTTGTCTAGTGAGTCATTTATTTTGTCAATGAGCCGCCAGGATATTGCTAATTACTTAGGTTTGGCGGTGGAAACAGTGAGTCGTATCCTTACCCGATTTGGTGAAGATAACATTGTTGATGTGACGCGACGTTCGATTCAGATTATGAATCGTGATCGCTTAATAGAAATTGCCGAGGTATAAATAAAAAAGCGCGGTATGAAAATACCGCGCTAACTGCTACGTCTTCCTCCTTGTGGAGGTACTATGGATGGATGAAGACGTTATTTCTCCCACTGATTAAGCTTCTTCACCTGCGATGGCGAAGAACATCCATACATCGATGAGTAAAGTCACTAGGAATATTAGTGATGTACCGATCGCCCATATAGGGTTTGCATGGTGCTGTTCTACGCCTAATGAGACTAATACGACGCCTACTAAAGAGGTAAACAGTACGATTGAAAGTAATGCTGTAAATGTTTTCATTGTTATATTCTCCTTAAGCCAGTACTTATGCTTTTTCACATAAAGGCATGTCAGTCCATCCAGCCCGATAGTTCATTCGAGCAGCGATTTTTTGTTCGCCTTCACTAGCATGTCTCTTATCCCATTCAGCAAGTTTTGGCTTAATGAATGCTTCCCAGACTGGTGGCACCAAGATCATTGCGAACATAGCGAAGTAACCGTAGCCAGTATCAGGCGAACCAACTTCTTCTAGTTCCCAGAAGTGTGTCTCACCTCGGTCATGGTGATCGCCTTGGCGACCAATCTCGATGAAGCCCCATTGGGTGATAGGTGACTCGCCAACATCCCATGAATGGTGATACTCAATTGGCTTACCTTTTTCACGAATTAACCCGTAATGCTCTAGATAGTTAAGTACTTCTAATTCAAAACCGGCTATTGCCCATGCTGCTAGCATAATGCCTAGGCTGATCCAGCCACCCGCCATCCAGAATAGAATGATGGTAGGTAAACTCATAGCATAGCCACGAATCCAACGGTTCTGCCAAGAGATGAATGAAACACCTAATCTTTTCAATCGTTGTTGTTCCATTATGTACAAAAAGCGTGACTGCCCAAAATGGGATAATAAGTAATGCTTGTAGATTGATCTTCCACGAGGTGAAGTCGCAGGGTCGTCTTCGCAACCCAACTCTAAATGATGGTTATAGACGTGTGCATAACAGAAGTGTGCAATTCCACTTAATGCCATCATCCAGCGAGCTAGTACAAAAGTAGGTCCTTTTGTATGAGCAAGCTCATGACCAAACATAATGCCAAGTCCAAGAAACATTGCCGCTGAAAATGTTGCGCCTGTCATTTGCCAACCCGTCAATCCAGTTTGTACTTCAAGGCCCAGGAAACCCATGGTGCCTATAGGAACACCTGTTGCGAATTCGTAAACGCGCCAAATTAAAGCAAGTTGTAATGCTATAAACACAGGGTACTGTGCCCACATCATTGCTTTGAGTAACCAGGGTTTGCCTATGGTTTCGCCATCTTCATCGCGACCTGCTGGTTCAGCGTGAATGCTAGGAATTACACTGGTGAGGAAGTCTGCAACAATTGCTGCTCCGAATACGGCAACGCCTAACCATACCCAGTTGCCGCCGAGAACGACGCCTAATAAAGATAACAATATTAAGCCTGGGGTGAAAAAATATCTAATGTTAACTAAAAACGTATGCATGCATAACTCCTACTATATTTTTTATAACTTGTGAACCTATATTGAGTGCTTCACACGCTATTAGAAATGATGTAAATCAATTAATAGCTAGATGAGATACGCCTGTTTTAGCTAGGTTTTACAGTAGCTTGATGAATATCAAGTTTTAAAATCTTTTGCCAAAGCCAAGTCCAACTACAATGAGGTCAATGTTGACATCTACTTCGACATTTCCAGACGCGGCCGGGGTGTTATGGAACTTTGCGGTGGAGTCGATTTTTATATATTTAATATCTGCGTTGATGAACTAGTTGTCTTTAAGCATATAGTCGGCACCTATTTGTGCGGCTAACCCCTAAGAGCTTTTTTAGGTGTATATCAGAGCCGGCAATATCTAATGGTCCCCTGACTTTTTCATCATAAAATTAAGTGTAGTTGACACCTATGCCTGCATATGGGCGGATTGTGCCACCAGGATTGAAGTGATATTGCAAAGTTAAGAGTTGGAGGAAGCACGTCGATGTTAATTTGTAATAGTTCAGACCCGATCTGACAATTAGCAATCCACAAGGGTTGCAAAAGCGAGAGTTACCCGTTTTGATAAAGGTGTTGAAATCTTTAAATCAAACCAAAAAGGCAGGTAACTCTCATGCTTCATACTAACAATCCAATCCTTAAACACAAGGCGGGCTTGCTCAACTTAGCAGAAGAACTGGGCAACGTATCTAGCGCCTGTCAAGTCATGGGGGTGTCGCGAGACACATTCTATCGTTATCAACAGCGGGTTGAAGAAGGTGGCATTGACAAGAGTCGTAGAACAGCCGATGTTAAAAACCGTGTGGATGAAGCCACAGCACATGCAGTGGTTACGTCAGCGATTGAACAGCCCGCGGTTGGGCAACATCGAAGCAGCAATGAACTCCGTAAGAGAGGTGTGTTGATCGCTGGTAGCGGTGTGCGTTGCGTTTGGCTGCGCCATCATCGAGAGCACTTCAAGAAACGACTCAAAGCACTCGAAGAAGAAATTGCCAAGGATGGCATTATCTTAAGCGATGCACAGATCGCCGCCCTTGAGAAACAGGATGACGAGGCCTGTGGTGAGATTGACACGGCACATCCTGGTGACTTAGGCAGCCAGGATACGTTTTACCTAGGCCACCTCAAAGGTGTTGGTCGGCTATACCAGCAAACGTTCGTAGACACCTACAGCAAGATCGCCTTTGCGGCACTCTACACGACTAAGACGCCGATTACCGCCGCAGACCTACTCTTTGATGAGGTGCTACCGTTTTTTGAAAAGCATGCCTTGCCGATGCTACGTAGTTTAACCGACAGAGGCACAGAATATTGTGGGCGCGTGGAGCATCATGACGATCCGTGATACCTGTCCATTAACGACATTGATCACCGCAAACCCATGGCATCTGTGAACGCTTTGATAAAACCATTCTGAATGAGTTTTATCAAATTACCTTCAGGAAAAAACGGTACTCAACCAGGGAAGATTGACAACAAGATCAAGACAACTGGATAGAAACTGATCACAATGAACGCACTCATCAAGGCAACATGGGCGGTGGTAGCACACCCATGGACAGGTTAATGGATGGTAAATTGATTTGGGCTGAAAAGAATTTAGCTCACATCTAAACTGACAGACTCCTATCAATAACCGGTAACGGTACGATCAGGTCTGAGCTACTACACCTAATGCTATTTTCTGTTGGCCTTCATTCATGTTCTGATACAACATCCTTTTAAAACTTAACGCTTGGATTCAGCCGCCGCGTTAGCGGTCGGCTGGAATGATTTGTTATGCGTTTTAGTCATTAACTCCTTTTTTCTTTAATGACAACACTAAATTCATCTCTAAATTTATTTGTAATTAATTTTTTTCTTTCTTTTATAAATTCGTCAAAATTTTCAATTTTCCATAACTCTGGGTCATCTGGTATTAAATGTAGCTTAAGATACTTTTCTGTTTTATTATTAAACCATTCTGATGGCTTCATATCACCTTTGCCGCCAGCTCCATTTTCTTCTATTGTTAATAGCATTAAATTAGCAATTTGATCTCTAGCTTCTTTCTTATATTTCGTTATTCTGGAGCTATTTTCTAATTTAATTTTTCGTAAAACACCAGTTGGAAAAATATGGTCAATACTTAACTCATTGCCAGAATATGACGGATTGTAGTCTACACCTTTGTACCACAAATTAAAAAGCAGGTGTAAATCATTTCTTTTTGAATAACTTTGAGTCAAAAGTTCATCTTTTGAGATTTCTAAATTCCTACCACTGTTACGAATTACGTTAAATATTTTTTTATTAACGAATTCCTTATTGGCTTTTATTTCATTAATACAATTATCTATTAAACTATCTGGACTACCTCCAAAAGAACCTGCTAAAAGCGTTTTAAGTATGTAGTTGTCTAAGTGTTTCAATGAATCCCATTTGTCTTTATTATTATAGTGAAAATATATTATCGGAATAAGCGTTAGATATGATTTAAGTGCTTTTTTTGACCTTAAGTATGTGTTTCCATATAAAAAATCTTTGACAACTCTAATGGATTGTTCAATATTTTCCCAATCATTCATCATACGGTCTTTTATTTCTGGCTTTCTAAATTTTTCAATTTTATAACTTGCACCTGTATCTAATAAAGTTAAGCATGTTTTTAACACAAAATCCCTTGTAAAGGCGTATCCTTCTCTATTTAAATCTTCTAATAGATTTGACATTTTTTCTTCTGCCTCTTCCCAAACAGATGTTAGCAATGAAAAGAGCAGGTCAGATTTTCCTAATGGCGTCCCTCCAGCATTTGCCCTAATGAAAATTTCCACCACATCATCCTCACCATATAATTTTGGTCGTTCTACACTATCAAACTCTTGGTATACAATTCTCTCTTCTGTTTTAAATACCTGATATAGCGTAGAAATATTTTTTCCTATTTTTGTTTTTTCTTCTTCAGATATGTCATGCTTTAAAGCAGATACAATGTTTTTTTGGGTGGAGAAAATATCTCCTTCATTAGAAACTATATCCTTTAACTTAATCCAAGTTTCACCGGGAGATTCATCTTTAAATTTAAAAGCATATTTAACATCTTCTGGTGCGTTACTACTACCGCTTAAGAGATCAAAATATAATTCTTTTCCGTTATAACTACCGCGTAATCCTATAAACATGCTTTGCAATCGTTGTTGCCCATCTAAAACCAGTAATTTACAGTTATCGTTTTCTGGCACATAAAAATCAGTAAAATTTGTATCATTTTTGTAAGTATCTATAAATTTTCTATGCTTTATCTTGCTTTTTGTTTTCCATACTAACAACGTTCCAATGGGGTAGTCTCTCATTAAAGAGTCAAAAAGTCTTTCTGTCTGCTCTTCTTTCCATACAAAATTCCTTTGAATGTTTGGAAGCCAAAAACCACCATCTGTACCATCTGGTTGATTTAATTGTGTTACAATTTTTCTAATTGTGATTGTTTGGTTTTTCATACCCTATTCTTAAATATTCTATGTTTGCGTAACAATGCCGCTATAAATTGCGGTTTTATAGTTAATTTTTTTGTGGTAGCGTAGCGTTAAACCATAAAAAAGCGACGGAAAAGCAGTCAATTTGATAGCTTTGTTATGCATATTTTAGAAATGCTTACATTGCCCAAGATATACAGTGCTATCGTGCAAAAAGACAAATGGTTTTTGATCCTCTTCTACATATTCTGAGATGTGTAACGCATATATATTAGAGCCAGCTCCCAATCCTTGATCGGTTCTCATCGTTGTAATGACTTTATACCCATTACCTGTACCTGTAGATCCAAAATCTATTACTTGAGGATCGGTAACGAAGGAGTTTTTCAGAGCCCCTGACATCAACCCAGTTTTTCGGTTAATGGTAAACTTTTACCAACGAAAACTCTGTTAAGCGTTTCTACTAAGCGCTTATGTTCTGTATCTTCGGCTTCTGTATCTTCGTGTGACGATATAACTCTTTGAATAGAGCAAATATAGTCTGGACCTGTTGACCAAGCCTGTTTCCCCGCGCACAGAAATACTATAAAAATGATCTTTTTCAAAATGTTCTCCGATAACAAATCGTGCTTATGCATAACAGTAGATTAGGTGGAAGCAATCTATCTGCAAGATAGGTTGCGGCTCTCTATCTTGCAGATAGACCGCAAATGAATCCTTTATGAGATTCGTGTTTGGATTTTTTAAGGTTATTCTCTGTGAATGTATTTCAAACTATCTAAAGAAAATCTTAGGGCATTATCTTCCTATATGCAAGCAAGGCTTCTTAAAGGGGTGAATCGCCCCGGGTTTGTCGAAGACTGTTTTATTTGAGTCAGGCGACATTGCCTGGCGCAGTTTGTTGATCATACAGCATTTCATATTCAGCAGGCGGCACATCACCTATCGGCCTCAGCAATCGACGGTTATTAAACCAGTCAACCCAAGTAAGCGTTGCTTGCTCTACATCATCAAGTCCGCGCCAAGGCCCGTCTTTGTGGATAATTTCTGCTTTGTAAAGCCCGCCTCCGCCAGACGCTCGGTATAACGAATCGACAAATACTGACTGCCACGATCACTGTGGTGGGTAACGCCTGTGAGTTTGCCTCGCGCCCACAGAGCTTGTAGTAGCTCAGACCTGATCGTACCGTTACCGGTTATTGATAGGAGTCTGTCAGTTTAGATGTGAGCTAAATTCTTTTCAGCCCAAATCAATTTACCATCCATTAACCTGTCCATGGGTGTGCTACCACCGCCCATGTTGCCTTGATGAGTGCGTTCATTGTGATCAGTTTCTATCCAGTTGTCTCGATCTTTTGGTCAATCCTCCCTGGTTGAGTACCGTTTTTTCCTGAAGGTAATTTGATAAAACTCATTCAGAGATGCCATGGGTTTGCGGTGATCAATGTCGTTAATGGCCAGGTATCACCGATCGTCATGATGCTCCACGTGCCCACAATATTCTGTGCCTCTGTCGGTTAAACTACGTAGCATCGGCAAGGCATGCTTTTCAAAAAACGGTAGCACCTCATCAAAGAGTAGGTCTGCGGCGGTAATCGGCGTCTTAGTCGTGTAGAGTGCCGCAAAGGCGATCTTGCTGTAGGTGTCTACGAACGTTTGCTGGTATAGCCGACCAACACCTTTGAGGTGGCCTAGGTAAAACGTATCCTGGCTGCCTAAGTCACCAGGATGTGCCGTGTCAATCTCACCACAGGCCTCGTCATCCTGTTTCTGTTTCTCAAGGGCGGCGATCTGTGCATCGCTTAAGATAATGCCCTCCTTGGCAATTTCTTCTTCGAGTGCTTTGAGTCGTTTCTTGAAGTGCTCTCGATGATGGCGCAGCCAAACGCAACGCACACCGCTACCAGCGATCAACACACCAGTTCATTGCTGCTTCGATGTTGCCCAACCGCGGGCTGTTCAATCGCTGACGTAACCCCTGCATGTGCTGTGGGTTCATCCACACGGTTTTTACTATTGGCTGTTCTACGACTCTTGTCAATCCGTGAGTCAATGCCACCTTCTTCAACCCGCTGTTGATAACGATAGAATGTGTCTCGCGACACCCCCATGACTTGACAGGCGCTAGATACGTTGCCCAGTTCTTCTGCTAAGTTGAGCAAGCCCGCCTTGTGTTTAAGGATTGGATTGTTAGTATCAAGCATGAGAGTTACCTGCCTTTTTGGTTTGATTTAAAGATTTCAACACCTTTATCAAAACGGGTAACTCTCGCTTTTGCAACCCTTGTGGATTGCTAATTGTCAGATCGGGTCTGAACTATTACATCAGTTAAGCCTATTAGCCTCTCGTAATTTATAAGTTCACAATTCTTCTGGTTGCGTATTTATTGTGTGCGACTAGAAGAATTCTTTTTCTCGCTTGATCACTTCTTTTGGTCTATATGGATAAGGCGACTTATACATGTTCGCCTGCAGCTGCTCCAGAGGCCCATGCCCACTGAAAATTAAACCCTCCTAGGTGGCCGGTGACATCTAGTACCTCTCCAATAAAATATAAGCCTTTATGTTTATTTGCCTGCATGGTTTTTGATGATATGTCATTGCAATTCACTCCTCCCAATGTGACTTCTGCAGTACGATAACCTTCAGTCCCGTTGGGTGTGAAGTGCCAACAGTGAAATTGATTAGCGATACTGTTTAGATCTGCATGGTTGAATTGATTAATAGCTTTGTTAACGAACCCACAATCTGGAAACCATAGATTGATGGGTGTCTGTGCCACATTCTTTGTCATGAACTGGGCTATAATTGTTTTTAATTCTGATTTTGGATGAGTACGTTTTTTCTCTTTAAGCACTTTAAATAAGTCTATTTCTGGAATTAAATCTATTTTTATATGATCACCTGCTTTCCAGTATGAAGATATTTGTAAGATAGCAGGTCCGCTTAAGCCTCTATGCGTGAAGAGTAAGTTTTCTTTAAAACTCATGTTGTCACAAGACACGCTTACAGGTAAAGAGCTGCCGCTTAACCCAGATAACTTTTCTAGCGTTCTTGTGTCCACAGTAAAAGGGACAAGTGCGGCGCGAGTGGGGATCACATCTAAATTGAATTGTTTAGCAATCTGGTATCCGAACCCAGTGGCACCCATTTTAGGTATTGATAAGCCGCTTGTTGCAATCACCAGAGATTGGCAGCTGATCTGACCTAAATTGGTGTTTACTTCGAAGTAGTTGCCTGTTGCTTTTATCTTATTAATATTACAGTGTGTTCTAATTTTAGCGCCTGATTGATGACATTCGTTTAAAAGCATTGCTAATATGTCTTTAGATTTGTTGTCACAAAATAGTTGGCCTAACTTTTTTTCATGGTGTGCAATGTTATGTTTATCCACTAGTGCAATAAAATCGGAAGGCGTGTAACGCGAGAGTGCTGATTTGCAGAAATTAGTGTTATTGGATATGTAATTGCTAGGCTCGCAGTGAATGTTTGTGAAGTTGCAACGACCCCCGCCCGATATGAGAATTTTTTTCCCAACCTTATTGGCATGATCTATGACCAATATTTGGCGCCCTCTTTGGCCGGCAACAAAGGCACACATTAAACCTGCTGCTCCTGCGCCGATGATTAGTACCTCAACTTTTGTTGGTAATGGCTTGTTAGAGAGGCTGGTCATCTAATTTGGATTATCATAATTAATTATAATATGAGTTTTCTATTTATATAACGATAGAGAGTATGTAGCATGCTTTATGTCGATATTAAAGCAACTAAAGAAAGTGCTATTAAAAACTAAGAGTCAGAGTTTATCAAAAGTGTGACTGATGAAACTGATATCGATAAATGAGTAATAGGCGGTGAACAAGTGATCATTGTTGAATGATAACTTCACACGATGCCTGTGAATATCTAATGGTTTGGATAAGTTGACTTAATGCTGATTGCTTTTGCGAAAAATTTATTTCATGGATAAGCGCTATCATGCAAATGTGATCAGTTATAGAATGAACAATTAGCATGCAAGCCCTGATGTATTTTTTAAGAAAGTAATAGCGTGTCTGGTAAGAAAACAATAATAATTGACTTTGGGAAAATATCTACTCCTTACTGTGGATTGGCTGAGGTAGCTTTAAACTATGCGCAGGCGCTAGAAAGCCTAAAGCTTGATGATCTGGAATTTATATATATTGTTCCTAAAGCACTGTTAGAAAAATTCTATGAATATGTAGGTGTTAATGCAATATCGCCAAAATATTCAGGGCTTAATCGATTGTGTTACTACCTGACAGGGCGAAGAAAATTTTTGTGTCGTTTGCCTGATTTTGATTTATATCACTACCTTCATTTCTATTCCCCATGGGGACCAAAGTCTTGTCGTGTAAAGCCGATTTTGTTAGCAGTGCATGATCTACATGTGTTAGAGAGAAAAAGAGCGGAAAATAAACTGAGGAGTAAGCTTAATGAGGTTTCACATATTGCTTTTATCTCGAAGTTTGCCGCACAAGAATACACTAAATATTTTTCTTCACTTCATAAAGAAGTGCGTGTTATTGCTAATGGTGTTAAGAAGCCACCAATCATTGATAAGGAATCTAGTGAAAAGTGGAAGCGTGAATACTCAGATTTTTTATTCACTCTCGGAGGCTTGAAGCGTAAAAATATCCATAGTCTGTTGGGTATGCTGGATAAAAATAATCAGTTTGATTCTGTGAGAAATTTGAAATTGATAGTTGCTGGTAGTGTTAAAGATAAATACAAGAAAGAACTAATAGCTGAAGTTAAGCAAAGAGGAATTCAGGGTAAAGTAATTTTTTTGGGAGCTGTTTCTGAGCAGGATAAATATGAATTAATGCAAGCTTGTCGAGCATTTGTATTTCCATCATTGCAAGAAGGTTTTGGTTTGCCGGTGATTGAAGCATTACACTTTGGGAAACCTGTGTTTTGCTCAAATAAAACAAGTCTCCCAGAAGTGGGGGGAAGCATGGTTTATTACTGGGAACAGTTTGATGCTGATCATATGTCTGAAGTTTTGCGACAAGGACTACAGGATAATGATGATTCGATTGAAAATAAAATAGTTATGCGTAAGCAATATGCTAATAGTTTTGATTGGAATAAAAATGCAAGCGAGTATATAGATTATTACTTGCATATCTTGAAGTGACATTGTTATTTAGCATGTCTTTTTCTCAAGTACTTCCACTTGCGAGTACTTAAGCTGCGTTTTAAGTGCGCAAATTTTTGTTCTATAAAAGGTTTTTTTGGGGCAATAATTTCTTGGGGTGAGTAAAAAGGCCAAAAATCAAGAATATGATCTTGCATGTAAGCATGGCAGGCTTGATCGTATTTAGTGGGAAATAGTTCTGTTGCAATTTTTCCACCTGGGTGTAGTTTTTTGTTAACAAATGTCATTTCCATCACATCGGGGACTTTGTATCCATCCACAATAAACATACTAGCGTAATTGTTTGCATGCACATTCCAGCAATGGAAGTGTTTTGTTATTTTTTTCATGACAGCGACTTTTTCTTCTAAAGATGCTTTAGGGCACATAGTGTTGATGCCTAGCCCAGATAAGTCATGAACCTCGACGGCAATTTGATTACATTGTAAAAGGGTTTTTTCTGGCATGTTTAGAAAGGTTAACCATTCGGCTCCTTCGACATCCATTTTTAGAAAAATGCGTTTATCTTGGTCAGAGTTGCGGGCTATGTGTGATTCACATGTATCGCAATTGTGAGTCTTTTCGTGGCTGATGCCTTCTTGAGTGAAACTTAAAACCAGGTCTTTTGAGTGGAGGAGGAATTGAAAAGTCATGCTGGCGCACATCTGTTCCATAATGCTTGTGGTAGTCTTGGTCAAAGCTGTCGTTATCTTTGATGCCGTATGAATATAGAATAGTTTGAGAAAGGTTGTTGTGATCCATAATGACGTAACCACCATCGCCTGAACAGCCCAGACGAATTCTTGATGAGTTGTCTATCTGCTTCGGTTGTAAAAGCTTTAAGAAATCATTGATTTGCTGTGTTGCATATCAGGTGAGCTAAATTTAGTGCAGGGGAGTTTTTCAAATTTATGAATCAGTCAATTTTGAGCGCCGTATGTGTTTTTATCGTATTGGCAAATATATCGATTGTAAGTGCCGACACTTTGTATGTTGGTGAAAATGAACAGTGTAAGTCTATCGATGAGGTGCAGCATGTAGTCGAAGATGGCAATATTATTGAAATCGTGCCTGGTGTTGTGTATCGAGACTGTGCAATATTTGAGGCAAATAATATTACAGTGCGCCCTAAGGGTTGGCCGGAACGAATCAAAAAAGTATTGCTCTGAGAAATAACACTTTGAAAGGTGGTAAAACCATATTGATTGAGCACGAATACGCTAGTAATTATCAATTTTTTCTGAGTTATAGTAATGCCATAAAAATAAGCTGCCAGCAGTGCGATATGGCGCCCAATGTTCCACAAGAGATCTAGCTAACTTTGGCGTTGGTTTTTTATCTAACTGTTTTAAATTTTGTAGTGCGATCTGTAGTGCTAAATCATTGGAAGGAAAAACATCTTGTCTTCCAAGAGAAAATATTAAGTAGATTTCAGCGCTCCATTCGCCAAATCCATGTAAATTAGTGATAGCGTTAATAGCGTTAGCATTATCAAGTGAATCAAGCTTGTCTGGATTAAAATGACCATGTTTGATTGCCTTTGCTAATCCTCGAATATATTCGACTTTGCGCTCTGATAGGCCCGCTTTTCTGAGTGTCGTTTTGCGTTTGGCTAACACATTGTCGGGTGTAATATTTATCAGTAAATCTCTAAAACGCTGCATGATTGCGCCAGCGGCTTTGGTTGAAAGCTGTTGATTGACAATGGTTACCACAAAAGTTTCAAAACCTGCAGGTTGTATCCTAGGTTCGGGATATCCATAAGAGTCAAGAGCATGCTTAAGTTCTGTATCCCGCTGAGCAATACTAAGTAAATTCTTTTTTATTTGTATTTTATTCATTAGTTGCTGTTTTACGTGACTTATTAGAGAGTTATCTTAAAGTAAGTAAATATTTATTATTAATCGCTTGAAAGATTATTTATTAAATATCTGTCTTGTATTCATTGAAATTAAATCGAAGAAAATTTTTATCATGAGAGTTAGTGTTTTGGCAGTGCTTGTTTTCACTTCATTTTCCACTCTTTCAGATATAAATATTATCAAAGTTGGAGAGTTTTCAAGTGCGAGCCTGTCTGGCTGGGATCGAAAATCATTTGGTGGTGCTACAAATTCCATGCCTAAACTGGTTTCTTTATTTTCAGTTCATTAATGTACTCACTTTTATAGTGTCTTGCACTAAGCGGGTATTTTCCTGATTCATTTTATCCATTTTATTGATAGTTTTATTTGCCTGTTCAATCCCAAGCGATTGTTCTTGACTGGCTGAAGCTGTTTCAGAGATGAGATGATTTACTTGAGATGCAGATGTGACTACTTGTTCTAACACCTTTCCAGGTCATCTGCTAATTGATTTCATAAGCAACTATGAAGCAGAAAATAACCAAAGCAACTAAAACTGAGAATGCTGTTAGTGTCCCCAATCTTTTTCTCGCAGTTGGTTATTTTGAGCTGGTTGTGTATTTTAGTATTTGAATTACTTCTTCAGGGATTTTTGCCCAAGCCATTGCGCCAGCATCTACTTCTTTTAACGGATGTATGATGTCTTCATCATGTAAAGTGATATAGGGTTTGTTAAGAGCAGAGCAATAACCAGCATCAAAAGCAGCATTCCACTGTTTATATTTGTTGCCAAAACGCACAATGGCAATGTCACACATCTCGATTAATGTTTTAGTGCGGATACTATTCACTTTTGAGGATTTATGATCTCGCCAAAACCCTTCACTAACAGGTTCAAGCATGTCACCTGCTGCATCACTAGTCTCATGATTAGTAACTGCTGATGTGAAGCTGATAGGTAAGTTGAGAGATTCTGAGCCTTTTTTGATTTGATCGCGCCAATCGGTATGAATTTCACCTGATAAGTAAACGGTCCAATGCATGGTGTTTATATCTCCGTTTTATGTATTGCTGGAATTATACGTGAGATTAATTGTTTATTGATATGGATTGCATCAAATATTGGAGACACTCATTATAACTTCCACGAAACGTAATATATTCTTTGCGCTTTTCTAGTTGAGAGGCGTATAGGGGGTCATAGTACTCATTGAGTAATGGCGCTAACCATTGCATATGATGTGTAGCATTATTATGGTTTTGATGTTGGTGTAATGCTTGCTGTAAGTTCTTGTCAAGCACTTGCCAATGATTCATCCCGAGTCTTTTGCGAATTCTTAGTAAGCTATCACTTAAATAATCAGAGAATTTCTGGAAGGCTAATTCGTGGCCGTCATAAAGCGTAGTAAATTCTTTTTCCATGTCGACGATATATTCTTTATGTAATTGTTGTAGCCTTTCTTCCAGAGAGATTTGAACCACCACTAATGGAGATGTGCGCATTTTGGAGTAGATATTTTTTGGTATATTGATGCTACCTATGAAGCGGCTTTCATCTTCGAGTGTGATGGAGTTATATCCGCCATTATTTGCGTTTAGTAAGTCTATAGACAATTGATTTTCAAAATTGATTTGAGTGCTGGGAGCAGAAGCATGGGCGCCAAAACTTGAGCCACGATGATTGGCAGCGCCTTCTAGATCAATTCCATTGCTGATTTCTTTGATTAACTGAGTTTTTCTAGAACCGGTTAACCCTCCAATTAGAGTGAAATCAAACTGATTATCAGCATTTTCTAATTGTTTGACTAAAAAATGTCTTAATGCTTTGTAGCCACCACTCACCCTGGGGACCTCAATGCCGGCATCGTATAACCATTGTTGTGTGATCTTCGAACGCAGCCCTCCTCGAAAGCAGTAGAGGTAAGTATTGTTATGCTGTTTGGTGAATGCAATCCATTGATCAATGCGTTCTTGTTTGGTGTCACCATTGACTAATTTGTGTCCCAATTCAATGGCTTTGTCTTGTCCATTTTGTTTATAGCAAATACCGACACGATGACGTTCATCGTTAGTGAGTAAAGGGAGGTTGACTGCATGCGGAAATGCTCCTTGATTAAACTCTATGGGTGCGCGTACATCTAGCAGGCCAGGGCTACTCAGCAATATTCTTTCATACTCGCTACTTTGTGGATGTTGCATATATTTATTCGCCAAGTAATTGCTGGTAGAAATAATGAAGTAAATTATACAGCGGATTATTATAAAATAAGTAGATGTTCAATCGATGAACTAATAAGGTTATATGTTCTTTCGAAGTATTCAATTGATAAATGCGATGAGATTTCTGAGATATTTGTTTTTGCTGTTAGCACTGATATTGGCTTGTTCGCAAAGTTATGCTGGAACAGCCCTGGATACATTGAGTGAAATAGATGATTCGGCTTTATTGGTGCTCGATCATAATGGCTTGCCTTTATATTCCAAACAAGTTGAACAGATGTTTATTCCTGCTTCAACCGTTAAATTGCTGACTGCATTAATGGCGCTTGAAACTTGGGGGCATGAGTATCGATTTGCCACAGAATTTTACATTGATGAATTGAATAATATTCTCGTCGTTAAAGGGCTGGGTGACCCATTCCTAGTGTCTGAGGAAATTGATTTAATTGTTGGAAAAATTAAACAGTTGGATGTTCAAGCGTTCAGCAGCATTCAAGTAGATCTAAGTTTTTTCGGTGAGTCGCTAAATAGTACCACAGTTGGCCACAACGAATAATCCTTATGACGCTGCTGCCAGTGCGTTAGCAGCAAATTTTAATACTATCGATGTCAATGTTATAAATGGAAACGTCACTAGTGGAGAAGCACAAACACCTATTACTGCAATGGCAAAATCGTTGGCGACAGGATTGGCGAATGGGAAGCATCGAATTAATCTAGGTAATGCACAACGTGGCCCACAGTATTTTGTTGAGGTGCTGTCTGAAAAGCTGCGACAAGCAGGTATAGGGATTAAGCAAACTCAAATAAAGGGAACTGACCCTAAAAATCTAAACTTATTGTTTACTCATTACAACAGCCGTTCACTTGACCAAGTAATTGCGGCAATGCTTGAATACTCAAATAATTTTATCGCCAACCAATTGTACTTGATGTTGGGAGCTAATAAATTTTCCGGCCCGGCGACATTTGAAAAATCCAAACAAATGCTTGAAGAATTCATCGATATCAATTTTCATTGGCAGCAATATGCCGTTTACGATGGAGCTGGATTGCCTAGAAATAATCAATTGAGTGCGCAACACCTTGCCGAAGTGGTGCGAAAATTTGCACCTTATCGAGACTTGATGCCGTCCCAAAAGGAAGTAATTAGAGCTAAATCCGGCACTTTGAACGGTGTTAGTTGCTATGCGGGCTATGTGTTTCGTCAAGGCAAATGGCTGACATTTGCCTTACTGATAAATCAGCCGGTCGAATATCGATTTAGGGAGCGATTGGCTGAGGAATTATTGACGATTTCATTCTAAATATGGGGACGAGGTTAGGTCGCTGTAAGTGTCTGTTTTATATGTATATTCGTGCTATGTGCTTACTTGCCTCCGAGTTAACTCAGGACCCTCCCAAAATAGCTGTAAAAGTCTTTAGTGTTAGATCGTCACTTGTAGTATTATCGCGCGGCTCACAGGGAGCGGGCGTGCCTACCTTAGGATACCCAATTATTTAATACATTTTTAAAGATTACTGTTATGACTGATTTATCCAAATACCGAAATATCGGAATTTTCGCACACGTTGATGCTGGCAAGACCACCACTACTGAACGTATCTTAAGTCTCACTGGAAAGATTCATAAAATTGGTGAAGTTCACGATGGTGAAGCGACGACTGATTTCATGGACCAAGAGCGTGAGCGTGGCATTACTATTCAGTCGGCTGCAACCAGCTGTGAGTGGGATGATCATCGCTTAAATATTATTGATACTCCGGGACACGTTGATTTCACTATTGAAGTATACCGTTCACTAAAAGTGTTGGATGGTGGTGTCGGTGTTTTCTGTGGGTCAGGAGGGGTAGAACCTCAGTCAGAAACAAACTGGCGTTATGCTAACGAATCAGAAGTAGCGCGTATTATTTTTGTTAATAAACTTGATCGTTTAGGTGCAGATTTTTACCGTGTTGTTAAGCAAGTTAAAGATGTGTTGGGTGCGAACCCATTAGTCATGACATTGCCTATTGGTACTGAAGATGATTTTTCCGGTGTCGTAGACTTGCTATCTCGCAAAGCTTTGGTATGGGATGGCAGCGGCGACCCAATGAAATATGAGATTCAAGATGTGCCAGCAGATATGGCTGATGATGTTGAAACTTACCGCCAAGAATTAATTGAAACTGCGTTAGAGCAAGACGATGATGCAATGGAAAAATACCTTGATGGTGAGGAGCCTAGTGACGAGACTATTAAGGCGTGTATTCGTAAGGGTACTATCGCTTTAGATTTCTTCCCAACTTACTGTGGTTCAGCCTTTAAGAATAAAGGTGTTCAACTAGTGTTGAATGCAGTGGTTGATTACTTACCAAGTCCAACAGAAGTACCACCACAGCCAGAAGTGGATTTGGAAGGTAATGAAACTGGAGAAGTGGCAACTGTTGATGTTGAAGGTCCGCTGCGTGCGCTAGCATTTAAAATTATGGATGATCGCTACGGTGCATTGACCTTTATTAGAATTTACTCAGGTAAATTAGAGAAAGGCACGACGGTACTAAATACTTATACAGGCAAGACAGAGCGTATTGGTCGAATCGTGGAGATGCACGCTGAGTCTCGAGAAGAGTTAGATTCTGCGCAAGCCGGTGATATTGTTGCAGTACTGGGCATGAAGAATGTTCAGACAGGCCACACACTGTGTGATCCTAATAAGCCTGCAACGTTAGAGCCTATGGTGTTCCCTGATCCAGTCATCTCAATGGCAGTGGCGCCAAAAGATAAAGCTGCCTCTGAGAAAATGGGTGTCGCACTTGCTAAGATGATTGCAGAAGATCCATCATTCTTAGTTCACACAGATGAAGAAAGTGGTGAGACTATTCTTAAGGGGATGGGCGAGCTTCATTTGGATATTAAGATTGATATTCTCAAACGCACACATAACGTAGAAGTGGTTGTTGGTAAGCCGCAAGTGGCATATCGTGAAACAATTACTCAACGCCTAGAAGATTCCTATACGCATAAGAAACAATCAGGTGGTGCCGGCCAATTTGGTAAAATTGATTTCGTGTTGGAACCTGGCGAAGTTGGTGAAGGCTGGCAATTTGAATCAAAAGTCACCGGCGGAAACGTGCCACGTGAATTTTGGCCAGCCGTGGAGAAAGGTTTTAAAATGATGTTAGATGAGGGCGTCTTAGCCGGTTATCCATGTGTCGATGTTAAAGTCACGCTGGTCGATGGAGCGTTCCATCCAGTGGACTCATCTGCAATCGCATTTGAATTGGCTGCTAAAGGCGGTTTTCGTCAAGCCATGCCAAAGGCGGGCCCGCAAATAATGGAGCCGATTATGACAGTAGATGTGTTTACGCCAGAAGATCATGTTGGTGATGTAATTGGTGATTTGAACCGTCGTCGCGGCATGATTAAGTCTCAAGAACCAGGCGTAACAGGTACTCGTGTTAAAGGTGATGTGCCATTAGCAAAAATGTTTGGTTACATCGGTGATTTGAGAACGATGACATCGGGTCGAGGTCAATTCTCAATGGAATTTTCACACTATAACCCTTGTCCATCGAATGTTGCTGAGCAAGTGATTAAAGAGGCTAAAGAGCGAAAAGAAAATAAGTAATCGTTAATTTTCTTTAGCATAAATAAAACCCTCGATCAGTTATTATGTTCGGGGTTTTTTGTACCTGCTAGGTTTAACTCTAAATATAGAGTTAACATTAATATTTTTTCTCCTCCTTCTTTTTCATAGGGGCTACTGTTGTCTCCAAAATGATTTGTTGCTGCAGGCTTTGTAATGAGGAGTCCTGGTCTTTAAGGCGAATCTATCTCTATTGTTTGGGTTACTTCCATATAAATTTTTATAGTCTGAGTATTCGCTAGTAGAGTAATTGTCTTGATTGTCATTTGTGTCGCTTAGGCGTCTGAGCTCAATAGTCGTTTTGTCGCCTGCATGACTAAGTAGTTCTAGTATAGAAGTTTTTATAAAGCTTTTTTCGGTTTCTAGCCAATAAGATTTTTCTTTTTCTGAAGTGTGTAAATGATGAATTGAGTTGGATGGTTTGCGAGTAGGCGAACCGTCTTGCATATGCAGATCGCGCATGGTTTTTTCTAGTAGTAACTCATATGCTTCACCAATCATATTAACTGGATCATGTGGGTTGTGGTCTTTCATGCTCACCTCCTGATTGATCGAATAACTATGTTTAGTTACCTGCTATTTAGTTCATTAGCTGCTCTATTTGTTAGATATGCAAATCAATAAATATTTTTTAAAGAATAAATAGATCTTATTCTGTAATTTTTTTGGCTGGATTATTTTTAACAGTTCGATTTGTTCATGGATTTGCATTGCTCATATGTGGGCAGGTGCCTAACTATGATCAGTTTGATCTGACTTTGCTAATAAAGAATGGTTACGTAATTACTTGCTGTTTGAGCAGAGTTCGCGGAGATACTTAATGATTTCATCAGATTCATATAACCATGCTACTTGTTGTTTATACTCTATGCGCAAGCAAGGCACTTGGAATTTGCCACCCTCATTGACTAAAGTTGTCATATCTTCGGCGTGTTTTTTTACGTCGATTTTAGGGATATTTATCCCGAGTTGTTTTAATTCTCTGCGTACTTTTACGCAAAAAGGGCAGGCAAGCATCTCATAAATTTTTAAGCCGCTGGCTTTTGATCAATAACAGCTTGCTGTTCTGCGCTACGAGAAGGAGCGCTAGGTGATGTGACTTTATCTATTCCAAGAATTATTGCACCAATGGTTTTTCTGGCAAGTCGAATCGGCATATCAATCAATATTTTTATTAAGTTTAGTGACTAGAAAACTTCTTGTCATTATATGAAATAATACATTCTAGCATTTTATAAAAATACACATCTATGTGGGTGTTGTAGTGAGGCGTATATATGGGAAAAAAGAATGTTAAGGCAATTACCATTGCTGTAATGGCACTTATACCAGTGTTTTTTGGCTCCAAATTTTTTAAATCTTTAGGAATGTCATCTGGGGATTTGGGTTCATCTTCAATTGAAGCATTGTATGAGAATCGGCAATCTGGAGTGATGGTTAAATTTGGGGAATTATAACTTTGAAAAAGCAGGTCTCTAGGCGTATTCTTTCACCATCAAAGTGAGGAATTTGCAATGAACAACCTGCAAAACGAAATCTTTAAGGACGAAGCCAAAGCCAGAGAGTGGCTAGAGCAGCGCGTTTGGCCCAATGGCCCTGTATGCCCTCACTGTAGTGATGCTGAGAACCATACAGCACTCCAAGGCGAAGCCCACCGTCTCCCAGACTCTACCAGTGTAACTCTTGCAGGGAGCAGTTCACAGTTACCGTAGGGACTGTTTTCGAGCGCTCTAAAATTCCCCTGACCAAGTGGCTCATGGTTGTTTATCTGATGTGTTCCAGCAAAAAAGGCATGAGTGCCAATCAGATCCACAGAATGATTGGCGTTAGCTACAAGTCCACTTGGTTCATGTGCCATCGAATTCGGGAAGCCATGGATAACGGTTCTGGCGGCCTCTTAGGCGGCAATGGTGGCCCCGTTGAAGCGGATGAGACTTATGGGGTAATACTGGCAAGCAAGCCCGTGGCGCTCGTGGCTACGCCCACAAAATGAAAGTCGTATCACTGGTTGAGCGAAATGGCGAAAAGCGTTCATATCATGTCGCCAATGTTACAGCTAAGACTGTTGGCCCCATTCTTCGCGAACAAGTGGCGAAAAACGCCCGTTTAATGACTGACGAGTCAGGAGTGTATAATCGAGTCGGAAAAGAGTTTGCCAACCACGAGAAAGTCAACCATAGCAGCGGCGAATATGCCCGAGGCGATGTAACGACTAATACCGTAGAGTCTAGTTTTGCGATTCTCAAACGTGGCTTGTATGGCACTTTTCACCATGTCAGCGAAGCCCATTTACAACGCTATGCAAATGAGTTTGATTTTCGCTGGAATACGCGATCAAAACTTGGATTCAATGACATGGATCGCGCAGATGTTGTTGTAAAGGGCATTCAAGGCAAACGACTCACCTACCGGCCGACAACTTTGTGCGCTTCTTTTTTTCTTGTTTAGATTTCTTCGGGCTAGGCGGCGTCTTTAGAAGCTGATCAACAGTTTTTTCAAACTGTTTCCATTGTCCGGTTTCTTCTTTCTTCGATTTTTTCTTGGAGCTCATGCTGCCTTGGGTTTCGTTGGATTCTTAACGTCTGGAACTGTGAGCTTTCGGCTAAAAAACATTGCCTCAGCTCCCTTGTAACGATCTTGTGCGCTGTAACTTATCCGGTAGGAGGTAGACCGCGCCCAATCATACATTTCCATTATCTCCGGCGCATAGTCGTAGGATACAATCCAGGGCAGTTTAATCCTATTCTTTACGAGCCGCGATATAGCAACATGATCGTCGTGCTTGTAGTGATTCTCGTACAGCCTTTTACCCATTTCGTAATAAGGTGGGTCAAGATACACCAATGATTTGTCGCGTGGTAGCTCCGGAAGTACGTCCTTTATAAAATCTGCCGCATCCATATTGTAAAGTCGAATGCGGGAACTAAACATCGCAATCTTTTCAATGCGTCGGATTAAATCCGGTTTAGTGAATCTCGCATCCAGCTTCCATTTCCCAGTTTGCTGCCTACCGCCGATCACGCCGCCCCAAATAATTCCTGAACGATTTGTTCTATTTAGAAAGAATGTTGAAAAACCTATTTCCAATGACGTGTGATTTTCTTGATCTTCTTGTATGGCCTTCTGCTTGTGCCATTCTTTCATCGTGACTTTCACATCACTGATGGCCTTGCAAAGTTCATCGGGTTGTTCAATGGCGCTTCGCCAGAAAGCATACACGCTGGAATTTAGATCGTTCAGGTATACTCTGGATGCGTAGCTGTGGACTAGGAGCGTGATGGCGATGGCCGCGCCCCCGGCGTAGACTTCAACATAGTTGCCGTCCAGCAGTTCGTTTTCTTCAAAAATGAGTTTAAGGAAATCGACTAATTTCCCCTTGCCACCGGGGTACCGTAATGGAGAATTGAATTGCATTGGCGCGTCCTTATTTCAGTATATCGCCAATTATCCCAAATGCCTTACCACTTGGCCAGCACTACTTTTCCTCCCAGAGTTTCGCTATGAAGGGCTGAGTATTTGCCCACATAGCTTTTAAATAATGCGGATCGGGATTCATCTGCTGGCTGTGGGCGAAGGAATTCATTGTGTTCGGTGAGAGCCAAGAATTGTGGCCGCCCATGGCAACACTTACGGCTTTTAGTTCATCCTTTGTCAGTAATTGATTATCTTTAACATGCTTAATAACGCGGTCGTATCTCATTTTTAGGGAGTCAACCACGTTTCCGTCTTTGTCCGTCGCTAGTTTAATGGCTTTCTTCTTAATAAACTCATCCAGGGTAAATTCAAAAAACACCCTGAATAATACAGATACCGCATGTCGATATAGATTAACGTTCAGCCCTTTCAATTCGATAAAAACATCGTTTACTTTTCCAGCAGGCAGCGTCATATCAAACCCGTTAGGAATAAGGTTCTTCTGTTCGTGCGTAGAAGGAGTTGATTTTCTCTTTTTCCTTTTCTCATCCCCTGTTGATTCTGAAACAACCCAAGCCCGGGCTGCTTTCCTTGCTCCTGGATGGGCCGAGCTGACTTCTTTTGCGAACGCTTTGCGCTTATCTTCTGTATCAACTTCACGCTCAGTCCACTTCTTGCCATCTTTCTTTCCCGTCGCGATGATCGTTACAACATCGGACAATACCTTCTGAGTCCATGCCTTGTTCTTGCATGATTTAACTTGGCCTTGCGCAATAGACAGCCCTGCTTCTTTTTGTAGTTCCTTGGTTGTTATTAATCGACCCAGCGTAGAGATATTGAATCCTGAGCCTTCCAGGTTATGCCGTACTTCTGCATCTAGTTTTTTGTTTTTGAGGACGAAATTTACAACGTCTAGGGCAGGTGTCGACAATCCCTGTTCTTTGCCTGCTCGCGCCTTGGCCATGGCCGTCCAAGGTTCTGTACCCGCACCACCTAAGCCGCTGGCATGTTTCCTGTTGCCCCACATGATGGCCGCTTCGCGATTGGGGGCAATCGTGCAGTCGATGACTTTGGGAATGGCGTCCGCATGACCGTAGTGGAGTTTTTTAAATTCCTCGTGAATCGGAGTGCCTTTGGCCAACTCCGGATCGAGCAAAAGCTGAATGGCAGTTAACCTGCGGTTGCCCTCCATCATAATGTAGTTTCCGTTACCGTCTTCCGCATCGACCACCATGGGCAGGTCGAAGGGGCTTAGGCCGTTTTTAATGATGTCCCGCGCCAGAACAAACCAGCTTTTTGCCCTGCTCAGCAATGATTGCATCTCTGGCGGCTTTCTGGCTATCTTGGGCTACTATTCGGTAGTTGCGGGTGTTGAGAATCAGTTTCCCAACGCTGATGGTGTCGCGAGTGAACACGGCAAGTTCCCCCAATGGGGGCTAACCACGATATGGGAGATACTACGCCATAGGTTTCTGCTTTGTCAAAGTAATAATTCCGTAAATTTGAAGGCTTAGTTATTAAAGTGCTTTCTGACGATAATGAGGGTAGTCGGCACCAACGATTTATTGTCAAGGTAAGTGGTGGGCATACCGTATTGGTCGCACATAATATTGATGTTGCTCCTCGTGTGCCTATTAAATCAAACAGAAATATTGCTATCTATGGACAATACGAATGGAATGAGAAAGGTGGTGTAGTTCACTGGACGCATGCAGATTCAATCGGAACGCACGAAGGTGGTTGGATTGAATTCCAAGGTAAGGTTTATCAATAGTTATATCTTTAGTTTGAGAAAATAAATGTATTTATTGCGATTACAGCAAGTGTCGTTAGAGTTTGGTGATGCGCCAATACTAAAGGAAGCCAATTTTTCTGTTAACCCTAAAGAGCGTGTGTGCTTGATCGGGCGAAATGGGGCAGGTAAATCTTCGCTGCTCAAATTGATCACGGGTGAATATACATCTGATTATGGAGAAATTTAGAGGCGACGTCACTTACGTGTGAGCCAATTAGAGCAGACATTGTTGTCCACTTCAGATGAAACCGTGTGCGATGTTGTAAGGGAGGGCATGTCAGAACAGCAAGCTTTGTTAGATGAATATCATCGATTATCTAATTCGAAGTTAGATAAAGCAGAGCTGAAACGGCTAGAAGATTTACAGCATCAAATTGATTCCAGTGGTATTTGGAATATAGATCAACAGGTCGAAAAAATTATTTCTCAGTTAAGTTTGCCTAGGTCACGAAAGCTTAATGAGCTATCTGGAGGATGGCGTCGGCGAGTGGCTTTAGGTAAAGCATTAGTTTCTGAGCCTGAACTGCTTCTGCTGGATGAGGCAACAAATGATTTAGATGTTGAAGTGTTAGAGCAACGTTTGGTTGATTACACGGGCACCTTGTTAATTGTCAGTCACGACCGTGTTTTTCTCGATAATGTGGTAACCAGTATTCTTGTGTTTGAAGCTGATGGAGGTGTGAAAGAATATGTGGGTGGATACAATGAGTGGGCCAAGCGAGGTAACGCCTTAACTGAGGCAGACGTACCGGATGAGTTGCGCATTGATGGTCAGCAGCCTAATCACGTGCAAGCTGATAACGCTGTTATAAGCAGAAAGCTTAGCTACAAATTGCAACGCGAGTTAGATGAATTGCCATTGTTGATCAAGACATTAGAGAATGACATCGACTTCCTTCAGGAGCAAATTGCTCAGCCGTCATTCTATGATAAAGACTATGAGGAAACTTGAGATGTGCTAGATGCTTTATCTAAAAAGCAGGATCAATCGGATGTGTCTATGAATCGTTGGGCAGAATTGGAGCGATAAACAGAATCGCCAATTTGGATACGTTGACCTCAACTGTGGGCTTCGATCCAACCTTAAGCTCAAATATTTGAAGCTGATTCTATAGAACAAGTCGTAGATATGTTTGGTAGGGATGGTACTTTAAATATCGCATTAACTGTAGTAGCTCAGACCTGATCGTACCGTTACCGGTTATTGATAGGAGTCTGTCAGTTTAGATGTGAGCTAAATTCTTTTCAGCCCAAATCAATTTACCATCCATTAACCTGTCCATGGGTGTGCTACCACCGCCCATGTTGCCTTGATGAGTGCGTTCATTGTGATCAGTTTCTATCCAGTTGTCTTGATCTTGTTGTCAATCTTCCCTGGTTGAGTACCGTTTTTTCCTGAAGGTAATTTGATAAAACTCATTCAGAATGGTTTTATCAAAGCGCTCACAGATGCCATGGGTTTGCGGTGATCAATGTCGTTAATGGCCAGGTATCACGGATCGTCATGATGCTCCACGCGCCCACAATATTCTGTGCCTCTGTCGGTTAAACTACGTAGCATCGGCAAGGCATGCTTTTCAAAAAACGGTAGCACCTCATCAAAGAGTAGGTCTGCGGCGGTAATCGGCGTCTTAGTCGTGTAAAGTGCCGCAAAGGCGATCTTGCTGTAGGTGTCTACGAACGTTTGCGGGTATAGCCGACCAACACCTTTGAGGTGGCCTAGGTAAAACGTATCCTGGCTGCCTAAGTCACCAGGATGTGCCGTGTCAATCTCACCACAGGCCTCGTCATCCTGTTTCTCAAGGGCGGCGATCTGTGCATCGCTTAAGATAATGCCCTCCTTGGCAATTTCTTCTTCGAGTGCTTTGAGTCGTTTCTTGAAGTGCTCTCGATGATGGCGCAGCCAAACGCAACGCACACCGCTACCAGCGATAAACACACCAGTTCATTGCTGCTTCGATGTTGCCCAACCGCGGGCTGTTCAATCGCTGACGTAACCACTGCATGTGCTGTGGGTTCATCCACACGGTTTTTAACATCGGCTGTTCTACGACTCTTGTCAATCCGTGAGTCAATGCCACCTTCTTCAACCCGCTGTTGATAACGATAGAATGTGTCTCGCGACACCCCCATGACTTGACAGGCGCTAGATACGTTGCCCAGTTCTTCTGCTAAGTTGGGCAAGCCCGCCTTGTGTTTAATGATTGGATTGTTAGTATGAAGCATGAGAGTTACCTGCAATTTTGGTTTGATTTAAAGATTTCAACACCTTTATCAAAACGGGTAACTCTCGCTTTTGCAACTCTTGTGGATTGCTAATTGTCAGATCGGGTCTGAACTATTACAATTTTAGATATCCTTTAGCGGGTGAGTTTTCATTTAGAACCGATGTACTCAATGATTTGCGTATTCCAAGTGATTGGGGTTTAGAGATTGGTGTGCTGTCAGAAATGCATCGTAACTATGCGCATAATCGACTTTGCCAGGTCGATATTGCTGAAACTTACGATCATAAGCACCAGGATTTATCTGTGGAAGATAAGAAGAAAGGTTCATCTAAAATGTCTACGGATATTGCAAAAGCGTTATTTAGAAAAATGGCAACACAAGGTGTGGTATTTTTTAATGAAACTTTCCGTACATTGAAGGCGACTTATTTGCGCATTGCTCTAGATTTTGTGGAAACGTACCATAATGATGCAAGCTTTAATGGCTTAGACCACGATATCCATTTAGAGGAGTTAGCTGTCGAAGCGTTTTCTGAAAATTTAGTCAATGCTGGGCAGAAGTTTTTAGATAATCCTATGGAGACGCCATTTATTCCTAGTTGGAATCGTATTGCCAGTGCAATGCCTGATGTGTTTTCTCGCTTGCGTGATGCAGTCGAAGAAGATAACAAAGAATTTTCAATATAAATAACCATGAGTGATTTGTTGCTAGCGCTATTGCAGCGTGTAACGCTGCATGTGGAAGCAATTTATGCTGATGTTGATACGATTGATTCTCGTCAATTAGCTGAACAGTTAATTAAAGCAGCGCAACTAGAGGTTGAACAAGCAAACCCAATTGCTAAATTAGACTATTGGGATCAGTCCGATGTGGCGATGATTACTTACGCGGATACTATACGAAAATCAGGTGTGCCACCGCTTAAAGTGCTGCATACATTTCTTGATCAGTTCTGTCGAGATATTATCAATATAGTGCATATTTTGCCTTTCTTTCCTTTTAGCTCAGATGATGGTTTTACAGTCACTGATTACCTTAAAGTGAATGATGCCCATGGTGATTGGTCCGATATTAGTGATATTGCTAGACATTATCACTTGATGTCTGATCTGGTGATTAATCACTGTTCGAGCCAAAGTGAATGGTTTGAAAATTTTAAGAATGATTCAGATCCAGGAAAGGATTATTTTTTCACGGCATCACCAAGTGATGATCTCTCTAAAGTGGTGCGACCACGCACTAATGAATTGTTAAATAAAGTGAAAACAACAGCGGGAGAGAAGTACGTTTGGTGCACTTTCAGTCACGATCAAGTGGATCTTGATTTTTCTAACCCAAGCGTGTTGTTAGAATTTGTAAAGATTATTCGCTTTTATTTGGATCACGGTGTACGTGTTTTTCGTTTTGATGCCATTGCTTTTTTGTGGAAAGTGGTTGGCACGAGTTGCCTCAATTTAGATCAAACGCATGAGATAGTCAGATTGTTGCGCACATTGATAGAGCGTATACGTGCTGATGCAATGATTATTACGGAAACCAATATTCCCAACCGAGAAAACCTATCTTATTTTGGCAATGCCAATGAGACGCACTGTGTTTACAACTTTTCCTTGCCACCTTTGCTGCTAAATACTTTGTTAACTAGTGATTGTCATTATTTGAAACAATGGATGATGAGTATGCCACCAGCTCAACATGGGACGGCTTATTTTAATTTTATTGCATCACACGATGGCATCGGGTTGAGGCCTGCAGAAGGGTTAATGAGTGACGGAGAAATTGATGTGATGATTAATGCGGTTGAAAAGTTTAGTGGTAAAGTGTCTTGGCGTATCGGTGCTGATGGTGAAGAACGCCCATATGAACTCAATATTGCTTTATTTGATGCTTTACAGGGAACTGTTGAAGGTAAAGATACCTTAGGCGAAGATCGGTTTATTTGCGCACATGCGATTATGCTTGCATTAGAAGGGATTCCTGCATTTTATATCCATAGTTTATTGGATACGAGTAATGACTATCAGCGTTTGGAAAAGACGAAGCGCCATCGTACTATTAATCGTCACCGTTGGCAGCTTGATGAAGTTGACAGTGTGTTATCTGATCTTTCAACATAACATGCACGTGTTTATCAAAGAATGAAACGCTTGATTGGCATTGGACGCAAGCAAGCGGCCTTCCATCCTAATGCGACTCAATTCACCTTGCATTTGGGGAATGAAATGTTTGGTTTTGGCGCCAAAGCATGGATCGTTGTCAAAGTATTTTTTGTATTAGTAATATCTCTACTGAGTCATTGTCTTTGTCATTATCTGATATCAATTTAATTAGTACTGAAAACTGGTTTGATCTTATAAGTGGTGAAGTGTTTAATGATATTGATGGTTCGTTTGAATTGCAGCCATATCAAACCTGTTGGATAACCAATAAATAAAATTTCTAATGCGATTACTGTAAATTTATTAAAAGTTTGGTAAATATTTAATAGCAAATCGTTTTTGCTAAGAATATAGCATTTCCGCGTAAGACTGCATGGATGCTGGAGCAATTACCGAGGCGGGAATCTATCCAGTATTAATGCGTCATAATCCGTCGGAATAACGAACAGTTGCTGGATTCCCATTTGCATGGGAATGACGTGGAGATGTGATAAGAGTGATTTGAATAACGAGCGATATTTAATTGTCTTCTAATTTTTTTAGCTGATATAACATTTCCAGTGCTTGTTTAGGGCTTAGGTTATCTGGATTAATGTCTTCTAGTTTTTCTACAATAGGGTGAATGCCTGGTGGTTCCACTATCAGCGGTAATTCTGTTTGCATAGTGTCTTTTGAATGCGATTGTTGTTCTAACATAGTCAAGCGTTGTTTGGCGTTTTTAATTACACTTCTAGGTACGCCTGCTAGTTGTGCTACTTGCAAGCCGTAACTTTGATTCGCAGGGCCTAGTTTAACGGTATGTAAGAATACAATTTCATCATCATGTTCAATGGCATCAATATGAATATTTACGGCGCCATCTAATTCATTTGCTAACGAAGTAAGCTCAAAATAATGAGTGGCAAATGTTGTTAGTGAACGATTCTTTTGTAGTAAATGGTCTGCACAACCCCAGGCAAGAGATAATCCATCAAAGGTGCTCGTACCACGTCCTATTTCATCCATTAGCACTAAACTATTTTCGGTGGCGTTATTTAATATGTTAGCGGCTTCGGTCATTTCAACCATGAAGGTAGAACGGCCCGTGCTTAAATCGTCGGCGGCACCTACACGAGTAAAAATTCTGTCGATTGGGCCAAGCTTGGCTGATTCAGCAGGAACATAGCAGCCAGCAAACGCAAGAATAGTAATTAATGCAGTTTGCCGCATAAAGGTAGATTTGCCTCCCATGTTTGGGCCAGTGATTAGTAACAATCGTGAGTCTGGTGCTAGGGTGATATCGTTGGCAATAAAAGGAGCTTGCTGAATTTGCTCCACTACTGGATGGCGTCCTTGCTTGATATAAATGCCGATTTCGTCACTTAGTTCTGGTTCTACATAATTATTATCTATTGCAACTTGGGCAAAACATGCGAGTACATCAAGCTCGGCAATCGCATTGGCAATGGACTGTAGTGGCGGTAAGTAATCAAGTAACTGTTCAAGTATTTTTTCATATAGATATTTTTCTCGGCCTAATGCTCGTTCTTTTGCGCTGAGGACTTTGTCTTCAAATTCTTTTAATTCTGGCGTAATGTAGCGTTCAACATTTTTCAGCGTCTGTCTGCGCGTGAATCGGTCAGGAATTTTATCTACTTGCAGTTTGCTAACTTCAATGTAGTAACCGTGAACACGGTTGTACGCGACTTTTAATGTTGCAATACCAGTGTCTTGTTGTTCGCGTTGTTCTAATTGTAGTAAGTAATCATCAGCATTGGTGTGTAGTGTACGCAACTCGTCTAACTCGCTATCGTACCCGGTTGCAATGACACCGCCATCTTTAATAAATGCTGAAGGTTCGTCTTTTAAACTTGCGATTAATAATTTATTGAGTTCGTCTGGAGGCTTAAGCTGTTGTTGTAGGGAGTCAATTCTACTTTCTGTAAATACACGTAATAATGACTGAATGTTAGGTAGTTGATGTAATGAATCTCTTAATGAGGTTAAGTCACGTGGGCGTGCTGTTTGTATCGCGATACGTGCGCGGATGCGTTCTACATCGGCAATCAGTTTGAGGTGATCTTGTAATTCAAGATAAATTTTTGTCTGTACGAGATTATCAATTGCTTGATAACGCAAGCGTAGTGTTGACATATTCAAGCAGGGTTGCCCGACCCAACGACGTAAACAGCGTGCACCCATGGCAGTGTTGGTGTAATCAATCACGCCAGTCAAACAATGTTTAGTTCCGCCATCAATGGATTGATCAATCTCAAGATTTTTTCGGCTAATCGCGTCAACCACAATGTATTCGTCATGACGTTGTACACGTAAACCAGTGATATGAGGTAATGCTTTTCGTTGTGTGTCTTTGACGTATTGTAATAAGGCTCCTGCAGCACAAATAGCCGTGGGTGAATCATCACATCCAAAGCCAGTTAAATCTTTAGTGCCAAATTGTTCAGTTAAAAGTCGGTGTGAACTGTCGAATTCAAAAATCCATTCGGGTTGAGTTTGTGATTTTTGGTGATTGAGTGAAATCTCAGAATATTCTTGAGTGATTATTTCAGCAGGTTGCAGTCTTTCTATTTCTGCGAGTAATTCATCTTCGGTTGTAAATGTCTGTAATAAAAAGTCTCCTGAACCAAGCTCAATGCTGGCTAAGCCTATTGATTCACCTTGAATATAAATTGCGCAGATATGATTATCACGTTTTTGATCGAGTAAATTCTCGTCAGTAATCGTACCGGGGGTAACAATACGTACGACTTCGCGCTTTACCAGGCCTTTGCTAGCGGCAGGGTCACTGACTTGTTCGCATACAGCAATGGATTGTCCGGATTTAACTAAGCGTCCTAAGTATCCCTCTGCTGCATGAACGGGCACACCCGCCATAGGAATGCGCTGACCATTAGAATTACCACGCGAAGTCAGTGTTAGATCTAATAGGCGTGCTGCTTGTTCTGCATCTTCCAGAAACAACTCATAGAAGTCGCCCATGCGATAAAAAAGCAGTTTGTCAGGGTGGTCTGCTTTGATGCTTAGGTACTGCTGCATCATCGGTGTGTGTTTTTCAGAAGATTGACTTGTCATGTTGATAGTTTAACCCTGATACTTTATTCGGGAGCAATAATAATTGTGTTATTTTCTCAATGTAGATTGCTTAGTGGTGATTGATATTAAAACTTCTATTTCTCAAGTGGCCGAGTTCCTTAAGGCAAGTGGGCACAAGTTAGCTGTTGCTGAATCCTGCACTGGTGGGTGGCTGGCTAAAGTATGCACAGATTTGCCTGGCAGTTCGGAATGGTTTGATCGTGGATTTGTAACTTATAGTAATGAAGCTAAACACGACATGCTAGGCGTATGTGAAGCAACTATTGAAGCCTATGGTACTGTCAGTACTCAAACAGTCAAGGAAATGGTGTCGGGAGCCTTAAATCATAGTTGTGCAGATTGGGCAATCGCTATTTCTGGTGTTGCGGGTCCTGGTGGCGGTAGTGAAATAAATCCGGTGGGTTCAGTATGGTTTGCTTGGATGAAAAAGAATCAAAACTCAATAGCAATTAAAAAAATATTTTCTGGTGACCGAGACAAAGTACGACAACAGTCAGTTGAATTCGCATTAAAAGAGTTGTTTAAGCTATTGAAATGAAGGCAAGGCGATTATTCTTGGCATTCTGGCCAAACGAACAACAACTTGAGAAGTTACATGAGCTTCAGTGTGATTACGTTGGCCGGGGAAGAGAAGTACTGCCTGAGAACTTCCATGTAACGTTATTGTTTTTAGGAAATATTTCTTATGACATGACTGATTGTTTTGTCCAGGACTTGCAAGATATTTCCACTCAACCGTTTCACATGAAATTAGATCGATTAGGTTATTTCGATAAAACAAAAATATTCTGGGTGGGCCCTACTAGAGTTCCTCAAGAACTAGAAAGCTTATATAAAAGTGTTCGCAACTATGCGCAATACTGTGGTATTTCGAAGTTAAGTAAACGCTATGTGCCGCATGTTTCGTTGTTAAGAAATTCGGAAATTCCTATTTCAAATAGGGATTTTGCACCGATTGAATGGGAAGTTGAAGAATTCTGCTTGGTGGAATCTCGACTCGATAAGGACGGCGCACGCTACAACACACTAGACAGTTTTCCGTTAGTAAATCTTATGTAGACTGTGTGTGTTGACGCTATTAATATAGCTTGATTACTCATTAATAAATTCATACTGAGAAGCCGAGGTAATTCGTGGAAGAAGACAAGAAGAAAGCGCTAACAGCAGCCTTAGGGCAAATTGAACGACAGTTTGGGAAGGGGGCAGTAATGCGCTTGGGTGATGATCCACTACCACGAAACATTGATGTTATTTCTACTGGCTCGCTAGCATTGGATGTTGCCTTGGGAATAGGCGGTCTGCCTAAAGGTCGTGTGATTGAAATTTTTGGTCCAGAGTCTTCTGGTAAAACCACATTAACCTTACAAGCCATTGCTGAATGTCAGAAGGCAGGTGACACAGCAGCGTTCGTTGATGCTGAGCATGCGTTAGACCCTGCTTACGCTGAGAAATTAGGCGTTAATGTTGATGAGTTACTTGTTTCTCAACCAGACACAGGTGAGCAAGCATTAGACATTACCGACATGTTAGTGCGTTCAGGTGCAGTGGATGTTGTTGTTATTGACTCTGTGGCGGCGCTGACTCCAAGAGCAGAAATCGAGGGTGATATGGGCGACTCACATATGGGTCTGCAAGCACGCTTAATGTCACAGGCATTAAGAAAGCTCACCGGTAATATCAAGCGCTCAAATACTATGGTTATTTTTATTAACCAAATTCGTATGAAGATTGGTGTCATGTTCGGTAGCCCTGAAACAACCACTGGTGGTAATGCGCTTAAGTTTTACGCATCTGTACGTTTAGATATTCGCCGCATTGGTTCTATCCAGAAGGGTGATGAGATTCTTGGTAATGAAACACGCGTGAAAGTAGTTAAGAACAAGATGGCGCCTCCATTTAAAAAAGCGGAGTTCGAAATTCTTTATGGCGAAGGAATCTCCCGACTTGGAGAATTGATTGATTTAGGTGTAGAGCATGATCTGGTTAAGAAAGCGGGGTCGTGGTACAGCTACAGTGAAGAGCGTATTGGACAAGGAAAAGAAAATGCCAAAGCATATTTAAAAGAAAATGAGCATCTTGCTGTAGAACTCGATGCTTTATTGCGCGCAAAATTACTTCCTGATCTAAGTGAGTTCCCTGAAGAGTCAAATGAAGGAGAGGAAGAGGCCGCTGAAGCCTAGTTCTGGGCGTGATGCCTATTACGTAGCAGTCGATTTACTATCCCAGCGCGAGCATTCTCGCGTCGAGCTAGAAGCTAAGCTTGCTAAGAAAGGATTTATCGAAGAACAAATTGTCAGTGCCTTTGATCAACTCTTAGAGCATGGGTTACAAAGCGATCAGCGTTACCTTGAAGATTTTGTGCGTTCGCGTTTACTGAAAGGCAATGGACCACTAAAGATTGCTCATGAATTACGCAGCCGTGGAATTGATCCAGAAATGCTCCAAACCTATCTAAATAGCCAGCAGATAGACTGGTTTGAGGTGGCCACGACCATCTATGAAAAGAAATATCGTGCAAATGATGAAATTGATGTGCGTGAAAGGGCTAAACGCGTACACTTTATGCAATCAAAAGGCTTTCCTAATGATATAATTTTCCGCTTGTTTAAATGATCGCATCGGTAAGCGAACACAAAAGGATATCCAGACAATGGAAGGTAGTGCGGAAATACGCAGCACATTTTTAGATTATTTTGAAAATAAGGGGCACGCAAAGGTCCCTACCAGTTCGCTGGTACCTGCTTCGGATCCCACTTTATTGTTTACCAATGCGGGAATGGTTCAGTTCAAAGATGCTTTTCTCGGCAAGGAAAAGCTTGCTTATACTCGAGCAACCTCAAGTCAGCGTTGCGCGCGCACCGGCGGCAAGCATAACGATTTAGAGAATGTTGGCTACACTGCAAGGCATCACACCTTCTTTGAAATGCTCGGTAACTTTAGTTTCGGAGATTACTTTAAACCAGAAGCTATTAATTATGCATGGGATTTACTGACCAATGTGATTGATTTACCCAAAGAAAAACTTTGGGTGACAGTTTTTGAAGAAGATGATCAAGCTGCAGAGATTTGGTTAAAAGATATTGGCGTTAATAAAGATCGGCTAAAAAGAATCGGTGCCAAGGATAACTTTTGGGCCATGGGTGATACTGGTCCATGTGGCCCGTGTACCGAAATCTTTTATGATCATGGTGAGCACATCGCAGGTGGTCCACCTGGTAGCCCGGACGAAGACGGTGACCGTTATGTAGAAATTTGGAATCTCGTATTTATGCAATACGAGCGTGATCAAACTGGGAAGTTAAATCCGTTACCAAAACCATCTGTGGATACAGGTATGGGGCTGGAAAGGCTATGTGCTGTGTTGCAAGATGTGAATAGCAATTACGACACGGATCTTTTTCAGGGACTTATTAAACAAGTTGCATCATTAGCGAAAATGAAAGACTTAACGAATCCTTCTCTAAAAGTGATTGCTGATCATATACGTTCTTGCAGCTTCTTGATTGCTGATGGTGTGCTGCCTTCAAACGAAGGGCGCGGTTATGTTTTGCGTAGAATTATTCGTCGCGCTGCAAGACATGGGCATCGTCTCGGTTTGCAAGAACCGTTCTTCCATAAATTAGTGGAACCATTAATTGGTACTTTTCATGGCGCATTTCCTGAGTTGGTGGAAGCACAGCAGAAAGTTGAACGCGGTTTATTAAATGAAGAAGAACGTTTTAGTGAAACACTGGAACAAGGTATGCGAATTCTTCAAGATGATATTGATCGCATGAAAGGGAAAACAATTTCTGGCGACACAGTGTTTAAGCTTTACGATACTTACGGATTTCCAGTTGATTTAACTGCGGATATTGCGCGTGAAAAAGATCTTCAACTAGATCTTGAAGGTTTTGAAGAAAATATGAATCAACAACGTGAACGTGCACGTGATGCCAGTCGCTTTGGTGAAGGTTACGATGTTGCTTTAGATGTGAAATCTGCCAGTGAATTTATCGGCTACGAAGGATTACATGGCAACACTAAAGTTGAAGAGATTTTCGTAGCGAATCAAGCTGCGCAATCACTAGCAGAAGGTAGTGAAGGCATATTAATGCTAACAGAAACACCATTCTATGCAGAGTCAGGTGGCCAAGTTGGTGACACTGGTATAATTGAAGCTGATAACTTTTGCTTCGAAGTCAGCGACACTCAAAAGAAAGGTGCTGCGTTTGCACACATAGGCAAAGTCACTAAAGGTAAAGTGTCTGTTGGTGATAGCGCTGTGGCTAAGGTAAATGAAAAAAGAAGAGCAGATATAGTATTGAATCATTCTGCGACTCACCTTATGCATGCTGCCTTGCGCCAAGTATTCGGGACACATGTACAACAGAAAGGGTCACTAGTTGATCCTGAAAGATTACGTTTTGATTTTTCACATGACGCGCCAGTCACTGAGGAAGAAATTCTTCAAATAGAGCAGATTGTTAATGCTGAAATCAGGAAAAACACCTCTGCAAAAGCAGAGTTAATGGATAAAGATAAAGCATTAGCTGCGGGTGCGTTGGCATTGTTTGGTGAAAAATATGGCGATGAAGTTCGTGTGTTATCTATTGGTGAATTTTCAGTAGAATTATGTGGTGGTACTCATGTGAGTCGTGCTGGAGATATTGGGTTATTTAAAATTATCGCAGAAACAGGCGTGGCATCAGGAGTAAGACGAATAGAGGCTGTCACTGGTGAGAATGCATTTAATTGGATGCAATCAACCTTAAGTGACTTTAATAAAACTGCGCAAATATTGAGTGCACGTATAGATGAAGCACCACAAAAAGCGACTAGTGCAACTAATCGAATTAAACAGCTTGAAAAAGAGTTAGAAAAAATAAAATCTAAACTTGCGGGTCAAGCCAGTGCTGACATTGAAAGTAACGCAGTAGAAATTGATGGCATTAAAGTATTAGCACACCATATAGAAGGCACAGATGTTAAAACACTGCGTGAAACATTAGATCGTCTAAAGGATAAATTAGGCAGTGCGGCAATTGTGCTGGGTACTTCAAAAGATTCTAAAGTCAGTCTGGTTGCGGGTGTGACTAAAGATCAAACTCATCGTATTAAGGCTGGAGATCTAGTTAATGTGGTTGCTACTCAAGTCGGCGGTAAAGGAGGTGGCAGACCAAACATGGCGCAGGCCGGTGGAGATAATCCAGCAGCATTAGATAAGGCATTACAAAGCGTTCCCGATTGGGTACGAGCGCAGGTTTAGGAAGGTATTAAGAGATTCAACATAGCAGTGATTGTACAAAAATATGGTGGGACTTCAGTCGGTAGCGTTGAACGAATAGAAAACGTTGCAGACAAAGTTATTAAGTATCGCAACAATGGTGATAGTATCGTCGTGGTTGTCTCCGCTATGAGTGGCGAAACTAATCGACTAGTCTCATTGGCAAGCGAAATATTAGGTGAGGCTCCGCACGGCCCTGAACTAGACGTGCTGTTATCGACCGGCGAACAAGTCACCATCGCACTGCTTACCATGGCCTTGAAGAAAAGAGGGTGTCCGGCAATATCAAGAACTGGATGGCAGCTTGAAATCAAAACTGATGACTCCAGTAACAAAGCACGTATTACTGGAATTGATACCGATAAAATTCAATGCCACTTAGATGATGGTTTAGTTGTTGTCGTAGCAGGTTTTCAAGGTATCGACGAAGATGGCAATATAACTACCTTAGGACGAGGTGGTTCAGACACCACAGCGGTAGCATTAGCGACGGCGATTAATGCAGATGAATGTCAGATCTTCACTGATGTGGATGGTGTTTATACAACTGATCCGCGTGTGGAGCCGAATGCTCGTCGTTTAGACCAAATTACTTTTGAGGAAATGCTAGAGATGGCAAGTCTGGGCTCTAAAGTGCTTCAGATTCGAGCAGTTGAGTTTGCGGGTAAATATAAAGTACCGTTGCGGGTTTTATCTAGCTTTGAAGATGGGCCAGGGACACTGATTACAACTGAGGAAAACCAAATGGAACAGGCCAAAATTGCGGGTATTGCATTTAACCGAGATGAGGCACAGCTGACGGTTAAAGGCGTGCCGGATCAACCAGGTATTGCTGCGAAGATATTGGGTCCGATTTCAGATGCCAACATTGAAGTCGATATGATTGTTCAAAATGTGGCCTGGGATAATACCGCTAACTTTACTTTTACCGTATATCGTAATGACTTTAAGCGTGCGTTAGAGGTCCTTGAAGATACTGCTAATAAGCTGGGGACGACGACAGTTAGTGGTGATGATAATATCGTCAAGCTTTCATTGGTAGGTGTGGGTATGCGTTCGCATGCAGGAATAGCCAGCAAAATGTTTGAAACTTTGGCAGATGCGGGCATTAATATTGGAATGATTTCTACTTCAGAAATAAAAATATCTGTCGTCGTGGACGAGAAGTATCTAGAATTAGGGGTTCGCTGTCTGCACGAGAAATTTGGACTTGCTGAAGGCGCGAAAGATGAGTCATCAACAGCTTGAATACGGAGAGAAAATAGACAAAGCGTAGGATTTCTAGTAACAGGCCTATAAAAACAGTAACTTATCTGTTATCTAGGGGTAGACTAAATAATAATTATAAAAATTCACAGGAATAGGAGGAGCGGGGCATGTTGATTTTAACCCGTAGGGTCGGAGAGACCTTAATGATAGGAGATGATGTTACCGTCACTGTGTTGGGTGTAAAGGGTAATCAGGTACGCATAGGAGTAAATGCCCCAAAAGAAGTGGCCGTGCATCGTGAAGAAATCTACGAAAGAATCCGCAAAGAAAAAGAAGTCGATGTATAAAAAGGTAAATTCTGGCGTGTTTGCACGCCAATTTGCATGAATCAACTGATGTTAAGTAATACGGAGAAGTGGCTGAGCGGCTGAAAGCGCTCCCCTGCTAAGGGAGTATACGGTTTATAGCCGTATCGAGGGTTCGAATCCCTCCTTCTCCGCCAATTTTTATTGCTTAATAATAAAAATAGCAGTTTAAATTCTTAAAACTGTTTGAAATCCAAGGTGTGATACAAAGGTGTATTATATCATGGTTCGAATTCCAACTTGTTTAATCAAGAATCGTCTTGCTGTAAAAATATGCACAAAATTATCAATATTTTGGGGTGGGCATCATCGGTAATGATTTTTTAGATCCAGGATTAAGGGCAGTATATAAAAAATATAGTTGAAACAAAAAAGCAGACGCATGATATGCGTCTGCTTTTTCATTGGAACAACCAATTTAAACCAATCTGAATTTATTGTTTATTCACTGATATTGGTATTGAATTCAAGAAGAATGGCCCAATATAGAAAATAACGATAATTATAAATAGTTATCTGGGGGGTATATGAGTAAGGATCAAACAGCTTCAAATAATGAGCATCCTAATACAAAAAATTCTTCATTCGAGATTAACAATTTGAAGTCTAGATCAATTTGGATGAGATTATTTTTTATGTTCGTCATTACATTGCTTTATTCGGTTTCCAGAATGGTAGTTGGTACGGCGGTTATTTTGCAGTTTTTTTGGGTATTAATAACAGGTGAAAAAAATAAAAAGTTACAGATATTTGGTAGAACACTATCTACTTATACCTACCAAATCATTCTTTATTTAACTTTTAATACCGAAGAGCGTCCATTCCCTTTTGATGCTGATTGGCCAAAATAAATCTTAGCTATTTATTTAATTTCCAATTATTTATCAAGGTCATGACGGCTTATGCTAAATAGCAATTACGTTAACTATTAACCAATATCTTATCAGTGATTAAAGGATGGGGGTGATACTGCGTACTTATAAATTACTTTGGATATATGAAGGCTGGGAAATACTTTCAATAAGGTTTTTGATGCATTTAGTAGATTCTTTCGGCAGTTTTTGTAGTAACAGGTGTGGCATCAAAAGTGATAGTAGTTATATCCTCTACATGCTGCGCTATTTAGTCCCTTGAGTGGTTTTTAACGAGCTAATTTTTTGAAGTTCTTAGGTAAAAGATTAGGTGATTTATAAACTTTCTAGTAGCCACTTAATTTTCTATGATTTCCAATATATGGCTCAATTGTTTTGGTTGCTGATATAAAGCTTTCCTTAAGATAATTTGTTATTAAATTATAGAATAGCAACACTCTTTATTTATGGATCAGCATATACTCCCATATAATAAGATGCTAATTACTTTTGATTTGATTAGAAATAATTGACTTAAAGCACTCACCTATGAAAGACATGTATCGGGTGCATAGCTATAATATTATTACGAATATTGTTCGGACTACTTAGTTACATCATGAATATCCTTGATGATATAAATTTTGTAACACTGAAGTATCGTGGGTAGTTCAATTAATGCTAACTAGATATTGATCAATCATGTCCATTGCGCATCAACAACGAAAACCTATAGATGAAAAAAATCGAAAGGTTCGCTCGATCCTTATTTGTGAAGGGTTAGCCAACGTTATTGTTTTAGTCGCGAAGACTTGGGTTGGGATCTACACCGGCTCAAGCGCCATTCTGAGCGATGCTCTACATTCTTTGTCAGATGTATTTAACAACATTCTCGCGTTTACGTTAATTAAAGTATCTTCCCATGGGCCTGATCAGAATCATCTGTATGGGCATCGAAAATTTGAAACCTTGGCTGTATTTATATTAGCTACGTTGTTAAGTGTTGTTGCTATCGAGATTCTTCTGAGGGCCGTTGAGCGGATAGGAAACCCAGTATTGCTTAGTCAGTGGAGTCTTATTGTGATGTGCGGTGTATTAGTAATTAATATCGGTATATCTAGTTGGGAACATTATTGGGCTGTGCGTCTTGATTCAAAAATATTGAAAGCCGATGCAAAGCATACGTTTAGTGATATTCTGACCACAATAGCAGTGATTGCCGGATGGCAATTAGCTGCTCGTGGTTATCCGATACTTGATTTTATACTTTCATTAATGATATCTACATGGGTGCTCTATCTCGCTTATAAATTATTCAATTCATGTGTTCCAATACTGGTAGATGGCACATCATTAGATCAAGCACCAATCATTAGCTACATTGAAAAATTAAAAGGCGTGGTCAATGTAAAACGTATGCGATCAAGGGTGATTGAAGATGAGACGTTTGCTGACATTATTGTAATTGTAGATCGTCATTTATCGACAGAAGAATCACATGCGATTGCTGATAACATTGAACAAGGATTATCAGAGTCATTTGGAATAGAGGATGTGATGATTCACATTGAACCTGTAAGGCTATGATTATGTTTCCTCAGTAGCAATGCGAGGAGCACGTTATTAAATAATTTTTTCTGATGATACTGAGCTGGGTCATTGTTAAGCCTCCATGAGGCAGACACTATGAAATCCCCCATAGAATGTTTTGATACTAAATCTGCACTTTCTGGAAAAATCAAATCATTAATTTCCTTAAGAGTTATGCAACTAACGTTAAAGCATTCAGCCACGGCAGTAAATTTTTGAATGAACCTTTAGCGCAGGCGCCTTCTTGTTTAATTACTTCTCTTGATTTGTCGTGAAGAGATGGAATGAATTTGATAAAACGTGTTCGATCTAACGGCTTGTCTATTCCAGTGACTGTTGTAGCGACTGAAGGCGATGCTTTTTATTCGGCTGTTACAGCGTTATAAGCAGGCACTGTAGACTTTATACAACAACCTATTATAGAAAGAGTTGATAAAATTATGAATAATAAAAAATAGTTTGTACGAAGCAATGAATATGTCAGTATATTAAATATATATTCCAATCTATAAGCTTCTTACTCCTGAATTGATTCTAGATATAAGAGAAGTTCAAAAATTGTACCTCTGACTAAAGTTTCGGCGTGATCTTTATCAACGGAAAACCAAGTTGTGGATTTATAGCGGTCGCCTCATATTGGCATATATCTAGGACCATGTTGTTTTATATCATCCCTGCCGTCAACGATTAAATAAACTCTTTTATAAGGGAAATATCCGTTATTTCCCTTGCTAAGTTGTGTTAAATCAGCGCTAGGGATGAGTAACATTTCTGAAAATACCCCATCACCTGTTGCGTCTGTTCCATGACAAAGCGAGCAGCTGTCTAAGAATTCTTGTTTCCTTTTTTGATAGCATTGCTTTCTTCATCAGCCATGCATGAATAAAACACCATATATCCTATAAACAATATAGTTAATGTCTTGGCTAAAACTATCTTAAAAATATTTATCATCTTGCTCTCTACGATTATTTTTTGAGTAAGTTAAGGTTAAAGTATGCCAGTTTGTTTAGGATTGATCTAAATCATCTTTCGCTTACTAGCTAAATATCCTTTTTCAAGGTGGTGGGTCTTGAATTATTTTTGAATAAAGTCCAGGTAAGCTAACAGCTCAAAAATTCTACCTCTAACTATTACCTCAGCTGCTTAAATTAAATAACTCTCCCCATATTGGCATCTCGCTAGTGCCATGGACAATGAAAATATCCTTTCCATCAATGATTTGATACATCGTTGTCCATGGAAATACACCATTATTATTCTTAGATAGGCTGGTGAGATCAGGTGGTGTTACTTTTAAATTTTCGGTATATAGTCCGTCACCTTTTCCCTCTTTGCCATGACATGTAGAACAAAAGCGATAATATGTTTTATTGCCTGAGCTAATTGTTTCTTCGTATGTGTTGGATTCTGATATTGCATTGATTGGGAAAATTAAAGTTAGTACAGAGTGAAGTATACTGAGAAAAAAGGATGATTAAATTAAGCAGCATGATGTATCAATTCATGTTGTTCAGGTGTTTGGTAGTTGAGAGTTTGATGTAACCGCTGTCGGTTATAAAAGATCTCCATATATTCAAAGATCGCGGATTGCGCCTCCTCTCGTGTGTTGTATGTTTGGTAGTATGTTAGTTCATTTTTTAAATTAGCGAAGAAGCTTTCTGCCACCGCATTATCCCAGCAGTCTTTTTTGCGACTCATACTGGAGATCATGCCCTGCTGCTCTACTAGGTTCCGATACGACTGCATAGCATAGGTGGCACCACGATCTGTATGATGAATCAATCCAGATTTTGGCTTTCGATGCGTGATTGCCATCTTTAGCGCATCTTCCACCAACGGGCCATTATTGTTCTTCGACAGGGACCAACCCACCACTTTGCGGCGGTACAGATCAACCAGCACCGCTACATACAACCAACCTTGACGGGTTGCAACAAACGTTACATCGCCTACCCATACTTGATTCGGCTGAGTGACCGTAAAGTTGCGTTTCAGTCGGTTCGGCGCAATCCAGTCGCGATGTTTAGATCGTGTCGTCACCACAAAGCGTTTTCTTCGTTTTGCATCAATAGCCTGTTGTCGTCGAAGACGAGCGACGCGATCACGCCCACCACTAATCCCTTCCTGCATTAACTGTTTCCAACACTTAAGAATGCCATAACACTGTTTCGATTGACGTTTGTTGACGAGGGCTAGGTGCGCTATTTAACCAAGCATAATAACCACTTTCAGACACGCACAAAGCGCGACACAGAGCTGCTACAGAATGAAGGGGACGACATTCTTTGATATACGCATACTTCACTTGAGGTCTTTGGCAAAGTATGCGGCGGCCTTTTTTAGAATCTCATTCGCCTCGCGCAGCTGCTTAACCTCTTGCCTGAGGCGAGCCGCCTCACTCATTGCTTCTTTCTTAGGGCGACCCAGTTCCCCTGTAAAAGCCGATTCGCCCTGTGTTTGAAATGGTTGCTGCCATCAATAGAGCAGACTCCGTTTCACCCCAAGCGCCAAGGCTAACTCCGTGGTCGGACAGTCACTTTGCGTTAATAAACGAACCGCTTCTAGCTTAAATTCTTTTGTGTAGATCTTGCGTTGAGTCATCGAATACCTCCTAAGATATTGTCTCTTACTTTCGGTATCCTTTAAACTCAGTACACTTCAGGGTGTCTTTAAGTTATAAGGTATGTCTATATAAACATGTATCTCGTCAAGAAATAAATCTTTAATTTCAATTGATCAAACAAGCGAAATTACGCATAATTGCCGGCTTCTCAAATAACGCGCCCGTAGCTCAGCTGGATAGAGTACTTGGCTACGAACTAAGGGGTCGGGAGTTCGAATCTCTCCGGGCGCGCCATTATTTTCAACAGGTATAAATATCTAGTTAATGCCTAGCTTTCTAATTATTGATATTTTTGAATTTTTTGTAGACATCTAGCATTAGAAATATTTAGAAATACTGAATTGTATAAAATCATCTTTTTTGAAAGCAGACGCAAGTGAATCTTCTCTGGCATTTGTAAATAACTGACCTTCGACTTTGAATGAATCTCCAATGCGTCGTTCTGCTTCTAGTCGCATGCTGTAGGATTCATCTTCAAGATCAAAAATAGCGCCTGCTAATAAAGAAGTGTCTTGAATATCATTGAATGTATAACGTGTGCCTAAAAATATGTCATTCTCAAGTGCGGTAACAGGTGCATCTGTTTTGTCTCGATTATCATATAAATGTTCTATTAGTACACCAAAGTCGGCGTCAGAGTTGCGGAACTGAAAGAAGGTATATTCAAAGCCAAAGATGGTTGCTGCAAATGTATCGCCTTGTCCTTCGCGTACGATGCTTTCAAATTTCCACAGCCATTCCTTATAGGTATATTGGAGATCTAAGCCGAATTGATTGATGATGTCATAATGTGGAATTAGCTTTGAGCCGTCACTATTTGCACGTAATATCGGTTCCCTTCCGGTGCCGTAGAAATAACTAGCACCAAAGTCCCAATCGCCAAAGTAATGCGAGTATCTGAATGCTAGATCTGTATGCCATTCTTCTGCGCTAGAGTCGTATTCGGCTTCATCTTCATCCACGATCAATGCTGATCTCAGGCGTCCATCATGACCGGCATAAGTTCTTTCTCTAAATAAGGGTAAAACATAAAATGAAAATCGGCCAAAATCTTTTTGTAGAGAAAGATTGATCATGGTTTGTCCTAAATAATCTTCTTCATCTATGTTTTCAACTTGGTCAATTTGATTTAATACATTCACTAGATGACGTGATTCTGTGACTCCCCAAAATTCTCGATTGAATCCAATCAACAGTTCCCATGTGTCTTGAATATAAAGCCAGTATGCTTCTCGAATATCTGCGTGTGTGCGGTCATCGGCACGTGAGTCTATACGTGCAAAAGGAATGAATGAGAATTGATGGTCATCGTCTTCGATAACCCATTCTGGTTCTATTGTTAGTGAATTCTGTACGCCGTGGAATTGGTCATCGAATTGTGCGCTGTTTGGAAACCACCGTGCCTCATAACGCGTAAATCCTGAAAAATCTATTTCACCTAATGCTGTTTGAATGGCAAGAGATAAAATTAATAGGAGGAGTATAAGATATTTATCTGACACGTTTTAGAATGCCTTTCACGAAGTCATTCTCTGTTAAACCGTTCTTAAATTTATAGTCTGAATAAGATAATTTAGTACTTTTTCCGGTTTGATGATTTTGCATAGAAAAATGATGTGAACGCCATATACCGTCATATTCGCGATAATCTTTGAAGGTTAATGTTTTAAGTAGCGTATCTTTTCGATCATAAAAATCTAATTTTCGAATTTGAAGATCGGTTTGATCTATCCAAGAAATTTGCTTGGTGTAACCTGAGTTTTCATAGCGTGGATAACGCTCAATAACATCACAAGTAAGATCACCACAATCTTCATTGCGTAACCATCTATAGGAGTATTTGTTTAATTCGTTAGCTGTGAAATCTTCAAATGCAAATTCAGAACCTACAAATGGACCAGATTTGTTAGTTGAGGAGATTCTCTTAACACGCTTTAGTGCTGGCAAGAATAACCACTGATCATCTGGATCAAGTATCTGTGCGTGGGATAACAGTGCTGTGCCTTTAATGTCGCGAGGACTGTCAAAGACTACAAGACTTTTATCGCCAACATTTTCATCTTGAACTTCATATGTTTTCATTTCCAATGAACGGGAAGATTCTTTTCCTGCTGCATTGCGCAATACCATGCTCAGTTTTACAGTACTGTCTGAAAAACCTCGGTCTGTACGGTCGCTTCTGGCAGCAATCTCATAACCTTTCTGTTCTAAATCTTCATCAGCATGAGCTGAGGTTGAATACAACACTGTTGTGACAAGAAGACATGCTAACTTAATGTGAGTGCTTGTATTGTTAATAGGCATTTTTCTCTCCTTGAATAAAGGGTTGCTTTGATGGCTTTTTATCAAATACCAGTAGCAGGGCGGGCAATAATAAAAAGTCTAATATTAATGCTGCAATGACAGCACTAGCGGTCAAAATTCCTGACTCTTGATTAACTTTGAATGATGATAGTGCAAGAATGGAAAATCCTGCTGTTAGAATAATGGTGTTAATGGTGATTGCCTTGCCGACGGTATTTAAAGAGTAGCGAATTGAATCTTCTGTGTTTAAATCTTTTTCTCTGCGTCCACGTAAATATTTAGTGAGCAGATGGACAGTATCATCAACCACAATACCAAGAGTGGTTGCTGTGACCATCGCGGCTGCCATACCAATAGTGCCTACAGTGAGTGCCCAAACACCAAAGGTGACTAATACCGGGATTGCATTTGGAATAATGCTCAATAGTCCAAGTCTTATACTTCGCAATGAAAGAATTAGAATAATTGCTATTAAAGAGATTGCAACAGCATTACCTCGCAACATACTTTCTATATTGCGTTTAGCAATGTAAGAAAACATCTGAGTAGCACCAGTAGGACTTGTCCACATATACTCAGGTGAGTTGTCTATTAGCCATTGTGTTGAATCTGCAATAAATTGTCGTGTGTCAATGGTGTCTACATCGCCTAAGCTAGCGGTGACTCTTGAGGCAGATTTATCAATATTGATTCGATCGTTTAAATCCAGGCCATAGGGCAGTGATAGCTCGTAGAGTAATAAATACTGTGCGGATAATTCGATGTCTTCAGGAAGGCGAAAATAACTCTCGTCATCGCCATGCATGTTTTTGTTAAGACGTTTATAGATATCAGTAATAGAGTAAACATGCCTAACACTAGGATGTTGTCTCATCCAGATAGCAAACTCATCTAATTTTGCTAGATACTCTGGATCACTAATCCCACCAGGTTTGCCTGAGGGGATTGAGAATTCAACTGGATAAAAAGCGCCAAGATTCTTGATAGCAAAATCTGTGTCTGTACGGAATTTGATAGATTCATCAAAGTATTTTGTCCAAACATCATTGAGTTGATTGGTAAATGCAAGTGCTGATAAAACCAGTGCAAGTGAGCCAGTAATAACAAGTATTTTTTTAGGACTGGCAATGACAATATTAGCAAGCTTTGAGTAAATGCTGTTATTGCTTGCATGTTCTGACGTGAGTTTTACTTTGATTGGCAACACGCTAACAAGAGCTGGAAGTAAAAATAAAGAAAGTGCCCAAGCACCTGCAATACCTGCTGCGGCCATGTTGCCTAAATGATGGTAAGGCGGGGAATCAGAAAAATTGAGTGCCAAAAATCCAACAATGGTGGTAATACTGGTAATAGTGACTGCCAGGAAGTTGATGCGAATAGCTTCAATCAGTGCTTTGTTTTTCTCTATGCCGTTGCTCATTAACTCACGCATAGAAATAAGAATATGTATGCTATCTGCAATGGCTAAGGTCAATACAATTGTTGGTGCTGTTAATGACACGGGCGTCAATAGCACACCCATTAATCCACCAGCACCAATGGCAATCATAGTGGATAAAATGATTACAGTCAGTGTTGCGATGGTTGCACTAATAGAGCGTAATGATATAAATGTAATGATTATTAACACGCCATACATGATGGGTGTTAGTGTTTTCATATCCCTAATGCCAGATTCAGCGAAGGAATTATTCAGCATTGAAACACCGCTGAGTGCGACAATGACATCTGGATAATCTTTTTCAATGCCAGCGACAATTTGACGAGCGTGATTTGCCGCGGTTGGGACTTCGACTAAATCTTTTTCAGGATATTGAAGAACAACATTTATGGCCGTTGTATCAGCGTCATCAGAGATTAAGAAATTGCTTAACAATGGTTCTGCTAAAGCAATATCCACTTTTTTGTCTAAAACTTCCTGAGTTAACTGGTTACCATTTTTTATTAAATCTTCTACGGTGAGATCATCTCCATTGGCCCAAGTGTGTTGGAAATTGGTGATAGAGTCGACGCGTGTAGCGTAAGGTATTTGCCATGCCTCTTGAGTAATGCGTTCTGCAACTTCTGATAACTTCCCGTCAAAACGTTTTTCATTTTTAGATTGAATAACAAATAAGAAGTTATCACTTTTGGTGTAGGTTTTTTGGAACTCTTCAAATGCGACTAAATCTGGGTTGTCACCAGAAAAAAACACCCGATAGTTGGTTGCAAAGTCTAAATTTTTTGCATGGCTGAAAATAAAACCAACAATAATTAAACTTGCAACAATGGTTAGCCAGCGATGGCGAATCACCCATTCGCTCCAGCAAGTGGCGAGGCTGTCAATAGCACATGTAAATTTATCCACGTTAATTCCAAGAATATTTAAGTAAAATTAGATAAACTCTCCAAAAGCAGCATCAACAGGGACATGAGTGATGTGATTGCTGTAATTGCTCAATACTTTTTGTGATAAACACAGTAAGACTTCTAATACATTTTGTTTGGAATAACCAGCACTGTAGAATTTTTGTAAAGTTGAATCTTCTACATGCCCCCGGCTTTGCACGATTTCAATCGTGAATTTTCTGAGTGTTTCTAGTTTAGTATCATCTATTTCTGTTTTATTGCGTACTGCAGAAATAATTTGCTCGTCTACATTACTCATTTTTGCAAGCATTACATGGGCGGGGATGCAGTAATGACATTCATGCTCTGTATTAATTGTCATCCAAACAACATGTTGTTCGATGGTAGTGAAGCTGGTCTGTGAAAATAGCTCATGTAATTTCATGTAAGCTTCTAATGCAGTAGGAGCTTCAGCTATTACGGCATGAAAGTTTGGAATCATTCCAAAATTAGTTTGTGCTTTTTCTAACAAAGCCTTCGATGCTTGTGGGGCAGATTCAATAGTATGTACTGAAAATGAATTTGTCATGACGATACTCCTTAAGGTTAATGATTATTTGCTTACTAGTTATGTATTTGTAGTTTTTGTAAATAGTTAACGAGTCCCTGTGTGTATTCTGTAAAACTTGTAGGCTGTTGCGCGTTTTTAGCAATTCCTACAGCTCCTTGTATTACAGCAATGACTAATGTTGCAATTTCATCAGCATTAGCTTCTTTAATCATTTCACCGCTGTTTTGACAGCGTTGAAGCGACTCTGATAGCTGAATTTTCCACTCTGTATATATCGCTTCAATTCTGCTTCTGAAGCCCTCATCAAGAGGTGACATCTCTTGGGCTAAGTTATTGATAGGGCAGCCATGTTTAACTGTTTCGCAATCTAGATACTGGTCTGGATTGTTGAGCATATTAATAACAGACTGTAATGGATTTTCGCTAGTTAATATTGGCTTCCACATTTGAGTTTTTGTTTGTGTTAAAGATTCATCAAGGACTGCATAGCCCAATGCTTGTTTTGTATTGAAATGGTGATAAAAACACCCTTTGGATACGCATGCTTTTTTTAGAATTTCCCCGATAGATGATGATTGAAAACCATTTCGTAATATCTCTTCTGCCGCAATAGCAAGAATTTTGCTACGTGTGGATCCTGCTTGTAATTCTCTCTCTGTTATCATTTTTGCAATATACAGACCAACTAGTCGGTATGTCAATTATTGGGGGCTTTATAGGGTTCCTGATCAACGGCATATATCTAAAAAGAAGCATATATGCAGACGGCTGACCTATGGAGCCAAAAGAAGAAATAAAAATGATTTTGAATTCTTATAGTTACGTCTACCGTGTTTACGACTATTTATGCGTTGCTTGTGAATATAAAAACAATAACTAATACAATTTGTAAGCGAGGGCGAGCACAGGAATAACTATAGGTTATGAGCCTGCATTCATGCCTATAGCGTATTCAATTTTTGATGCTTCCTGGGAAGTTTAGACCAATCAGTCGAGTATTGATTGGCGTTTATCGGATCACTTAATCAATTTTTGTCTCATTAGTATTAATGTACCCTTCATATTAGGTGGTATTTAATTGCCATTAACTTAATTTTAAGGACAGAGATTGGTATGCAGAATAAGACATTTGTAATTGGTGCTTGTGGTATTGGTACCAAAGATATGCTTGTTCTTGAAAAGATATTTAATATCACCGAAGGGCGTACGAGATCTTATAGGGCTCAAGATAATGAGTCTGGAGAAAGGATAGACATCGCGATGGTGGGTGTCTCGAATAGAGATGCTATCAAGCAATGGGGAATAGAAAATTTAGATTCAAATGGACAATCATTATGTCCAACATTATTAGTCGGAAAAGTTCGACCTAAAAGCAATCGCTTTAGATTTACACCACTACCATTTTTTGCAACACGTGTATTGAGATCATTAGATGAGATTACTGTAGAGGATTTGAAGTATACGCCTAAAATCACAATTGATGATGCGAATAATGAAGATGTATCTAAAAATGATAGTAGGGCTACTACAGTTGCAGCAGGAACAGGTCAGCAGCAAGCCTTGTCTATGGTTGAAAAAGATTCAACCAGGGAAGGGTTAAATAAAAGAGCAGTATTGGTGGTTGATGATAGCCTGCCAGTTAGGCAAGCATTAGAGATGAAGCTTACTTTAATGGATTACCAAGTTGAGCTTGCTGTAAATGGTCAGCAAGCAATGGAGATGATTGATGAGAATTATTATGACTCGATATTTCTAGATGTTGTGATGCCTGGAATTGATAGTTACACAGTGTGTAAAAAAGTTAAGCGTAATAAAAAAACAAAGCATATTCCGGTAATCATGTTGACAAGTAAATCGTCTCCATTTGACAAGGTGAAAGGAAAGCTAGCTGGATGTGATTCGTATCTTACTAAGCCAGTTAAACATGAGGAGTTCCAAAAAATAGTAACTGGATATCTTGGGTAATTTATATATTTAGGAGAATAATTTGTGTCTAGTAAAATTTTAGTAGTAGGTGATTCACCTGCTGATTTGCAGAATATTAAATCTATTGTTGCTAATGCGGGACATACAGTGAGCACTGCATCTTCTGGTAAAGAAGCAGTGCTAAAAGCCAAAGAGATGCATCCTGATATGATTTTCATGGATGTGGTTATGGAAAACACTGATGGATTTGAAGCATGTCGCGAAATTATTTCAGACCGCGATACTAAAAATATCCCAGTAGTGTTCGTAAGTTCCAAATGCCAAAAAGCTGATTGAGTGTGGGCTGAATTACAGGGTGGGAAAGCACTAGTAGAGAAGCCATATACAGAAGATGAAATAGTTACCCAGATCAACACATTCAGTTAAGAATGAACAGATATGGATAACGTAAGTTTTATAAAAAATGCATCCCTGTCTATGGAGGGGGAACCATTAGATGAAACATCGGTAATTCCATTGGATGGTTATTCTGATCAGAATGAAGAAGCATATCGTGTTAAGAAAAGGGTTTATGGGTTTAAGTTGGAAAATATTCAACTGCTTTTAGATGTGAATATGCGTAGTGAATTGATTAATGACGCAATCGTAACTCCATTACCATTAATGCCATCTTTTGTAACAGGATTATGTAATGTGCGTGGCAGCCTGGTACCTGTTGACGATATATGTCAAAAATTGAATTTGGGAAAATCATTATCTAAATCAGACAAGAAAAAAGTGTTAGTGCTAGATGAAAATGAATTTATGGCAGGGATTGAAATACAAGACATGATGGTTTCGATGGAGTTTGACGAGCAAGATATACAAAAGGATATTCTTTCCGAAAATGAAAAACTCAATCAATACATATCATATAGCTACCAAGAAAATGGAAGTAATTGGTTCGGATTGGATTATAGAAAACTATTTCAAATAGTTGGTTAAGTAATCGAAAATTTATCAGAGAAATAATGAGGTAGTGAATAATGATTAATTTCGCAATATTAGATAACCTGAAGATCAAAAATAAATTAGTTATATTATTTTCCTCAATACTTGTTGGGTTTCTAATTCTGGGGGTGACTTACTGGTTAGAGGTTGAGGCTACAAATATAGCGGCAAAAAGATCTACTGCATTTATTCAATATGATTCTTTAGCAAGTCAGGCGCAAAAAAATTACCTTAAGATAAGGAAGTATGAAACAGATTTTGCATTCAATATTTCTGGAGACTCTGGCAGAACTTATAATGAGGCTCCTCTCGAGAATCATAAAAAATATACATTAGAGCTTGAGCATAATATGGCTAAGCTTTCTGCAGCAGCAGAGCAGGTAGATTTGTTGACGCAAGAAGTGACTTTTAATGTGGACAATGCTGATGCAGATGATTATGTGCGTAACCTGGTAACACAAGTTGCTGATATTACTGAGAACTATAAGATTTCATTTGCAGATATTGTTAAATTCCAGAAGCTAGTAGGATTTACTGAGCATGACGGCTTAAGAAAAATTGCCAATGATAAATTCGATCAGTTAGAAAAAAGCGTTTCTAGAACGGCAGATTCATCATTGGCAGCATATCTGACATTCATTCGTGAAAGCCAAGGAAAAATCATACGGTCAACCGATTTAACTGCTGCATATGAAGATATTAAATCAACAAGTAGAAAGTTTAAAGATTATCTAACAGTATCAAATGTCATTGTTGATGAACGGATTAGTATGAATACATATATCGACGAGTATGTGTCAAATATGAATTCAATTGTGTCTAATAAACGTCGAGCAAATCAATATACAGAGTTATACGATTTCATGCTTGGTCCAATTTTTGATGACATGGAGCAATCAGCGCAGAATCGAATTGATCAAAATATTTTCGCATTGAAAGATGAGACTGATCGTTTGAGAACTGTGTTTTTTCGACTGCTGTACTTGTTGGTGTTCTGCTTTCTCTAATCTTATTTATATTTGGTAGGAGTATTGCAAGACCTATTGAATCTTTACAATCAACTATTCATCAAGTTAACCAGGGTAGATTAGAGGCTCGAAGTGAAATGAATAGAGAGGATGAATTGGGTGAGCTATCTGATGCATTCGATACTCTGCTAGATGAAAAAGTGACTCAATCATCAACTAAAGAGCTCGTCGATGCGGTTGATTTGATTGCTACTAGCTCTAAATCACAAGCAAAATCAACTAATAGTCTACTAGAGCAGGCAAATGAGATTGTAGGAAGTACTCGACAGACCGATAAACATATGAAGCAGCAATCAGTTAATACAGAATTACTAGGCCGATATTCTAAAAATTTAGTAGATACTGTGAGCGAATTTAAACTTGTATCTGATGGACAGTCGGCACCACCACCTATTAGTGCTGCCTCTGTAAAAGAGTTAGAGAGTGAGTTAGATGTAGAATTGATGGTAAGTAATCAGTAATTATTAATACATTTAAATTGGCCCAAGGATGATTGTTTAAATGCAAAAGATAGATCAGCAGAAGCTATCAGCATTTCAAGTGGAAGCATCTGAAACACCTACATCTGATATATACGCTCGTTCTACTATAAGTAAATTAGAAGATCATATCGTCGACTTGTGTCAATTATCTGTTGATGCGTCACATGCAGGCCTACAATATTTATGCGAACGTCTACGCAAAAATATTCATGATCATTTTATTACTGTTACGAATATATCTAATGATGAATTGGCATTAATGTCTGAATGGAAAAGTTTGGTTAAAGCTTATTTGATAAATAACGATAATCAGGAAGTGGTCACAGCTTTGGCGACCAATCTATCTAAATCAGCTTGGATGTATCCATTAAAGCCTGATGATACTAATGAGATTACCTCGATATTGCTTGGTAAGCGATGTAATTTAGAGGCTACTGTTAATGATAATCTAGAATTCGAAAACTCTTCATTAGAAGAAAATATTCAAGAGCAATCAACTGATTCGGATCAAATTTTTGTAGCAGGTACCAATTCTTATCTTGATAAGATTGAAATATCAGAGGAAGAATTATTAGGCGTTGACCAAGCTGTATCTAATTCGATCGTTGATGAATTATTTGTTGCTGATGATAGTATTGATGAATCTGAATATAAGGAAGAATTCAATCAAGATGAGCTTGAAGTGGTGTCTAGGTTAGAAACTACTGTTAGTGATAATACAGAATTCGAAAACTCTTCATTAGAAGAAAATATTCAAGAGAATTCGATTGATTCTGATCAGTTTTTTGTGGCTGACGCCAATTCCGATATTGATAAAGTTGAAGTACCAAGGGAAGAATTATTAGGCGTTGACCAAGCAGTATCTGATTCGATCATTGATGAATTATTTGTTGCTGATGAAAGTGTTGATGTTGATGAATCATCATATAATGAAGAGCTCAATCGAGATCAGCCTGAAGTTGCATCTAATGTTGAAAGCATTGTTGAAACGCATGCAGGAGTCATGGCTGATGAAACTTGTAGTGATAATGTAAAAGCACTTGATAAAGAACCGATACAAGAACCAAAAAAACCTGTTTTTATTCATAAGCTAGAGCCTGTTGATAGTATTTTACTTAAGTATTCAGATTGAAATGAAGAGCAAAAAGAGTTGCTTAGCTTAATTCTTTCCGAGGTGCATGATGATGTTGATCAACAAGACGAAACATTGGCTGTTTTGCATCAAGATAAAGTTGTTGAACAAGACATATTGGATATGGTTTCTTTGTATTCAGAGCAAATAGAGCGTATGGGTTCAGCTGCTGAAATGGTTGGATTAGATGCGTTGCAGAAATTATGTGAATTAATTGGTTTCCATTTCAGTGCTCTTGAAAAATCTAATGCTGAAATGATCATAAGCTCAGAAGAGCGTATTAGAAAATGGCCGTTTATTATTTATGAATACTTGAAAAATATTCATAATGAAAAATCTCATAAGGAAGCTGTTAGCTATATCTCGGATGATGCTTGGGAAGAGGCGATACGTGAAGAAATCAAGTTGGAGTTGAAAGAAGCATTTTCTCATTCAACTATACACATTGAGGAGACAGAAGAAGATCAGCGTATTACTAAAGCTTTGCCGCAAGATGTTGATATTACTGCCCCCGAAGATGTACAAGCAGAATTGCTTGATGGATTGCTGTAAGAACTTCCTCATCAAACCGAGGAATTTTCCAAAACGATTCAGCAATTAATTAAAGATGATTATCTGACTCAATTGGAAGTCACTCAGCGTATTGCGCATACCATTAAAGGTGCGGCAAATACAGTGGGTATTGTTGGTGTTGCGACACTCACTCATCATCTTGAAGATATTCTTCAAGCTTTATTGAAAGCAAAAGCTAAACCTAGTAATAATCTACATGCTGCTTTAATTGAAGCATCTGACTGTCTAGAACATAATGACAGAATGTTTGTTGAGGCAAGGAAGCCAGCCTGATGATGCTGTGCAAACAATGCAAGTTATTCTAGATTGGGCAAACTTTATTGATGAGTTTGGAGTGCCAAAAGATAGTGATACACAGTCATTGTCGTCGCCAAATATTAAACAAGTAAAGGTCGACGAAAAAACTGATATCAAAGAAAAAGACAGCATAGTTAAGGCTTCTCAAGAAACTTCTTTACGTATTCCATCAAATTCGATTGACGAACTGATTAACCAGTCAGGTGAAAGTATTATTGCTACCTCACAAATGCATGGAAACGTAAATAATATTTTAATGGGCTTGCGAGAAATTAAAAAGAATAAAGATAGCGTTTACTCTTTATCTCAACAGCTAGAACACCTAATTGATATTCAAGGTATAAATGAGAAATTCTCGAATGAAAATGCAAATGAGAAATTTGATTCATTAGAGCTAGATCAATATAACGAATTACACACTTACTCACGAAGATTGATCGAGGCAACAGCAGATTCAGTTGAACTGATTAAAGACTTGGAAGAAAGACTATTTTTGTTGGAATCAGTTATTGCAGATCAAGCCCGCGTACAAAAAGATAATCAACACGCTATTTTGAAAACTCGAATGATGCCTGTTGAATCAATTGTTGCAAGGCTGAAACGTGGTGTTCGCCAGTCTGCAAAAATAAGCGGGAAATCTGTTGAATTAGATGTATCAGGTGTTGATATATTGCTGGATAGCAAGATCCTAGAATAATCTAGTAGATCCTCTGATGCACTTATTGCGCAATGCTGTAGACCATGGGATAGAGTCTAATGAGGAGCGTGAAGCTAATGGAAAATCATTGCCTGGTATTATTCAGCTTTCATTTTCCCAAGTAGGTGAAAGGTTGGAAATTAATTGTCATGATGATGGTACAGGTCTTAAATATAGATGAAATTAAAGCGTGTGCCATAGATAAAGATATTATCTCTAGTGATCAAGAGTTGACAGATGAAGAAGTGCATCAAATTATTATGCAGCATGGTTTTTCTACGCGACACGAAGTAACTCAGCTCTCTGGCCGTGGTGTGGGAATGGATGTTGTTTATTCGGGCATCAAAGATCTTAATGGGTCGGTTGTTATTCGTTCGGAATTAAATCAAGGTATGAATGTTGAACTGTCGCTGCCTATATCCTCATTGATGGCGCATGCACTGTTAATTCCTACATTGTTAGGGACAATAGCTGTATCTGCGACTGGTATAGAAGAAGTATTACAAGTCAATTCGGATCTATTGAAAGAAACTGAGCATGGATTAACTATGCAAGTAGGGGATAAAGAAATTCCAGCAATACATCTCGAGCAATTATTGAAAATGCATTTAACAAGACCTTTCAATAAACAACAAAATTTTACTGCGTTGTTGATAGAAGGGTTTGGTGGCCAGGGAAAAATCATATTGGTAAATGAAATACAAAGTGTACGAGATGTTATAATTAAGCCACTTAGCCTTTATTTGCCTAAAATGGTTGGTTTGGTAGGGGCAGCCGTACTAGGTAATGGTGATATCGCTCCTGTAGTGGATGTTGGAGGCCTGTTGTCTGAACAAGAAAATGATGTGGTTGGAAAGCTTAATATTGAGCACTTTACAGAAGTAGAAAAAATTTATCAGGCTAGTGTGTTAGTTGTAGAAGATTCAATTAGTACACGTCGATCACTTGCTGAATTTATGCAAGATTTAAATTATAAAGTGTATACCGCAAAAGATGGTGTCGAAGCGATTGAAATAATGCGCGATCATTCGCCAACACTCTTGCTAACAGACTTAGAAATGCCGCGTATGAATGGTCTAGAATTAACTTCTTATGTTAGATTTCATGATGAAACTAAAAATATACCTATTATCATGCTTACTTCTCGTACAACAGAAAAACATCGCAAAGAGGCGAAGTCTATAGGTGTTAACGAGTATCTATCAAAACCATTTGTCGAAGATGTGCTATTGGAAAAAGTGCATAGCCTTGTCAATAAAAGGTAATTCGTAGCATAGACAAATGTTAAGATGATAGCCTTCAATATTAATTGGAGACTTAGCTTATGTTATGCGCATAGGCTGAATAACATAAATTCACACACAAACATCAAATTTGCGCCCGTAGCTCAGCTGGATAGAGTACCTGGCTTCGAACCAGGTGGTCGGGAGTTCGAATCTCTCCGGGCGCACCATAAAACGCTCCATATATAGCATATTATTAAATCTTCTATTTTTTAGCCTTGCGCAAAGGTGTGGCGGATTTTGGTACGCGACTTTCAGAAACTTTGTTTGCAAACTCTTTTCAATGCTTTGACCATTGTAGAATTTGTACTTTATTTATAAAAATGTTGATTATTCAAAGGAAGAGCTCTTTATGAAAAACTTAAGCAACATATGTTCGGTTAATCTCTCAACGTCTTGCCAAGTTAGATAAAACACAAGTCTGTACATAAGGAATAATGCATATATTTTCAAGGATTAGTTTGGGAGCTGTCGTAGGTAACGTTAAACTTATAACAATGACAATTGTTTTTAGTGGCAGTACAAGGGGGTGAAGACGATTTAAGGCGCGATACTCTTTATTTTTAAGTCATATTCGAGAAACTTCAGCTAATTTCGTTGAAGTTGTTGTCAATTATGTGTATGAGAATGACATAGCTTATCTGCAACCTAAGCCTGAAAAGGTTAAAGATTATATGTGCGACCCTATATATCGACCTTCGGTATAATGTAATGAAGATAGTAGAAGTTATAACAGATGAAGGCCATGTTGATACAATACTAGGTATAGCAGAGCAATTCGATGTTACTGATTATTGGCATTATCAATTAGACCGAGACGACAGACATGTTGTTCGTATGCTGGTTTCTAATGAATTGATTCAAGCTGTGTTGGATACTACTCAAAAAACAATAACTGCTAGTGAGAGGTCTAGGGGTGTAGTAATGCCAGTCGAAGCAACGATGCCTTGAGTGAATAATCTAGATAAAGCTAAATCGTCATCTAAAAATACCGCTTCTAGAGAAGAACTTTATCAGTCCATTGAGCGCAATGCTCGTATTGACCAAAATTATCTTTTGCTCGTTGTGCTTTCCACAATTGTGGCTGCAGTTGGTATGTTAGAAGATAGCGTTGCCGTTGTCATAGGAGCAATGGTTATCGCGCCATTGCTTGGCCCCAATATTGCACTTGCATTTGGTACTGTGCTTGGTGATGGCAAGCTTATGTTGCGTGCACTTACTGCTTTGTTAGTTGGAATTACGGTTGCGTTGCTGACTTCATTTATACTATCGCTAATCTATCCACTAGAAGAATTTAGTAAAGAGCTTTCTGCTAGCACTGTGGTTGGAATTAGTTCTGCAGTGATGGCTTTGGCTTCAGGCGCGGCTGCGGCTTTATCCATGACAACAGGTTTATCGACTGTATTGGTTGGAGTTATGGTGGCGGTGGCAATTTTACCACCCACAGCAGCACTTGGTCTAATGCTAGGGTATCATCAATATCCTTTAGCGTTGGGTGCATTTATATTGCTTGCCATGAATATAGTGTGCATAAACTTATCGGCTAATATTGTGTTCATTTTCAAAGGAATTAATCCACGAACAAGCGGAGAAAAACGCAAGGCAAAGAAATCTGCACTAGTATATCTATTAATTTGGTTGATGTTACTAGCTTCATTGCTGGTCGTATTGCTTAAATTTAAATTATATTTAATTGGTGTTTAAATATGGATATGCAAAAAAATGTTTATGGAGATGATTTAAAGGAATGTGGTTATGACCCAATGACTGGGTATTTCCGCGATGGCCTTTGTAATACCGATGATGGAGATTATGGATCACATGTCGTATGTGTTCAGGTGACTGATAGTTTTCTTCAGTATTGCAGGGATAAAGGTAATGATTTGAGTACGCCTGTGCCGGAGTTTGGCTTTCCTGGATTGGTGGCTGGCGATCGCTGGTGTCTATGTGCGCAGAGATGGAACGAGGCCTACGATGATGGCGCAGCACCTAAAGTAATATTATTAGCGACTAATGAAAAAGTATTAGACATTATTTCACTGGAAACTCTAAAGAAATATGCAATTGATTTGTCTTAATGACTGTTATTTGGAAGAAAACTAAAGGAGAGACTAAATACAAAGTGACTCAAGCAGGTGGCGCCATCCGCTTGTATCGCAACAAGGTGTTACATAGCCAGTGGAATTCATCTAAACCAGTGTCAGGAAAACTTTGGGATTTATTTTTATTGTCTAGCTTTACTGGTAAGCCAATAACTAGAGTATTAGTTCTGGGTGCAGGTGGTGGAGCTGCTATCAATTTAGTGCATCATTTTTTTCCTAAATGTTATGTTGATGTAATTGACATGGATAAGACGCACTTATCTATTGCTAGGAAGTTTTTTAAAGTTTCAGAAAAGTACTGTAAATTAATACATGACGATGTCGAAAACTGGCTTAAAGAAAATCGAAATAATAAATACGACCTGATAATCAATGATGTGTTTTTTGAGTCTGATAGTATCCCATATAGGTCTATTCAAGCAAAAGAGTTATGGGTTGAGGACTTGTTAGGAAGGTTAAATAAAAGGGTGTGCTAGTGATTAATTTTGCAGATAGAAAAGAGTGGGCTAAATGCAGAAAACAATTAACACAAAAGCGTTTAATGAAGAATTATGAATTTGGTATCGCGACCCATTATGCATGTGATAATCGAATAGTGCATATATCTAAAAAACGATTACTGAATGAGAATATTAAACTAAATTTAGTAAAAGATACTGGTTGCATGTATTTGCGTTATCTCAATGATGGCACTATTACGTATGAAAAATTCAGGGAAAAGGAAAAGGCAAGCTAATGCATGGGTTTGTGCCCCCAGACCCGATTGATGGGGTTTCAAAAGTGCAATTTGCAGTGATATACGCACCTCGTGCCAAAAGGCACCGATTTTCAGCAAATTGTGTACAACTATATAACAGTGCATCAGAGGCAATTAGCCATGCTTGTATTAAAGAGAATCGATACCCTGCTAAAGTATTAGGGCCTTCTAAGTCATCTGAAGGGCAGTTCATCTTCTATCTGGTTGAATGGGTAAGTAGTTGATTACTAAGGTTTTATAGAATCTCATCAAGTATATGTTTAACGATATATGATACGTTTGATGTGATGTACACAAATAACAAGTTTCTTGAAATATTTTCCATTACAGAGGAAACATAAGCCCAAGTTTAAACAGCCGTCACTTTAGTCTCTCAGATAGTTTGGTATTAACGTATTAATGTCATTTTGATCCAGAGCTTGCTGAATTCCTTGTTTGGCTTGAAATTCAGCCTCAATTAGCATTTCGTTGGCTAAAGCGAAATTTTCAGCATCAGCGTATTTTCTAGCTGAACCAGATAATTTTTTAGTTTCTCGCCATAAGCCATTAATGTTGCTTGCTTGATTTATTAACTGATTGATAGTGTGGATGCGTCTAATCAATTCTTGGTATTCAGTTTGGTCACTCTGCACTGATAAAGTACTGCTTAGTAATATAACCACTGCCAGTGAAGCGATATAAATATTTTTGATCATTGTTATCTTCGCTTATCTTCTCACGGCAGGCCCGTTGATGGGTAAGCCATTATTCATATGAGTATGAAAGTATTCTAAATTTCTGTATGTTTCGCTTTGTGTTTCAAATGGTGCAGCACGTACTTGTTTATTGCAGCCAATATATCTTCTATGTAATGGCCCCAGAGCACCCCACTTGTTTCGATACGTTGGCCAGCCAGTTGTTTGTCCGAGTGCGGGGCCTAGAGATTCGGTGCGTAACTTCTTTCCGGCATTATCGAAATGACAATGAAAACAGGCGAAGTTTAGTTGTCCACGTCGTGTAAAATAAAATTTCTTACCTTGTTGATATGCAGCTAATGCTTTTTCGTTGGGGACGGTTATATTAATGAGTTTGTCTCTACTTTGATAGGCAATATATGCAACTAAACTATTCATCTCCATACTCATGTAATTTAAATCAGGTAATGCGTGAGATTGTCTGCATAAATTAATTGCATACGGCACAGTAACAACTGTATTTAGTTGATCATCCCATTTTGGGTACTGGTGTTTTATCACGGGTCCATCTGGGAAGCATTTGTCATAGGAAGAACTGTTGGCTTGCCAATATTCTTTGCCAGTATCAATGTGTATCTCATAAGGTGGAAATTCTTCCAAGGCTTCCCAGTTTTCTCTAGCAGTGCTGTCTAAGGCATAAACACCGTTAGCAAAATCTTCGAATGGCACTTCAGGAAAACGTTTCTTAAAATAATTCTGTATTAAGTTGAGGTCTTTTATATGCTTAGAGTTCTTTAACTCAGCATAGCCAAATGAGGTTGTATATAGATAAGTTATTAATATAAAGCTGAGTGTTTTGAAAAAATTAAACATATTGTCAATTCGATTTTACCCACCACAGCCACCGATGGTGACCTTAATGCCTTTTGAGGCAGTGAAATATTGATTATCTGTGGTGGAAACAACAACAATAATATTAGATGACTTAGCCATTTTAACTCGTGTAGATACATAGGCTTCTAATTGCGGATTGATGTCATAAGAGGAAGTTAATGGGCTTGGGTTATTATCGACGAGAATCGATATTTTGTTTACGTTTGCTATTGAGGTGTCCACAGTGACAGGGACAACGGCTCCATTTTCTGCAATTTCTGGTGCTTTGATGTGAATAGCCTCGCTAACCATCAATTCTGCATTATTGGTAAGTGAATTAATCAATTCATCAGCACTAGCCTGATTAAATAATGCTTTTTGCCAGCTAGCGGTGACACTATTGAATCCACTGAAAAGTGATAATGTTAATAGACCGATAGTTTGCTGTAGAAATGTTCTTTTAGTGATTTTAAGCATGATAATACCTATAGAGAGTGTATGAAATCGACAACTTGATCAATTTCATTTTCAGTGAGTATGCGATGTTTGCCAAAAGGTGGCATAACTGTGATGGGGTTAAACTGAGTTTCGTCCCAGATTCTTTTTCGTAATAGACCCTTATCAGGGTAGCGCTGCTTCATGTTAGATAGTGCCGGTCCAATATTTCCAGGACTTTCTCCACCTTTAATCGCATGGCAAGCGAGACAATTGCCCTTGGTTCTATCGAATGTTAACTGCTTACCATCAGCATAAGAAATAGCGGTCATACTTGCTAATAGGCAGATAATGAAAATACTAATCTGGGTTATATGTAGATTGAGCATGATTCCAAACTCATTGGGCCTGATCGTAAAAGGTACTAAAAGGGTGTTTTTTATTTGCTGATAGTATAATAACGTGACTCTAAATGGCTATCTACTAGTTTGGGGGTGTCTGTGATCACGAGTTACTTATTTAGAGATTTCTGAATTTCGTTAAAATCTCATTGGTCTGTGTACGAATTTTCTTTTGCATAATGTCCTTTGAACTGTAACGGCAGCCAGAGGAACATGTTGATGGGTATAGCTATCTAGCCTGGTATTGCTCAGCTATTCTATAATTAAGCTCTCTTAACTTATTGTTATTTATATTAATATCAAGGGTTTCTGCTTGTCTTAAATTATTAGCATGGGCAACTATTTCAGGTGCATTCAGGTCTTTGGCATTAAACGCTACAAATATCACTGGATGTCCGTGCCATTTGCTTGGGATTGTCCATTGTTCGTACATACTAGCAGTCCGTTTCACTGCGTTCCTGGAGATAATATTATTCACCTGTTTGTCTACATCATAGAATCGTAGTGCGCTAGCAATGGACCATTTGCTCATTCCTATGATGAGTGGTTTCTGACCAGTCTCTTGGGTGATTTGTTTCTCGATCGAATTTAGTTCTTGAGCCGCTTGCTTCCAAAAGTAATGGTTAGTAATTTGCGTATTTATTTTTACAGGCAATCCTAGTGCTGCGTAGTGGAATAGTCCGCCATAGATTAAGCACAGTATGGCTGCTGAATATAATGTTAATTTAGTAAACAATTTTTTATTAGCAAAACTAGAAGTAGGACTTAATGCATAAGACATTAATGGAATTGCAATCAGCCAAATAGGAACTGTCCAGTGAAATCTAGGGTAGTGGCTGAAGCTAAAATAGATGTACACACCTAATGGAATGAGCGTGAAGGTTAAAAAATATTGCTTATATAGTTTGATGTCTGATGGATTTTTTATTTTTTCAGTGACTAGTGATGATAAGTTTTTATAAACATTAGCGATGAATAGCAGGACAAATGGAGATAGCAATATTACTAGATGTAGCAATAAATAGTGTGTCGAAAATTCTGTGGATCGGTCTAGCCGGCGTGTCGTTTGGAATAAAAACGAGCTCCATTCATTTTGCCAATTCCAATAAACAGTGGGTGCAAATAGGATCAGGGAAGTTATTCCTGCTATATAAAGAATCGGCTGCTTCCACCATTGTCGTGAAGGTTTATTGATGCATATAAAAATAACTATACCTAGGGCAATGAGCGCCATTGAGTATCTTGAAAGCATGCCTAGCCCTATACAAATACCTAGACTTACCCATGAAAAGGATGAATTTTTTAATACTATTTTGGCTATCAAATACAAACATGCTGCCCATAGAGCTACTTGAAGAGCATCGGTTGTAGCCAGAAATCCTGTCGCAACAGAAAATGGAATAGTAGAAGTGAGTAATAGAGAGATGTAGGCTGAAGTTTTATCAAATAATAATGAGCTAAGGCGGTAGATGAAATAGAGTGTTGCTATTCCACAGCAGTAGGAAAAAAATCGTACGCCAAATTCGTTGTCACCAAACACGCTAGTGCCAAGCCAGATTAACCACGCAATCATAGGAGGGTGGTCTAAATAACCTATGCTTAAGTGCTCTTTGTAATTCCAGTAGTAAGCTTCATCGGGAATCAGTTCGGTTGTGCCTAAGTATAGGAAACGTAAAGCCAACATGAATCCAGTGGCAGCGATGGCTAATACACGCCAATTTATTGAGCTATGCTTAAAGTTATTACTAGTATGCGCAGAGAAAACAATAAAAGATGCGCCAAAATAATTGACTAAAGCGGCTGCTATGATTGCTGGGTATATGGCCAAACTAGGACTAACATTAAATAAGTTGATCAAGATTGCCAGTACGCCGCCGCGTATAGTTAATGCAATTAAACCGAAATAAGTATATTTAACGGCGTTGCTGAGCCAGCTGCCAAATGAGTTATGTGTATATTTGAACGACCATATTGAGTTGAACAGATAGTTAAAAGTAGCCGCAATAAAAAAACTACTAATATGAGAATTGCTGACACTCCATTGTTTGCTTAAGAATAGCTGGAAAAACAACGCATCAATTACCACGCCAAGTATGCCTACTGCCATAAAGCGACTAGCGGTGGAGCTGTTAATTCGTCCGCCGCTTAATTCAAGTAAGCGTTGAAAATATTGAATGAGTTGCTTGCTAGATAGCTTGGATTCACCAAGTACGCGATCTGTGAATACTATAGGTGTTTCAGTAACCCTGAACTTGTCTAAGCCAGAAGCAAGTAATTCTAATAGTACTTTATATCCTCTTGCATCTTGATCAATATTGGAAAAGCATTCTTTTCTGCAAGCAAAAAATCCTGAAGTGGTGTCTTTAACATCAGTTAGTACTCTGGCGGGTAATCCGCTAAACCAAGATAGAGATCGTCTATGAATAGGCCAATCTGCAATGCCGCCGTCTTTAGTGTAACGACTACCAACAACGACATCATGAGTGCCATCAATTATTGGTTTAAGTAAGTGTGGAACCCGGTCAATCGGATGACTTAAATCAGCATCCATGACTAATACATAGACTGAGTTGCTTGCAGCAACGCCATCTAATATGGCTTGTGTTAAATCAGGATTGCTAGTTCGTTGTAATACAGATATCCAATTGAAGCTGTTACTCCAAGCATTGATCTTTTTGATAGTGTTGTCTTTGGACTGGTCGTCTACAAATAAGATCTTGATGTCACAATTATCAACAGTGACTTGAGTTAAGCCTTCTAAAAGAAGGTCAATATTGTCTTGTTCATTCAGCGTGGGAATGATTATTGTGGCGCTGCTCATTGATTATTGAGTGAGGGCGGTTTGATGGCTATTTGATATAAATATTAGAGAAATGATACCAGAAATCAGAGTTGTATACGTCAGGTTTACGCTGGATTCTACAGTGAAAACCTATACTTAGTTCTTCCCATGATTTTTGATGCTGAATTATTTGCCAAAGTGAAGTGGCTCTTACTTTAATCAATAACTGGCGTCGATTATTTAGTTCTTTGTCGTATTCGCAGTGTATCCTTTGATAATGTTTGATCTGAATATTTATTTGATTGCTGAAATCGATAATTAAGCCTTTTTCTAAATGTGTGAAATCTGGTGTGCACGGGAGTAGATAAAGGATTAAATCATCTTGAAATTGACTAGCCGAAAAATACTTTTGAGTTGTACTGAAAAATTCTTTTTCATCTGGTTGGTATTCATTCGCTAAATATTGATCAATATCATTTATTGAAATAATTGGGCGGCTAATATTGCTTGGGCTGGTTTCTATGGTTTGACTAATAGTGATTTTGTCTGTTGCTATGGGATCAATAGTGACTATGCCTGGATAGGATTTATGTATTTGCTCTGCAATACTTTGTTGTGAATTTTTAATGTTATTTATCTTGATGTACTCATCTCTTGGCGCAGTTTCTAAGAAGTATCCTGCATAGGGCATATATGATTTAGGCTTGCATGTTGCAATATATTTAGAGATCGATTTTTTTACTGATAGGTGTCTATTGTGTGTTATCTGTAATTTTTCATCTTCGCTATAATGATCGAAACACCAGGGATGCCCAGAAGCACCTGCTGCGAATGAAGTCGCGAGAAAATCAATCTCTGTTGGAAGTACGTAGTGATTAAGAGCAGATGAGTCAACAGTAATAAGCGCTTGTTTCTTTCCGTAGCTTATGTATAAGCCACTATCATCCCTGAAATCTCCAGATTTCAAGATTGATATATAAATGCCGTGCGTGCCTAATTTGTGAATCTGGTTAAATGCAAGAGGGATAATATTAGAGAATCCCATGTTGCGTAGTGGCCTTTCAGCTGATTTCGTTTTGAAATCGGGAATAACTATCGGGATATCTGGTCGGCTCTGATAAAGTTTTACCAGGGTTTCTTCGTGCATATGATCTGGGTGATTATGAGAGATATAAACCAGATCGGCATTTAATAGTTGATCTAAAGCATCACTGCTTGGTGCAGGGTTGTGCCACCAACCATTCATGAAGCAAGGTCCTATAAGCCATGGATCAGTAATAATATTAATAGAGCCGCAAGTAAATAGCAGACTAGCATGGGCTATGAAGCGTATTTCCAAGGCATGTGTTTTTTGTTTTGAATATATATTTTCAGGAAGTTTTAAATGACTCCTGGGCTGGTGCACTATGACTTCTTTGTTGATGATTTGAAAATCAAGTTTTTCTTTAGCAACGTTTACATTGCTATAGTGAAGTATATCTAAGTCTAATTTCCAGCCATGCAAAGGGCATTCTGCAAAGCGATTGTCTTTGCATGGTTGTAAAGTTCCGCTTACATGATCACAACTGCGTGAAACAATCCATTCTACTTGCTTGTCTTTAGATAGCCTGAGAATGTGTTTGTCTTGATAATTTATACCTGAGTCTAACTTATCGATATTATATTTATAATGGCTATTACTTTTATCACTGACGTTTGCAAATGAACCTGCTAGTCGAAGTTGAATATTTTTCCCTTCCATGGATGGATTAATTTTTGATAATACTAATCGTTAACAATTGAATTGGAATATATCATTAGAAAGTCGAGAGATATTAATTTTATTAAATCGACCAGTAAGATGCTGAAAGCGCTCAACTCGTGTATGCAAATAATCAACATCAATCAATGGGAATCGGTGTTTATGATATGCAGCGCTATTGCGATGTGAGGATTGCTTCCTCTTTATGTGTTTTACAAGTGTTCTGGCATTATTGTGTAATAGTCCGGGTAGGCGGGAAAGTGTATTTTTCTGGTGATAAGGGCTATTGGTGTATTCATGAGATAACGTAGCAATTATTTTATCTGTTGCAAAATCGCCGCTTAAGCTATTAATATGTTCTGATAGTAAGTCGTAATTGTTACTGCTACTGATAGTATTAATAGATAGGACGGATTCAATTTTTTCTATTAACTGCTGATTGGTGTTAGCAATGTCGCAAAGAGATTTTGGTAGAGCATCATCTATTTGATCGTTAGTTACTGGGTAATATCCAAGTGTGGGTTTGTCTAATACCGTGGCTTCAATTGAAGTAGTGCAGCCGTTAGAGATTAGTGCTTTTGACCCCATAATCCAGGCAACGACATTGCCGTTATTAGCTACATGGATATTTCCATTGCTGGCAAAAAGTTGTTGCCAAGTTTTTACATTTTCAGAAGGATGAGGCCGTACAACAAAATTTAGTGATGGGAATGTTTCTGCCAGTAATGGCATTAGTTTCTTGAATTCGTTAAATAGCATTTGCTTGTGTTTGAAACGATCGCTAATAAAATTATCATTAGAACTCGCGCTAAAATTCTTATCTCTATTGGCTTCGTTACTGCCTACGCTGGGAATAAAGTGGTTTACCTGGCCAAAATTAGTATTAATGAGAATGTAATCGCCATACTGTTCAATTATATTATTGGTCTCAGGCAGAAAATAATTGCGTAACTCTGGTCTTAATATGTCGATTCTTGGGTTGCCAACAGTGTGCACAGGTTGATTGTTATATGCTGGATAGTGTCTGAAAACTTGCGTGCCACTGTTGCCCCATGCAAACAAGTGATCAATATAGTTGAAGGCGATTGGAGATAAGCGATGCATATAGTATTGCTCATCAGGAAGCCTTACTAAACTCTCTTCGTCCCAGGCAACAATTCTGTGTCCTAGACCATTTAGAATTTTAAACATTTTATCGCTGAATCGACGCATGCTCTTGGCTAGATAAACTGCATTGCATACTTTTGATGAGTAATAGTGTATGTAGGCGCGTGAGCCAATAACAGTATTGAAGCCTTTTTCTGCTGCTGCACAAGCGAGTAGTATCTTTCCGTCTAATTCGCGCACCTGGCTTTCAACGGGTATGAGTAAGGTATTAAATGAACTCATTAGTTGATATGTATTTCACTTAATAGCACTTCGGCTAGTTTTAAATCAATTTCTTCATCTATATTGACTACTGGTCGCTCAATAATGATAGGAATGCATTGTTGTTCCATTAAGTTATTTTTTTCTACTAAACTCTCGCGAGTTGTGGCATAGCAAATACCGTTGCGATGATAATAATTTGGGATGTGCTGGCGTATGGAATATTTAATTCCATTTTCTAAATATGGAGCAATAAAACCTGCTTCAGATAACTGTAATGTTTTATGAGGAGTATAGTGCCCTGGTGTTTTACTTACAGTGGCGACACTCAATGCTTGTTTCTCAATTAATAAATTAACAGCATTGGTGATATCTTCCGCTGTTCTCATTGGACTGGTTGGTTCTAATAATACCGAGATATCGAATTTCTTATTGTAATGATTCTCGCAATATAACCAAGCATGCTTCCATACATCAATCGATTTTGCATCATCAGTAGATAATTCTTCAGGGCGTGTGAATGGCACATCTATATCTGAATCACGTGCATGTGCGCGTATTTCATCGTCATCAGAACTAACTACTATGGCATCAATCCAGTCTAGTTGCTTTACACAGTCAGCGGCGTGCGCGATTAATGATTTGCCATTGATATGACGTAGATTTTTACGCAATACACCTTTACTCCCACCCCGTGCTGGAATAACAGCAAGAATATTATTGTTCTTGAGAGTCATGATAGTGTGTATTTATTAACTAACGTTTTTCAGCAAGGATAGAAAATCCAACAGGGAATTTAGTGTGTTCACGCACTAAATTGATTGTAAATTTTTCATCCCATTTTTTTAGTCGTGGCCAATGTTCGGTGTAAAACCATTGTTCAGTTTTCTTTCGTTCTTCAGGCGGCATGTATTCCAAGGCCTGTAGCCAACAATAACCAATTGCACTGAATGGTCCGCCATCAAGCTGTGTATCTATTGGTTGTAAGCCCACTGAACGCATAATTTCATGCATGCCATAGGGTGTATAACGCAAGTAATCATCTGGGATTTGATGCAACTCTCTTAATGTTGGTTCAAATATAAATACTTTGCCATTAGGTTTAGTGATTCTAGCCATTTCGCTAAATAAGGCATTCTGGTTCGCTATGTGATGGACTAAGTTAGGAACTAACACTAAGTCAGCGCTATTGTCTTCAATACCTGTGTTTTCGATCGGTGCACGTTTTGTAATGGGTACGCGTAAGAAATTTTTATCGATCACTTTATTTTTATTGTAAGCGCCACGATCATCAGCACTTTCTGGGCTGCCATCTATGGAGGTAAATTCTTGCTGGTGAAAATACGGGCCAACCAAGCTAAGCCCGCCATATAAAAGCCCACGTTCTAAGGATACTACAGTAGATGCTGGTGCAGCTTGTTGTGAGAGCTTTCTAACTTCTCGTAGCAATAAATCAAAGTGAGGTAAGCGATCTGTCATGAAGACCTTTTCAGCAAGGACTTGTGTGTGCTTGTTTAGCTGGTCGATTGAATAACTCATGTGCTTATTGTACTAGAAAAATATGTGGGGATACCTGTTTAATAACCACGGAAGAATCTGTGTTTATAATTTGAGCAAATCGGTCAACTTTGGCTTGTAGCTGTTGCTCATTCAGGGTTGGGAAACGAACTTGCTGATAGGAGTGATGATATTTGGAATTAGCTGACATAGCTTTTACACGTTTAATAAGTCTGCGCTTGGTGGCTAATAAATTGCCATGTATTTTGTTTATCAAAGTGTTTTCTTTAATTGAGCCATTGAGTATCTGTTCAATCACGCCAATGATATTGGTGCAGCTAAGCTTGTCTGTATCGAACTCTATATATTTTTTCAGCACATTAGAATCTAATGCGGGCACAGTGTCATTAAGGTAATTATGCAGCATTTCTGTTATTTCAGAATGATTGCTGCATTGATGACTTAACTGGTCAGGGATGATGGCACCATATCCATAACGTGGATCCGTTAGTGGCACGAAGGCTATTGCAGGCTTGTTAGAGAGATACGCCTCAATCCCAGTAGTGCACCCGCTATGAATGAGCGCAGTGGCTGCTTTAACCCATGGAATCACATTGCCTTCTTGCACTACCTCTACATTGTTATATTTAGCAGCTATGTCATAGTAGACATCTTTATTTTCAACAGGATGAGGGCGGATGATTATTTTGCTGTCCTTAAAAGTGCTTGAAAGATAAGTGATTAAAGATAAGAAGTGTTCAAATAAGGCTTGTTTAAACTTTGCCCGGCCTTGTGAAAACTCTCGTCCCATGCCGGTGGCGCCTCTGCCCATATCTTTATAGTTGCCATGTTCATCTTTAGAAGTAAATAAATTATGTATAGGTAAGTGCGCATTAACATTACCAAAATTGGTATTGAGCAAAATAAACTTGCCGTACTTTTGTTTGATGGTGGCAATCTCGTCAGCATAATAATATTCAAAATCTTTGCGTAGCATATCTAAGCGAGGATTGCCTACTTTATGGATGGGCAACGCTGTGGGTAGCAAAGGATATTGTCTGAATAAATCTTCATTCTCTTGCCCCCAAGCAAATAGATGGGATACATAAGAGAGTGCGATAGGAGATAGTCTGCGTTTGAAGTAAATATCAGGTGGATAATGCACTAACGCTTCTTCGTCCCATGCGCATATAGTATGTCCGAGCTTAGATAATATACGGAACATTTTATCGCTACGATGAGTACAACTTTTGGCAAGATAAATACTGCGCGGGAACTTGGAAATAATAATATCCATCTCAGTTCTGTAGCCAATGTAACTTTTTATTCCTGCATTGGCTGCACATACAGCCAGAAGCAATTTAGGATCTAATTCCCTAACTTGATTTTCAATCGGTATTAATAATGGTTGAGTATCGGCCACGTGGTTTTATCTTAATGTTGTGTGATCATCTGATTCCACCTCTGCTCAAAAGTAGATATGATTTCCTTATCATAACAGCGAGCTATAACTTCATGGTTCAATATGCGAGATCGAGTAGACCAGTTAAAACTTCCAAACATAACGCAGTGCTCCTGATCAGATTGATACAAGATAAACTTATTATGCATTAAGCAATGCTCTTCTAGTTTGGGCTGATAATATTTTATTTGGTATTTATCTAAGAATGTTAAATGTTTGCTAGGAACGCGGCGCTGGCTAGAGTTTAAAAGTAATTCTATTTTTTTTCCCGACTTTATGGCAATTTTTAATGGTTTCAGAATGCTCGGGCCTTTAAGGTGTGAGATAGCACACTTTATTTTGGCATTGCTGTCTTTTTTTGATAGCAAAGTATTAATTGGGTGGGTGCCGCAGCGCGGCAGAAAATCAATTGACCATTGTGCTGACTGGTGAGTTGAATTATGTGACGATAAAATTCTGGCAAACGTTCTCCGCCAATAATTCTGCATGTCTAACATGTAGCCTTTCAGGCAGTTTACTGTGTCCTGATCATCTATTTTTATTAATACGTTATGGCTGATCGAATGGTCGCCAATTTTTTTAATCGAAGCTTCATCTATATGCTCTTTGCCTGAGGTGGGGTTGTAAGAACCGACTAATACTTGAGGTGTAGGATGAGAAAAATAATATAGTTTGCTATGTAAGTGTGGATGCCAATGGATTCCAAGATATTCCCATAGGGGTTTTTCCTTTACGATAATGAGATTAATTAAACTATGGTTGGGTTGTGAAAATCGATCAATGCATGCCTGATTAATACTAGGTGAGCGTGGTCTTCCATCAAAGATAAGGTCTATCTTTACACCTCTTTCTGAAGCATTAATTAATGTTTGGAAAATAACTGGATCATGTAAGTAGTAACATAACCAACTGATGTGACCGTTAGCGGGCACTGCTTTAATATACTCAACTAAAGTATCGCGCAGCAGATTTTTGGTTTTATCTGGGCCGCCAAAGTAAGTCGTAGGTAGTGAACTAGCCACTGTGTCTGCTTGCGAGCATTAATAGCGCAAAGTTTTTTCAGTATTATCACTGGCGTTTGCAATTACTTCGGCAATACGTGTGCCAGCTTGGCCATTCCCATATAGAGGATTAGATGGATATTTGCCATGTTTTATTTGTGCAACAAGAGCATTTTTAATCTCTTCACTATTGTATGCAACGTCTATAACATTTTCGCCGCGATCTCTGCCGTTCTGGCGGCTGCCTATATTGACAGAAGGTGTTCCAATAAAAGTGCTTTCGCGAATGCCAACACTCGAATTACCTACAATACATTGGCTACGGTTGAGTAATTGTATAAAGTTTTCCGGAGGCAGATTCTTCACGAAATGAATATTATTGGCTTCATTGTTTTCTCTAAACGCGCGAATTCCTTTTGAGGTGCCATCTGAACCTGCGTCAACATTAGGCCAAAACCAGAGTGTTGGGATGTGGCATTGTTGAATCGCCTGTAAGGTTTGTTCTATATGTAAACGAGCCTGTTTATATTCAGTTGTGACTGGATGCTGCATGACAATAATATAAGGTTTAGATAAATCTACGCTAGCACCAACACCACCAAGTTGTTCAGTAATATGCTCGAGACTTTCATCTTGGCTCTCACAAGCTTGCATGGCTAGGTCAATTGAAGGGCATCCGGTGATGTAAACCTGCTTGGGGTCTTCACCCATTTTGATTATACGCTGGGCAGCTTGTTCGCCAGAGACGCAATGAATATCGGCTAGCTTGGTAATTGCATGCCTAACCTTTTCATCAATTGAGCCGGTGACTTCTCCACCTTGTACGTGAACTAAAGGGATATGCATGTAACTAGCAGCTATTGCGGTCGCCATGGTTTCAAAACGATCAGCAATAGTGACAACGAAATCAGGTTGAAGGTTGTCAAATACAGTAGTAAGTTCGGTGACACCTAGACCAGTAGATTTTGCTGAAGTTACTGGATTTTCTCCTTCAACGATCATGTATACACGGCGATCTATATAAAAGCCTTCGCTTTCTATTACTTTGTCAGCACTGCCGTAACGATCAAGCAAGGCAGAAGCAGCAACCACAAGTTGTAGCTCTAAATCTTTATGTTCGCGTACCGCATGTAGCAGAGAGCGAATTCTTGCGTAGCTGGGTCTCGCGGTAATGACAATACAAACTTTGCGCACTTAATATTACTCCAAATCTTCTAAGTGAATCATCGAGTTTATTTCGATGTTTGTTTTTGATTTCCTTCTTAGAACTTCGTTAATTCTGTTGGCTGGGATGCCGGTACCAGGTTTTTTGGTTGTGACTTTATCAGCAGTGATAATTTCGCCTGCTTTAATTTTCACGGTTGTATATAAGCTCTTCATAAATATCTGGCGTAAAGGCGTCGCTTCTGAATCTGGGGAGGATTTATCAACCGGGTGATTTGCCACTGTTTCTATATAACGAATGCCTTCGACTAATGATTTAAGCTCTTGTGTAGTAATTGATGCGACAACATCGGGGCCGAACATTTCTCGACTCAAAGTCATGTGGACTTCTAAGACTTGTATGTTCTGTGCTGCTGCTGCGAGCCCAGAATAAATTGTTCCAGAATGATCAGACAAACCTACTGCGCAATGATAATCACTTCTAAACTGATTGATAACATTGACACCGAGTCTTTCCGGGCTACATGGATACTGAGAAGTGCATTGAAGCAATGCTAATGGAGTGTTAGTTTTTTGCACGTATTTAACAGCTTCAGTAATTTCATCAGTAACACTTAGGCCTGTGGATAATATAATTGGTTTGTTAGTAGCAAGTGCACAATCTAAAAGAGGCGTGTTAGTGATTTCACCAGAAGCAATTTTCCAGGCGCCTACGCCCAAATTCTCTAATAGTTCTACTGCTTTATTTGAAAATGGAGAGCTTAAAAAATGTAGCCCAACTTCATCTGCGTGGTGTTTAAGTTCTTGCCACTGAGGGGGCGTGAATTCCATGCGCCGCCAATAGTCCATACGGGTTTCGTCTTGATAACTAAACTTGGTGCGCCAGGGTTCGGCAGTAGTGCTTTCTTCTTCTGCGATATGGGTCTGAAATTTAATGGCATCAGCACCGGCATTTGCAGCAGCATCAATATGGGCATGTGCCATGCCTAGGCTGCCATCATGGTTTTGTGCGACCTCGGCAATAATTGCGCATGAAGCATTGTTAGAAGGTATGTCTAACCAGGTTTGAATTTTTTCAGCCATCGGCGATTTGCCTAATTTAACAAAGAGTAAGCTTAAAACTCTAAGCTAGTTGTTTCTTTAGTGTGGGTGTTTGAAAACTGGCAAAGGCATCAAGCACAACGTTCAGTTGTGCGTGTGTATGTGCTGCGCTGACACTGCAACGCAGTAAACATTTACTGTTTGGTGTAGCGGGTGGCATTACCAGATTCACATATACGCCGCGATCAAACAATTTTTTCCACATAGTTAGTGCATTCACACGTTCCCCGACATTTACTGCGATGACAGGGCTTACTTCTGGGCTAAGGTCATAGCCTAGAGACTTAAGACCATTATATAGCCAGCTGGCGTTTTCCCATAATTGTTCACGCAGACATGGATTGTTGCGGATTATCTCTAAAGCCGCTCTAATTGATGCTATAGTGCCTGGTGAGGGGGATGCTGTGAAAATATAAGGGCGACTTGTGTAACGAATTACTTCTAATTCGGGATGCTGACTGACACAGAATCCACCAATGCCCGCTAAGCTTTTGCTGAATGTGCCGGTAATGAAATCGACATGCTCTTCTACACCAGATTCTTGGGATAGTCCGCGCCCACTTTCACCGAGTACACCTAACGAATGTGCTTCATCAACGAGTAGTAATGCATCATATTTTTGTTTAACGGCGACGATTTCTCTCAAGTTTCCACGGTCACCTAGCATGCTATAGATGCCCTCAATAATAACCAGGGTTGTGGAAGTTTTGTCGCCAAGTCGACGTAAACGTTTGTCTAAGTCTTCAGCGTTGTTATGTCTAAAGTGAATAATATCAGCACCACTTAACTTGCAACCATCGTAGATTGAAGCGTGGCAGTGCTCATCAAGTATGATGGTGTCGCCTTTGCTGACCAGGGCTGAAATCATGCCTAGGTTCGCGGTGTATCCTGTTGAAAATACGATAGAGTGATCAACACCATAAAATACCGCTAGTTCCTGCTCCAATTCTTGATGACCCGCATAGGAGCCATTGGCTAGTCGTGAACCTGTAGTGCCAGTACCATAGGTTCTAGTAGCTTGGTGATTGGCGTTGATGCATTGATTATCAAATGTCAGGCCAAGATAGTTATTGGTTCCCACCAGAATCGTTCTTCTGCCTTTAATACTGCCTTCAGTCGCTGAGTATAAATGCTCGATGACTGCATCAAGAGGAGCCATTGAGTCAGTATCTGTAGTCACATGTTGTTGAGTGAATTGTTGAAGGCGTTCTAGTAGGCTCATAAGTGTTATTGATTCTTTAGTTTTGATATTTCTGTGGCTAAATCTGACACGGTGTTGACATCAGGTAGTGAATTAAGAGGGATAGAGATATCAAAATGATCCTCTAGCTCCATCATTAATTCCATTACCATCACCGAATCTAATTCTAATTCTCCCATTAAATGCTGAGATTCGGTAATCTCTATGTCTTGTTTAATAAACTGACTTAGTAGTTTGATAACGTCACTTAATATCGCATCTGCGTCATTAGTCATAAATATATATTTGTCTAATTAACATTATCGCTGGAGTATAAAGTGCTAAGTCCCACTTTTAAATCCACTTTAGGCTTCCAATTGGTAATATCAGGCGTACCTTCGGCAATCCAGTTTTGATGTAGTAACTCTCTTGCTTTGCCCGGAGTCAACATCGGTGAGTAATTCAACAGTTTAGAGAATAGTACATTAGAACGCGCTGCAAGTGATAGTATAGTGCTAGGCACACGAATAATTCTAATGTTTCTATGGAAAAATATTTCGCTTATTTTTTGAACTTTCTGCCAGCTATATTGATTCCCATCATCTGGTTCAATAGTATTCCCATATTCAGCTGTCAGGTTTAATTGACTGATTATAAGCTGGCTTAAATCAGTGACGTGTAATAGTGAAAATAATTGTTTTGTGGAATCTGGCACCCAAAGGATCCCCCGTTTCATCCAATCGAAAACTGGTTTTAATTCTGTGTCACCTGGACCGTATACGGCAGGAGGGCGAATAATTGTCCACTGAGTTAAGTTGCTTTGCTTTAATACAGTTTCACAACAGTATTTACTGTTTGCATAATCTGAAATCGATGGCTCTCGAGCAGATAATGAGGAGATAAGTATAAATCTAACCTTGCGAGTCTGAATGGATGTCGACAATATATTTTTTGTTCCGTGGACATTGTCGTGGATAAATGACGTGGCATTAGCCCCTTTAACTCTGCCTGCACAGTGGATAACACAGTCTACTCCGGCTGTAAGCTTGTCGAGTGAGGGTTGATTATGTAAATCGCCAGAGATTATTTCTATGTTTGGGTGACTAATGGTTTTATTACTATTTCGAACCAGTATTCGTACGTGGAAATCATTGGATAATAATGATTTTAAAATATGTGAACCAATAAATCCTGTGCTGCCGGTGAGGGCAATCACTTTAGCATCGGGCATAGAAGGAGCTGAGAGTGTTAGTTGCTGTGGTTAAGGGCATGGTGGCATGCCTTACTCTTAGCTTGCAGTCTTTATTTGGGTGCTATTTGCATCAGAGATAAATGCTTCTGTCAGGCTATTCTGTTCCATGTAATCGCGCCTAGCTGCTGATCTCGATAACTTGCCTGAGGAGGTTCTAGGCAACGTATGAGGAGGGACTAGCTTGATGAAGCAGCGTACCCCAATTTCATTGAGTATTGTCATCTCGACGCGCTTAATAATGTCAGTACGACGGCCTTCGTCTCGCTCGCGACACTGCATGACCAGCACCACGGTAGATTCACTATTAAAGCCGGGTGCTGAAAAAGCCAGCGCGTCACCAGTCCGTATTTCGGGTTGCTGTTCAGCTAAGTGTTCGATGTCCTGTGGCCAAATATTACGTCCATTAATAATAATTAAGTCTTTTTCGCGACCGGTAATAAAAATTCTCCCACCGACTAAAAAGCCGATATCGCCTGTATTTAACCAGCCATCACGCAGTGAATTTTCGGTTTCTTCACTGTTGTCAAAATAGTGCGACATAACGCTTGGACCTTGAACATATATGACACCGACTTGGCGTTCAGCAAGGCTGTTTCCATCTTTATCACGAATTTCAATAGTATGATCCGGCAAAGAGGGGCCGCAGTCGACAAATCTAGCTTTTCGATGGTCAAGTTTATCTGTGCTAATAGAGGCTGCGATGTTGTGTTCTGCCAGTTGCTCACCATCAACCGTTTCAATGGTAATTGGTTGGTCGAGTGATGCAAAACTTATTGCCAGAGAACATTCAGCCATGCCATAGCAAGGCAGGAAAGAAGTATCTTTAAAGCCACATTTGCCGAGCAATTTTGAGAATCTTTCTAGCGGCTCTAGGCGTATTGTTTCAGCGCCAATGCCAGCAATTCTCCAGTGGCTTAGGTCGTAGTCTAGATTTTTGCTTTCACGCAAGCGTCTTTCAACAAGCTCATAGCCGAATGGTGGGCTAAATGTAATGGTTGCTTTGTTCATGGACATGATTTCCAACCATCGTCTTGGGCGCATAGCGAAATCACGTGTATCCATGTAGTCTACCGAGGTTTGCGAGGCAATAGGCGACAGCACAAGACCTACTAGTCCCATGTCATGATAAAACGGCAGCCATGAAATAGCGCGGTCATCAGTGTTGATTTTGATGCCGTCAGATATGATTCTTGCTAGGTTACTAAGTACAGCTTTTTGTTCGATAACAACACCTCTTGGGAATTTAGTACTTCCCGAGGTGAATTGAATGTAAGCAGTGTCTTCAGCTTTGGCTTGATATAGCTCAATGTTAGGGTCAACGGTATGATCGGTAAAACTCTCAGTATCGCCGACAAATTTCATATCAATATCTTTGCAGGCCTCATTTACCAGGGGTAATACTGATTCAGGTGCAAAAACGGCGGTTGCATGTGCGCTGATTAGCAGATCACGTGTCTTTCTAACGTATCCAGCTCTACTTCCTAATTGAACTGGAACGGGTACTGGAGCCGGGATAAGGCCTGCATACTGGCAAGCAAAGAAGCCGCGTAAAAAATTCGGATGTGTTTCGGCCACAATCACTACACGATCACCGTGTTTGAAATCCATAGCAATTAGTTTTCTTGCAAGATCTTTAGCTTCTCGTGCTAATTGTGCGTAAGGAACAGATTTTAGTAATTGTGCTCGGCTACCATAAAAATTAGAGCCGGTAATGCCTTGTGCTGCGTAATCTAATGTCTCGGCTAGATTGTTGAAATCTGCAGGTCTTAGCGGAATATTATTCTGGGTTGGCGTGGCACTTACGGTCATGTTGTAGTTTAATTCCTAAAATTACAATATTATTAGTTAGTTATGTTTCTAATATGTGCCAACGATATTACTATTCTTATAAGCTTCTGCGAGCAAATTTGCCTGTTTATCAAAATATTCAAGACTGAATAATATGAACTCATCGTAAGACCATAACTTTTAAAGTATTTTGTGCTCAGCTTCAAGCTTTTATCTTACTAACTAGTGTTTTTTAGCAGTTAGTACAGCGTGATTATTCCCTAAAAATTTAGTGATTACGTACTAACAGTAGTCCTAAGAGGTACTAATGGTTAAGCTTATTTTAGTGGTTTATCCATCGGGTTTTGAGCTGATCTAGCAATGTCTTCTTCTGCTCCATGGTGAAGGGAATTTTATAGCTCAAGTCAGGTGGAGTTGGCCAATTTTCATCTGTAGCGATGAGAGTCTGATATTCTCTAGCTGCACTATACCGTGGAATCACATGAAAATGAACATGTGGATCGACCATCATTAGCATTAAGTAATTAATTTTATCATAGTTAAAACAATCGATTAAACTTGTTTCAATGTCTTTTGTAATAATTGATAATTCCTTGGTTTCGATGTCGGATAGATCCCCAAAGGCATGAGCCTGGCTATGGCTAGCGAGTATCAGTGAGCCTAAAGTTACTTGATCCGGGCGTAATAATACGCTCCAGTGCTGATAGGATTTTATCACTGAGTCAGGAAAGCCAAACTTTATTAGGGTGTCATTCATTTATTATAACGCTTTGCGTGTTGCTCGGTAGTTTAAGTCAAGCAAGTGGCTTTGATGGTTTACTAGTAAAATACTGATTATAATTGCTGTCAGTAGCATTATGAACCCAATTTTAGGTAACAGAATGAATTCAACAAATATGTTTTGGGCGAGCAAGAAATATCATCTTGAAGATATGACGTTCCCCGAACTAGTGAAAGCTTATATACAATATCCAGCGATTCAAGTTTATTTCATGATTGCGCTGGTTGCTGTGGTAACGATTTCTATACAGGGATTGTGGTCACTAGTTCACGTTATTATAACGCTAATTGTCGCGTTTATTTATCCGCTTATTTGGTACTTGCTACACCGTTTTGTTTTGCACAGCCATTACCTTTACCGTTCTGTAAATTTTGCCAAGGTGTGGAAACGTATCCATTTCGATCATCATAACGATCCAAATGATTTGCGAGTATTATTTGGTGCACTGCATACAACATTGCCGACAGTGGCAATTTTCACTATGCCGATAGGATGGTTATTAGATGGCTGGGTTGGAGCAGTGGTTGCCATTTCTGCAGGAGTGGTTGTGACCATGTTCTATGAGTTCTGCCATTGCATACAGCATTTGCATTACACTCCTAGTATTCAGTTTTTTAGGACTATAAAACGATTTCATTTATTGCATCATTTCCGAAATGAGCATGGTAACTATGGTATTACTAATTATTTCTGGGATAAGTTATTTGGGACGTTTTACGATAAAGATGATAAATGGGAAAAAAGTCCAACAGTATTTAACTTGGGTTACGATGAACAGCAAGCAGAAAAATACCCTTGGGTTGCTGAATTAACAAAGTCCACCAAATAACAGCATCAGACGTTATTTATAGTTACCACTAGGCGAAAATAATGTCTTTAATGCTGCGTTCATTCGATGTCACTGATCGCACATCGATCAAAAAATTCATTAAAATGCCTTGGGGCATCTATCAAGATGATCTTTGTTGGGTGCCACCATTAATTAAAGAGCGTTTAGATTTGCTTTCGCCGAAGCATCCTTATTTTGAGCATGCACAAGCGCGATTCTGGATTGCCTATAAAGACAATAAACCGGTCGGGCGCATTAGCGCTCAGTTTGATCAACTGAAATCTATTAGTGATCATGAGTCGGTAGGTTATTTCGGCATGTTTGAGTGCGTTGATGATGTATATGTCGCGGCTGAACTTTTCGCCCAAGCAGAACAGTGGATTGCATCACGCCGGTGTGCATTGATTCGAGGCCCCTTTAGTTTGTCCATTAACCAAGAAAGTGGGCTGCTAATAGAAGGCTTTGATACGCAGCCGTATATTATGATGGGGCATGCTAAACGCTATTATCAAAATCTTTTTGAGAGGAATGATTACGCGAAGGCTAAAGACCTTTATGCGTGGTTGAATAAATCAGATTTTGAAAACCCTCCCGCTATGCAGCGTATTCTTAAACGCTATGAAGAAAGAATTGTGTTGCGTGATATCGATAAAAATAACCTTAAAACTGATATGAAAATCATGTTAGATATTTTTAATGATGCATGGGCTAACAATTGGAGTTTCATTCCTTTTACTGAAAATGAATTTATGCATTTAGGTGAAGAGATGTTGCAACTTATCTCTCCTAATCATTTTAAAATTGCAGAGTTCGAAGGTGAGCCTGCAGGCATGGTGGCGGGTCTTCCGAATTTCAATGAGATTACTAAAGATTTAAATGGTAGATTATTGCCAACGGGTATTTTTAAATTTTTATGGCGCTTGAAATTTTCTCGTCCTGCTTCAGGGCGAGGTGCTTTGTTAGGGATTAAGCAAAAATATCAAAATAATATGAAGGGATCAGCATTAGCGTTAACTTTGATTGGCAAATTTAAAGAATTCGCTATAAAAACAGGCTTTCAGCAACATGAATTATCTTGGGTGTTAGAAGATAATATGCGGCTTAATAAGATTCTCGGAAGTTTGGGTGCGACTCAATACAAAACTTATCGGGTGTTTGAGAAAAGATTGTCACCTGTGACACAGCAAGCTTGATGCTATGACGTCTTGGAGCGCCGTAGTGTTGGCGGGTGATCGTGGTGTAAGTGATCCGGTAGCAAATGCCGCCAAGGTCTATGGTAAAGCAGCTGCTAAATTACACAACATAACGCTGATTGAGCGAGTGATTGCGGCATTAAATCAATCTGACAGTATTAATAAAATATTCACGGTTGGTCCGAGCCAGCGATGTTTAGATGGGAATCCAGATATACGCACTGTATTAGATAAATATAGCGTAGAAATCATCGAGCCCGCCAAAGGCCCTAGTGCAAGCGCAATGCGAGGCGTGTTAGCCAGTGCACGTTATCCAACCTTAGTGGTGACTTGCGATCTACCTTTGTTGAATTCTTCGATGATTGATGATTACTGTCAACAAGTTGTTAATGTTGATGCTGATTTTGTTGTGGGTGCGGTTGACTATGCATTAATAGGTGAAAAAGCATCTACACTTAAGAAAACTAAATATCAGTTCAAGGGTCAAGCAGTTTGTTTTGCAAATTTATTCGCACTGCTGAATCCGCAAGGCATAAAGGCAATTGAATATTGGCAAGATGTTGAAGAAAGTCGTAAGAAACCTTTGGAGCTGATTCGAAAGATAGATTGCTTGAGTATTCTGAGTTATAAGTTAGGTCGTCTAAGTCTGGCTCAAGCGGCGAATAAATTGTCGCAGAAAGTGGGCGCGAGGCTCGTGATTGAAGATTTTTCAGTGCCGGAGCTGGCAATAGATGTCGATTCTGCTCACGACTATGAAGTGCTATCTAGCTACCTAGAATAATCTTTACTTGCGAGACCACTTCTCCGCGAGCTGTTGAGCGCGATCCAAATCCTGCACAAAATCCACTTCTGTCCATTCTAATCCATGGATAGAACAGGTCCCCACGTGTTGTTGAGATGCAAGCTGGTCAATAGTGGATAAATACCATTTTTGTAATGATTCAGGTAAATACATCAATTCTTCGATAGTGTCTTTAAATAACTTAGCGCCTTCAGGGTTGAAATGCATGGCACCAATAGATTCGCCGCTTACTTCAGATTTAGCTAGTTTTTTGCCGACTGAAAGTAATTGAGTACCGTCAGTAATGACTTTCATATCGTCATCGTCATAACTATCTTTTTTGTCAGTGGCTAATGTAATGGGGAATTCATTAGCACTCAGTAATGTAGAAATTACTGTGGGCTCGAATAAGGCGTCACCATTTAAAATGATAAAATCATCTTTAAAATGCTCGCGTGCCATCCAGCAGCTGGCTAGATTGTCAGCAATTTCATAAAACGGGTTGTAAATAAAGCTAACTTTATCTCCATAGCGTTTGCTAACAATCGCCTCAATACGTTGTGCGGCATATCCAACCACTGCGACTATTTGCTCAACACCGACTTCTTGTAGTGCGTCTATCTGCCATTCAATAAAATACTTATCGTTTAGCGACAATAAACATTTCGGTGATGATTCTGTGTAGGGCAGTAACCGGCGTCCTTGTCCTGCACATAATATAATGGCTTTCATTGAGTTGGATAAAAAATATAGTTAGTGTTAGGTGCCTAGATGTAACAAAATTAGCGCTAGACGAATCGGGCGTAACTATACATTATACGCCAATATATGGTGAGACCAATTCAATGATAGATTAAAACTTTGATCATAACTTCTTACATAACCCGGGAGATACTCAGGCCGTTCGCATTAATTTGTACGGTTTTATTCTTGCTTATGGTCAGTTATAGCGCATTAGCTCTATTGGCAGATGCAGCAAGCAACTTAATTCCTGCCAACTTGTTAGTTGTATTAATAGTATCAAAGACCATTGCTGCATTTGAGTTATTTTTACCCCTAGCACTTTACGTTACTTTGCTAATGGGTTTGGGCAAGCTCTATTCTGAACAAGAAATTAGTGCTTTACATGCGTCAGGTATGAGTGTGTTTGGATTAGTTAAAATTTTGATGCCGCTAATTGTTTCTATTACTTTGCTGACGGCTATTGTGGCTATTTTTGTGCGTCCATGGGCATATGATTTGCGCTATAACGCAAAACACCAAGCGCAACAAACTTATGATTTTGATCATTTTGAAGAGGGTTATTTTTATGAGAATAAAGACACTGGACAAGTTTATTTCGTAAGTAGCATTGATAATGAAAGCGATATAAAAAATGATATTTTTGTTTATCAGCCTAAGCAAAATTCTGTGCAAGTTGTTTATGCCGACAAAGGTTATCATCTGGAAGGTGAGAAGGATCAAGCGCCGGTGATGGTGTTCTTAGATGGTACTGCACATCAATTACAACAGAATAGTGAGGATACCTTAGTTAGCTTTAATCAATTCACTGTGTTACCTGAAGCAAAAGAAATTGTGCCGCAGTCGTTTAAAAGAAAAGCTGCATCGACTTATTATCTGGCAAGTTCAGATGATCGTAGCGAGCTAGTGGAATTTCAATGGAGAACTACTTCTGCATTTAAAGCATTCTTTTTAGCTGTTATTGCAGTCTTGTTGGCGAAAACATCGCCACGACAAGGTCGCTATGGAAAGTTAATTATTGGTGTAATGTTCTTCTTTGTAGTACATGCGGGTAGTCTTGTGATGAAAACATGGATGGAGCAGGGTGCGCTAAGTGTGGTGCCTGGTATGTGGAGTGTTGTTATTGGTTTAATTATGTTTACTGCGGTATTAGGTAAACGCTACTTGTAACTTTATATGTTCATATTACAACGTTATATAGGTTTGAGTGTCATACGCGGGTTCCTGTTAATAGCGTTGATTATGGTGTCTTTGTTCTCCATTATTCTACTTATAGAAGAGTTGGATCAAGTCGGAACTGGCAGTTATAACTGGGTAATAGCAATAAAATATGTGTTATTGCATACGCCTAAATTGTTGCTGGATTTTGCTGCTTTTATTAGCTTGGTGGGATCCATTTTGGCGTTAGGTTCATTGGCGTCACATCAAGAATTAGTGGCGACTGAAACGGTTGGTGTTTCTCCACGCGAGGTTACAAATTCTGTATTATTTGCAGCGTTAATACTGATGGCTTTGGTTTTGATAAACGCTCAATTTGTTATACCGGCAACGTTGCAGCGAGCTAATGTTGAGAAAACACTAGCTGTAGAAGGGGCTGGCGATTTTGTTAGTGAAGCGGGTTATTGGGCGCAAAATAATCATCAATTTATTCATGTGCAAGATGTAGAGCATGGGCGCATTCCGGCAGATGTGGAAATTTTTGAGTTTAATGGTCAGCATCAATTGCTGCGTTATTTGCATGCTGACACAGTTGATTTGTCTGAAGGGACTGAGACGGATTGGATGTTACAAGGAGTGCAGATTAAACAATTAGTTGATGGACGTTTGCAAGTGAGTAATTTGGAATCTATTAAATGGCAATCTTTTCTAAGTGCTGCTCAATTGGGCATTATTGTATCTAAGCCCGAAGCTTTATCAATAACAGATCTATATCAATTTGTGCAGAGCTTAAAACAACGCGGAGAACAATCGTATCGATATGAGTTATTGTTCTGGCAGAAAATAATGATACCAATATCAGCTGCTATTATGATTTTATTGGGAATGCCTTTTGTGTTTGGATTACAACGTACCGTTTCCACAGGCAAGAGAATTACCTTAGGTGTGTTGGCCGGAATCACTTTTTACGTGGCTTCTCAGTTGATTACTCATATGGGCTCACTTCAACAATGGTCGCCAATGCTAATCGCGGCAGTGCCAAGTGCAATTGTATTACTAGTATTACTGCTTATGAAAATGCGCTCGCCTAATGCGTTGTCGGCAGCATAAATTCTTTTCTAGTTGTTGCGATAAATTTTTTCTGCCTCATGTCGAAGGTATAACTCTGTTTGTTGATCATCCAGCTTTGCGTATTCTGAGTTATGTCGAACAATAAAAACTCTGCTTTATGATTCTTTGTTTGATTAGTGCTAGATGAAGATGACATACCTACAACAGGAATTTTATTGTTGGCGCAATCAATGGAGTCATAACAACTGTTGTGTCCGTGGCCATGTAGTATCAGATCAACTGGATATTGCTTTAATAAACTAATTAATTTGTCGCGATTTAATAAGCATTTGCGTAAGGGTGTGTGCGTCATTGTTACTGGGTGATGAATGAGTAGCACTTTGCAATAACTATCTAACGTTTTGCTACTAAGTAATTTGTGTAAACGAGTGAGCTGCTGTTGGTCTACTTTGCCAGTAGCGCGAAACCATGGTGCATCAAATGCGCTAGATAGACCAATAAAGGCAATATTTTTACGCATGCGTATGGTGGGGTAAAGCTGATTTAATTGCTTGAGCGCATGGTCAGATCGCTCGTCTCTAGTTTGATTGTCACCCAGCATATATTTTTCCCACAAGGCAAAACTGCGATGCCACTTTTCATTGACATATAAATCATGATTACCTGGGATGAGAGTGAGGTCATTTGCAGATGCGACACTACGCAACCATTGGCTGGCTTGTTCGAATTCGTTTTTCAAGCCGATATGGGTTAAATCACCGGTGATGGCATAATGATCAACTTTGAGGCGATGAATTTCTTCAACGGCGAGGTCTAATATCCAGCGCTGATGAGTGTGACGTCGCTTGCGTAACCAGGATAGATAACCAAGGATGCGCTTATTAATAAGGTGAATAGGATTGGGTGAGACTATAGTGGATAGGTGCAAGTCAGAAAGTTGCACAAATCTGAAAGACTCATTAGCCTGCCTGCCAGTTTGACTGCTTTCGTTCATTAATTTTAATACGCTAGTTTCTGTTTATTGTTTTGGGCTATTTGAAATGATTTAGCCATGATTTTAATCAGTCGAGAGCATGATGAGCGTTAACTTAAATGATTCGGCATTATATACAATTATGGTTTACCACATTATAAATACCTGCGATGTCGCATTATGGGGGGTTTCTCAAGTTGAGCGTATTCGAAAAGTATTGGCCAAAGCCGGTGATTTCAGTGAAATTGCTGATACTGATGCAGTATTATCAGGACAAAATATTCTCTTACTACGCGCTGACTATCTGTATGAAGCTAACGTCATACAAAAATTAGTTGCTCAGTCAGAAGCTATCTTGCTTTCATCATGTGATAAAAAATCTGTATCAGCCGTCTGGTGTGATGGTGGAAAATCTGTGCAAGCAATTCAGCTACTTAATAAGGAGCGGTCTGAGCCATACTTAGATTCAATCACTGTATATAGCCCACAACAACTCACTGGTGGATATGATCCACGTTTGCGCAAATATGATTTAGCTCATGTCGTGCATATTAATGAGCATGACAAAACAGTCATCGAAAACTATTTATATGATAAGTCCTATAAGGGTATCACTGATTTGGTGACTAAATGGTGGTGGCCATTACCTGCACGTGGGGTAGTGCGAAAATGTGCTGCTGCTAAAATTACCCCCAATATGGTGACTGGATTTGGTTGGCTGCTGACTATCTTTAGTGGCTTTGCATTTTATTATGGTGAGTTAGTGCTGGGCTTATGTGCGGCGTGGTTGATGACATTTTTGGATACCGTCGATGGAAAGCTGGCACGTGTGACGCTTCAGTCAAGCAGGATTGGTCATGCGATGGATCACGGTTTGGATATTATCCACCCGCCAATCTGGTACTGGTGTTGGGCGATGGGCCTTGGTTTGAGTCAAATTACATTTATCCATAGCACTTTGCCGGTCATGGATTGGGTGTGGGTTATGTTAGCGGCTTATGTGGGTGGCAGAATTTTTGAAGGTCTGTTTCAATTGTTGTTTAACGACATCAGTATCTTTTGCTGGAAACCGATAGACTCATTCCATCGATTAATCACCGCGCGTAGAAATCCGTGCATTATCATGTTGAGTTTGGCAGTGATGATGGCTGATCCCGAATTGGGTTTCATGTGGGTAGTAGCATGGTCGGTGATTTCAACATCATTACTAGCTGCACGTTTCTTGTATGCTTGTTTAGTCAGAGTGATCAAAGGCCCATTAGAATCATGGATAGAAAATATTAGTCCTGACCAAAGCGATTCTTCTTTAGCTGTTAAGTTGTTTACGGGTTATCCCGCACAAAAAACTATTGCGCCATTATTGCGCTCAGTGAAATAGCTAATACAATGAGTGCTAATAATGTGCGGCTAGCAAATATTGTTGCGATTAGCAATCCTCGCAGTGGCAGAAATAAACGAGGTGGGTTTGAGACATTTGAGAGAACTATTAAAAACTATTCTGTCATTAAGCATGTTGTCATTAAGCATGAAGAGGACTTGCTGAGTGCGTTAGAATCTTGCAAGCAACAACAAATAAAAATAATAATTGTAAATGGCGGTGATGGGACGCTATTGCAGGTGTTGACCTATTTAAAGAAAAAATCAAATCAAAATTATATACCTGGCTTAGTGCTGTTGCAGGCTGGAACTACTAGCATGGCGTTTGGTGATGTGGGTTGTAAGGGTCGCTTAAACAGAGTGATTGCTAAAGTCATCGATTACTCTAAAGGTAATATAAGCGCTCTAGAAGCAACATTAAGTCCGATACTTCAAATGACATTGCCTGAGAAAAATATGACAGTGTGCGGTATGTTTTTTGGTGCTGGTGCGATATACAACGGCATACTTTATTGTCGACAAAACATACATACAAAAGGCGTGCGTGGCGAGCTAGGTCCATCAATGGCGATGATTCGTTATATCTTCGACTGGCTAACTGCGAATAAAATGACAACGTCAACTCAAGCCAGTATTGAAGTTGATCAAGCGCCAGCGTTAACAGGCGATTTCGCCATTATTACAGCAACGACATTAAATCGACTGCTCATGGGCGTGTACCCTTTTTGGGGGCAAGGAAAATCAAATGATGATATTTCGCTAACATTGATAAAGAAAAATGCGCCTAAAGCGACCAAAGCCTTTATGAGGATACTTCGTGGTAAAGACCCTTCTGTAGAAAGTAATGTTGACTATTATCGTAGTGTCTGTCCAACTAAAATTACGTTGATAATTAATGATGGGTTTACCTTGGATGGGGAGTTATTTGGTCAGTCAGGTGTGCCTACAAAAGTCGTGCTTCAATCTGCCGGAAATGTAACATTCCTAACCACATGAATGACGCTTTATATCAACATGTGTTTTCTAATTTGCAGTATCAACAAGATGATGTACTTAGAAAGTTTGTTGAAGCATTAAGATCTGAGTATAAACAATCTTTGCTAGCAGTTGTTTTTTATGGATCATGTATGCGCACTCGTGATTACCAAGATGCTATGTTGGATTTTTATGTCATCGTTGATGATTATCGTCATGCTTATTCTGGTTGGTGGTATTCGCTAGCAAATAAAATACTTCCACCAAATGTTTTCTACTTGCAAATACAACTAGGTAATCAGACTTATCATTGTAAATATGCAGTCATGAGTAAGTCAGGGCTGTCAACTGCTGTTGAAAAATCGTTTCACCCTTATTTTTGGGCGCGCTTTACACAGCCATTGTCATATATATATGCAGTTAATGATGATGTGAAAAAATGGATTGCTGAAGTTCAATGTGCAGCCGCAACTGCCTTTGTAGGTTCAGTTAAACATAGCCTCGAAGAAGAATTTTCTAGTGACGTGCTATGGGTGCGGGGACTTCAGTTAGCATATTCCACTGAACTGAGAACTGAGACTAAACAACGTGCGAGTGTCATTTATAATAGTCAGCGTGATTTCTATGATGGGGTCACTGCTATCTTATTCCCGAATAAGATAAATAATTCTTCAACGAGTAAAGTAAAATTTTTTACTTCTATTAAGTGGAAGCTTAGAGTAATTCTCGGGAAAATTTTATCAATATTACGACTCATGAAAGCTACTACTACATTTGTTAACGGTGTTGATTATATTGCATGGAAAATTGAGCGCCATACTGGTGAACGGGTTATCGTTAGTGACAAGCTTCGCAGGCATCCGCTTATATACTGTTGGCCCTTGCTGTTGAAGTTCTATAGGCGGGGAAAAATTCGCTAGCACATTGTGCGCAAGCAATAAAAATATTATTGAAAAATTATTAATATTTGCAATAATTTCTTTAAGTCGCCGGGTCTAGCCTTAGCCACTTGCTGACAGAAACTAAGGCTGAAATAACTATATTTCGATTATCAATTAATGTTTTTAATAACATAAGGTTACGGGCGAATTGTAACAATATTTTTCAATTAAATACTATGACAGAAATTGAACGCAATAAAGTGAGATTAAAAAAACTAATGCTTTCGCATGGGAAGTCTTCTCGCCATATAGCCATTCTTTTGGCTCAAGTTACAGGTGACCGCTTATCGGCTAGGACGGTACAATCTTGGGGTGCATCACCGCACTTGGTTAGTGCGCGCCCATGTCCTGGTTGGGCACTGTATATTTTAGAAACGGAGTTGCAAATTCTTGCAGAAGAAAGCTTAATAAATAAGCCTTATTGATAAGAAGGAGTAGATACAGTTATAAGTAGTGACTTAGTGCCTCATTAATTTCTGGTCTGATATTTCTAAATAGCCAATGTGCGCAAACTTTACTTCCTGTATAAGGGATATCAACAACACGTGTATTGATAGTCATCGTTATTAACGATTGCTCAGGGTAAAAAATCTCTATTTGGGTTACCCAGATCCAATCACCTTTGCTTTGATGGGTTCTTGATGTCAAATTTAAGGGAAAAATATATTCTTTATTATCTATATTAGTGATTATTGTAGTAGTGCTAAATGCATATGTGGCGGCTATGAGTTTTGCTGCCACTATATGTTGACTGTCAATGTGTGCCTGATATGGATTGATTAATTCTGGGTTTGACTGGTTGAATAGCGCATACAGATAACGAATTTTCTCTGTCGTATTTTGCATTTAAATTTACTTTTAAAGTTTAGTGTCATTTATCTTGGACAATAAAGCAGGCATTTAGTGTCCAAGATAAATTTAGAGAAAGCAATATACCTAAGGACCCTTGATATACAATAAATAGAGAAGAATCTGAAAATGCACTCAAGAGTGTAATTGATAATTAGTCAGGCCAAGAGGAAAAGTAATTAAATCATACCGTTCTTTTTGATGAAGGTAATTATTTGGTCAAGTCCTTGTTCTTGTTTTAGATTGGTGAATAAGAAAGGTTTATCTCCTCTCATTTTTTTAGCATCACGATCCATTACTTCTAGTGAAGCACCTACCATAGGTGCTAAGTCAGTTTTATTAATGATTAGCAAATCTGACTTTGTGATTCCTGGCCCCCCTTTGCGAGGAATTTTTTCTCCTGCGGCGACATCTATAACATAAATAGTAAGGTCGGATAGCTCAGGGCTGAATGTTGCGCTTAAATTGTCTCCACCACTTTCAATAAATACAAAGTCTAGGTTTTTGAAAGTATCACAAAGACTTTCTACTGCTGACAGATTCATGGACGCATCTTCGCGGATTGCCGTATGTGGGCAACCACCTGTTTCGACACCGATGATCCGATTTTTTTCTAATGCTTTATGATGAATTAGAAAGTCCGCATCTTCACGTGTATATATATCGTTGGTCACAGCGGCTATTTCGTAATCATCACGCATATGCATGCACAGTAAGCGAAGTAGAGCTGTTTTTCCTGAGCCGACTGGGCCGCCGACACCAATTCTTAGTACTTGTTTATTTGTAGTCATATGTATTTATGTTGATTATGAGCGAAAAAGTCGTGTGTATTGCTGTTCGTGTTGCATGCTAGCCATAATTGCCCCCGGACATGTTGCTCCGATGAAATTATCTTCTATGAGTAATCCACTAGTAACACTTGAATCAATGTCTTCCATTAAATTTGATAGGATTAGCTGCCCACTGGTTTGACCAAGTGGAATGAGCTTTACACCGATACTTACTTGGTTTTCACACCAGCTCCAAACTAAGCCTTGTGTTGCAATACTCTTTTCAATGTCCCATCTCGTGCAGGCTAAGCTAAATGTTGTTAATAATGAACATTGACTTTTCTTCCAATAAACTGCTTCTGGTATATCTAAATCAACTAGCAGTCTTGCCAATGCGCCACCTATTTGAGAGTCTTCTAATAACAATTCGCTGGTTTCACGCGATGCCAATATGTAATCATTCCAATAGCGCACATCTTCATTGCTCTGTTTAATATGTGCATCGTAAAGGCGTGAAAATATAGGTATATCTAAATACTCTACACTGTTTTTTAGTACACCCTTTATCCATTCATTTAAGCGTTGCTGATCTGTTACATATTCATTATGGCAGGCAGTTTCTAATCCTTGTGAGTAGGCATAGCTGCCTATGGGTAAAGTAGGGCTGCATATTCTAAGTAATTGCAATAAAGAAAGCTTACTCATGGTGATGATTGTGAGAGTGCGTATGGCTATGTCCCTGTCCATGACCCTGGGAATATGCACCAGACTCAGGTTCAAAGGGTGCAGACTCTTTAGTAATGCTAAGGCTTAGATGCTCTAGCATTTCATTAAGTACATGGTCGTAATGAAATCTTAAATATGTGTTTTTAACTTCTAATGGCACATGTCGATTACCTAAATGATAGCTAGCACGCATGAGAAGCAACGGATTATCAGAGGTTGCTGTGCTGACATCTTCATTAGCAGAAATAATCTCAATGATTTCACCAGATTCTGCTTGTAGCTTATCGCCTCCGCGTAAAATCATTCCACGTGGTAAAAAAAATCCTGCTTCTTCACCTGAATCAAGTTTGGTGTGCAACCTAGCTTTTTGTCTGGCTTCAAACGGTAAAGTTAAGCTGAATTCAGCATCAATGCTGGAATCAACTTTTGTGGTAATTTTAATCACTTAGGTAGTTATTTAAAAAAGAAAGTACCGCTGAGCTAACGCAACTACCTCAGCAGGCTCACAAGTAAGTAGTTTGCCATCGGCGTGTACTTCATAAGTTTGTGGGTCAACTTCAATGTTAGGTTGGTAACTATTATTAATAAGATTGCATTTCTGAATTGATCGAGTATCTTTTACTGCGATGCATTGTTTGCTTAACGATAATGCTTTTGCAATGTCATTATCCAGCGCGGCTTGCGAAACAAAAGTATAGCTTGTCTTATGATTTGCATTGCCATAGGCGCCAAACATATAGCGATAATGCACTGGCTGTGGAGTAGGTATGGATGCGTTAGGGTCACCCATGGGTGCAGCTGCAATAAAGCCACCTTTAATGATTAACGAAGGCTTAGTTCCAAAGAACGCTGGTTTCCATAGCACTAAATCGGCAAGTTTGCCGACTTCAACAGAGCCTATTTCATGTGCAATACCATGTGTGATAGCAGGATTAATGGTATATTTTGCGATATAACGTTTTGCGCGATTGTTGTCGTTGTCAGAACTATCCTCTTCTAATGCGCCGCGTTGTTTTTTCATTTTATCTGCGGTTTGCCATGTGCGGCAAATCACTTCGCCGACACGGCCCATGGCTTGTGAGTCAGAAGCAATCATACTGAATGCACCTAAGTCATGCAGAATATCTTCTGCGGCAATTGTTTCTTTACGTATTCTTGATTCTGCAAACGCGACATCTTCAGGTATTTTTGTATCTAAGTGATGACACACCATCAACATGTCTAAGTGTTCATTGATAGTATTGACGGTGTATGGGCGAGTAGGGTTAGTACTTGAAGGCAACACGTTAACTTCACCACAAGCACGAATAATGTCGGGCGCATGACCTCCGCCAGCCCCTTCGGTGTGATAGGTATGGATGGCACGGCCTTTAAATGCAGCAATAGTATCTTCAACAAAACCGGATTCATTAAGCGTATCGGTATGAATTGCCACTTGGATGTCATATTTTTCTGCCACACTTAAACAATTGTCTATAGATGCCGGGGTGGTGCCCCAGTCTTCATGCAGTTTGAGTCCCATGGCACCTGCGATGACTTGTTCTTCTAATGCAGCGGGTAGGCTTGCGTTACCTTTACCTAAGAATCCTAAATTCATGGGAAAAGCATCGGCTGCTTCAAGCATTTTGTGTATGTTCCACGGACCTGGTGTGCACGTGGTTGCATTGGTGCCGGTTGCGGGGCCAGTGCCGCCACCTAACATTGTTGTAACACCAGACATTAATGCTTCTTCGATTTGCTGCGGACAAATAAAGTGAATGTGTGCATCAATACCGCCCGCTGTAATAATTTGACCTTCGCCCGCAATCGCTTCTGTGCCAGGGCCGATAGCAATATTTACGTTTGGCTGAATGTCGGGGTTGCCTGCTTTGCCTATACCGACAATTCTTCCTTGTTTAATACCAATGTCAGCTTTAACGATGCCCCAATGATCTAAAATCAGTGCATTGGTAATAACAGTATCGACAACATCCTTAGAACATAATTGACTTTGTCCCATGCCATCACGGATAACTTTGCCACCACCAAATTTTACTTCTTCACCGTAAGTGGTATGGTCTCGTTCAACTTCAATAAATAACCCGGTATCGCCTAAACGTACTTTGTCACCAACGGTAGGGCCGAACATCTCTGCATAGGCTTGTCTGCTAATCTTGGGCATGGTTCTATTCCACCTTTCCCATTACTTTGGCGTTGAAGCCATAAATAATTTTGCTGCCGTCAATCTCAACTAATTCAATGGTTCTTTCTTGACCCGGCTCAAAACGTACTGCGGTACCTGCTGCAATATCTAGGCGCATACCTAACGTGCTTTCGCGGTCGTAAACTAATGCAGTGTTAGTTTCATAGAAGTGATAGTGAGAGCCAACTTGAATTGGTCGGTCGCCAGTGTTTGCAACGGTAATATTTAATTTTTTGCGGCCTTGATTCAGCTCAATGTCACCAGTTTGTACAATTAGTTCGCCAGGTATCATGTCTATGCTTCCAAGATTAAGTAATAGGGTTGTGTACAGTGACAAGCTTAGTGCCGTCGGGGAATGTTGCTTCGACTTGTACATCGTGAACCATCTCGGCAATGCCATCCATAACATCATTCTGGGTAAGTAGATGTCTACCTTCTTCCATTAATTCAGCGACTCGCTTTCCTTCTCTTGCTCCTTCTAAAATAGCACAAGAAATATAAGCGATTGTCTCAGGATAATTTAATTTAATGCCTTTATTTTTGCGCCGCTCAGCTAATAGTCCAGCGGTGAACAATAATAATTTGTCTTTTTCTCTTGGTGATAATTCCATGCCCGTTCCTATGTGAAATTAAGTATACCAAATTCTAGGAGTGCTTGATTCTAGTTGGAGAATTTGTGGTCTTAGTATTTTCCATAATGCCGCAAAAAAATCTTTAATTTTCTCTGCATAGGCACTCATTGCTCTCACGATAAATAAGCCATTAAATGATGTATACGAGCTGCTTAAATCGTTAAATTGTAGAGTTACATTGTTTATCGCCTCAAGGTTGATAATTGTGTCACGATCAGTAGTGACAAAAGTGCCAACAGATTTATATCCTTGAAGCCCCCAATTAGCATCAAAGAGTTCATCGCCTCCAATGAGACGATTGATTTCTAACAAGATAGGTTTATTATCCCGCCAAACTTCTAATTTTTGTCGACATTGACCAGATATAAAGTACTCTTTTTGTGCAGGCAAACCTAAGCATTGAATTTCCCATGCAAAAAAACGATTACTACTATTTATATTAATTCTGGTGGTGGAGTTAGCATTAGTGTCATTAAAATAAACAGTTTCTTGAGGTAGCCATTCAAGGATTGCATTAGTTTTTAAAGTGATTGTTTGGTTCTGGCTGGCTTGTATTCCTGTACTGCGATAAAACTTTGTTGCTGCCGGTGTAGTGATCAATGCATGAGAATTATTGTTAAGTTGCGCGTTCAGACTCAATGAGTCTCCACCAACAATACCACCGGGAGGATGGATCAAATAGATATGACAACAACCATTTGACTCAGGGTAAAATGGTTTCTGAACCATAAGTGGTCCAGAGTGCTTCTTGCTTGTTAGGATGGTTTTGTTGTTCCTTTCTGCAAATGACAAATTCAATGTCGCTTTCCAGCTCGCTTGACTTTGTAGTGATAATGCAGTGGTAACCATTATCTGTTACTGGTTTTTGATGTAACGGTAAATAACGCCGGCAATCACAAGCAATATTAAAAAGTATTCAATGCCAGAATGATTGTGAAAGATAGTTGAATGCCTGGAATGCGAAAACGCAGGAGCAGCAATCATCGTTAAGGTTAAAGATAGGCAAGCGCTGACTAATCTTAAATGCATAATATTCTCCTAGATGCTTTTTTAAACTTTTAAGTATTTATCGATTAGTTGATCATCTAATTCGTTGATTGAGCCATTAGCAACATCTCGGCCTTTTTCTAATATACAAAAATTAGAAGCAACACGTCTTGCAAATGGCAATTTTTGTTCCACTAATAATACAGTGAGTCCAAGCTCTTGGTTTAATTTTTTTATGATGTCACCAATTTCACGCACTATATTGGGTTGTATGCCCTCGGTTGGTTCATCAAGAATGAGTAATTCAGGTTCAATGGCTAATGCACGTCCAAGTGCCAGTTGCTGTTGCTGACCACCTGATAAATCACCACCACGGCGATGTAACATTTCTTTAAGCACGGGAAATAGTTCAAAAATGATGGAGGGTAATTGCTTTGAATTATTCGCAACAAGGCCTGTATTTAGATTGTCTTCAACGGTTAACTGAGAAAAAATTTCTCTCCCTTGAGGAACATAGCCAATTTTATGGATAGCACGTTTCTCAGCATTTAATTTACTGATCTCAGTGTCTTTAAATTGAATAGATCCATCAGTGATTGACTCTAATCCCATAATGCATTTCAAAAGCGTTGTTTTCCCAACGCCATTACGCCCCATCAAACATGTGACGCTGCCTTTGGGAACATCTAACGAAAGATCCCAAAGTGTGTGACTTTCTCGGTAATATTGGTTGATTGAAGAAACTTTTAACATGTTAATCACCTAAATATACTTCAATAACTTTACGATCATTTTGGATTTTATCCATGGTGCCTTCAGCAAGTACTGATCCTTGATGTAAGACAGTGACTCGCCTAGCAATTGATCTGACAAATTCCATATCATGTTCCACTACCACGACTGAATGGCGTGTTGCTAATGATGTCAGTAACTCTGCAGTTCGCTCAGACTCTTGATGTGTCATTCCTGCAACGGGCTCATCAACTAATAGCACCTGTGGATTTTGAGTGATTAACATACCAATTTCTAACCATTGTTTTTGGCCATGTGATAACTCTCCAGCCATTCTGTATTTTTCAGCTTCAAGACCAATTGTTTCTAATGAAGAGTCAATTTTATTACGTTGATCTTCATTAAGCTCATAAAAAAGATTGCTTAAAATATTGCGATGACCCTCTAAAGCGAGTTGTAAATTTTCAAACACACTATGATTTTCAAATACAGTAGGTTTCTGAAATTTCCGACCGATGCCTAAATTAGCAATTTCAGCTTCATCTTTTTTGGTCAAGTCGATGTGATCACCAAAGTAAACTTCACCTTCATCTGGTTTAGTCTTGCCAGTGATAATATCCATCATTGTAGTTTTGCCGGCGCCGTTTGCTCCAATAATGCAGCGTAATTCATTTTTATCTATATAAAGACTTAACTCATTTATTGCTTTAAATCCATCAAAGCTAACTGATACGTTGTTTAAATATAATATGGATTCATTTTTCTCCATCATGAATTCCTTATATTTGCTTGTGATTCTTTCATGGATTTTTTTCTGGTATTACGAGAACGTGCCTGATTGTATATTCCGACTAAACCTTTAGGCATAAATACGGTTACAAATACAAATATTCCTCCTAGAATAAATAACCATGCTTCTGGTGCCCACGCGGTAAAGAAGGTTTTGGCATAATTGACAACAAATGCACCTAACACAGCACCATATAAAGTGCCGCGTCCGCCAATAGCCACCCATATCACTAATTCAATCGAGCGTATTGGAGCAAATTCACTAGGGTTGATAATGCCAACTTGAGGAACGTAGAGTGCACCCGCGATACCCGCGAGCATGGCAGAAATAACAAATATAAATAATTTAATATGTTCATCTCGATAACCCATAAATCTTACGCGACTTTCAGAATCACGTATTGCCATGACTAAGCTGCCTAAACGAGATTGAGCAATATATTTACAGAAGGCATAGCCACTGAGTAATGCTACTGCAGAAGCAACAAATAATGCACATCGTGTTGTATTATCTTGAAGGTTAAAGCCTAAAATTTCTTTAAAGTCAGTGAGTCCATTATTACCGCCAAAGCCAAAATCATTTTGAAAAAATGCGAGCATTAAGGCATATGTCATCGCCTGCGTCATAATCGATAAGTACACGCCGGTGACACGTGATCGGAATGCTAGCCAGCCAAATACGAAAGCAAGAATTCCTGGTGCTGCAAACATCATTAAAAGAGCAAGAGGAAAATGATCAAAGCCAAACCAATACCATGGTAGAGATCCCCAATTTAAGAACACCATGAAATCAGGAAGCAATGGATTTCCGTATACGCCACGATCGCCAATTTGACGCATTAAATACATGCCCATTGCATAGCCACCTAAGGCAAAAAATGCACCATGACCTAAACTTAATATGCCTAAGTAGCCCCATACTAAATCTACTGATAAAGCGAGTAGGGCATAACAAAGATACTTACCTAATAAAGTAACTGTATATGTGGAGATATGCAGTGGTGAATCAACTGGCACGAGTAAATTGAGAACAGGGACAACGATTGCGATAAATATAATAACTATCGTGAGTATCTTGCTGCCGGTGTCAGATAAAAGTAACCGTTGTATGAGAGATTTTTCCATAAGGTTAGTTGTCTGCAGAGCGACCCTTTAAAGCGAACATGCCTCTAGGTCTTTTTTGAATAAATAAAATAATGAATACCAAAACAATGATTTTGGCTAATACGGCACCCATGGATGGCTCTAAAAACTTATTAGCGATGCCTAAAGTCATTGCGCCAAACAATGTACCCCATAAATTTCCTACGCCGCCAAAGACGACTACCATGAATGAATCGATAATATAGGCTTGACCTAAATTGGGGCCAACATTTGTTAGCTGGCTCAACGCAACACCTGCTATGCCTGCAATGCCAGAACCAAGACCAAAGGTAAATGCATCTACCCAATCCGTTTTAATGCCCATTGCTTTAGCCATGGAGCGGTTTTGCGTCACAGCTCTCACTTGTAAGCCGAACTTGGATTTATTCAATAACAGCATTAATCCTGCTAGCACTAACAAAGCAAATATAATGATATAGAGTCGGTTATATGTCAGTGATAAGGCAGGATTGATATCAAGTGAGCCGCTCATCCATTCTGGTGTTGACACTGCACGGTTTTGTGGAGAGATAAGTGTCCTGACTGCTTGTTGTAAAATTAAGCTAATACCAAAGGTGGCTAATAAAGTCTCTAGAGGGCGGCCATAGAGAAATCTAATGACACCTCGCTCAATGCCAATGCCAACAAGGCCAGTAAAAATAAATGCGGTAGGAATAGAGATGAGTATTGAGTATTCAATGTGGTTAGGTAGTAATAACTGAATGATATAAGTCGTGTAGGCGCCAAGCATGAGCATTTCACCATGTGCCATATTGATAACGCCCATCACGCCAAATGTAATGGCTAATCCAACCGCAATGAGTAGTAGTACAGAACCTAAACTAATACCAAAAAATATATTTTCTATTTGTTTATAAATACCAACTCTTGATTCGATTTTTTTCAAAGAATTTTGTGTGGTCTCGATAAGAGTGAGTGTTTGTGATGTTTGTGGAGAAGTAGAAAGATTTTTTTCTAATTGATTTAAAGCAACACGCACTTCAGGGTAGAGTGAATTAGATAATGATTCGATTGCTTGTAGCTTGTCATCATGGACGGAAGATTTAAGCTGATTGATTGAAATTGCTGTTTCTAGAGTTTTGATGACATGCTTATTTTTTTCTACGCCGAGTTGTTTTTGTAATATAGAAGACATTTCGTCATCCATATTTTTAAACATTTCTACAACTGCAGATTTTCTGATTTTAGGGTCTTCATTGTTTAGGCTTAGCTGTGCAATTGAAGAATTTAACGCACGCCTTAATTTGTTGTTAATGCCTACTTTTTTGAGTTTCTTTTTAGTTGTTTGACCTAATGGTTCGCCGGTACTTGCATTAATAATGCTAGCTGTTTTTTTTGTAATATCAGCAATAACGACTGTTTTGTCATCTTTTTTATAATAAATTTTTCCATCTAAAAGTTTAGAAAGAATAATTAGTGATTGTGGATGTTCTGATTCTTGAATTTTTTTAATGATGACAGCTTTTTCATCGAATTTTTTAGTCGTTAGGCTAGCGACTAATTCGGGGAAGCTAAGCACAGTATTACCTTCATCTATTGCATCTGCAAAAGATGTGCTCATAAGCAAGAATAAAAGTAATAATATGGAGAGTGGTTTAAGTAACATTATCTTTATTGTTAAAAAGGGCGTCCAGTTATTGAACGCCCCATTTGTAACGAGGTTACGTGTTATTTGGAATGTCTACAACTTAGTAATTCTGACCTGAACACTTCTTAGTCTCAGTGTTGAAATTACCGCAATTGATAGCTGGGTCTGCCCAGTCAGAGACAATCACTGCACTTTCAGGTAGGTAATCGGTCCATGCATCACCTTTCACTTCGCCGTCTGTAGACCATACGATCTCAAATTGCCCATCATCTTGGATTTCACCAATCAGTACTGGCTTAGATAAGTGATGGTTAGTATTCATGACTGCAGTGCCGCCAGTTAAGTTAGGCACTTCAAGGCCGTACATTGCAGGACGTACTTTATCGACTTCAGTTGTACCTGCTTTAGAGACTGCTTCAGCCCACATTTTGAAACCAATGTAGGTTGCTTCCATTGGATCGTTAGTCACACGATCTTCGTTACCAATGAATGCTTGCCATGCTTCGATGAAGCTATCATTTTCTTCGCTTTCTGCACTTTGGAAATAATTCCAAGCGGCAAGATGACCCACAAGTGGTGCAGTATCAATGCCTGAAAGCTCCTCTTCACCCACTGAGAATGCCACGACAGGAATGTCTTCTGCAGATAATCCTTGGTTACCTAATTCTTTGTAGAAAGGAACATTAGCATCACCATTGATTGTAGAGACGACAGCTGTCTTTTTGCCTGCAGAACCAAACTGTTTAATATCAGAGACAATTGTTTGCCAGTCAGAGTGACTAAAAGGTGTGTAGTTAATCATGATATCTTTTTCATCGACACCTTTAAGCTTTAAATATGATTCTAGAATTTTGTTAGTTGTACGCGGGTATACATAGTCAGTACCGGCTAATACCCAACGCTCAACACCACCATCCATTAAATAGTCTACTGCAGGAATGGCTTGCTGGTTTGGTGAAGCACCTGTGTAGAAAACATTTTTAGATGATTCCTCGCCTTCATATTGAACAGGATAGAACAATAATCCGTTGAGCTCTTCAACAACAGGGAGTACCGATTTTCTAGATACTGATGTCCAGCAACCAAAGATCACATCTACTTTATGTACTTCAACTAATTCACGCATCTTCTCAGCAAACAATGGCCAGTCAGAAGCTGGGTCAACCACCACTGCCTCTAGTTGTTTGCCTAACAGTCCGCCGGCTTTGTTTTGTTCTTCAACCATCATCAGCACTGTATCTTTTAGGGTGGTCTCACTAATGGCCATCGTGCCTGATAGTGAGTGAAGTACGCCTACTTTAATGGTGTCTGAGAATGCGCTTGATGACCATGCGATCATCGCAACACATAACACTGACCACAAACTCAACTTTTTCATTTTATTCTCCAGTGGTTAATATTCAGATGTTCAAAAAGAGGGCTTGCATCAAATTCATTTGTGTAACTGCATTGTCTTTGTACGAAATACCCTTGGTTAGGTCTTTTCACGTTTTGTGCCACAAAATTTTTCAGATGAGAAAAGTTTTGGATTGTGTATTTAAGTCATTAAATAGAAAGGGAAAATTAATTTCTTAGAATTGGTTGTGTGATATGTATCTGAAAGGATGAACATAGAAATGCAGCAGGTTTATGCTCTATGGTGGTGCGAGATATTAAGCAAGAGCCCTGGTTTGGTGCGCGCTATAACCATGTGTCTACGCTAGCTTATGCAGATATTAGTGTAAATTGAGTTGCTTCAATGTCTACCGCCTTTGTCTTTTATGAGGGGTGTACAAGTGAAATGGTTGTATATAATTAACTTATTGATAAAACTATACTTAATTAAAATGACCTGTACGTTATCGTTTGTTTTGATATAAATATTACTTGTATCTGATTGTTTTTTAGCGACATTAAAGATAATGTATATGTAAGTTAAATGTATGAGAATGGACTGATGGAAGCACAAATACGCAATGACGAGTATAAAATTGGGGCGGTATCAAAAATAACAGGGATAGGGACTGAAACACTCCGTGCTTGGGAAAGACGTTACCAAGCGGTTGTACCCAGTCGTTCGGAATCTGGTGATCGTGTATATAGTAGCGAAGATTTAGCAAAGTTATTTTTATTAAAGAATTTATCTGATGCCGGTAATTCTATCGGCACGATTGCACGACTCTCTGTACAAGAACTCAAAAGCAAATGGGAAACCAGTGTGCAGCTTAGTGATCAACATTTAAATCAAATGAACACGCATGATGGTCAAATGGAAAATAACCAATTATGCCGTGTGCTATTGCTGGGTGAAGACTTCCCTCTGAGAGTGATGGATGGAATGTCAGACTTTGCTGGTATAGAACTACTTGGACATGCTGATTCAATCGAAAACTGGAAGCAATTGGATCAAGCTTCATTGGTGCATGTAGCGATTATAGAGCGACCAACGATTAACGAAGAAACAAGGAAGTATGTATCCAAATTACTTAAAGAAATGGGTGTTTGGCATGTCATAGTATTGTATGGCTTTGGTTCTCAAATAGAGATTAATCAATTACAAAGTCCTCAAGTCAGTGCAATAAGATCATCTATTGATGTTTATGAGTTGGCTCGTTTGTGTATGGATCGCTCAGGTGGGGATGCTAAGAATTTAGTTGTTACTAACAATTCTACTGTTTATCTTGAAGACTCATTGCCAACGCGACGTTATAGTTCTAGGCAGTTAGGCAACTTGGCGAGAATCTCATCATCAATTCAATGCGAGTGTCCTAAACACTTGTCAGACTTGATTAAGAGTTTGGTTGCTTTTGAAATCTATAGCGCTGAATGTGAAAATAAAAATGATCGTGATGCTGAGTTGCACTCATACCTACACGCAACCTCAGCACAATCGCGCGCAATTCTTGAAGATGCATTAGCGCACGTGATTAAGCATGAGAACATACAAATTTAAAATGTTATTTGATCGGAAGAATTGATACGTTGAATTAATTGATTTTGCTTGAGTTTAAGTGTCACTCCATTTAGCCAATAGCTAAATACGCTCATCCGGTTCCATAATAACGTTATGATATTGATTGATATGTTGCTTGCCAATGGAATCGTACATCGTCTCAATATGAAACGATAATAAAAATTATATCAATAAATAACATGGTGAGTAATATGCAGTCGGAAGATGTAGCAGGATATGATGATATGCTTGAGGATGCTCGCAGTAATCATCAAGATAATATTGTTCGTGAAAAGTTAGACCAGAGAATTCGTCCATATTTTTTGATTACAGGATTTCTATTTGCTTTTCTGTTGGTGGAAACGTATCGCTGGTATATGCATGTTCCGCCTATGCCTATTGTGATATTTGGATTGTTTATAGCATCAATTGTATTTGTTGCGTATCAGTTAGTAGACTATAAAGATCATTTTCGTTTTTTGCGCTTAGGTAAAAAAGGTGAGCCGTTATTACATGACGCAGTTAAATCTCATAGTGAACAGACTGGCAGTGCCGTATATAAGAATGTTGTGATGGGGAAGCAGGAAATTGATTATGTTATTGCCAATCAAACAGGTGTAATGCTTGTCAATGTTTGCGATTGGAGAACGCCGTCGAATAATGCAGCAATTATTCATTATGATGATGAGCAAATTTTGCTTAACGGCTATAGGCCGGATGCAAATCCTATAGAATCGTTAAAAAATGTTAAGCAATGGTTTGAAAACAAGCTCTATGCAAGTTTGGGCAAACCAATTAATGTTAAATGTTTAGTTGTATTTCCGCAGTGGTTTGTTAGGTCGCCAAGTGAGCATGTTGTCGTTAGGGTAATAAATTCACGCGAAATAAAAAAATGTTAGAAGAGCGAAGAAATGTTCTGTCTGACAATGATTAAGACGTTGTTTAACTATCGCATTGATAAGCACCAAGCACGAGCTACAAAACTCGTGCTTGAATAAGAAATGTTAGTTTATTGCGTCCTGCCCAAAATCAACCTCAACCTCAATATCGCTTTGAAGTCTAGACTGGCAAGCGAGTACCATACCGCTCTTTAGTTGATCACCATCAAGCACGTAGGAAAAATCATTTAACGGTTTGATTTTTCCACTCTTAATAGTGGTTCTGCACGAACCACAGCTACCAACACGGCAATCATGTGGCCATTCAATCCCGGCGTTTAATGCAGCTTGTAATAAGTTAATTCCACCCTTAACTTCGAAGGTTTGTCCTGTATTAACAATAGTGGCAGTGAAGTCTTTCTTTTTTCCTAATCCAAACATTTGTAATCTCCAAGCTTTATTACTTCCAATGTATTGCCCTAAAGATTAACAGGGCGGTATATAGGTCTAACTTTTAGTATTAATGAATACTTATTGGTAGTTTAACCGCGTGATTATTTAGTAGAAATATTAAAGGGTAGATAGGCAGGACACCACCCTGTCACCCCAGTAAATACTGGAATGATTCCAATCAGTCCCCACCATGATGAGAACGCAAATCCGATTGTGATAATTAGTAGTCCAACAAGGATTCTGGCCAATCTTTCTGTATCACCCACATTGCATATCATAATTAATTGCCTCGATTAAAATAGTGTTATTGATTGAGTCTATAATAAACAGTCGCTAAATTGGGTGCAATACTACTACGTATAGGAAACGGGACCTAGCAAGAATAATTTTTCGTACAGTATAGCGGGTTAAGCAGTATGAAATGGTGACCTATTGTCAGGACTGCATAAGATACTTACAGAGGTTATTTTGTGTGAAATTAATTGATGAGAGTGAATGAATAATGAAAGACAATCCAGATAAGTCAGGTCTAGTTGTCATGAATACACAGAAACAAGGATTTGAGTCCATGGTCCATGCCTATTCGAAGGATCTTTACAGGTACGGATACTGGCTTAGCAGGGATAGTGGAATTGCAGAAGACCTCGTGCAGGAGACATTTTTACGTGCTTGGCGAGCGATTGATTCTTTAAATGATGCAAAAGCAGCAAAAAGCTGGCTTTTTACCATATTGCGGCGTGAAAATGCGCGCCGATTCGAGAAAAAGAGCGCTCAAGCAGAATTAACCACGCTCGATGATGAATTGGTGGAAGTGTTTGCTACGGTTGAGGATGATTTTGCCAATGTAGATAATATGGCTGTTCGAGCCGCATTACGGCAATTGCCAGCATCTTATGCTGAACCACTAGTGTTACAAGTAATCGGTGGCTACTCGTGCGATGAAATCGCAACGATTATCGATGTAAAGCCAAGTGCTGTAATGACGCGCGTGTTTAGAGCTCGACAAAAATTAAGAAAGTTACTAGAAGAGGACGGGGTTAGACAAGCCTCAATATGAAGATGGACATAAACATAAATGATATGAACTGTTTAGCGGCAAGACGCATAATTTCCACAGATATAACGCATAAGAGTAGTGCTTTTGTAAAGCATGTTACTAGCTGTACGAATTGTAAATCTTTCTATGAGAAACAACTCAAGTTTAACTTGGTATTAAAGAGAGCAGTTGAAGTTGATGTGCCAGAAGAGTTGGCCGCGCGAATTTTAGTTGAACATAATCTAAATAAGAAAAAAGAAGAGGCTAAAAAATATCGTTGGAGCGCAATTGCTGCCAGTGTGATACTTGTATTTGCAGTGTCAATTGTTTCTACGTTTAATTCATCTCCTGCAATCGCCAATGTGATTTTGGAACATGTGCATGAAGAACTTTGGGTATTGGAAGATAAAGGCCATGTTACTCTTAAAAGCCTAAACCAATTGTTAAAACCTCACGGTGTGAAAGCGGACCAAAAAATTGGTCATGCTACTCATGCTGGTAATTGCATAATTCAAGGTAAACTGGGTGTACATGTCGTATTTTCTGGTGAAAATGCACCAGTAACATTAATTGTTTTCCCAGAAGCTTTAGATGAAGAAAAGAGTGTTCGCATTAGTGATCACGTCTTTAAGGGTGTTCTAATGAATACTAATAAAGGTACGTTAGCATTGCTGTCTGAAGATGAAGTGTCGTTGAAGAAATTTGAAGCCAGATTCAATATTTCTTTGATGACATTTATATAAACTAATTTTATCTTTATAAAAAGGCGCACCCAATAATGGGCACACCTTTTTATTGCTTAGCTGTTTTGATAATGCTCCATTAGAATTTTAGCCACTTCTGGTCTTGCGAACTCCATCGGCAAGTCTTTTCCTGCTGCTAGCATTTCGCGTACTTTGGTGCCAGAAAGCAATACAAAGTCTTCTTTGCTGTGATCAGGTGCATCTCGCATCATCACGACCTTATCTAGTTTCTTGGAGTAGGCAGTATGGTCAGCATTAAATATTTCTATTTCTAATGCCCCATCAGGAACTTGGTCATCAAAGATAGTTTGCGCATCAAACGCACCGTAATAATCCCCAACGCCAGCATGATCGCGACCAATAATGAAGTGAGTGCAACCGCAGTTTTGTCTAAACACTGTGTGAAGAACCGCTTCTCTTGGTCCGGCATAAAGCATGTCGAATCCATAGCCAGTAATCATCACAGTGTTAGGTGGGAAATATAATTCGACCATCTTACGTATTGCCGCATCACGTACCGGGGCAGGAATGTCACCGGGCTTTAATTGACCTAACAACATGTGGATAAGAACACCATCTGCTTTGGTAGACTCTTGGGCCATTTTGCACAATTCTTCATGAGCGCGGTGCATAGGGTTCCGTGTTTGGAACGCGATAGTTTTCTTCCAGCCACGCTCTTCAATTTCAGCACGAATTTGAACGGCCGTTTTGAATGTGCCTGGGAATTCGGTTTCAAAGTAGCTGTAATTCAACACTTCAATTGGCCCAGAAACAACTTGGTTACCCAATGAGGTAAACGTGGCGACACCTGGATGATCTGCATCTGTGGTGGCGTAGACTTTTTCGGTAATTAAATCTAGCTCGGCTTGGCTGAGTTCTTCTATGTTCTCAACGGTTTGAATGGCAATTACTGGGTTACCATCCACGTTAGGATCTAATAGTGCAATCCTTTTGTGTCCGCTAATCTTAGAAACGTCTTTACACAAATTTAACACAGGTGTGGGCCAAAAAAGGCCGTTACTTGTATGCATATTATTAGCAACAGAAATAGCATCTGCTTTATTCATGTAGCCAGCGAGAGGAGTGAAGTATCCAGCACCAAGCATGATTGCATTTGCAGCGGTTGCGGAATTGACAAGTAACTTAGGTAACTTCTCTGCTTCTTTTAGCAATGCAGCGCGTTGCTCGTCACTTTCCACATAAAGTGGGGTAAGTTGTGCACTTCCATGCGGTTTTATCATCGCATACTCCTTATGGTTAAATTTATGTCGTTATTATTATTTTTTATCTGTATTTATGGATGAATCGAGTTCATCAACTAATCCTGAGGATAATATCACTAACCCCATAGCACGCAAACTTAGCATGCTTATTTGCTACACTCTGTAGTTAGTTTAGCGGCTTCAATGCCGGCTACTGCACATGCTTCATCGTTGCTTGGCTTGCTGATGATGTTCAGTAGTTTTGAACGTTCTTAGAAGTCTGGAGCGCTAATTGTTGGTCATCAAAAATGTAACATGCATAGTAACAATACTTTTGCTAGATTTGGCTATAACCCTCTCACAAAATCTTCAGCTAGCCACAAAGCATAACGCGCTACCATTGTTACACCAACGTTCTCCTCGCGGCAACGGTCCATCCATAAATAAATGACCATGGTGACCACTACAGCGTGCACATTTGTAACCTCTTTGTGGTGGAATTGCTGATAAATCAGTGTAGGTGAATAAGTGTCCACGGATATGATCAGTGAAGCTGGGCCAGCCAGTATTGCTCTCGTACTTCATTTCTGATGTAAATAGTTCTAAATCACACCCCCTGCATAAATAAGTGCCCGCTCTCCATTCTTTGTTTAATGAGCTTGATTGTCGTACTTCAGTTTTTCCTTTCCTTAGTATGTAATATGCATCATTAGATAGTTTTTGTTTCCACTCTTCATTACTGAGCTTTAGCCTTTGAATGTCGCTGGCTGCTGTATATAATTGCTTGTTCTTGCCAGATAAGATTTGCAGATACACAAACCCCGCAAAGCCGAACAAAGCTAATAAGAAATTTCTACGTGATTTAGATATATTCATATGAGACTAAATTATTAATAGTAATATGCATTAGACCATGTGTAGGTAGTGTAATCTTACAAGCTAATTAGACTATTATAGTGGCCAATGTTTATGCATAAGCAATTTGTAATATGACCAATAATTCTGCAGGCGTTAAACAATATTTTCTCAAAACCAACAGAATGCTAACCATTAGTTTAGTGGTTATCCTGCTAGTAGTGTCAGCGGTGTTTTGGTACACCAAGTCAGTGACCTTGGAAAATGCTTCATTCTGGATAGGTGCGGCTTTCATGCTGTTGGCGGTGCTGTTTTACCAGCTACCCTATGTGAGTTTCTTGCTCACTCGGCACCACTTTGATAATGTTGACCACAACGGCATAGAGATCTTGGGTTCTGATTGGAAAACCTTCAAACAATGGCTTGAGCCATGATTGTCAAAAGCAATTAACTAATATTGCCTGGAATCGACAAAGAGGTCACTGTTATGTTCACTTATAATGTAGATCAATTATGCCAAGGTGGTGCTGGTGATGCTAAACTCCTTGAGTATTAAAGGAATACGTCTAAAATCCCATAAACAGTTGATGTAATCGATAATGTGTAAAGCAATTTTTCTCCTTACGCTCTGTCTCCACAGCAGTACTTCTAGATATAGCAGGTCTTAATTATTATGAAATCGTTGTTATTAGTTGCACACGGTAGTCGACGTGCTGAATCAAATGCCGAAATTACTGTCGTTGCTAAATCATTGAGTGACAGAGTCCATGGCAATTACGCTCAAACTGGCTATGCATTTTTAGAATTGGCGCAACCATCGATAGCAGATGGTATTGACGAATTGGTTAATAACGGTGCTACTGAGATCATTATACTCCCATATTTTCTGTCAGCAGGGCGCCATGTTCATGAAGATGTGCCTGAAATAGTTAATTTGAAGCAGAAAGAATACAGCGATGTGAAGTTACATATAGCGCCTTACATAGGTGAGGCTGCAGAAATGATAGATGTTTTAGTGGCTACTTCTGAAGCTGAAAATTGATAGGCGCGTTTATTCAATTCTAAAATATTTGTAGTGTGACATTGCGCGCATGCTACATTTCGGCGTGTAAGTTTTTCAAACGGTGGGATGTTGGTATCTCTTTCGATTAAAGTGCTAACTAAACCGAAAGTCACAAATTTATTCCAGTAATTCTTTGGCAGTGATCGGGTGGTAAGGTGTTTTGCGAGTTTTATCGTGAGTATGCATGCGGTATTCGACAAAATCGCTGCACTCATGGAAATGCATGAATGGATTGCCTGTTATTTGTTCGCTTAGCTGGGATGTCACTTTACTGGCGTAGTTATGGCCAGGGTGGATAACGGTCTCAGGATTGAGTTCAGTTTTCATCTTTTTCAAGGTGGAAAACATTTGCTCAGGGTCGCCGCCCTGCAAGTCACAACGCCCGCAACCGAAAACGAATAATGTGTCGCCTGTAATTATATCGTCATTCAGTAAATAACACGCAGAGCCAGGTGTGTGCCCTGGGGTATGTAGTATAGATATTTCAGTATTGCCTATATTGATATTGTCTCCACCGTAATGCAGAGAAGGCGTGCTTAGTATTGCTTTCCAGAAGTTTGCTTCATCTTTTAGTAAATGTAACTGTGGATCTGAATGGTTGAGTATTTCTTCGACACCATTGATGTGGTCATGATGGCTATGAGTAAGTAGCACATCAGTGATTTTTATATCCTTAGATTCGGCATATTGAATAATTTTTGAGACATCCCATGCAGGATCAACAACAGCAGCTTGATTGGCGCTGAGGTCAGTAATTAGATAGACAAAATTTTCCATCGGTCCTAATTCCATAGCGGTGATTTCATATGTCTTATTCACTGTGATGCTCCAAAATGTCTATGCATAAAATGCATAACGTTGTATATATAATGTAAAAGATAGTTGTGTGAAATACAAAGAAATGGTTGACGCAAATAATAATGAAGCTTGTTTGGCGGATTATATTGATTTCGATTTGAGAATTTTGTCGGTGGGCTTGAATCCTTCGATTCCATCGGCGCAGGTAGGATTTTATTTTGCTAATCCTCGCAATCGTTTTTGGAAAGCATTTAATCAAGCGAGAATAATCGATACTGAAATCATACCAACTGAAGATATGCATCAACAGTTATTGAAGAAATATTCTATTGGTTTTACAGATGTGGCAAAGCGTGCAAGTGCGATGGGGAATGAATTACGTGCCGCAGATTTTAGAAAGGATGCACCTAAACTTCGGGAAAAAATAGAATGCTACAGACCTGATTTAGTGTGGTTTCATGGGAAGGTGGCGATGCATAAATTTATGCATTATGCATACGGCATGAAGCAAGACTGGCAATGGGGATTTAACAGTATTGATGTTATAAACTCTAAGGTATTTATTAGTCCAAATCCTAGCCCGGCAAATGCTGCATATAGTCTTGAAGTGCTGGTAGATTATTATAAACAGTTACGAGTTTGATGAGCCTTCACGTTATATTGCTATCAAATTCATTCAGAAGTCTGTTTGTGAAAAAGGTTGTATGCACTTGAAAATTTTTTTCCAAGGTATGTTTATTATAATGATATTATTATCGTTATATCTTTCGCTGTCATCTGCGCCTAACGCAGTGCCAGCAGGGTGGAACGATAAGATAATACATTGTTTTAGTTATTTTCTTTTCATAATGATGCTCGATTTCTCATGGAAATCGAGTGACCAATTACTAATTAAATCGGTATTAGTATTGGTTTATGGTGGATTGATTGAATGTATGCAAAACTTTATTCCAGGTCGGGAAATGTTATTTGCGGATATAGTTGCAAACGCAACAGGTGTGTTGTTATTTATAGCTTGTGTGCCCTATTTAAAGCGTCTTAATGCTTACCAAATTTTAAAACTTATATAATTCAATAAAAGAGAGCAAATAATATGTATCGAATATTAAACTTGTCGATTGTAGGCATAGTGATTGCCTCTATGTTATTTGCGTTCTATTACTTGGAAGCTGTTTTGTCTTTGGAGCCATGTCCTTTATGTATAGTAGATAGAGCTATTCTGGTTGTAATTGCTACGCTATGTCTTATTGCTTTTATCCATAACTCAAATGGCGTAATGCGTTGGATCTACACCAGTGTGGCTAGCCTATTTGCCCTAATCGGAGTGGCAGTGGCGGCGCGTCATATATGGCTGCAAGGGTTGCCACCTGAGCAAGTCCCTGAGTGTGGGTCAGATTTAACCTATATGTTGGATGTATTTCCACTTGGAGATGTAATAAAACGCATATTGACCCGGTCAGGTGAATGTGCAGAAGTGAGTTGGAAGTTTTTGGGAATGACAATTCCTCAGCAAACCTTGTTATTATTTATAGTGTTGATAATTCTCATCGTCGTGGCTCATGTGCAATCTAAAAGCGCCAAGATTTAACTAAAGCTCGAATAAAACTTAGCGTTAAAATTCAATAGTCGATATAATTTAACCTTAGTTTTAACGTGTTTTAAGACAGATTCAAATATGAGTACCAGTACATTGGAAGTAAAGCAAACTCATCCGCGTGCAACAGAAGCAACTAAATTTGTTACTTTAAGAGGCGATTATGCTACTGGCGATTTTGTCATGCATCGTGGTGGTGTGCTTAAAGAGGTGGTTGTTGCTTATGAGTCTTGGGGAAAGTTATCAGATAATCACGACAACGTAGTCTTAGTGTTTGGTGGCTTATCTTCATCAGCGCATGCGTGTTCTTCAGAATTAGACCCTAGTAATGGCTGGTGGGAGTACATGATTGGTCCTGATAAACCCATTGACACCAATAAATACTATGTGGTGTGTGTGAACACGTTGGGCAGTTGCTTTGGTTCTACTAGCCCGTCGTCTATTAACCCTGAAACAGGTCAAGTTTACGGTTTGGATTTTCCCGATTTAAGTATTGAGGATATTGCCAAGTCTGCACATCATGCTTTACTAGACTTGGGCATAGACCATGTGCACACCGTGGTTGGTAGCTCTATGGGAGGCATGTCCGCACTGGCTTATGCGCTGATGTATCCACAAGAATTAGATCACTTGGTTTCTATCTCTGCGGCTACTCGCGCATTACCATTTACTATTGCAGTACGTTCTTTGCAACGTGAAATTATTCGATGTGATCCTGCGTTCAAAAATGGTTTGTATCCATCTGATGAAAAACCTACAAGCGGGATGGTGTTGGCGCGCAAGCTAGGCCTCATGTCCTATCGTGCAGCAGAAGAGTGGCACCAGCGATTTAACCGTGCACGTGTGAGTGCCGACCGTAAATCAGAAGATCGTTTTGGCATTGAGTTTGAAGTTGAATCTTACCTGGATTATAACGCGCACAAATTTGTAAAAACATTTGACGCTAATAGTTATTTATATTTATCTAGAGTGATGGATTTATTTGACGTCGCTGATCATGGTGGTTCTGTGAATGCAGGATTAGCTATGATTCAAACTAAAAGCGCGTTAATCATAGGTGTAGAAACCGATATTTTATTCCCAGTGCATCAGCAACAAGAAATAGCCGATGGTATTAGAAAAACAGGAAGTCCTGTTGAATTTGTGCAGCTTAATTCAATTAACGGGCATGATTCATTTTTGGTTGATGAGGAGCACTTCGCGCCTGTAATGCGAAAGTTCTTCGAACAAAACAGTAATGCATAAAAAAGTCGACATTATAAAAACAATGCCGACTTTAATTTTTTGCTAGCCGAGATTAGCGTTTGTTGATATCAAGGTAATCTCTTTCTGTGTAGCCCGTATAAAGCTGGCGAGGTCGACCGATCCTAGCCTCAGGATCACTCATCATTTCCATCCAATGTGTTAACCATCCTACGGTGCGTGATAATGCAAAAATGACGGTAAACATACTGACAGGGATACCAATCGCTTGGAAAATTATGCCCGAATAGAAATCTACATTTGGATATAGCTTTCGCTTAATGAAGTATTTATCTTCAAGCGCGATTTTTTCAAGATCCATAGCAATTTTAAGTAAAGGCTTATTCGGATTATCATCACCTAATTCATCAAGTAAGTCGTGACAGATTTGACGAATAATCTTAGCGCGTGGATCGTAATTTTTATAAACGCGATGGCCAAATCCCATCAAACGGAAACGATCATCTTTATCTTTAGCGCGTGCAATATAGTGAGATAAATCTTTACCCGATGCCACGATCTCCTTAAGCATGACAATCACTGCTTCGTTTGCGCCACCATGAGCCGGTCCCCAAAGAGAACCAATGCCGGCTGATAACGCTGCAAATGGACTGGCTTCCGAGCTGCCTGTTAAACGCACTGTAGACGTTGATGCGTTCTGTTCATGATCTGCATGCAAGATGAGAATTAAATCCATTGCTCGAACTATCGTCGGAGTCGGTTTACGTAAACGGCCTGGCATGCTGTAAAGCATATGCAAGAAGTCAGCCGTGTAATCCAGATCAAGATTTGGATAGTTGAATGGTTGGCCAAGTGCAAACTTGTAACACCAGCTAGCTATGGTTGGCATTTTTGCAATAAGTCGATGTGCTGCGAGCTCTCTAGAGACAGGGTCATGGACATCAACTTCTTCGTGGTAGAACGCGGCAAGAGCACCTACTGAGGCAACCATCATTGCCATTGGGTGTGCATCGTGACGGAATCCCAAAAAGAAGCGTCTCATTTTTTCATCAAGCAGCTTATGTTCTTTAATTGAATTAGTGTAAGACAATAATTGTGTTGTTTTAGGTAGCTCTCCGTAAAGCAATAGATAGCAAACTTCATCGTAAGTACTGTTGCCAGCTAATTGCTCAATAGGATAGCCACGATAAGATAATCGTCCTTCACCGCCATCAATAAATGTGATTTTACTGTCACAACTGGCCGTTGACATGAATCCTGGATCAAAAGTAAAATAACCAAGTTCTTTATAAAGCGATCTAATATCAATAGTGCCTGGGCCGTCTGTTCCTTTTAGAACTGGCAACTTGATTTGTTTGCCGGTGGTATTGTCAGTGATTGTGACGGTTTTGTTTGATTGACTAGACATGTTTAGTCCTCCTGGATTCTAGTTCGGCGTCCGTTGATTGAAGAGCGCACTGATATGTGGCCTGTAGAGAATTTTTTAATAGCAGACAGTACATTATAAATCTAATTAATTAGGTGGTATAACTTATTGATATTTTGAAAATTAGCCTTTCGGAAATCAACAATGAGCGATAATATCTTCTGGCGCTCTTATATTTGCCGAGCTATTTTACATGAGTCGGGAGCATAGAGGATATCTAAATCAATCAATGGTATTTCAACACACATTTATTATTTAACCCAGCTTAAAGCGGCTACAGATAAATGTCGCTATCTCCTTAGGTTCATTGATATCTAAGCAAACTACTTGTTGCGGTGCTAGGCATGATTTGTCTGTGGCTAACGCAATTATATTAGCGTCTTCATAGCACATTAATGGATGGCCCAGACTGGGGCGATGTAATTCTATTTTTGGCAAAGGTGATTTTTTGAAGCCCTCAACCAAAATCAGATCAATATTTTTATGGTCAATTTGTTCAATCAGGTCAGACAACGATAGTTCTGGCTGATTCTCATTCAATTCCGACACTAAAGCCCAACGGCGTGATGAAGAAATTAACATCTGTGCTGCGCCTGCATGACGCAGCTTGTAACTGTCTTTTTCTTTGTGGTCGACATCAAAGTTGTGGTGAGCATGTTTAACCACCGCAAGGCGAATACCTTTAGCACTAAGAATTGGGATCAATTTGGTTAATAAAGTGGTTTTGCCTGTGCCACTAAATGCACAGAAGCCAACTAACGGGGTAGGGCAGTTTTGTAGGTCCATGGTAAATTAAAGTAATTGGCTGGCAGATTTCAAGTCTTCAGGAGTATTAATATTGGTAAACATATCTGCTGTTGAAGAAAAATTAGCTTTAGCAAATTGGTGTTTATCATACCATCGGTCAATCTTACGTTCGCCAGCAGTTAAATATTCGTTTAGGTCTTCTAACAGATCACGGTGGATGAGTGCATACACCGGTTGCAGTCGGCTTCCATTGAAGGCTACGCTTATCTGGCTGTTCGCATCAGCGGCTGATTGCATAAGAATATCAACATAATTTTCCGGGAGTAGTGGGCCGTCACAAGGAACAGTAGCGATATATTCAGTTTGGCAATGTCTTAGTCCGCTTGCCATGCCGGCAAGCGGACCTTGAAAATCATCAATATCATCGCTAATCACATCATAACCGTACTCTTTATAAGCACTGATGTTACGATTAGCGTTAATTAATATGGAATCTACTTGCGGGCTTAATGCATTAATAATATAGGAAATCATCGGTCGTCCTTCTAGTGTGACCAGGCCCTTGTCTGTTCCACCCATGCGCCGAGCTAATCCACCAGCGAGAATTAAACCAGTAATATTATTGTGCGTTTTCATGTTGGACTAGTCCACTTCAAGGTAAAATACATGGCAATCGGATTATAAAGGTTTCACACCTAACCAGGAGCATAAATACATGAGCAACGAGCACAGAGTTGAACAGAAACAAATGGAAATTGAAGCCGCCGTCTATAGGCGGTTGGTCGAGCACCTGCAATCAAAGCCTGATGTGCAAAATATCGACTTAATGAACCTGGCAGATTTCTGCCGTAATTGCCTATCCAAGTGGTATGTTACCGCTGCCAAAAAACAAGGACTTGAATTAGATTACGATCAAGCACGTGAGCAAGTTTATGGAATGCCCTATTCAGAGTGGAAAGATAAATATCAAAAAGAAGCGACGCCAGAGCAACTAGCCGCATTTAACGCGAATAAAAAATAAGCAAGTTTATGGCTACTTCCAGTGAGCTGACTGATGCACAGTTGTTGCAATTTAGTCGACAGATTATGTTGCCGCAAATTGATATTGAAGGTCAGCAAAAGCTAATTGATGCCAGCGTATTAGTTTTGGGTGCGGGTGGTTTAGGTTGTCCTGCGCTATCTTATTTGGCTACTGCAGGCATTGGTAAAATCGTTATTGTGGATCCTGATGTTGTTGACCGATCCAACATGCAACGCCAAATTCTATATACACTTGACGATATCGGTAGCTATAAAGCCGAAGTGGCCGGGAGTAAGCTGCGCAAATTTGGCACACAAATTCAGATCACTACAATAACAAAAACCCCAAATGAAAAAGAGTTGTTAACCCTGGTAAACAATGCCGATATTGTTCTTGATGGAACCGATAACTTCGAAGCACGCTATAAGCACAACCAAGCTTGCTTAAAAGCTAAAACGCCTTTGATATCGGGTGCAGTCATACGCTTTGAAGGGCAGTTGACGACGTTTGACCATAGAAACACAGATTCACCGTGCTACCATTGTTTATATCCTGAGGCGACTGACGAACAGCTTAATTGTTCAGAAAATGGAGTGTTAGGGCCTGTTGCAGGCATTGTCGGAACAATGATGGCCACTGAAGTAATAAAAATGCTACTAGGAATTGGCGGAGTGCTAGCGGGTAAGCTATTGCTATTAGATACATTGCATATGGACTGGCGTTTAGTGCGACTGCGTAAAGATCCAAGTTGTTCTGTGTGTTCAAAAAAGTAAGTTGATGCAAGCCATTTTAAAAAAAATAACTGAAGCGATTTGGAAGGTAGACCTAAAGTCGCAGCCATTATGGAAGCAACTGCTTATTAGTGTCTGTCGATTTGTTTATCTGATTGTTATTGATTTAGCAAATGGGCAGCTAAACTTGCGTGCTATGTCGCTCGTGTTCACGACTATCTTGTCTTTTGTTCCTTTAATTGCTGTTAGTTTTTCTGTGTTGAAAGCATTCGGTGTTCACAACCAGATAGAACCTGCATTATTAAATTTATTCTCACACCTGGGGAATAAAGCTCCTGAGTTAACCAGTAATATAATTGGTTTCGTAGATAACGTTGAAGTTGGGTTGCTGGGAACTTTAGGTATTGCGTTCTTGTTCTATTCAGTAATTTCGTTATTAACTAAAGTAGAAGAAGCCTTTAACTACACTTGGCGGATACAAAAAACCAGGACTTTGGCAGAACGTTTTAGTAATTATTTAAGTGTATTGATGGTGGGGCCAGTGCTGGTGTTTGCGGCGATGGGTGCCACCGCAGGTTTGTTGAATAATTCTGTGACAGAAAGCCTGGCAAGTGTTGAACCGTTTGGAATTGTACTTGAGTTTGTTACTAAACTAATTCCTTATGCGTTAATTATATTTGCATTTACTTTCGTATATTCATTTGTCCCTAATACTAAAGTTCGTTTTATCCCGGCATTAACTGGTGGTATTGCTGCGGGAGTATTATGGCAGTCAGTGGGTTATCTTTATGCAGTAGTGATTGCTCAATCATCGACGCAAACTGCAATTTATGCAGGCTTTGCAATTATCTTTTTCTTCATGACCTGGTTATATTTAAATTGGCTGATATTACTGGTCGGTTCGAGTGTGGCATTTTATCGTCAATACCCAGAATACTTATTGGCAAAGAATCAATCCGTTGCATTGAATAATCATGATCGTGAACATATAGCCTTGAATGTATTATTAATTATTGGAGAGAACTTTTATAATAACAATTCACCCATGGGTATTGAAACAATCGTTGATCAGTCATTTCACCCAAAGCAAGCCGTCGAAGAAGTGCTGCAATGCTATGAAGAGGCGGGAATATTGCAAAGTGTTAATTCCATATCCTCTGCCTATTTGCCAGCAACGCCTTTAGAAAATTTAACTGTAGCTGAAGCCTATGCAGCGATACGGACTAGTTATGCGGTTTTTTCTCCTGTCGTTATGCATCATGATGTAAACGGCGACATGGCATTGTCTATTGTTGATAGAGTAGAAGACTCTATAGATAGAGAGCTTGGTGACCTCGCCATAAAACAAATTATACAGATGAACGCTTAGTAACTCCGAAAATATAAACACTGTGATAATAAAAATATAATGAAACAGTCAGAAGTTAAAGATTTGACGTTGGTGCTGAGAAAGTTTGCGCAAGACCGGGATTGGGAGCAATTCCATAGCCCAAAAAATCTATCCATGGCGTTGTCTGTGGAGGCGGCTGAGTTGCTTGAGCATTTTCAATGGATGCCTGAGCAAGCCTGTTATGTATTAGACGAAGCTAAACAACAACTTGTGGGATATGAGTTGGCCGATATATTTATTTATCTATTGCGTGTAAGCGATCAACTTGATATTGATTTAATGGCTGTCACTAAAGAAAAAATAAAAATTAATGACGAGCGTTATCCTGTTAATAAGGTCAAAGGCAGTTCTAAAAAATATACCGAATATTAATCTAACCTTTTAAAAATCTAATGAGTGAATTACCAGCTGGATCACAACCAATAGAAGTGATTCAGGTAAACAATACTAAAATAACTGTTCTTGGTACAGCGCATGTGTCAAAAGCTAGTGCTGATGCGGTGCGAGAATTAATTGAGTCGAATCAATTTGATGTGATTGCGATTGAGCTCTGTGAGAGTCGTTACAACTCGATTGTAAATCCAGAGTTACTGGCGAAAATGGATTTGTTTGAGGTGATTAAGACTAAAAAAGCCAGCATGGTGGCTGCAAGTCTGGCTTTGGGTGCTTACCAGCAACGTTTAGCAGAGCAATTTGGTGTTCAACCTGGTGAGGAAATGCGTGTGGCGATTGATCTCGCTGAGAAAAATAATCTGCATTTAGAATTAATTGATAGAGAAGTTGGCATTACTTTAAAACGCCTATATAGAAATATCCCCTGGTGGAGAAAGTTGTATGTAATTTCTGGTTTGATCGCCAGCGTGATGACTAATGAAAAAGTCACTGAAGAGGAAATAGAGAAGCTAAAAACAGGTGACGTGTTGGAAAACACTTTTGCACAATTTGCTACTTCTGCCTACGATCTTTTTAGCCCGCTAATTTCAGAGCGTGATCAGTTTATGTCAGCAAAGCTTAGACAGGTTATTGAACGATGTGAAGGTAAAAATATATTGGCAGTGGTTGGCGCAGGCCATTTGGCAGGCATGAAAGAGCAGTTAAGTAACTGCAACACTCAACCGCAAGAAATTATTAATCAATTAACTTATCTGCCGAAAGGGCTAAGTATTGGTAGATCCATTCCATGGATAATCGTTGCACTTGTGTTATGCGGTTTTGCTTTTGGCTTTAGCAAGAGTTCTGATCTGGGTTGGAGCTTAGTATTGGATTGGGTGCTTATTAACGGAGGACTGTCAGCATTAGGAGCAGCTATTGCTGGAGCACATATACTTACCGTTATTGCCGCATTTCTTGCGGCACCATTAACATCATTGAATCCAACTATAGGCGCTGGCGTGGTGGCGTCGGCTGTTGAACTTTACCTGCGCAAGCCAACTATTAAAGACTTTGAAAATTTACGTTTAGACACAACCAAATTGTCCGGCTGGCGTTCTAATCGTGTGGCAAGATTAATTCTTGTATTTTTACTCAGTACATTAGGGTCTGTGTTTGGTACCTATATTGCTGGTTTTCGTATATTCGATGCACTTATAAATTAATCTGTGTTTACGCTCGATAGCGTTATAATTTTTTTGTTGCTCGGCGCTGTCGTTGGTTTTTTTGCTGGTTTGTTAGGTGTGGGTGGCGGTGGAGTCATGGTGCCGGTGCTTACCTCGTATTTTCTATATAAAAATGTACCTGTTGAATTTGTCGTGCATTTAGCCTTAGGTACATCAATGGCATCGATCATTATGACCTCAGCATCAAGTTTGTATGCACATCAAAAGCATCAAGGTGTAGTGTGGGATATTGTAAAGACAATGGCACCAGGCGTGCTGATTGGAACTTTTGCCGCAACATGCTTGGCAGCACATATCAATTCGCGTTATTTGGCTATATTCTTTGCACTATTTATGACGTACGTGTCTATCCAGATGTTCTTGAATGTACAACCAAAGCCATCACGTACAACGCTTGGAAAAACAACTTTGTTAACAGCCGGTAGCGGAATAGGGGCAATTTCTGCAATGGTGGCGATTGGTGGTGGTAGCTTAACAGTGCCTTTCCTGGCTTGGTATAATACCCCGCTGAAGAAAGCAATAGGTACTTCTGCTGCGGTTGGTTTCCCAATTGCTGTCGCAGGAACACTGGGTTATTTAATCAATGGATGGAATAGTGCTTATCAGCAAAACTATTTATTTGGCTTTATTTATCTGCCTGCCGTAGCGCTAATATCGCTGGTAAGTTATTTTACCGCGCCATTAGGTGCGCGTTTGGCTCATAAATTACCAGTGGTAGTACTTAAGAAAGTGTTTGCAGTCTTGTTACTGTTATTGGGCGTGAAAATGCTGTTATCGATTGTTTGAAGATTGATTTATTGTTGAGCAATCACTCTTTGCTTGGCACGGTTCCAATAACTACTCAGGTCGGCTGAAATTTTCGCAGCCTCAATGAGTAGAATATCATTCTCGATGTTATCTTTCTCATCGTTACTGTCATCGTTATCTTTTTCTTTTTCTTTTATACCAATTAATCGTTCAAATTTTTTCCTATCCTTCTCAAGTTGTGAGAATGTTTTCTTTCGCTTACTTTGGTTTAAAGATAGCTCAGTTTGTTTTTGTAAACTTTCATTTAAGTTATATAGATTAATCAGCGATTGATATTTTTCATCATTCTTAATGCGGTTGACGTGTTGTATTTCTAGGTCGTCAACAATTTGCTTTGAGATGTGGCGGTTATCAAATTGAGTGGGGGAAATCTTGGTCCACGGCAATGCATTATCTAGGCTGCGCTCACCTTGCTCAGACTTATCGTAAGAAGCCTCAAACAGGATGTCAGGCTCAACACCTCGGTGTTGAGTACTATCGCCATTAATTCTGTAATACTGAGCAATAGTTGCTTTTAGCTGTCCGAGGTTGGCGTCGTTATTACGACCAAATTGATTTAAATCTACAAGCTGTTGTACTGAGCCTTTACCGAAGGTAGTTTCTCCTACAATAACGGCACGGCCATAGTCCTGTAATGCACTGGCAACAATTTCTGAAGCAGATGCGCTGAATCTGTCTACTAACACAACCATTGGGCCGGCATATGAAATATTTGCGTCTTTATCTTTATGAATTTCAATGTGGCCGCTTGAGTCGCGCACTTGAACGATAGGGCCTTTATCGATAAATAATCCGGTTAGTTGAGTTGCTTCGACTAATGAGCCGCCACCGTTTGAGCGTAAGTCGAGGACTAAGCTGTCGATATTCTCTTCTAATAATTCACCCAAGAGCTTATGTACATCTCGTGTAGTGCTACGGTAGCCTTTTTCGCCATTTTGAAATGCATTGAAATCTAAATAGAAAGTAGGGATGGTAACAATACCTATTTTCTCGGTTTTATTACCATGCGGTATTTCTAGTACATCTTTAGTTGCTGCTTGTTCTTCTAATTTTATTTTGTTGCGGGTAATAGTGATTTCTTCTACGGCTGCACCATCACCTTTGCTGCCAGCTAAAATTTGTAATTTAACAATGGTATCTTTTGGTCCGCGAATTAATTCGACTACTTCCTCTAGTCGCCAACCGACGACATCAGTAAATTGTTTTTCATTTTGTTGGGAAATACCAATGATTTTATCTTTGGCATGAAGTAAACCACTTATATCTGCGGGGCCACCAGGAATAATGCGTTCAACAATTGTATTGTCATCATCAGAGCGCAATAGGGCACCAATACCTTCTAGTGAAAGACTCATGTGAATTTTAAAGTTATCGAAAGATCGTGGTGACAAATAACTTGTGTGTGGGTCGATAGCAGTAGCATATGAGTTGATATAAATCTGGAAGATATCATCTTCATCTAGTTGTTTGGTTCTCTTTAAAATACTGCTGTAGCGTTTAATCAAAGTCTTCTTGATTTCGTCTTTTTCTTTATCAGCAAGCACTAATGATAAAACATCATTTTTAATGCGTTTGCGCCATACATCATTTTGTTGTTCTATGGTGACAGGCCACTTAGCATTTTCTCGTTCAATAACGAAAGTTTCTTCTTTTGTAAAATCAAAATCTTTTTCAATCAATAACAACGCGTATTCAATACGTTCATTGACTCTTTTTTCATAGGTGGAAAAAATAGAATATGCCGGAAGTAAGTTGTTGGCGCGTAAAGCATCATCTAATGTGAACTTGTATTTATCGAAGCGTGCAATATCAGTGGCTAAAAAATAGCTCTTATTTGGATCCAGAGAATCTAAAAAATTATTGAATATAGTTGCAGAAAACTGATCATTTAAATCGACTTTTCGATAATGATAGCGGCTTAAAAAGTCAGTAATAATTTTAGTTGCCCGTAACTGGTCAACCGTGGGTGATAAGGTAGAATTCTCAATGCCAATGCTATTGAATGATAAGATCATCAATAGAAAGGTGGAAATTAGACGGGTTATTTTTTTATACACGATGATTTCGACTTGAGCTAAAGTGGTTGATTAAAAGAATTTAATATTAGATTTCAATTTATTGTATACAAATGTTCATGTAAAAGCGCATTTATATCTCTATTTTGATGAAGAGTTCTCAGTGAGTTCCATTTGAGTCAATAAAATAGTCAGCTAATTCATTTGGAAAGCATAGCTACTGTGCCATATTATAACAAATATAAAACTATAACTTGTTGAAATACAAGAATATTATTAAATTACGTGCACTCATATACAGGAAATAGTGAGTATATATTAAGGAGAATTTAAGTGGATTCACTGAAACAAGAAAAAAATTATTTATGACACGCCTGATGACACCAGAGATGACTAATTTCTCTGGCAAAGTCCACGGTGTCTCAATATTGAAGCTTTTGGATGAAGCCGCTTTTTCTTGTGCATCACGTTATTGCCAGACATACGTTGTCACTGCTTCACTTGATCAAGTAGTGTTCAAGAACCCGATTACAGTCGGAGACTTGGTTACGTTAAAACGTAACGTTAACTACTTGGGACATAGTTCTATGGAGATTGGTATTAAGGTAGAAGGTGAAAGGATCTGTGAGAAGAAAAAATACCATGCTATTTCATGTTACTTCACTATGATCTCTGTTGATGAGAATGGAAAATCTCAGCAAGTGCTACGACTAAAGTTAGAGACAGAAACCGAAGAAAAACTATTCCAAGCCGGTAAAATGCGTTGTCAGATGCGTAAAGAGATCCAGGACAGGAATATGCAATTGCATATAGGGCTTGATTCTGAGTAGAGCTGAGATATGAGTAACTGGAGCTAGTCCAGCTACTCACAAAAGTTTTAATTGGTGCTAAACAGGAACGACATTATTAGCACATGGGCCTTTCTGGCCTTCACCTACTTCAAATTGAACTGCTTGACCATCATTCAACGTTGCGTAACCGCCACCGTTTTTGATTTCAGAGTGGTGTACGAATAGATCTTTGCCTCCGTCCTCTGGAGTAATGAAGCCAAAACCTTTATCCGCGTTAAACCACTTTACTGTACCTTTACTCATTTTCTATCGTTCCTTTAAAGAATTAATTTTCATATTCGTCGACACACAATATTGCGTATATAAATCGACTAGCATGAGTGTAACTTATGGGCAGCATTTGTACACATATTATTCGGTCATTTAGCAATATTTATGCTGTTTTAATAGATATTATCAGGAAGTTTCACCGACCTTGAGCAACAAAGTAGTGCCATGTATCGCATAACCGTTTATTTCGATTTGTCTGAGCACGTCTTTTTGGTCCAAAGCTGGGTGTGATTTATTTGGATCAATTTCCAATCTGGTCCTAAAAGGTGAGAGAACAAGTAAGTCTTTATCGGTGGATTCCGGTAATGTTAATTCGCTAACTTTGGTGCCTTTGGGGACAGACAGAAATTTGTCGCCTTTAATAGCACTGTTATATATGTCTATTTTCAAGTGAAACCTTAGTGTGTGTTTGTATCAATTGGTGGCGTAAGCATAGCAGCGAAGCTAGCTACGTGTAGCAGGTTTAACAAGCATAATATTGCCATCAACTGAGACAATAATGCATTGTTCTCCCTTAGTAATAGATTCTACGCCTGCATTACTATCAAGACGGCTGCTCCAGTCAATGCCAGAATAACGAATAGTCCCCATGTTGACATTGATGTCGCTACTGGCGGCCACCTCTCGGCCAATTATGTCACTACTAGTATCTGCACCACCCCCTGAATTTTGGAATTTCTTCAAAGGTTTCCATAACAACAGAGTGGTTAAGGCGGTTAACACACCTAAGGCAAATATTTCCATCTCCCAGCCAGATAAAACACCCAGGTTAATGAGTACACCAGTAATAAAGCTGGCAATTGCAAAAAATAGTAAGGGCCCGCCTAACCCTAGAATAGCCAGCTCTACAATAAAGCTAATGCCGGCAACTAAATAAAACAAGTGATCATGGTGATCTGCAAAGTACTGCATCATGTCCATGATTAAGCTCCTTCTGACTGGCTGGGTATTTTCAGGCTGCTAGAGACAGCAATGGCTTGAGCAACAGTATTAACAACATTGTCGCTAGTTTTGCCATCACTTAACACAATCGTACTTTCTGCCGCAATCGCGCGATGTGCTGCGATAGCTTCACGCCCTAACTGTAACGTCATGGCTGACTCACCTGAATCAGTGTTAGCAACATCGCCCACTGTCTTCAAAGCACTAGCATCGGCTTCGGCGACTAAACGTATGGCCGTGGCTTTACCCATGGCCTGCAAAATTTGTGATTCTTTATCTGCTTCTGCTGCGAGTACTTGCTCTGCTTTGGCGGCTTCCGCATCCAGCACTCGTGCAGCCTTTAAACCTTCTGCTTCAGTGATTGCAGCAGTCTTAACACCTTCGGCAGTGAGAATAACCGAGCGTTTTTCGCGTTCCGCAGTCATCTGCTTTTCCATGTCTTCACGAATAGACTGAGGTGGAGAAATATCTTTGATTTCATAACGTGTCACCATTACGCCCCAAGGCTGTGTAGCCTCAGTCATGGCATTTAATATAGTGGCGTTAATCGCATCACGGCTCTGGAAACACTCATCAAGCTCCATTGAGCCAATAGCATTACGCATGGTCGTCATCGCCAGTTGCGTAACAGCCATTTTATAATCAGTGACGTTGTTTGTCGCAGCTGCTGCATCTGTGACTTTCATGAAAAGAATGCCATCAATATTCAAAGAGATATTGTCTTTAGTAATGGCAGATTGAGATGAAATGTCTAACGCTTGTTCTTTTAAATTACGATCTGCTGCAACCGTTTGTATGAACGGAATTATAAAATTCAAGCCAGAAGATAATGTTTTGGCATATTTGCCGAATGTATATATGACAAAACCGCGGTTTTGAGGAACAAAATGAATACCTTTTTTCAAGGTATAAAGAATGACTAACGCAATCCACAATAATGGGCTAGAAAGTAAATCAGCAACAACATCCATAATCTTTTCCTAATGAAATGGTTTGCTAATGATAAAGTATTTTTGCAAATACGGGGTAAGAGATTAATGCACTTAAATACAGAACAATTCGAGTTGGGGTAGGGCTTTAAAATTGCGCGAGTTGAATTTGCATCTTTTTATCAGCAAACTCAATAATATCACCGGAAATTATTTTTTACGCTTCCTGATTTCAATCTTGCCATTCAATAGTACCTGGCCATTAGCGATCACAGCCTTGGCTTCTGCACCACTGGAAGCTATACCTTCGAACTTTAAAATCTTGTAAAGCTCAACGGGCTCTGAGGTTATTTCGGAAATGGTCATATACTCCATTTTATTCTGTGTCAGGGTTGTTGAGTGGTGGCGCTAAGGGGCAGCCGCTGCGGCACCTTGTTAGGCGTCATGTCTGTTTTCTCCTCTCAGGCCTTGGACCCAAGCACGAATTCAATGAACTCACGTTTTGCCTCTCGATACGAGGCCATAGACTTACCATGATGTTCTCGTTTCAAGTTGTTGTATTGATCCCTGAGATCAGAACTATTCCTCAACAAATCTAGATAAGCCAAGAAATTGTCATGCGGACCATCGGCGATGGTGAGTTGTATCGCCACATCAAGCTTGGATTCGACCATGTAGGCCTGATATTCGTTCGTAGAGAGTTGATTCGGGTTCCTCTCGAATCTGCTATCCAGGATTACCCGAGTTTGGTTGAACTCATTTGCAGGAACTCGAACGAAGTAGTCGAGGTCCTGTTTACCGATAAGTCCCTCTACAGCTGTGCTTCCCACCTCGAAGATGTAGTCACTTTCTAGAAACGCTGAAAGCAACTCGATTACGCGCCTTCGCTCAGTGTCGATTATCGCGTCATCTAGCTGGCTGATTAGAAATAGTTTATCCATGCCAATCATTGCTATCTGAATAGCTTCAGCCGATGACGCCTAACGCTTTTGTAAGTTGTGGCTGTGAGCGGAGGCCGAAGGCCGGAGCTTACAGACATCAACTGCACACACTTGTTATGGCTGAATTTCATTTTGCTCTAACTTTTGACCTGCAGAACTAATATTCGAGTTTCTTCGACCTTATAAATGACCCGATAATTTTCCTGAACAATTTCTCGGATATTATTTCTTTTTATTTCAGGAACAACCCGGCCACTATTCGGGAAATCTGTTAGACGCGCTACTGAGTCAAATATTGCATCTATCCACTGCCCTGCGATTCCAGGCTTATCCATGCCAATGTAAGATGCTATATCTCTGGCTTGCTCGACTGCTAACGGAGACCAAATAATTTTCAATTATTAATGCCTTTCATAACTATTGATTTCGCATCTTCGTGCGAGATACCGCGCCCCTCATTAATCTGAGACTCAGCTTTATAGATATCTTCAAGCATTTCCAAGCGAGCCTGCATGGCTTCAAATTCACCCACATCAGATAAAACTGCTACGCCTTTTCCATGCTGGGTAATTACTAAAGATCTTTTAGTTTCAACGACCTGCTGGACATATGAGCTAACGCGCGCTCTAAAATCTGAGAGAGCACGAATATCTTCATTTGGATTAATTCTTTGCATTAGGAAGCACCTTTTGTACGTTATTTAGTACAATTTAGCATTCCCTGGAACAGATAGCTAACCCAAGGGCTACCGTAGACATAACGTCTAAGCTCAGCCACGCCGTTTTTTGGCGTCGGCTAGAGCGCCTTGTTAGGCAATTTTATTGCTGAGAGGACTCCATCCCATAATTCTACTCGAGCTGTTACTGCTTGTTTTGCGGCATCAATGGCTTCCTGAATTTTTCTTTCATCTCCATAGCATAGACCGTTGAGAAGTCTTAATGATAGCGGTGCATGAAAGTCCTCATCTAGATGTATATGTCTATTAAGGTAGAGATGAAAAATTGGTGCCTCCTTATCAGTAACACCTATTTTCTTGAGAATTGCCCGAAACATACAGGGAATAATATGCTCTCTACCTAATGCTAAAGCTGCAGCAACCTAGTGAGGTTTATTATTTTCTATAAACTGAAATGTTGTTGATGTGAACATTCGGGAAGGGGATGGAACACCAGGCATCGCCAGTGCCTCGTTAATGCTTTTTTCTTGAACGGCATAAATAAATTTCGAAGACGCGCTGATGTCTGCACCTACTTCTTTCATAGCCTTCACCTTGTGGTGTCCATGGGTATTTTGTTGGTGCAACCTTGTATTGGAGGTACTTTATAAGAGACATGAAATCCCATACATCATAAAAATGATGTTCCATAAAACATTGCAGATCTTCAATAGTTGAAACAGCTTCGTATATTGGATGGTCTTCAAGTTGCTTCTTGAAAGAAACAATAATGTCGCTTGTAATTTATTTTGGCATAAAACCTCTTTAATTCGCCTAACCCTTTTCTCAGCGGCAGCTGGAGTGCATTGTTATGTTGCGAAACCATCAAACGACTTCCCAACTCTCAATGCCACCACGAACTTTTGAAAATAGCGAGTGAAGCTTTATTCTTTTGGTAGAGCGAATACTTTTGTACAGCTCTGGATCTCTTGACTTAAGTTTATTCAACAGGTGTTTAAATTCGTAATCGACCTGCCCACTCGTAACAAGAATATTGCTATTTATCCTTTTGTTTTGAATCTTGTCCTTATCAAAATTGTAGCTTCTGCTCTTTGCTTCCTCTGCAACTGCTCTCAAATAGCTCGCAATAGCACCAACCGGATTTGATGTACATTTAAACCGAACTAATTGAGGATGATTTTTATACCCAACTGTTTTGCCTGCCAACACGTTCTGAGCAAGTAGAGCCTCTTTCCAAAGGGCAACAAGGCCTTTGGAATCGAGGTAGCTTGGATTAATCGACCAAAGTCTCATGATATTTCTTTAGCAACATAACGCCCAAAGCAGTCGGGCGGCGAAGCCGCCCGACTGCTTTGGGCGTTATGTTGCTTCGCTCGGATATAAGTCATAGTAGTCTAATTTGATTCGCGAATATCTATTACTTCTCAGTCTTCAATAATTCCTCTTTAGTTATTTGATTATCATTATTGAGGTCTACAGTGTTGAATTCGTGTTTTAAGTAAGCGTCAACGATACTACTACAAGCTAACAAGGACACAGAAATTAATACAAGCAACGATATAAGTTTGATTGTAGTTTTCATTTTTCTTCTAATTTTAAAGTTGGTTTATATACTATTTAATTATTGTTGCTAATCCGTCTTTCTCAATCTTAAGGGCATCGGTAAAAGGGTATTGACCCACTGCTGTCCCAGTAACGCGGCGCCAAAGATAAACTAAGTTGAGGTGAACCATGTTTATCTGGTTTTACTTTATTAAATAAGCTGAACAAATCGCGCCTAATAAATAAATTGGTATGTAGCAGACGAATGATCTGTTGCATGCTTTGTGTTATTTTTGATTGACACTTCATAAATGCAATGAGCAAATAAACACACAATGCTGCTAGCACTTGAGTCAAGACCGCATTTTTACTGATCCCTAGAAAATTCTTAATCTTTAAGTTTTGTTTAATCCACTTAAAGCATAATTCCACCTGCCAACGTTGTTTATAGATGTCGGTAATGGTTTGAGCAGACCAATCAAAATGATTGGTGATGAATGCATAATGTTTACCTGTCTGTGGGGCTTGATATCCAACACAACGAATGGGGTACAACTGATTGCCGGCACGTTGTTTTGAGGTGTATTCAATGATTTGATCGCGTGTAATGTTGCTGTTTTCAGCGATGGGTTTGCGCTCCACCACACGATATAGCGCATTACCTCGAATACGTGTCACCCAATAAATTCCCTTATCTGTTAAGGCTTTATGCCATCGGTAGTGATTGTAGCCCTTGTCAAAGACCACTACGGAACCACCAGGAAGGTTTACCACTTCATTTTCAGAAATACAGCTTTCCGTGATCCGCGCGAAGCTTGGAATCAACCCGTCGTGATCTAAGCCCAGATGCAGTTTGAAGACAGCTTTCTTGCGATTGTAATCTGCCGAGGGAAACAGTTTCATCAAAGCATCTAGCAAACTACCATCTCATGAAAACAACTTCCCTTTGCATCGAAACCCATGTCGGGGTGAGTGATGTAAACAACGTTGATAGAGTTGTTCGAACAAAGAAGCATAAAATTGATAATCGCGTTGTTCATTGGCGCGTGCCAGGGCTGATTTACTGACCGACTGACAACCTAAATGGTAGTGTGTATGTTGTTTGGTTGACCAGACAGCTTTCAATATCACGTAAACTTTGGCGGCCATTGAGTTGCCCCACGGCTAATGCCACGAATTGGCTCCAACGCGATAGTGCTATCGACCTGATTCGCGAGGCGTTCAAATTCATGTCTCGGGACCATTTTAAGCATCTGAGATAGGACAGTGTTACAATGCGGCATGGCTTAAATCTCCTTATGTATACAGTGTTTTCTAGACAACTACATTGTATCAATTAGTTGAGATTTAAGCCTGTTTTTCCGATATAGAGCGTTGTGTCTTTGTCGCCATGTACGATTACTACGTACACTGCATATTCTCGCTTAAGGCTTTCTTTGTTTAATTTGAATGTATGTGTCATTTTATTAAAGCTAACGTCCTGTGTAAGTTGCGCCGCTTTTTGGCGTCAACTTTACACGTTTGTTAGCTGATGAGTCTGTTATAACCTGCATGACTTCCAACCTAAAACCAAACTATATCAGAGTCGGTTTCTATTCCTAATGCACGATAATGGATACCGATTCGAACTGATTTGTAATTCTTAACTTTTTTAAAATGAAGGGAATGATGAGAGGGATCTTCGCTGAGTAATTGATAATTCTTCCTTGCCAAATTTTGGATAGATTCAGGTAGTTTATCGAAACAAGCCCAAAAATCGGGGGTCGTAAAATGTTTCACATTTCTTTTGTTTTTCCCGATTCGTGATGCTGCAATGCTTTTGCGCCGAGTTCATTTAGTTTTCCAGAACCAATATCCTGCTCTATTTGTGCATCCCAGTTTTTAGCATCAAAATTAGAAAACCATGAACGGAATTCCTTCAGTTCAGTGTTTGGTAAGCTAGCAACAGCTTCTTCGATTTCTTTTGCAGTATTCATAATAATTACTCCTAAGTATCATAATTTTACTCCTTAATTCTTTAGATTGTCACCATCATCCTGTACTCAGCTAACGTCTTGCTAAGCAGCAGTGGGTCAAAGCCCTTTATTTATGTGAAAACAACCATGATTTATACTCATGTCATGAAGAAGGGGGCGAACGCTGTTCGTAGCCCAATTGATAAAATGATAGGTGATTCACCTAAATGATGTCATTTAAGCCTAATATGAGTTTGTCTATTCCTTTGGTGACGCTATGACTCGTCAGTGCTCCGTAAGAAATTCTTAAATAAGCGTCATTAGCTGCTTCAAATGCACTGCCAGGAACGGTGGCTACACCATGTTGTTCTATCAGCTGCTTGGCAATTGTTAGATCGTCTTTGTGGGTGTTTAATTTTATAAACAAATAGAAAGCACCTTCAGAGGTGGCGGGTCTTTCTAGCAGTTCAGTATTATTTATGTAATCTAAACATACCTGTCTGGATTGTTTAATTTCTTTTAGATTATTTTCAATGTAGGAATAGGGTGCATTATGTGCCCCGAGTGCTGCGTACTGAGAAATAATTGTGGGTGAAATTAATACGGTGTCTTGTACTTTCCTGAGTGATGCAAACAAAGTAGTTGGGATCACCATATAACCTACACGCCAACCGGCAAAACCATAAGCTTTCGATAAGGAATATAAGCTAATGGTATGGGCTTCAGCATTGGTTAATGATGCTGGTGAGAAATGTTTTCGGCCTTCGTGTAAAAAATCTTCATACGCTTCATCTGAAATATGGTAAATGCCATGTTGTGCGCATAATTGATTAATGTCTGTTAATTCTTCTTGCGTGTATACCGCGCCAGTCGGGTTGTTGGGTGAGACTGTTACAATGGCACGTGTGTTATGCGTGATTGCTTTTTTAATTTGTTCAATATCTGGATGGTAATTGTCTAGTGTTGGCACTAATACAGGTTTTGCATTTGCTAAGCGAATGGCCATCTCATGATTAAAATAATAGGGCGTGAGTAAAATAACTTCATCGTCAGGATCAGCAATAGCGAGCATTAATGAACTGAATGCCATGTTGGAGCCGGCAGTCACAAACACTTTATTGTGTTGGTTAATGCTGATGTTATTTCTTGCTTGTAATTTATTGGCAAGCGCGGTGGTTAATTCAGGTATACCTTCTACTGGCCCGTAAGCATTGAGCTTGCTTGAAGTTAATTGTGTTTGAATTTCATCATAAGCTTCTTGAGGAGGGCCGTAATACGCAACACCTTGGCCTAATGAAATAGTATCCGGATGCTCACGTGCAAGCTGCGTGATGGTGGGGATGATCGGCGTTTGAACGACATCGACACGTTGGCTATGTGTTTTTTTTATAGAATCCTCCATGAAATATTCCGCGGCCTACATTGTGATGCGTCGATAAATATCAGAAACTTTATAAGGCAGTTTATCGACTTGATCAACAATGGTGAAATTGACGAGACCATACATATGTTGCAAGTAATCCATGGCTTCGTCATCAATGGTGATGCAAAAAGGGTGTATGCCTAAAAATTTAGACTCAATTAACGCGCGTCGCGTATCTTCAATGCCATAGGCGCCACGGTAACCATCCTGGTCATCAGGTCTACCATCTGATAATGTGATTAATACTTTAGTTTTAGCTTCAACGCGTGAAAGCAATTTGGATAAGTGTCGGATGGCTGCACCCATGCGCGTGTAATCTTGAGGTTTAATACTGGCAATGCGGTCTTTAACTGTAGTTGAATAGCTTTCTTCAAAATCTTTGATTTTATATAAGTCGCAACGGCGATGAGTTAATCCTGAGAAACCATAAATAGCGTAGCGATCACCTAGCACCTCTAGCGACTCGCATAATAGAACTAACGCTTCACGTTCCATGTCGTTAATCCAGCCAGAGGTAGAGCCGCTCATGTCTACCATGAACATGACGGCAATGTTACGGTCGACTTTGCGTTGTTTAATAAATAAGTTTTGGCTGACTTCTTCACCATTGATTATATCGGCATAGGATGAAATAACGGCATCCAGGTCTATGTCTTCTCCATAAGGTTGTTTGCGTATCCTTCTATCTTCATCACGCAAAGCCTCAAAAGTTCTATGTAAATTATTTAATAATTTGCGGTGTTTATTAAGTGTTTGTTCTACAAAGTCAGAAGGTTTTCCTTCTACTTCTATTTCCCGAAGATGACACCATTCTTTGCGATATTTTTGTCGAGAGTGGTCCCACTCATCATATAAGAATACTTCGCCATCACCGACACGAATATTGATATCGTCTTGTTGCTCATCACCATCACCTGTCTGGTAAGCGTTGTCGTCAACGGGTGATAAATAATCCTCTGGAATTTTGCCCAAGTCTTGCTGAATAGACTCAAGCAGTTCTTGAATGTTTTCGGGTGGCTCAATAGTTTCACCATCAAGTTCCAGTTCAAAACAATAACCATCAGGCATTTCATCGTCTTCAATTTCACGTACTTCAAAACGATTGCCATCTTGTTCGTCATCAATAGGCATGTCTTGATTGTTGTTACTGGATTCTTTCTGTAACTCATCTAAGGCAAGTTGTAAGTTTTCTTTGTCTTGTTCAATGCGCTCTTCCATAGTTTGCTTGGCAAGCTCAGGATTTAATACGCCCTGGTATAGGGTGTCCTCGGGAGCGAAATCATGATCGTAAAGTTCATAAACAATACGTGCGCTGTCATGAGCCGTCGCTTCTTTAGACGATAACGTGCTAATGGCGCTCTGCCAGGGTTGTGATAAATCATTCGCAACAAGTAAAGAATTGAATTTTTCTATTGCGCGACCAATGCCGGGGAGTTCTCGCCTTATATTGGCGTCTAACCTGACAGCTTCAAGTTTATGAAACAGGTTAATGGCTTTTTGCTTGTCTGCAAAGTTTGCAACAAGTTGTTGTATGTCCACGCGCCATGTGCCAAACCACGTTTGTGCCCACTGATGCACGGCGATTGACTTATATAATGCAAAGTTATCTTCACGATTTTTGAATATAGAGATGTTTTCAGGTAAATGAATAACTTCTGTATCAGTAAATAATTGCTCGCTTTGTTCTAGCTTTAACGCGCGCCCATTTAATCCGGTAATCACACTTTCAACAATTCGACTGATCTCATCAAAACTCACTGAGGTAGGGGCAGCGGTAATGGTGTCGACATATTCATCAACTCTTTTCATTGCGTTAATGCAATCATCCATTCCTCTGGCGTGATAAATTTTTAATAGATGGGATACCCATGACGCCCAATCTTCTTCGTCAATCACTTTTAAGCTGGGTGGCGCGAAATGGCAAAAATTAAATGCCAGCATAGCGTCTGTTAGCGAGATGGTATCCACCGATTTAAGGAATCGCTCTTGATCTGCCAAGCTCGAACCTACTAATGCTTGTGCAGGCCCAAACACGCTATTCTTTGAAGATAGCACTTGGTCAACAAGTAACTCTAATTTTAACTGAAGTTCACGTTCACCCATGCCGCCAAAGCTGGAGCTATTTTGATTCTTCCCTGAACGAATGGGTGAACGAATATAGCCACCATCTTTGGAGTAAGATTTAACTTCATATTCAGGCTGGTCGTCAGCAGGGTTTCTGACCTGCTTGTTTTTTTTCTGCCAGAATTTGAAATTCATAAATCTAATCAGAGTGTTGATTGATTAATAAGTCTTTAGCTCGATTAATTTTAATCGCTAAATAACTAGAGCCGCCGCGGTCAGGGTGTAGTTTCTGTATTAGGCGTTTATGTGCAGTAATAATAGCTTTCTTGTCAGCCCCAGGCTCTAAACCAAGAATAGCATAGGCTTCTTGTTCTGAAAGACGTGTATGGCTGCTTGTACTGTTATTTGAATGGGATGAACTATCATTTTCGCTACGCCAGTTGGTGCCATGTGTGCAATCAAGGTAATTCTCTAATAATAATCTGGAGTCTTCATCACTTTGATTATAGTAGTCGCGCAATTGCAGTAGTTCATCAATGGATAAGTCATCTAGGTTTCGTCCCGAGAGCAATCCTGATTTAACCATGCCGGATAGCTTTCCGGAATCATGATCTAATTCCATTTGCAGATATTCCGTATCAACTTGTGATGTCTGTCCACTGCTGGGTTTGTTTCCTCTAAAGCTATTCATCATTCTTTGCAGCATGGGCAAATAAGCAACCAGGCTGATAATACGTTGAAGTGCAGGAATTAATGCGCCGGCAAGTGCGAATAACCAATGTAATTTACCAGTAGCAACAAGCCCTAGTAATGCCACTCCCACAATAATCATCATATACTGCCAACGTTTATTAGCGGGCTGGTGTTTTATCCACCGGTAAAGTAATAACGCCAGTATTACTGCGGCGATAATTAAAATGATTCTTGCCATAATGAATTATTTAGGCGCTTGCTTAGGCAGTTGTTTAATTATAGAACGCGCAATAGAGCTGCCTTGCTGTGAATGTTTTTCCAATGCATCGAATCCACCTACTGCAAAAGCAGCGACTGCACACAATAATTCTTTTAATTGCGCCACGCTATTGTGATCAAAAGCACAATAAGCACCATGACTCAGTTGAGCAATATGTTGAAAGGCATTTTTAGCCGCAGAGTCATGACCTTCATGAAATACAAATACCGGAACACCTAACATGCCCAATTTTCCAGCCAGCATGCCGACTTGATCAATCGACTCTTCAAAGCAATCACTGACCAATACAACAGCTTTAATTTTTTGCTTAACACAACTATCAATGGCATGTTCCAGTGTGCGTTTAATTTGTGTGTGGCCAGGGGAGCAACGTACTTGTAACATCTGCTCGCGAAGCTTGCTGGCATTACTGCTCCAATCGAATGATTTAAATTCATTGTATCCGCGGTAATAGCACAGTGAAATCTCAAGGTTGCCAATTTCTTCAGTGCTCATAAACATGTCAGCTTGAATTTGGCAGGCCATATCCCAGGCATGTTCTCTACTAGCTGTAGCATCCATGGCAAACAGTAAACGACCTGCGTTTTTATTATTCGTATGCGCCGCAAGCTCATCAGATTTTTTGAGAAAATCTTGTACCGATAGTGAATTAGAACGGGTAAGCTGGTCTTTTGGCATAACAAGTGATTTCAGTCGTGGTACTAAACCTTTTTTGAGCGGATGGGTCTACTAGTAAGCCTATTATTATAGAAGGAGCATAAGAATGCAGCAGTTGATGATCAATCACCACTCGCATTTAGCACGATTTTATGTATTAGCGCTGCTAATGGTTGCTAGTTTAACGCCTGTTTATGCCGAAGAGATTAAAACCACTGTTGAAGATCAGCAAGAACTTTCGCTAACAGTGTACAACCAAGACTTAGCATTGATTCGAGATGTGCGTAATCTCAAATTAAATAAGGGCTTGAATAAAATCGCGGTGAGAGAAGTCAGCGCACAAATTCGACCTGAGACCGCTATTATTACCAGTCTGTCTCATCCAAATTCATTGTCTTTACTTGAGCAGAATTTTGATTACGATTTACTAACACCGCAACAACTATTACAAAAATATGTTGGTAAGCAGGTGCGTGTTATCAAAACGCATCCAACCACGTGCGCTGAAAAAGAAGTGGTGGCGACGGTGTTAAGTGCTAACAATGGTGTGGTGTTGAAAATAGGTGACCGTATTGAGACGGGTGCGCCGGGTCGTATTGTTTATGATCAAGTGCCGGATAATTTGCGTGATCGTCCTACCTTGTCAATTCTTGCTAATAGTAAAGCGGGTAACAAACAAACGCTTGAATTAAGCTATTTGTCTGGTGGCTTGAACTGGAAAGCTGATTACGTAGCTAAGTTAGATAAAGCTGAAAAATATTTAGATTTAAATGGTTGGGTAACATTAAACAACCAAAGTGGTGCTAGTTATCACAACGCTAAATTGCAATTAGTGGCCGGTAATGTCAATCGTGTTCATCAACCGAGAGCAATCCAGCATAGAGATGTAAGAACGATGAAGTCTATGGCTGCCGATAATATTGCTGAAATGGCTGAGGAAAGTTTATTTGAATATCATCTGTATACGCTAGGGCATAAAACTGACGTATTACAGAACCAAACCAAGCAAGTTGCTTTGTTGTCGGCCAGTAGGGTTCCATTAAATAAAGAATTTATGCTTCAGGGGAATCAGCACTACTACTATAACAGGTATGGTGTGATTGCTGATAAGTTAAAAGTAGCTGTGTTTGTCGAGTTTAAAAATGAAAAGAAAAATGACTCTTCCGGTAATTCGCAATTTATTGGTGAAGATCGTATTGATCACACACCTAAAGATGAAACCATACGTTTAAAGTTAGGTGATGCTTTTGATGTCACTGCCAAAAAGAAACAGACCTCGTACAATAAAGAGTCAGCATTTGGTAAGTACAAACATGCCGCGAGTTCTAGTTATGAGATTGAGATTCATAATGCAAAAGATGAGGACGTCGTAGTTAAAGTATTAGAGCCTGTTCCTGGTGATTGGAAAATGATTGAGAGTAGTTTGAAACATGACAAAGTGAATGCTCATACAGTTCAATGGTTGGTTAAAGTACCAGCTGAGAAGCGCGTCACTTTAAGCTACAAAGTCTTGGTTCGTTATTGATGTTGGCTTCCAGTTTCTAACTTCTAAACTATGAAAGTTCTATAGCTAGAAATTATTCATACCTGATTATTATTCTAAATGAAATTGCCTCGACTATTTGATTGGCTGGCTTTACTTGCGCTTGTTGCCATGTTCGGTTCAGCATTTTTGTTGACCAAGATTGCTGTGCAAGAAGTGCCTCCTGTCATGGTGGTAGCAGGGCGAATAGTGATAGGTGCTTTGCTTCTGCTAGCTATTGCTTATTATCAAGGCGAGCGTCTTTCTACCTTAAAGCCTTATTGGTTAATATTGCTTGCGTTGGCATTGACAGGAAACTGCATTCCATTTTTTGTGATTACTTGGGGGCAGCAATACGTAGATAGTAGCTTGGCAGGTATTTTGATGGCCATGATGCCTTTAACAACAGTTGTGTTAGCGCATTTTTTTGTGGCAGATGAACGCATTACTAAAAACAAAGTGATAGGTTTTCTGCTTGGATTTGCCGGTGTGGTAATTTTAATGCAGCCAGAGCTGATTGTTTCAACTCAACTGGATTGGCTGCATTTATCGGCGATGTTACTAATCTTGATGGGTGCGATTAGTTATGCGGCTAACTCTGTGATTGCACATTCGTTACCAAAAATTAGTTTACCGTTAATTTCTGCCGGTGTTTTGTTAACGGCATCCATTGTCATTATTCCGCTATCTGCATCGCAAGGCTTTGAGTGGGTGGCCGAGACTTCAGCTACGGCTATGTGGGCAGTCATTCTTTTGGGGATTTTCCCTAGTGGTTTAGCAACTATTATTTATTTCAGAGTGATTCGACATGCGGGTCCGGCATTTCTGTCCCAGATTAATTATCTGATACCTGTATGGGCGGTATTGCTAGGGGTAGTATTTGGTGGAGAAAAATTAACTATCAATGCGCTGATCGCATTAGTCGTTATTCTTGTCGGAATTGCTATCGCACAGAAAAACCGATCTGCTAGCGTAGATTCAATTTATCACGATTAAATTTAATCGAATTGTGCGGGCAAACCGCCGACACGCACATAAATTAGGCAGCCCTCTTTAGAGTGAGGCTTGTGCTTGCTCAAATGCGGACTACGAATCCACGTACCTGTGGGATATTGGCCAAAATCATCTTCAAAAATGCCTTCTAAGACTAATATTTCCTCGCCGCCGGAGTGCGTATGTTCAGGGAAATAAGTGTCTGGTTGCCAGCGTATTAAAGCCATACTTTCAGGATGATTTGGCTGTGAATATAGAGGTAGCACAGTTAAGCCTTCAACCATACCTTGGCGCCATTCCATGTCATTTGTATTAACGGCTAATTGCTCGCGATCAGTGCCATCGTACTGACGTAATCTAACCAATAAAGTGCAACCTGTATCAGAGTAGGGTGCATGTTTACTGCCATCCGGATTTAACAAATAAGTGCCTGTAGGGTAACGACCATGGTCATCACAAAATTCACCGTCGAGCACAAAGATTTCTTCACCTTGAGGGTGTGCATGAGTACGAAACTTACCACCTGGCTGGTATTTTACAATGCTTGTAACCGGACCAAATTCTCCTCCTTGTCGATACAGTGGTTTGCGCCATACCGTACCACTTGGGCTGGGTTGCCATTGCATTTTTAGAGTATCAACGACTACATGTTGGCTAAGGTCGGCATTGATATCGTCTAGTTCTTGCATCGTTCTATTATTATTTATTCGGATGTAATAATTTCTAATACATCTAAATCAATAGCCTTATGACTAAAACTTACCAATTCATTTTTAACATTATATAAAAGTTGTGAAGGTACACCTATCAATCTTGATTGAGTAATGTCTTGATACAGTTCGTTGCTGTGATCAAAATCTGTTAGCACATGTGTGTAATTTAAGTGACGAGATGTTATTTGACTAATGGCTTTCTGCTTGGATTCTAAACCATCAGTAACAACGCCTATGATAGTGAGATTGAGAGATGGGTTGTCTTCAATAAATTCAGCTAATTTTTCAAAATCTTTTTTACATATATGACAGTACGTTGCCCAAAACATAACAAGTTCCCAGCGACCTTGTTGTAGCTCATCTAAAACAGAGTTCTTGATTGGGCCCTGTGCCTCTACAATTTTACTAATAGAGTGCGTAGTGGAATTTTCGAACTGCGTGTTGTTCTTTGAGGTTTGTGCATCCTTTTGATCTGAACATGCTTGCAGTCCAATAAATAGTAGCGCAATAAAAACTGCTGAAAATATTTTCATAATTATCTGTGTATGTGATGGTTAACTTAAAGACTAGACCACAATTATATAACAACTATTACAACTACATGCTTTAATTATCTATTGAGTTATACTTTAAATATGTAAACAATAATAGGTGCGGAGGGTTTATGACGGCTACACGTGTGCAAAAAATATTGGATCAAGTCGGTTCCTTAGCATTCCCGGGTATTTACGACACACTGTCTGCCAAAATTGCTGAAAAAGCAGGCTTTCCTATGGCATTTATCTCTGGTTATTCACTGGCAGCGTCCACGATTGGTGAGCCTGATTTTGGCTTGCTGACTCAAACTGAAGTAGTCGATCGTGCTCGTCAGATTTGTGCCAGCGTTAATATTCCAGTCATTGTTGATGCCGATACAGGTTATGGGAATCCATTAAATGTTTATCGCACGGTGAAAGATCTGATTGCCGCAGGCGCCGCAGGGTGTTTCTTGGAAGATCAAGTATGGCCCAAAAAATGCGGCCACATGCGCAATAAAAAAGTCATTGAACGTGAGCAGTATTTGCAAAAAATAGCGGCGGCTGTAGAAGCGCGTGGAGACGCAGATTTTTTCATTGTTGCACGGACAGATGCAGAAGCGGTATTAGGACTAGATGAAGCAATTGCCAGAGTAGAAGGGGCACGCGCATTGGGTGCCGATGCAAGTTTTGTAGAAGCCCCAGGTTCACTAGAACAATTGAAAGAAATAGGTAAACGTGTGCCTAAGCCAATGGTTGCGAATATGATTGAAGGTGGTAAAACACCAGTGCTGCCCAAAGAAGGGCTTGCCGATATGGGATTCCAGTTGATTTTATATCCGCTAACAGGCTTGTATGCGGCGGCCGCAAGTATGCGCGATTTCTATCAAAAATTAAGCGATGATGGCACTACTTTAGGCAAAGAAAGTGAGCTCATGCAGTTTGCCGAATTTAACGACTTAATCGGTGTGGAAGAAAAATATCGACTGTCAGAGAAATTCGGTGAGTAATTACCAAATTGGGAAGACCACAAGTTTTATTCTTTGCTTGTTGTAACCACCAAGAATACTAGCTCGCTAAAAAGTTTGTTATTGAGCTGAGTCAGAAAGCGAATTAGAAGAGGCCAGTACTAAGGTCCAATAAATTCGGTAGTCCGATAAATTATTTCGTGTGCAGGCTAGCCCTATTTCAGTGTGCGCACTATTCATCAGGTTGTGGCAGTGTCCGGGACTCGCCAGCCATTGATCTATGGTTTGTTCGGGTGTGTCTGTGCCGCCTGCAATATTTTCCGCGACTGTTTTCCAGTCGTACCCGGTATTAGAGACACGGTCGCTAGCAATTAAACCTGATGTACCTTTATGGTTGAAGAAATTATTGTTCGCCATGTCATCGGAGTGTGAAACAGCAGCCATAGATAACTTATTATTCCACGCGATTTTAGAAGTGGCAGGATATAATTTGTCTCCACAGGCGCGAGGCTGTAAGCGCAGCGCATTAATATAGTTAACAACACGTTGAATTCTTAATTCGCTAAATTCGCATTCGCTGGTCTTGGATGGTGCTTTATAAACGGGCGCGGCAGCAATTTTTTTACTATTAATATAATTGTCGATGCCACACCCGCTGGTGGTCAGTGATATTAATAGGGCTAACGAAAAACTAATGATAATTTTAGTATTCACGATTATGTTTACTAATTATTGGGGTATAGCTTATAGCAGGCCGACTGAATATATCTTGCCCCAATTTCTGTCTGCACTTGCTTGCCGTATTTCAATACACAATCACTTGCGGTTTTAGGCCCAAACCAGGGTCGTTTTTTCTCTACAAATATCCTATCGTGGAATGCAAATTTGTCTTTACAAGAGGAGACTACTTCTTTAGCAATAGTGTCGCTTTGGATATTTTGCATATTATCTAATATATATTCCCAGTAGTTATCGGAGCTAAACCAGCCTGCATGTGCGATAATGATGGTGGTCAGCGATATAATGGCTGCTAGTAAAACAATCTTCATAGAAGTATTAAGGCTAGCTGTAAATAAAGGACTTAAAGAATAGTCTTTATGTTCTAGTTAATGAGTCTAACTTCAGTTAGCGCTATATTGAAATGCTGCGGCTAGTCCAACAGTATTTGAATGTGTATGGTCTATACCATTACTGCGGTACCAGGTCTTCTTCGATTTCGCTACCCTAATAGGGTTGCCGGGAGCGACTGCAAGTGGGTGGTTGCTGACAATAACGTCACCGCCATCTTCACCTTCAATGGTATACATTTCATTTTCACCAACTTTGCCAATCTTTAAATGGTGCTTTTTACCTTCGATAGTAAATTCTATCGGTGCTTGTTCCACCGTTTTTACTTCACTAATAAGTCCTACAATAACTGCGAGATGTCCGCCATGTTTGCCGCTCCATAATTCACTGATAGCCATCACCTGCATTTCAGTTGCTGCGTCATCAATATATAAATTAACCTTCCATCCACCATCGGTTAGCATACCTGGTGCCTCTAGGTATACAGCGACCTTGATGCCATCAAGTTTCACTTCACCCAGGTTGCCTTTCTCTATTTTCCACCCGACAAGGGCATGACAGTAACCTTTAGTGGGAGGCATTAAAAAAATGCATGGGCATACCAAATCGCAAGTACATGATTCAAAATAATTTCCTTCAAGACTCCAGTTGCCAGCCATCAATGCATTCTCTAAATGAGTGTTTTTATGTTGTTGTCATTGAACAGTATACTCATCAGCCAGTGAAATACAAACTTGTTAAGTGCTTGTTATTATTATAACTATTGTGCCAAGTGTTTATTTTTTAAAGCATTATTTATGACAGTTGAATCAATAAAACTAAATTATTTCAGCCGCGATCATTTGATTGTGTATAGCGCGATGCTGGCAATTTGTTTAGCTGCCTGGAGTTATATGGCTTACATGGGGTGGGCAATGCTACACATGGATGTAGTCGACATGTGGATGCCACCTCGTGCGGGAACCCGATCGTGGCAATTATATGATTTCTGGATGCTGTTTGTTATGTGGGCTGTTATGATGATAGCCATGATGACACCATCAGTGCTTCCCATGGTCTCGTTGTACGTGACCGTCACTCGCAGTAAAAAATCTAAAGGTCAAGCCTATACGCCAACCATTGTTTTTTTATGCGGTTATTTAATCGCATGGATTTTGTTTAGTATCATCATCTCATTTGTTCAATATCCTTTGCACATTACCGGTCTGTTGAATCCTATGATGGATAGCCGCAGTTATCTGTTGAGTGGGATAATCCTGCTGTTAGCGGGAATATATCAATGGACACCCTGGAAGGACGCATGTTTAGAATTATGTCGCAGCCCATTACATTACCTAATGACAAGTTGGAGAGAAGGTCATTGGGGAGCTATCCGTATGGGTATACATCACGGTATTTATTGCATTGGTTGTTGCTGGGCGTTGATGGCGGTGATGTTTGCTGTAGGTGTAATGAATGTAATGTGGATGCTAGTCATTGCCTTTTTTGTACTGGCTGAAAAAATTTCGCCTGTTTCTGCTAAGCCCGTAAGGCTAGCTTCAGGTTTGGCTTTGATTAGTTGGGGTGGCTTTTGGTTGTCGTTATACCCATGGTAATTAATGACAGCAGTTGAATAATATAGTTTGCTAAACTGCCTTAAACCAACTCTTTGTGGAAAAATTTAACCGGAACTCATGATGATAAAAGTTAAAACAAGTGGTATTCACGGAAAAGGATTATTTAGCGCAAAAAAGATCCGCAAAAATACTGTGATTGGCAAGTGCAAAATAAAGAAAACTAAAAAATCCAAATCAAACATGTATACATTGTGGGTAAAAGATAAACCTTATAATGTGAAATGTGACCTGCGCTTTATTAATCACTCTAATCAACCAAATGCTGTTTACTATGATGACTTCACAGTAGTTGCACTCAGGGATATTAACAAAGGTGAAGAACTGTTACATGATTATGGCTGGGATGAATAATGGTCTGTGTTGGGTGTACTGTTAAGTTAAAAGCCAACGACAGGCTTGATCACTAAGTACGTAAATGCAGTAATCAACACAACAGCAATTATATTCAACCATAATCCAGCTTTACACATTTCTGGAATGGTAATGTGACCGGAGCCAAATACAATAGCATTGGGTGGTGTTGCAATTGGCATCATGAAAGCAAAGCTTGCAGCTAACGTTGCTGGAAATATAAGTAAGTAAGGGTGTACGTCCGCACCAATAGCCATGCCTGCAAGAATAGGGACTAGAGTCGCCGTAGTAGCAGTATTGGAGGTAAGCTCAGTTAGGAAAATAACACTGCTACAGATAATCAACACAAATAATAATTCGGGAACATTATGAAGAAACAATGCTTGTGAGCCGATATATTCGGCAACTCCGTTAGTCTTGATTGCCTTGGCGAGAGTAAGCCCTCCACCAAACAAAATAAAAACTCCCCAGGGTAATTTTTTTGCTGTTGGCCAATCAAGTACAAATACTTTTTGTTTGAAGTTGACTGGAATGATAAACAATAACATCGCCGCTAGCATTGCAATGCCAGGATCACTCAGTTGATGTAGCGGTTGAATGGCTTGTTGATTAATGGTGACAGTAATCCCTTGTAACAAAGGTCTGGTGATCCAAACAATGACTGTCGCGAGGAAAATAAAAATGGTAATTTTTTGGCCGCGATCCATTTTGCTCTGCTGTTTTGTCAGTGTTGCCGATTGTTGATTAAGTGCGTTGGCTTGAAATGGAAATACTAGCCTAGTTAATACCAGCCATATTATCGGTAAGAAAATAATAGCTAGAGGGGCAGCAAAAGAGAGCCACTTAATAAAACTAATCTCTAGCTGAAATTCGCTGCTGATGCTGTCTTCCAGAAAGCTGGCTAAAAATAGATTAGGAGCAGTGCCAATTAAAGTCATAGTCCCGCCGACCGATGCTGCGTAAGCAATACCAAGCATCATGCAGCGGGCAAAATTGTGTTGGCTGAGATTGGCAAAGCCTTCATGCTGATGTCTTGTATACAGGGCAATCACACTTAAACCTATAGGCAACATGACGGCGGTGGTGGCCGTATTTGAAATGAAGGCGCTTAACACGGCAGATGAAAACATGAATCCGGCAACAATCCTTTTATGATTATTGCCAACCATAGCCAATACGGTATTGGCTAATCTGTGATCTAATTTCCAACGTTGCATAGCAAGTGCAATCAAAAATCCCCCCATAAACAAGAAAATCAGATGGGATGCATACGGAGCAGTAGTAGCCTTGATGTCTGCAATATTAAGTAAGGGGAACATGGCAATTGGGAGTAGTGCGGTAGCACTAATATCAATGGCCTCAGATAGCCACCAAATTGCCATCCAAACAGTCATGCAAAGCGTTGTTTTTGCTGAGAAAGTAAGCGGAATTAACGCTTTATGGATATCGACATATTGGTCAGGTAGGGCAAAGTATAGGCATAAAGCAGCCAATGGCCCGACAAAGAACCCAGTACGTTGAACAACGAATTGCATAGACAATTTAAAATCCGTAAAATTATTAGTAGCGAATGTTACACATGACTGAATTGAACGACCAATACAATCGAAGCATGCGAGATTTGCGTATCTCGGTGACAGATCGTTGTAACTTTCGTTGCACCTATTGTATGCCGAAACAAGTGTTTAATTCTAAGCATCAGTTTCTAGTGCGCAATGACTTGTTGTCATTTGAAGAGGTTACCCGACTAGCGCAATTATTTGTTAACAACGGCGTGCGTAAATTACGTTTGACTGGCGGTGAGCCCATGTTGCGTAAGAACCTTGATGTGCTGATTGCCGAACTCAGCAAAATTTCCGGTGTTGAAGATATTGCTTTAACAACCAATGCATCGTTACTTACTTTAGCAAAAGCATGCGAATTGAAACGAGCTGGTTTGCATCGAATTACAGTGAGTTTAGACGCAATCAATCAAGATACTTTTATGCGAATGAATGACATGAAAGTATCTGTGCAAAAAGTATTGGACGGTATTGATAATGCGCGTAGTGCCGGATTTGAGTCGATTAAAGTGAATATGGTAGTGCAGAAAGGTGTTAATGAAGATGATATTTTGCCCATGGCTGAATATTTTAAAGGCACAGGTAATATATTGCGCTTCATCGAATTCATGGATGTTGGCAATACCAATGGTTGGAACATGCAGCAAGTGGTTTCCGGGCAAGAAATTGTAGATTGCATTCAACAGAAATTTCCCATGCAACCTACAGATCCTGATTACACAGGTGAAGTGGCTAAACGCTGGCGTTATAAAGATGGCGGCGGCGAGATTGGTCTAATTACTTCAGTGACTCAAGCATTTTGTGGGGATTGTAATCGCCTACGTCTTTCAGCAGAAGGAAGTATCTATACTTGTTTGTTCGCTTCTCAAGGTGTCGATTTGCGCCGTCTTTTACGTCAAGGTGCTTCAGATGAATTTATTAATGAAGTGATTACCAATACATGGAAAGATCGTAGTGATCGTTACTCTGAAGTGAGAGGCAAAGGCAATAACGTCGTCCACAAAGTAGAAATGTCTTATATCGGTGGCTAACCAGAATTCTTTTTATGAGCGTATTGGCGGTCAAACAGAGATAACCAAACTAGCTAATCAATTTTATGATGTCATGCAGCGTGATGCAGTTGCCAGCCATGTTCTAAATTTACATCCCGACAACTTAACGCGCTCCCGCAAACGATTAGCTAACTATCTTTGTGAGTGGTTTGGCGGGCCTAAATTATTTGGTGAGATTTATGTCAATCCCGAATGGCTAAAGCTCAGGCACAAACATTTAAATATTGGTGTTGAAGAGAGAGATCAATGGATGCATTGTATGATCACTGCTATGCGTGAGTTAAATTACCCCACACACACAGTTACAACAAGAACTTGGCAAAACATTTTTCCAAGTAGCAGGTTTTATGCGCACTCGTGTTTAAACTATTTGCCTTGATTATCTCTCTAGCAAGCGAGGAATAAGCTCAACTAAATTACACGGGCGATGACGATAGTCTAATTGCTGGCTAATCAACTTATCCCATGCATCTGCACATGCACCTGAAGAACCCGGCAAGCAGAAAATATATGTGCCGTTAGCAACACCTGCCGTTGCACGAGACTGCAATGTTGAGGTGCCAATAGTCTCGAAGGATAACACTCTGAACATTTCGCCAAAGCCCTGTATTTCTTTATCCAATAAGGGTTTCACAGCTTCTGGCGTGCCATCACGGCCGGTAACACCTGTTCCACCTGTAGTGATAATGACTTGAGGTTTTTGTTCTACAATCCAGCGCGATACAGTTGCGCGTATTTGGTAAATATCATCGGCTACAATTGTCTTCTCGCATAGCGAATGGCCTGCTTGTTTAAGGCGGGTAACCAGTAACTTGCCAGACTTATCATCTTCTTCGGTGCGTGAGTCTGAAATAGTCAGCACTGCAATGGATAAGGGGATTAACTTCCTGTTTTTATCTATCATAAATGCTCTTTAGGTAAATGTTCTTTAAGCAATAATTTTTGCCTCGCCCCAGTTCTCAATGACTTGCGTGGCTTGGCTGTAATCATTTTCTTCGACTACTACTCTAATGAATCCGTTAGCCGGAAGCTCACCCATTGCGCCTTGGAGATATTCACCAAGAATATTTGAGGCAATACCTTCGTTCTCTAGTAAACCCTTAACAATATGAGCTTCTAAAGAGTTTAATGCGTGAAATACGGTTTTCATCAGTGGTGTATAGATTATTGTTTAAAACGATTATTATGCAAACTACCATAAGCGAAAAGTGTATTACCAGCAGTGATCAAACTTAAACGACTTTAATTATTGTATGAAAGTAGAAATTTTCAGTCAGCCATATAATCCATGGGAATGGGTGCAATCATATCAGGATGAACAGGCGCAGCTGGAGCATGATTTTGGTGCAACGCTGGTATTTGTTGGCACTATGCGGGACTTTAATCAAGGTGATAATGTGGAGTCTATGTTTCTCGAACACTATCCTGGGATGACCGAGAAAAATTTAGAAAAAATCATCAACCATGCTATGAGCGAATGGAATCTTATTGATGTATGTATTGCCCACAGGGTGGGAGATGTATTTCCGGGAGATTCTATTGTATGTGTGGCGGTATGGTCTTCACATCGCAAACAAGCTTATGAGGCCAGTAGAATGATTATGGAAACATTAAAATCAACTGCGCCATTTTGGAAGAAAGAAAAGTTGGAACAACAAAGTCGGTGGGTGGAAAAAAATACAAAAGGGTTTTAGGTTTATAAATTTATTTCTATTTTTAAGTTATCAATCCCTAATTTTAATAGCTGCCGACATGCTGTAATTAAAAACGTAAAATTAATAGGCAAAGTGGGAGCGGCTATAATGGTTAGAATGACTAGTGAATATTAGTCCATTGTTAATAGAGAATATAATGTAACTTTTAACATGTTGTAACAATTCAGTAAAACTTAGCTGCTTGGATTTAGTTATAATATTTTCAGTAACTACAAACGCAGAGATAAGTAAGATCTTATAAGTCTTTCGGGGTGCCGATATTTACTAACTATGCGGTTTTCCCGTATTCCCTAAGCGTCTTTTTCAAAGTGTACCATGGAGTTTCTCTCGTGTATCTATACGCATTGTTCAGATCTCCTGGTCTTGGTGTTCGTTTTCCATGCTTCGCCACAATGGGCGATGTCGTAAATTTTCGTGCTGCCGTAAACCCACGCGTTACCATAAACTTTAGTGTCGCCATAAACGGAAGTAATGCCGTAAACTGGTCATAGTTTAATCAAGACCAACCCTGCGCGGATTGGATGCGCGCCACTGTATTGCCGATGGAAACAACCAGCCTTTCGGTGCTGGATCACGGACCAAGGGGGCGTCTTTGGAGGCGATGCTGGAGGCCAGAAAAATAAGACTAAGCTATCGGATATTATCGGGCATAATCAGGTACAAGAATCGGGTGTTACCCGTTGCAAATAAGGTATGCATGAAAGAGCCACTGATCACTGTTGGACAGGATATTTTGCAGCTTATCGCTGAAATCGATGAGTTCAAAGGCCAATGGCAGGCATTAAAAACACTCTCACCGGAACGCTTACAACAATTGCGTAAGGTGGCCACTATAGAAAGTGTTGGCTCATCTACGCGGATTGAGGGGGCAAAGCTCTCTGATGTCCAGGTGGAAACGCTGCTTTCAAACCTCAGTTCCACCTCTTTTAACACCTGTGATGAGCAAGAAGTGGCAGGATATGCCGAAGCGATGGACTTAGTGTTTCAAGCCTGTGAAGACCTGCATCTTACCGAAAACCATATCCGTCAATTACATCAGACTTTGCTCCGTCACAGCACCAAGGATGATCGGCATCGCGGCTCTTACAAAACACTCGCCAACCATGTGGTAGCAAAAGACGCTGATGGACGTGAAATTGGTGTCGTGTTTGAAACAGCAACGCCATTTGATACGCCTAGAGAAATGGAAGAGTTAGTGCGATGGGCATCCAAAGCTTTTGATGAATCGGCCATGCATCCGTTGCTTATTATCGCTGTTTTCAATGTGGTGTTTTTGGCCGTCCATCCGTTTCAGGATGGTAATGGCAGGCTCTCACGGATTTTAACCACGTTGCTGCTGTTACGGGCAGGCTATGAATATGTGCCTTATGCTTCGCTGGAAAGCATTGTTGAAGAGAATAAAGACCTCTATTACAAAGCGCTTCGGCGTACCCAAACTACGCTTAATAATAATCCTGATTGGGAACCTTAGTTAGGTTTTTTCCTGCGCTGCCTGAAAAAACAAAAGGTCAATCTTGCCGTTAAGGTAGAGCAAGAAAAGACTGCCAGTGATACCTCATTACCGTTACTTTCTGTTCAGGTGTTGAAGCTCTTGGAAGAGCATGGGCGTTTAACGATTGCGCAGATGGTGGAATATACAGGCGGGAATCAAAACACATTGAAAATTAGGTTGCGTGAGCTGGTTAGTGAAGGGCGTATTCAGAGACATGGGAAGGCACGGGCAACTTGGTACAGATTGGCTAACTAATGAAACAATTATAGGTAAAAGATGTTTGAGCAAGTATTCAAAAGTATAGATGATGTCCTTCGACAAAAAGCAGGCTGCGCCAAAAAAGGAAGATGGATCATTTGATCACGATGTGGCATTGATCGGTGATGATCTTATCGAATGTGTGAATGACAAATTTTTTCCATACTTGAAAGGTTTCAAGCAGCGCGCAACCAGCTCCGATACGATTGAATATAAAATCGGGGAAATATTCGGAGAAATTAAAAACAAGTTTCAGAGTGGTTATTCTCTTCGTGACGCGCTAGATACGTTGCCCAGTTCTTCTGCTAAGTTGAGCAAGCCCGCCTTGTGTTTAAGGATTGGATTGTTAGTATGAAGCATGAGAGTTACCTGCCTTTTTGATTTGATTTAAAGATTTCAACACCTTTATCAAAACGGGTAACTCTCGCTTTTGCAACCCTTGTGGATTGCTAATTGTCAGATCGGGTCTGAACTATTACAGATCATGGATAAAGCTCGCCTCTTAGTTGGTAGCGTCATGTCTCCGTGTTCCCCATGAGTTGTAGCCACTCTGTTTCCCGACCTTGGTCGATTGAGCGCATAACGTTTGCTCAGCGGCTTTTGGTGGCGGGTGTTTTGTGCTAAACATGGCGAAGCCATGCACAAAAGACGCACAGTACTAAAAGTCCGTTGGAGCTATTTGTTAGCTGCTTTATCAACTAGTTGCCCATCAACATATTTGTGTAAAACACTAGATACGAGTGTTTGATATGGCATTCCTTCTTTGAGTGCTCTTGCTTGCAAAGAATGAAGATCTCTTGATGACAGACGAATGTTTATACGTACATCTTCTTTAAAAGTAGCTTCTGCAACAGCTCTATGTTCTGTTATTTGTTTTTTGATGTTTTTGCTTTTTTTAAGCATCCCTTTATCAAAGGCTTCAAGGATTTCACTTTCTTCAGAGTTTAATTTATTCATTTGAGCCACCAAGATAATGTTTTGTAGCTTCACGGCTAGGAATGATTGTTTTTAAAAATATCTTTTCTTTATCTTCAACAAAGGGTACGAGGTACGCATAATCTTCGATTAAGACAACAGAAATTTTCTGGCTTGGATAGCGTTCCTGATTTGGGTGATCGTAGATATCTACTTCATTTCCCAGTTGTATATGAAGAACAACTTCCTCAAATGAAATATTTCTTTCATTTATGAGGGTGTTATTTTTATCCGAATTCCAAGCGTAAGTCTTCATCTATGAAGTGGGGTTTACTAAAGAGCCACCCGTCTTCTTCAAAATATTCTACCCATTCGTCAAACATTGCATCGTCCAGACCAAGTCCGCAAAATTGATCTTCAAAACTACATAAGAATGAATTTCTCTCTACATCCCATTCTACACTTTCAATCATTCTAGGCATCTCCATTGGGAAGCCAATTTTAAGTCCAATAATTAAGGAATAAATGGAATCTCCGTTTTTTTATACGCAGTTATAAAATTGCTTGAATTCTTCAAGCAATTTTTATCCCAAATATTTATTTTGATTCGGATTTCATGCACCTTATCTTACCTTCATTATGGTTCGTGGGCTTGTTTATCGCCTATCCATCGCTCAGTGCTGCGCTATGCGGCCAATCTACCGTAATTGGCTAACTTCTCAATGTTATCACCATACAATAATAACGGCCATTGTGCTTGCACTTTTTTCTGACTGCGTAAGCTAAAGCGGTTTAAACGTTTGTTTGTACCGATGTTGCCGAAGACAGGCTCAACAACTGACATACGATGGCTGTATATGAGTTTGCCTTTGGCACTGTCTACACGATGTTTCATCTAGAGTGATTTTACGCGCAGCCATCAAGAACGTTTAGTAGACAACGGTTTTTTATTATAAAGTATTAAACGGTTGGTTCATTGCTTCCCGTCCTGATGAAGGGGTGGGGGAGACCACTTCCTGGTACACCTCCTTCTGGACATTTGCAGCGGTGTACTTGAATGAGCGTTTTGGTGATGACTGGTGCCTGTCCGCAGAACAATCATTGTTATTGCATACCGGTCATTGGACGGTGCCGACACAGTTATTGGTGCGTGCTTCAAAAAGCAGTAACAAACCAGAAGCGGGCCTGTTTTTATTTGTAATAGTTCAGACCCGATCTGACAATTAGCAATCCACAAGGGTTGCAAAAGCGAGAGTTACCCGTTTTGATAAAGGTGTTGAAATCTTTAAATCAAATCAAAAAGGCAGGTAACTCTCATGCTTCATACTAACAATCCAGTCCTTAAACACAAGGCGGGCTTGCCCAACTTAGCAGAAGAACTGGGCAACGTATCTAGCGCCTGTCAAGTCATGGGGGTGTCGCGAGACACATTCTATCGTTATCAACAGCGGGTTGAAGAAGGTGGCATTGACTCACGGATTGACAAGAGTCGTAGAACAGCCAATAGTAAAAACCGTGTGGATGAACCCACAGCACATGCAGTGGTTACGTCAGCGATTGAACAGCCCGCGGTTGGGCGACATCGAAGCAGCAATGAACTGGTGTGTTGATCGCTGGTAGCGGTGTGCGTTCCGTTTGGCTGCGCCATCATCAAGAGCACTTCAAGAAACGACTCAAAGCACTCGAAGAAGAAATTGCCAAGGAGGGCATTATCTTAAGCGATGCACAGATGTGCTTAGACAATTAGTTGGTTTATGAGTGAGGTAATGGCAGAAGATGCCGGGCTGAGTTATGCGATTGAGGTTGATAACGCCAGCGTCGAAGATGTTGTTTTGCCAGAGTTAAGGCAAGACCTTACCTTGTTAGAGGGTCCTTCAAATAGTGAAGGAGCACCCACTTGGGATATATTTGACTCCATATTTAGATGTGTTAGCATTTCTTAATGCAGAACTTCTTGATACGACTTTCTTTCATAGTTTGGGTGTTAGCCATCCTGATTAGTATTGGCTTCTTATTCTTCCACTTCTTCGACGAAGAATACCCTTGGCTTTGGGTGCTTGGAGGAATAGCTATCTCTAGTGGCTTTGCCTTTTTGTTTCAGTACCTTTTTACCGGAATAAAAAACCCTTTTAAGCTGTTTATATGATTACTGCTCAATAACGGCTAACAAATTTCTAATAGACTCAATCGCAGTTTCATTATCAATTCCCCTTACTTTATTGATAACGCCTCTCGCTCCAGAGGCAATAACACCTTCTGTGGTTATGGGAAGCGAATAATGCCTAGCGGTTAACATCAAGAAGACAACGATTGAAAATTGGTTTTGCCGGGATGATGGTAGAACTATGTTTGCATGGGCATTTATGCCGGAAGGAACTTTGAGAAGTCTGGCTTTTGTGTTGGCGACAAGTAGTTGGATATTATCTTTGTCGATCAATCTGAATATCTTCATGCGTTTTGATGGCTATTATATTCTTTCGGGCTGGTGGGGAATTGAAAACTTACAAAGAAAATCGTTTAGTCTGGGGAAATGGAAGTTAACTGAGATACTGTTTGGTCTAAATCGTACAGCACCTGAAAATGTTTCCAGTCTCACCAGGAGGAAGCTGGTTTTATATGCATGGGGTGTATGGATTTATCGCTTCTTTCTGTTTTTAGCGATTGCTTTGCTGGTGTATCATTTTTTTCAAGTTGTTGGGGATACTGCTTTTTGTGCTGGATAGAAAATTATCACAATGAACGCACTCATCAAGGCAAAATGTGCGGTGGTAGAACACCCATAGAGATATTACTTGATGGCAAATCGATTTGGGCAGAAAAGAATTTAGCTCAAATCTAAACTGACAGACACCTTATCTTCAACCGGTAACTGTACGATCAGGTCTAAGCTACCACAAGTGTAATAGTTCAGACCCGATCTGACAATCAAAGTGGTAATGAGATAGTTGGCACACTAGCAATAAATATTCCTGCGGCAGATAATGTTGTCCCTGAAAACCTGCTCAATCTAGTTGCGGAGCCGGCTGAGTTGGCAGCAGGTGTGCTTGAGAGTAATACATTACTTCCTGGTGATGTTGAGATAATCAGTATAAGAACTTCGATTGTATTGGATGATGGTACGGAGGTGATTCGATATTTACGTCTGAATGTTCGTACCGGTGAGATAACCGAGATCACTGAAGAGGAGAGTGCGGAACTCACTATATCCCGACAGTGTCATCTACTTGTCAGTGAGTAACGAATTTGGTAAAAAATACCAGTTTTATCGGCGTGTATAGTTCATCTTGAACTTAATAAAATAACAATAAAAGTGTCATGATTTATGATCGAAATTGAAAATTTAGTCAAAAAATTCGGTGCTTTAACAGCAGTCAACGATATTTCCTTCACGGTGGAACCTGGCCAAGTCCTGGGTTTTCTGGGCCCCAACGGCGCGGGTAAATCGACTACTATGAAAATGATTACCGGTTTTCTCGCTCCTACCTCCGGCACTATTCGCGTCTGTGGCCATACGGTTGAGGGCGACTCCCTAAATGCCAAAAGAGAGATCGGTTATCTTCCAGAGGGTGCGCCTAGTTACGGAGAAATGACCCCGCTTCAGTTTCTGCAATTTATTGCTGATGTTAGAGGGCTTAAGGGCGCAAAAAGAGCAGGGCGAATAGATACGGTGATTTCTCAGTTGCATTTACAACAAGTAATTAATCGTCCAATTGAAACATTGTCCAAAGGTTTTAAACGCCGAGTGGGGTTATCGCAAGCAATTTTGCACGACCCTCAAGTGCTAATTTTGGATGAACCCACTGATGGTTTAGATCCCAATCAAAAATACGAAGTGCGTGAGCTTATTAAAAATATGGCGCAGGACAAAATTATAGTGATATCTACGCATATTTTATCAGAGGTTGATGCAGTGTGTTCACGAGCAATGATTATTGCTAACGGTAAAGTTGTTGCTAATGAAACGCCAAAGGAATTGATCTCAAGATCACCAACCGGCCGGCTGGATGATGTATTTAGAGAAATAACATATGCCGAGGGCTTGTCATGAAAAATATAGGCATTATCTTTAAGCGTGAATTGGAAAGCTATTTCGCAACACCGGTAGCATATGTGTTTATAGTGATATTTTTAGTGCTCAGTGGCGCGTTAACTTTCCATATGGGTAATTTTTATGAGCGTGGTCAAGCAGACCTTGCACCATTCTTTAATTTTCATCCATGGTTGTATCTGTTTTTAGTTCCCGCTATATCAATGCGCTTATGGGCTGAAGAACGCAAGTCTGGCAACATTGAATTATTGCTAACGCTACCTATAACTATGATTGAAGCGGTGATAGGCAAGTTCTTGGCAGCATGGTTATTTACCGGTATCGCATTGCTTTTGACTTTTCCACTTTGGATTACGGTAAATTACTTGGGTGACCCGGATAATGGCATTATTCTCGCAGCATATATTGGCAGCTTGTTAATGGCGGGAGGTTTCCTTGCTATTGGTGCATGCATATCGGCTACTACAAAGAATCAAGTCATTGCTTTTATTATTAGTGTGGTGATCTGTTTTGCCTTCTTACTAAGTGGATTTCCTATTGTGCTCGAATTTTTCCGAGGCTGGGCGCCACAATATATTGTAGATGCCATTGCTTCGTTAAGCTTTTTGACGCATTACACCTCTATTAGCAAAGGTGTGATTGATCTGCGCGATATTATTTATTTTGCGACATTAATTGGTTGTTGGTTGTATGCCAATGCAGTCGTTATCGAAATGAAGAAGGCTAGTTAACTATGAGTTCTGATAAAGTAAAAACAATGAGTAAAACCATCAGTTATTCAGGATTGATAATATTGGCTGTTTTATTCGTGTTAGTGAATATGATCAGTGGTAATTTATTTAAAAGCACTCGTGTAGATTTAACTGAAGATAAATTGTATACGCTTTCCCCTGGCACGTTGAATATTTTAAAAAGTATTCAAGAGCCAGTGACACTGCATTACTTTTTTTCTGATCAAGTAAGCCAGGAAATACCGCAGTTAAGAATTTATGCCAATAGAGTGCGCGAGTTGTTGCAGGAGTATGCCCAGCTATCTAATGGCAAGATAACTTTACATGAGATTGATCCTATTCCTTATTCAGAGGAAGAAGATCAAGCCGCAGAGTTTGGTTTGCAAGCTGTGCCGACAGGGCCAGGTGGCAATACGATCTATTTTGGTTTGGCGGGGAGTAACTCAGTGGGTGAATCCCAGTTGATACCATTCTTTCAGCCAAACAAAGAGCAGTTCTTAGAATATGACGTCACTAAATTAATTTATACCTTAATTAATACTAAGAAACCTGTAGTGGGACTATTGTCAAAAGTGCCTATGTTTTCTTCTTTTGATATTGAAACGCAAAAAATTCGTGACCCTTGGATAATTACCAATCAACTTCAACAGCTGTTTGAAATTAAGAGTATTGATTTTACAGTAACAGAGTTTGATCAAGACTTAGAGCTTTTGATGTTAGTGCATCCTAAAGATTTAAGTGAGAAGACATTATATGCAATTGATCAATATGTCATGAATGGCGGCAATCTTATTGTGTATGTTGATCCTTATGCCGAAGCAGATGTGCCGCTGGTGGATCCTGATTCCCCGATTGAAGCATCAGGTGTGCGTAGTTCAAACCTTAAGTTACTATTTGATGCCTGGGGCATAGATTATTCTCCGGCAGAAGTTATTGGTGACCGTAAGTATGCTTTAACAGTTGATGTGGGAAATGGGCAGCAAGAGCCTCATTATTCGATTTTAGGATTAGATAAAGAAGCATTTCAAGCAGACGATGTGATCACTTCTAGTCTGGATTTCATTACCGTTGCGATGGCAGGAACTGTTAAGCCTAAAGAAGGTGCGGATGTGACTTTTGAACCGTTAATACATACTAGTAATGAAGCAGTTCTATTTGAGAGTTCCAAGTTTAGATTTTTGCCTAAAGTCTCTAGCTTATCTGAAAACTTTAATCCAACAGAAAAAGAATATGTGATTGCGGGCCGTTTTCAAATGCAGCCTAACTCAGCTTTCCCCAAAGGTGCTCCAGAAGATATTGATAACAATAACCATATCGAAAAGTTAGCCCAGACAGTGAATGTGATTGTGGTTGCTGATGTAGATATGTTAACTGATCGTATGTGGGTGAAAGTTCAAGATTTCTTGGGTCAAAAAATCACAGATGCATGGGCGTCTAATGGTGACTTTGCAGTAAACGCAGTGGATAATTTGTTGGGCAGTTCTGACCTTATTAGTGTGCGTGGCCGAGCAACGGCAACTAAGCCATTTACTCGCGTAGAAGAATTGCGCAGAGAAGCTGATGATCAATTTCGTGCGCAAGAACAAATTCTGCAAAACAAGTTAAGAAGTGCTGAGCAAAAAATTGCACAGTTACAATCTCAGCGTAATGATCAAAGCTCTACTATTCTCAGTCCTGAACAAAGTGCTGAGATTCAGCGTTTTCAAGCAGAGAAGCTGCAGGTGAGAAAAGAGTTAAGAAAGGTTCGTCATGAATTAAATAAAAACATTCAAAACTTAGGCTCCTGGTTAAAGGTAATCAATATTGGTTTGGTGGCAGTAATTTTAACAATTCTGGCATTGGTATTGTCTGCAATACGTATTAACAAACGAGCCTAACAGCGCGTATAAAACTATGAATACAAAATCTCTTGGTATATTAATTATATTTTTACTCGTCGGCGCTGGTGCGTATTTTTTCTCTGCTAAAAAAAATAGTATTAATACTTCAGAGAGTATTGGCTTAGCGATATTGCCAAAGCTTCAAACAGTACTAAATGATGTCTCTGAGTTGCAAGTGATTGGAGCTAATAATCAGACTTTATCTACATTGCAGCGTCTACAGGATGGCTGGACAGTTAAAGAAAGAAATCAATATCCCGCTGATATATCTAAAATACGTTCAGTGTTGTTGAGCCTGGCTGAAGCTAAAATTGTTGAACAAAAAACAGCTAATCCTGATTTGTATGTAAAGCTTGGTGTTGAAAGCGTAAATCAAATTGATGCACAAGGTGTTGAAGCAGTTGTGAGCTATAGCGGCCAAACAAGTAATTTGATTATTGGTAAGCCTGGCCCACAAATAAACAAGTCACGTTATGTGCGACCAGCTAATAGTGATGTTAGCTGGTTAATTGATCGTAAAATTGATTTAAAACATGAGCCAGCGTATTGGTTGCGCAAAAACATTCTTAGTGTTGAGCCAAATGATGTCGCTGGTGTTACAATTTTGTTAGAAGATGGTTCTAAGCTGGAAATTAGCAATAAAGGTGATGAAGAAAATACATTTGAAGTCATTAATTTAACCGATCCAACTTCGCAAGCGATAGAAGCTGAGTTGCATCAAGTGACTAATGCGCTATCGTCATTTCAGATGTTAGACGTAGTTGAGAAAAATGCATTTGAAGATGCTGAATCCACTATGAAGGTAAACTATCAATTAAAGTCTGGTGTGAATGTTCATTTGACTGCCTATGAAGTAGAGGAAGAGCGCTTTGCTGAACTTGATTTTGGATTGATTGATGATATTCAAGCCGAGCAAAAATCTGCAGCTCAAAAATATATGGATGAATTAATACAATTAACATCTGGTTGGGTATATAAGATACCCAACGTTACCTATGATTCTATGAATAAGCGCGAGGCTGATGTTTTAGCAATTACTGAAGATCAGTTAAATTAGTATTATATGTAATAGTTCAGACCCGATCTGACAATTAGCAATCCGCAAGGGTTGCAAAAGCGAGAGTTACCCGTTTTGATAAAGGTGTTGAAATCTTTAAATCAAACCAAAAAGGCAGGTAACTCTCATGCTTGATACTAACAATCCAATCCTTAAACACAAGGCGGGCTTGCTCAACTTAGCAGAAGAACTGGGCAACGTATCTAGCGCCTGTCAAGTCATGGGGGTGTCGCGAGACACATTCTATCGTTATCAACAGCGGGTTGAAGAAGGTGGCATTGACTCACGGATTGACAAGAGTCGTAGAACAGCCGATGTTAAAAACCGTGTGGATGAACCCACAGCACATGCAGTGGTTACGTCAGCGATTGAACAGCCCGCGGTTGGGCAACATCGAAGCAGCAATGAACTACGTAAGAGAGGTGTGTTTATCGCTGGTAGCGGTGTGCGTTGCGTTTGGCTGCGCCATCATTGAGAGCACTTCAAGAAACGACTCAAAGCACTCGAAGAAGAAATTGCCAAGGAGGGCATTATCTTAAGCGATGCACAGATCGCCGCCCTTGAGAAACAGGATGACGAGGCCTGTGGTGAGATTGACACGGCACATCCTGGTGACTTAGGCCACCTCAAAGGTGTTGGTCGGCTATACCCGCAAACGTTCGTAGACACCTACAGCAAGATCGCCTTTGCGGCACTCTACACGACTAAGACGCCGATTACCGCCACAGACCTACTCTTTGATGAGGTGCTACCGTTTTTTGAAAAGCATGCCTTGCCGATGCTACGTAGTTTAACCGACAGAGGCACAGAATATTGTGGGCGCGTGGAGCATCATGACGATCGGTGATACCTGGCCATTAACGACATTGATCACCGCAACACCCATGGCATCTGTGAGCGCTTTGATAAAACCATTCTGAATGAGTTTTATCAAATTACCTTCAGGAAAAAACGGTACTCAACCAGGGAGGATTGACCAAAAGATCAAGACAACTGGATAGAAACTGATCACAATGAACGCACTCATCAAGGCAACATGGGCGGTGGTAGAATACCCATGGACAGGTTAATGGATGGTAAATTGATTTGGGCTGAAAAGAATTTAGCTCACATCTAAACTGACAGACTCCTATCAATAACCGGTAACGGTACGATCAGGTCTGAGCTACTACACTCTAGCATATGCTCATTGAGCAATATTTCTATATTCTTTGTCACAGTGTTTTGTGAAATACGCACTCAGAAGAATTGTTTCGTGGATGTCCTTGTGATTTCATTTAGACGTGGTTGGATCAATAATGGATTTCATCTCTGAAATTTTGTTTGCAGGAAATCCGCTTTCACTTGCATGTTTGCGAATTTCCTCCTCATTTGGTGTAATGTAAGTGCAATAAGCTTTGTTTTCAGTCACAAAACTTTCTACTTAAATTGTGTTTGAGGGTCCGTATTATTAAGGATGCTGCAAGATTTTTGTGGTATACCTTAACAGATGATCCTTTGCTGTTAAAGAATTTGAATAATTAAATCATATTTTTTGCTGTAATGATCAAAGAGTGGCTAATAATATCTAGGTATATCCATTGAGTTTCATACAGAAACAAAATGCAGGGCGAGCTATGAGCTTTGTGTCAATTTGAAACTAACAAAAATGTTATTGGAATAATAAATGCATTTAAAATAATCAGTTACCTTTCAGGCATGCCAATTGCATTTATTTTGCCACCAATAAATTTAACCAAAAAATCAAAAGAAAGAAGGAAATTGAAATTATGAGTAAGGGTGCGAAAAAGCGGATTATTTTGAATGCTTTTGATATGACTTGTGTAAGCCATCAATCATCAGGTATGTGGACTCATCCTAGTAGCCAGGCTTCAAGATATAACGATATAGAATACTGGACGAATATGGCTATAGAGCTAGAGCGTGGAGTCTTTGATACCTTGTTCATTGCAGATGTGAAAGGGATGTATGATGTATATCGCGGCACTGCGGCGACATCACTTAAAGACGCAGCACAAATTCCAGTTAATGATCCATTCTGTGCAATTGCGGCAATGGCAGCCGTCACAAAGCATGTGGGATTCGGTGTAACCGCTGCGGTGACGTTTGAGCCTCCTTACCTTCTTGCGAGTCGATTATCAACGCTTGATCATCTTACTAAAGGGCGTGTTGCATGGAACGTAGTGTCCTCATATTTGAATAGTGCAGCGCTAAATATTGGCATGGATCAACAGATGGCACATGATGAGCGTTACGACTATGCAGATGAATATATGGAAGTAATGTATAAACTCTGGGAAGGCTCGTGGGAAGAAGGCGCAGTTAAAAGAGACAAAGAAAGTGGCGTTTTCACTGATCCTAAGAAAGTGCACCCTATTAAACATGAAGGTAAGTACTTTAAAGTTCCAGGTTTCCACTTATGTGAGCCTTCACCTCAACGTACCCCAGTAATCTTTCAGGCTGGTGCTTCTAGTCGTGGCCGTCAATTTGCAGCCAAGCATTGTGAAGCAATGTTTATTTTGACTACTGGTCCAGAGCATGCGAAAACAGTCACGGATGATATAAGAAAATATGAAAAGGAAGCAGGGCGTAAACCTGGCGCAATTAAAATCTTTACTCTCTTAACCGTTGTGACAGGCTCAACCGATGAGCAGGCACAACAGAAATACGATGATTATTTACAATACGCCAATCCTGAAGGTATGTTGGCACTATACGGTGGTTGGACTGGTATAGACTTTTCTAAACTAGATCCTGATGAGCCATTGTCAGCAATGGACAATGATAGTTTACGTACAACTCTTGAGTCACTCACTGAAGATGGTGGTAAAAACGTGTCTGTACGTGATGTAATTAAAGAGCGTTGCATCGGTGGACTTGGCCCTGTACTCGTTGGTGGTCCTGAAAAAGTAGCTAATGAGCTAGAGCGATGGGTAGATTATGGTGGTGTTGATGGATTCAACCTTGCATACGCTATCACTCCAGGATCAGTCACGGATTTCATAGACTATGTGAGACCAGAGCTTGTAAAACGTGGGCGTGCTCAAACTGAATATGTACCAGGTACATTTAGAGAAAAGTTAGTTGATCCGGCAAGTCCATTTACGGGCAGTGATCACCCTGCGACTAAAGTGCGAGGTTCATATGAAGGTAAAGAGTCTATTGATGATGGTACGACTAATTCACCATGGGCAGATGCAAAAACACCTTTTCACGCGCACTAAGTAAGAAAAAGTATGTAGTAATCCAATGGTGCTAGATAAATGAAAATGTTTTATCTGGCACCAAATTTACGTAAAGAAATAATAGGAGATGTGAATGCCTATATTTGCAGTACAAAGAAAGCTAACTGGGATAACAATGGAAGGTCTCGGTAATGCTCAAAAAGCAGCGATAGATAAAAGCAATGAATTCTCTCAAAAAGGTGTTCCCGTTAAATATATACGGAGTAACTTTTATCCTAAAGATGACAAATGTACATGCTTGTTTGAAGCCAACGATGAAAATGTTGTGCAATCATTAAATGAAGAAGCATCTTTGCCATTTGAAAAAATTGAAGAAGTATTAGATTTGAATCCTTAATATTATTCTTAATCCGAATTTGATTATTTTTGTTCGATAGATTTATCTACAGAAATAAATTAAAACTGCCGATAGTGCAGTAATAAATGTCTCTTCATTGCTCAGTATTTTAATTTCAAGCGCACATGATGAATCTGATAGCAGATGATGCGCTGATTATAAATTGAGTTAGATTGGTTTTAACTCTCTGAAATTCCCCTCATACCAAATGGAAGGACTCCCTTCATGGACATTCGCATGAATGACTTCTCCTACTAGGATTTCGTGATCCCCGCCTGGGTAAGTGTGTTTGGCATTGCATTCAAGAGAAAAAATACATTTTGAAACGATAGGTAGACCACTTTCTCCGGTGACAAATTCATCTCCGCCAAATTTTTCTGCACCTTTTGTGGCAAATTTAAAAGCCAACTCATGCTGTTGATTACCTATAACATTGACTGCAAATTTATCAGTGGATACAAATGATTGGTAGCAATCAGCTGAGTTTGCTAGACATACAAGTATTAATGGTGGGTCTAATGATAAGGAGGTAAATGCTGATGCTGTAAAGCCACATTTTTTTCCTTCATTATCAACTGTTGTTACAATAACAACACCGCTTGGAAATCGGCCCATGGCTTGTTTGAAGGTGTTCTCTTTTGTATTTATCATTGGGATATAAACTTGTTTTGTTTTGATGTACTTATAATGCAGCAAATTACATACCACTCAAAATCTTGCGCTAACTCCTTAGAGTATAAGCATAAATCTATCGTTAACTTGAGTACAGCATAGTGAAACAAAACGTCATATTGAAACAATTAGAAATTGGAGTAGAATTAATTGTTCAAATGGAAACGCTTATTATAAAATATATGGCGTGAATTTTCTGAATTCCACCATAAATTAACTATTTTTTAATCATTATAGATATATTCTTAGTTATACATACTATGGATGCGGCAATAAAATTATTGGGGGTCTCATGGCTTTTTCGCATGTTCATAAAATATTAGTCGTCGATAATGATATAGAGTTTGGTGATTCTGTTCGTCAACTTCTGATTGATGAAGAATTCGAAGTTTCACATGTTAGAAAAGTAGATGATGCTCTTGAGGCGTTATTATCTGAGCATTTTGATCTAGTGCTTAGTGATTTAAAGCTGAGCCAGAAAACTGGGTTGGATTTACTTAGAAAGATTAGAACTGAGAAAATAGACTGTCCTACTATTATCTATACTAGCTATAACTCTATTAAGTGTGCTGCTCAAGCTTTGCGTCTTGGCGCAGCAGATTATATCTTAAGGCCATTTACCGATTCATATTTGTTGCATGCTGTTGTGCGCGTAATCAATGAGAAATGCATAAAAAAAGAAAATAAAAACTTAAAACGCGATTTAAATGATGCACTTCAAAAAAGAAGGGAGATTATTGGTGATAGCCAGTCGATGCAAGAATTGAAATCTATGATTCAGCGTGTCGGCCCCTGTGAAGCGACCGTTTTAATCCAGGGAGAGAGTGGCACTGGAAAGGAGCTCGTTGCTCAGGCGATACATAGAGCTAGTCTTAGGCGTGATGGTCGCTTTGTTGCTGTGAATTGTGGTGCTATTCCTAATGAGTTGATGGAGTCTGAATTTTTTGGTCATGCTAAAGGTGCCTATACGGGGGCAACCAATGAGACTGAGGGACTTATACGACAAGCTAATGGAGGGACATTATTTTTAGATGAGATTGCTGAGTTAGATCTTTCACTTCAAGTTAAGTTGCTTCGAGCGATTGAAGAAAGAGTTGTGAGGCCTGTCGGTAGTAACAAAAGTTTTAATGTTGATATTAGGATTATTGCTGCTGGTAATAGAGACCTACAACATGAAGTCAGCCAAGGGAAAATGCGTGAAGACCTCTATTATCGACTTAATGTGGTGCAAATATTAGTTCCTCCATTAAGGAATAGAGATAATGATTTGGTATTGCTAGTAGATCATTTTATTAATATGCATAATAAAAAGTTAGGCAGAAAAGTTAAAAGTGCTAGTAATGATTTAATTCAATATTTAAAAGAATATCAATGGCCTGGCAATATTCGTGAGCTGGAAAATTCAATAGAAAGAGCAATAATATTAGCGAGTAGTGATGAGTTAAGTATCTCTGACTTCAAACATATAAAAAATGAATATTCAAGAGACCAGGATTCATCGTTATCTGAGGAAAATGAGGTTGCACTAATGTCTATAGACGAATTCACTAAAAAAGTAGTTCAAAACTACCAACATGAATATAGTGAACAGCAGTTAGCATCATTATTAGGTATTGGTAGGAAAGCTCTTTGGATGCGAAGAAATCGTTGGGGACTATTCCGTAATAAAAAAGTTGATTTAGTAAATTGCAATGAATGAAGAGCTAGGGCTGGCTCGATATCATTGATATTCCACTTGCTATATTGAAAATTTATTAAGCTGCTTTTCAATGATTTAGCATAAATATTATGTTAAGTCTTTCTGAGTGTCGTTAAATTTTCACCTACTTTATGTTCTTTCAGAAACATTTTTTATCGTTTTGAAACAAAAAATTATATGGGGTTTCTATATCGCCTTGAATTGACTGATCAAGTTTTCAGGCACGGCAATTGCATTGTAATCTAGTAACAAGTTGTAGGTAGTTTTATCTTCAATGATATTTAATTCGCAATGAATTTTACCCACATTTTTATTTCTTTAAGGTGATGGGTGGATAGGTTTAATGCGTTTTCGTTATATTGATGCCAAATAAATACAATCTGTGGTATAAAATTGTATCGGCTAAAATTGTCGGTATAAATAATAAAGATAAATTATGGAGGAAGAAAGCATGTTGCATAATAAAATTGCAAAATTGTCATGTTTGTTGATGATTTTATCGGTGTTATTTACATTAACTACACCTGTAATGTCTGAAGAAAGCATGTATATACCAATCCCAAGTTATAGGGTAGGTCCATATGCTGCTGGCGGTACTGGCTACTATGGTGGAATACTAGATTACTATAGCCTTTTAAATGAGCGAGATGGCGGTGTTGGTGGCGTAAAACTAACATGGTCTGAGTGTGAGACTGAATACTCTGTAGAACGCGGTGTTGAGTGTTACAAGCGCATGAAAGATCGAGATGGAGGAGCACTATTCTTTGATCCTTTGAGTGTGGGTATCGCGATTGCTCTAAATGAAGTGGTTCGTGCAGACCAAATTGCTCAGATTACTGTTAATCACGGTATGAGTGAGACGATCGACGGCGAAGTGTTTCCTTTTGCATTCCCATTAGGAATGGGTGTTCCAGATGAATACAATGCAACTGTTCGATTCATGGCACATTTAGAATCTGGAGATGATCCAAATACTGTCGATATTGCAAGCGCACTTAATGGTAAGACGATAGTGACATTGCACCATGGTTCGCCATATGGAAAAGAAGCATTGGACTATATGACAGCAATGGGTAAAGAATATGGGTTTGAACATGTTCAAATTGAAGTTCCACATCCAGGTAATGAGCAACAGTCACAGTGGCTAAAAATACGTAAACTTAAGCCGGACTTTGTTTTCTTACGAGGTTGGGGTGTGATGAACCCTGTTGCTATGCAGACAGCGTCACGTATGGGTTATCCAGTGACTCGTTTAATAGGAAATATCTGGAGTAATTCAGATGAGGATGTTATCCCAGCAGGATCTGCCGCTAACGGATATCAAGCCATTACTACCCACCCTGCTGGAGTATTTACTAAAGTTCAAGATGAAATTATTAATGAGCTTTATAACAAAGGCAAAGGTGATCTTGAGGATAAAAGTAGACTTGGTAGTGTTTATCATAACCTAGGTATTACAGCAGGAATTATGCATGTTGAAGCAATCCGAAATGCTCAAAAACGCTGGGGTGAAGGTAAGCGATTAACTGCACAACAAGTACGTTGGGGTTTTGAAAACATTCGATTTGATGATGCTCGAATTGAAGAGTTAGGAGCGACAGGTTTGCTAGGTAATATGCTAGTGACATGCAAAGACCATGTGGGTGGACATAACTCTAAGTTCCAAAAATGGGATGCAGATAAACGCCAATGGGAAATTGTGACACCATGGATCAAGAGTCAGGCGCCAACAGACAAGCTTTATGCGAGTGCTGGAAGTTATCGTGATGAGAATCAGATAGAAAGCCGTGATTGTAATGATCCGCAGCAACGTGATAATTGGAAGCTATCTAACGATGAGCCACCAGTACCAGCAGGTGTTAGTACTTGGGATAGCTAAGAAAAAGCTCATCGACTTAATATAAAGGAGATAAATTAACTTCATTTGTAATAGTTCAGACCCGATCTGACAATTAGCAATCCACAAGGGTTGCTAATACAGATTATTTATACAGTATTGACGCCTCGTACTAGGATTTTGTGTAACATTAAGGTATATGATATTTGTTACTTTATCTGGCATATCCATACCTATTGCATGGTTATTACGGTGTTGATGGTGATGGAGCCTGAGTTGAAAAGGCAGCTCCACGTGGTTTTACTGTTAGAGGGTAAAAACCTCAAATCTTGGTTTCTAGAGAACGTGGAAGAGCTGCTGGAGCAACACGGCCAGCAGCATACTCTTCCTTTAGCAGACAACCAAACGGCGAATGAGGTGATCGATGAAATTCAACCCAGAGCGAATGGCGTTTGGCCGTCATGGAACCTTTGCCGTCCGATATGCTTGGCTGCCCAAAGGCTTTCAGGCAATCTCTGAAAACAGAGATGTTTTCGAGTCCGATGATGCCACGGTCACACTGGGCATCGGGAAAAACATGGTGAGCGCCATAAAGTATTGGCTGCATGCCTGTCGCATGATCGATCCCGTTTTCAACATTCCTACCGATATGGGTAAAGCTCTTCTTTCAGAAGAGGGGTTTGATCCTTACCTGGAGGACGATGCGACTATTTGGTTGTTGCATTGGCTGTTAGCTACTAATGCAGAACTGGCAACATCATGGTTCTGGTTCTTTAATCGTTTTCATAAGCCGGAGTTTACCGGTCAGGAGATTGGAACAGCGCTTGCAGATTTTGTAAACGACAAGATCGTTAATAAGAAAAAACCGGCGTTGGCGACATTATCAAATGACTCTGGCCTTATCCCGCGTATGTATACACAGTCCACAGGAAACACTCGAACGTCTATAGAAGACGCCTTAGATTCGCCTTTTTCCGTGTTGAAGCTCATCACCCAAAATGCTGGTGGGAGGGGGAGGGGTTATCAATCTCTCCCAATGGCGCGTCCTGATTTGCCATTGGGAGTAGTAGGTTTTGCGGTATGTGAGATGTTTGAGATGAAACAGACCTCTGTCATTCCGACTGAGGATCTGATGTATAGCAAAGATAACTATCCTGCTATCGGTTCAGTCTTCAGGTTAACCGAGAATGATTTAATTACTAAGCTTGAAAATCTGGTTGAGTTTATTCCAGGTATTTTGGACATGCGCGACACAGCGGGCCAGCACCAGATTTACTTGCTTGGTACGATAGACGCGATTGAATTTCTCACTAAACATTACGAAAACTCATGACAATGAATCGCTGAATGAGTGCAAAAAACAAAGTACATGTTAATACTCATTACACCCGCTCCATCAATCTGGAACGTGACGCTGATTCACTCGAAGTCGTTAATGCCTATATTCCTACCTCCAGGGCATTACGGCTGTTTGCCCGCGTGGCGGAAGGATTCGGTGACACGCAAGCACCCAGAGCATGGTCATTAATCGGCCCTTACGGATCGGGCAAATCTTCCAGCTCGGTCTTTCTATCGCATTTGCTGTCATCACCCGAACTAGTCACCACGAAGGCTGCATTTAAAAATCTCAAGTCGTCTGAGGCAGACATAGATAAGCCGTTCCAGAAGGAAATATCCAAAAGCAATGGCTATTTGAAGATACTTATCACTGGCTCTCCTGAAGCAATGGGGCAAAAGATAGTTGAAGGCTTGTCGGAGTCAGCGGAATGTTTCTTTGGTCAGTTTCCAGGGAAAAACCCTAAAATCGTCAGCCAGCTAAAAGAACTTACGACCCAGGACTCTGTATCGACCAGCGAGTTGTTGAAGCACTTAAAGGGACTGCAAACAGCTTTGTTAAACAAGCAGTGCAAAGGAATTTACCTGGTCATCGATGAGCTAGGCAAATTTCTAGAGTTTGAAGCGCGTCATTACGGTGCTAACGATATTTATATGCTGCAAGCGCTGGCCGAACATGCCTGCAAGGGTAGTGAGTGCAATCTGTTTCTATTCGTTCTCCTACACCAGTCCTTTGAACAATATGCCAAAGGACTTGGTGAAAGCCTCAAAAATGAATGGTCAAAGGTGCAGGGTCGTTTCGAGGACATTCCATTTCTAGAATCCTCTGAGCAGGTGTTACGGGTAGTCAGTGCCGCATTTGATTACGAATTTTCACAGGCTGAATCGCGAAGGATTAAATCGTCCACCAAGGAAATCGTAGCTGTCCTGCATGAAAGCGAGGCATTGCCTGGCGTCATGAATAAAACATCCGCGTTGGACTTGATGGCACATTGCCACCCATTGCATCCGGTCAGTGCCATCCTGTTACCCGTTCTGTGCCAAAAAGTTGCACAAAATGAGCGCACGCTATTTAGCTATCTGGGTAGTCATGAAGAATTTGGCTTGCAGGATATGCTGGATCGACTTGAATCAGTTGACGACTATATCTACCCGCACCATGTGTACGACTACTTTATCTCCAATCAGCCAGCAGCACTGGGCGACTATCGCACCCATAGACGTTGGGCAGAAGTAGTCACTGCCATTGAGCGGTTAGGAGATGCACCCGAAGATCAGGTCAACCTGCTTAAGACCATAGGTCTGCTCAACATTATTGGGATGAAAGGCGGTTTCAAAGCCTCCAAAGCATTGCTTGAAACCTGTGGAAGAAATAAGACTGCGGTTGGCAATTCGTTAAAAGCGCTATCAGAGATATCAATTATTACTTATCGGCGTTTCAGTGGTGAATACTGTGTCTGGCAAGGCAGTGACTTTGACCTCGAAGAAGCTGTAGAGCAGGAATTGAATAATCTTGGGGAATTTTCGCTGGCTTCTGAGCTGAATGGCTTGGACAGCATCATGCCTGTAGTAGCCCGCCGGTATACCATCAAGAGCGGTGCGTTACGCTACTTTCAGCCTGTGTTTGTCGATGCTCAAACTTATACACATACGGCAAAAGTAGCAGAAGACCCACGTATTGTTTTTTTCCTCGCGTCTGCACAGGACGATGAGAAGGTCTTCAATGAATCTATCGTTAACTATTTCTCTGAAGTAGATATTGTTGCCTTGTGCCTTAACGGTATCCAACTAAGGGAAGCTACAGCTGAGGTATTAGCGTTACGGCAAGTACAAAACACCAGGCAAGAGCTTAATAGTGACCCAGTAGCGAAACGGGAATTTGAAGATCGCATCACCGCTGCTGAACATTCCCTGAGTATGTTGCTTCAGCGCATACAAGAACAGCCACAAGAATGTATTTGGTTTAACGCTAATGAAAAACTGGAAGTATCTAACAAGAGAAACTTCCGGGAAGCATTATCGGGTGTATTAGAGCGCGTCTACTCGAAATCGCCAGTCCTCCATAACGAACTAATTAATCGTGACAGGCCATCTTCGCAGGCTAATGCTGCACGTAATAAGCTGCTTGAAGCAATGATGGCATATCCTAACAAAGAAGACCTGGGAATAGAAAAATTCCCCCCAGAGAAAGCCATCTATCGTTCCATTATTCTCAAAACCGGAATACATAACCTAGAGAAAGGAGAGTTTCAGGCTCCTGGTGAGAAATCGCCCCTATACAGCGTGTGGCAGCAGATTGATACATTTCTAGATAACACGGAAAAGCAGTCCCGATCATTCGCTGAGCTGAATAAAGTCCTTTTGTCGCCTCCTTATGGGGTCAAAGCGGGTGTCTTACCCATTCTCTATATTGCGGCGTACTTGGTTTACCAACACGAATTGGCTTTATATGAGAATCGCCAATATAAACCTGTAATGACGCAGGAAATGTTAGATCGTTTTGTGAAACGACCTGACGAATTTACTTTCCAGCGTTTTAAAATTACTGGGCTACGTTCATCAATTTACAAAGAGTATTGTAAGATCATCGATGCTGGTTCAAAGCAGACTGTTGTTCAATTGGTAAAGCCTCTCGCTCAGTTTATTGGGAATTTACCCGATTACACCCAGAAAACTAAAACGTCAGAGCTATCAACCAAGGCTAAGAAGGTTAGAGATTCATTTAAGTATGCGAAATCTCCTGAACATCTTATTTTCGAGGATATTCCTAAAGCTCTTGGATATGAAAAAGAATTATCAAAGGATAAGCCAAACTTAGAAGGGTTATCCCAATCGTTGCAGGCTTGTTTGAAAGAGCTTAAAGATGCTTATCCAAACATGATAAAACAGCAAATTAGAATGCTATTAGATGCTTTTCATTTGGATAGTGATAACGATTTGGGAGATCTTCGCAGGAAAGTCGCTGGGCGCTATGAAGGCTTAGATCAACATACGGTAGATGTGGATGGTCTAAAAGCATTCATTAAACGGCTTACTAGACGACAAGGTGATGATGAGAACTGGCTAGAGAACGTATTAATGTTTCTTGGTCAAAAGCCAACAAAAAAATGGACAGACACTGTCCGCTCCGAAGTGGATGTTAAGCTGAGTGATTATGCAAAGCGCATCTTGGACCTTGAGGCATTGCGGGTACATTATGACAGATCTAGAAAAAGCATGGACGGTGAGTTCGATGTCATATTGCTTAAGTCCCTCAAGAAGGGTAGTGAACCTATAGATGAGGTAGTTGCTATTGATCGCAAAATAAAAGAGTCTATCCAAGACTGTAAAGAAGAAATCTATGAGGCGATCAAAAAACATACTGACAGCGAACTCCAACTAGCGGCATTAGCTGAAGTAGTTGATGAATTTTTAAATGAACGAAACAGACCTATAACTACTTCAAGAAATAAACGAAACCGGATAAAAGAGGTGAAAAATGGCTAACAAAAAAACACAATGAAAGCGATGAGTCAGTTAGATGGAGCGCGGCATGTGCTTGGCTTGTCGGGCGGAAAGGACAGTGCCGCGCTTGCGATTTATATTAAAGATAACTATCCAGACATCCATGAGAAAGTCGAATATTTCTTTACAGACACGGGCGCGGAACTGCAAGAGGTCTATGACTTTTTAGAGAAGCTAGAAGCTTATTTGGGCAAAGCAATCATTCGTCTGAGTAGTGGGAAGGATTTTGATCATTGGCTAAAAATCCATAACGAGTATCTGCCCTCTGCACAGCAGCGTTGGTGTACTCGTAAAATGAAGATTGAGCCGTTCGAGAAGTTTGTGGGTGATGATCCTGTCGTGAGCTATATTGGTATTCGGGCAGACGAAAACCGAGAAGGTTATATCAGCAAGAAAGAGACGATTAAAGCGGTCTTCCCATTCATCGAGGGCGGTATTGTCCGGAGCGATGTGTTCCAAATACTTGAAGATTCGGTGGGTATTCCTGACTATTACAAATGGCGATCACGGTCTGGTTGTTACTTCTGCTTCTTCCAGCGGCAGGGTGAATGGCTGGGATTAAAGAGACATCACCCTCAATTATTTGAAAAAGCCAAAGCCTACGAGCAGAAAACCCGGATTAAGTACGATTGGAAAGAGGGTGAGATACCGATTAAGGGGCATGGCTATACCTGGTCATCGCAAGGCACGATCGAAGAGATCGCTGCAAAAGCGGAAGCGCGAGAACAGAAATCAGGTGTTACCGCAACAGTCAGTAAAGTATCTGAGAGCTGGCAAGACGCGCTTAAAAATGTGGATGATGATGATCCCGAAGACCAAGCTTGCTTGATTTGTAGTTTGTAGAGCATAGGATTTCGCATGTTAGAAGCTATTTTAAGCAATTTCTCAATGGATGAGCTAATCAGCTTTCTCCCAAAAAGAGCTGTTGATTTTGCGCTGAAAGTTACAAATGAGAATGACGAATTAGACAAGTCCGGTGTTGTAAAGGTCGTATCAAACACTCGCGGGATTGACTTTATTGTTGATAAGAGAAGTAGAAAGCTGCTTATAGAACGAATGCTGCCTGAAGCCCTGGTTGAACTATTTCCTGAATTTAAATTAGAAGGAAAATCAGTCGAGCCAAGGCACTACGATGCAGTAGCAAGCTGGTCGGAAAACAACGTAGGAGAATTTGCTAAAAGGATAGGTCTGTATAGCGACTACGTTGAATCCCAATTCGAAACTACGGATATAGAAACAATTTCCAGAGTAGAGCCATCTTATGGATTATTTCCTTATCAAAAGAAAATATCCGATACGGTAATCGACAGATTTAGCGGTGAAACTAAACGTTTACTTATCCACCTTCCAACCGGTGCTGGAAAAACAAGAACCGCAATGAATATCGTTGCTGAGCATCTGAGAGAAAGTCCAAATAATTTAGTTTTATGGTTAGCTGATAAAGAGGAACTATGCCAGCAGGCATTCGACGAATTCAAAAAGGCTTGGGGGAGTTGTGGAGATAGGCCTTGTGCAGTCTACGGCTTCTATGCAGATAGTGACGAGAGTTTGAGTGGCATCGATTCCGGTTGTGTTGTTGCGGGCCTCCACAAACTTCTGAGTATTAAAAAGAAAGACTCAAACCAACTGAAGCTATTGTATGACGAACTGCGAAGCAAAGTGACCCTAGTTGTATTTGATGAGGCACATAAGGCCATAGCTGATAAGTACGGTCAGGTCACAGAAGAATTTATTAACTTTTCAGGTTTCGAGGCAAAATTAATCGGCCTTTCTGCTACGCCTGGTAGGCGCTATTCCGAGTCAGGCCCTTCAGATGAAGACAAAGTGCTGTCTTTATTTTTTGATGAAAATAAAGTGTCTATGGAAGTGCCTGGGTATCTCTCACCAATCGATTATCTGGTAGAGAACAAGTTTCTAGCTAAAGCTACCTTCATGTCCATTAACTATGAGCATTCCAAGGTGTATGGCTATGAACTTAAGGGTTGTAGTGCCAAAGAAACCAACAAGGCACTTTCGAAGAATAATGATAGAAATAAAACAATTATTGAAATCATCAAAAAAGAATGTGCGCAAGGTAGCAAAATAATTCTATTCGCATGTAATGTTGAACATGCACAGAAAATGGCGGTAGTTCTAAATTATTTGGGAATTAGGGCTGCATCGATTGATAGTAAATTGGATAGTGTTGAAAGCAGAAGATCGAAGATAAAACGATACAAGTTTGGAGACCTCCAGGTTCTTACAAACTACGGGGTATTAACTGCTGGCTTTGATGCCCCTAAAACAAACGTTGTGATTATTGCTAAACCAACGACATCGCTTGTTGAATATTTGCAGATGGCGGGAAGAGCGATGAGGGGGGCAAAAAGCCACGGAAACGAGGAATGTAGAGTACATACCATCGTAGACCATATACCTGAATTTAATAATATATCTATGGCATTTGAGTATTGGAATGAAATGTGGAGTGAAGGATAGGAGCTTGAATAGTAGATTCTTAAGTGCAGAAACGGTTATCAACTCGTTAAGGGATAACGGATATAGCAATACAGCCTACGCTTTGTCTGAATTAATAGACAACAGCCTGCAAGCAAAGGCAACACGCGTTGAAGTGGGTTTTATAGAAAAGAAATCAGAAGGAAATGAGAGAAATTGGCATCATGTGAAAGAAATTTCTGTTTGGGATAACGGAACTGGGATGAACCCTGAAACACTACTCAAAGCAATGCAGTTCGGGGGTAGCGAAAATAGATACGATGAAGAAGGAATGGGAAAGTTCGGAATGGGCCTGCCTAACTCATCCATTTCACAGTGCAAGAGAGCGGACGTATGGAGCTGGACAAAAAACTCAGCCCCTTATTATACCTACCTAGACGTGGAAGAAATGAGGAGCGGTGATCTTGAGCATGTACCAACTCCCATAGAGTCTGAAATACCTGAAAAATACAAGAATGCATTTTTCCCCAAGATTCCCGAATCCGGCACTCTTGTAGTCTGGTCAAACATTGATAGGCTTAGTTGGAAAACTGGCAAATCTATATACAAGCACTGTGAACTCTTGATCGGGAGACTATATCGGAATTTCATTTGCAATTACCATGTAAAAATCGAAAGCGTCACCTACCGGGAAGAAGATCAAGATGTATTAAGCGCTATGAAAAGAGATCCTTTTAAGCTTAATGACCCGATGTATTTGATGAAAAATTGCTCACTGCCGGAACTTCCGGGTCATTACAAGGGTGAAGCTTTCTTTGAAAAATTTAATGAAGAACCTGTACCCGTTGAATATGTCGATGAAAATGGTGACAAGAAGGAAGCCAATGTAATAATTCGTACTTCAAACGCTAAGAACAATATTGCTAGGGAGATACTCAAAGGATCGAAGGTAAAACTTGGCTCCACAGAATGGGGAAAACATTGCGCAAAAAATATTGGCGTTTCAATTGTTCGTGCAAAAAGAGAACTTGTGCTCAGAGACTCCTTCATACCTAAGGAACTCAGACAGTATAAAGGACGATTTATTGGCGTTGAGATTGAGTTTCCACCAGTTTTAGATCATGTTTTTGGCGTAACCAATAATAAACAAGATGCCGTCAAACTAATCCCATATGATGATTTGTCAGAAGTAGCAAAACAACACGGATTCGATACCGAGCAGGAATTTAAAAGAGATCTTGAGCTAAATGAAGATTCTTTTCTACAGGTTCTAAAGATTGTAGAAAAAATTAAGTCGAATATCACTGCTTTAGGTAACAAGCTAAGCGAACTAAGCGTAGAACCTATAAAGGGCAATGGTAATGAGCCTGCCACAGAAGACAATAACGCCGAGAAAAAGGCCACTGAAGGGTCGAAAAACAGGGAGCAACACGGTCATAAAACAGACGGTTACAATACTGAATTAGACAAAGACGAAGTCACCGACCACCTTAAAGGTCAACTAGACCTTACGGAAGAAGAAGCGAAAGACAAGGCCGATAAAATTATCCTTTCTGGGAATAGATTCCTTATCGAGTCAGTGGCAAGAGATACAGATGCGTTCTTTGACGTTTCTACCCAAAAAGGGCTAACTCTAGTGCTCTTTAACACCAATCATGTCTTCTATGAAAAATTTATAAGCAAACTCCCTGACGAAGAGTTAGATGTTATGCAAACTGCGATAGCTGGCTTTGCTAGAGTTATGAACGAAACTACAGACCCCAGCAGGCAACGGTTCCTTAATAGTGTTCGTAGAGAATGGGGAATAGTTATTAATGAGTTCTTAGATGAGAATGCGGGTGACTTTGAAGAGATTTGAAGCAGGATGCCATAGATGTATAGGTCGAGTTGATATGAAGGGCAATGAATGCTGCTAGAGGGAGAAGGCTTTTCACAAGAACTTCTGAATTCAATCTCCAAATGCCAAAAATCATTTGTGGCATGTAGCGCTTTTGTCAGATCGAATGCGCTAACTACCTTGCTGGCAGATATACAAGACATTGAAGTTATTATTGTCGCACGTTGGCAAAAACAAGATTTAGTATCAAGTGCTTCAGACCTTGACACTTATCAGTTGTACAAAGAGAGAGGCTGGAAGTTTGGTATATCGCAGAACTTTCACGGAAAAGTCTACCTTGTAGACCAGAAAAGCATATTACTCGGTTCTGCAAACCTAACTCAAAGGGGGCTTAATATTGGGAGTCTTTCAAACATAGAGTTTGGAACCACCATTTCAGCTAACCGAGCAGACCTAGATAAAATTGACCAGTTTTTAGATACTGAAGTTGTCTGGCTTGATGACTATCAATTCCAGTTGATTAAACAAGATATAGATTCAACAGAAAAGTTGAACAAACCTCTATCCAGGTTGCAATGGTCAAATGAAATCCAAGAGCAACTATTGAGAAAAGTTACCTACCTCTGGGTACATGAGCTAGTATTTAACGCGCCTCAGACGCTACTTTGCTTAAACCTAGATGAAGCAACCCAGCTTCACGATTTTGAGCTTTTGAGTCTCGATATCGATACTCTTGCAACGGAATCTTTAAAAAATGGATTTAGACGATCTAGGCTCTATCTCTGGGTAATTTCACAACTCCATCAAAATCAGGAAATGAACTTCGGCGCTTTTTCACATACGCTTCACAACGCGCTATTGGATGATCCAACACCCTATAGAAAAGAGGTAAAGGAATTTATCGCTACTTTATTCGCTTGGCTCGAATTTTTATCCGATGAATTCGAGGTAACACAACACCGGAAAACCTCATCCGTTCGGCTAAAAATTTAGGGATAAATAAGGGGATTATGTAGCAAAGTGCCGAACTTGACTATTGAGGCACTTTGCTACATAATCTTGAAAATGTACTTACCACTATTCTTGTCGTTGCTGATGCCTTGGAGTTTTGCGAATGCTGCTGATTTTCCTACAAAGTTATTCGATGTTGAGCTTGGTGCTAAGTTAGGTGTGGAGAGCGGTGGTAATTCGCTGTCCGGTTTGAACGGAGAGTTTAAGGCATCAAATAGATTTCTTGGCATGGGAATTCACGTATATTTCAAGCCGAACCGACAGTATGAAGACTATCCGTATAAGGAATTTCCGAATAAAACCAATTACCCTTTAACTACATTTAGGCTGTACGCATATCCGGTCATTTCGTCGATTTAATATCCTTCATACGATCAGTTGGAGGTCTATGCAATTGAGTACAGTACAATCAATGATGAATGTGCGGAGGAAAATGAAGACTGCAAAAAGAAAATCTACTGGAAGGTTCGTCGGCTTTGCGATGCGTTCACTGCGGACCTAGGCATAGAGCCAAAGATCTACGATTATTATGAGCCTATTAATCCTATTAATAGTTTACGGAAGTATTCTTGTGTATTCAAAAAGGACGAGAAGGAGCTTTCCGTCAGTGGTTATGGATATCTAACTATTACGCTGGCATATTCGGACGAAGCGGTCGATAAGAGAGACGCCGAGTTGGAACTTCTGCAGCATAAAGCCTATGCCAAAGAGAGGAAGCCTTACGAATAGTCCTAGTGTTGTTTAGCCAATTGCCAGCTGCTGGTATGTTTTCCTATACCATGAATCCATGTTGTCTTTGTAAATACAGAAAGAGTGCATTAATGAAGAAGTTGCTTATTGCTGTGGTATTCGCAGTTACCTCCAGCGCCGTTGTTGGGGTAGAAGTGCTTTATTGTGTGGAGAACGCGTCGGCAGGGCTAGCGAAGATAGATGGGGTTTATAAACCCGGGGGCTTTGAACTAAAAAAATGGACAATGCGCGTTGACGGAGAAACACTCATGCTCAAAGGAGGCGGTCTTGACATAGGGGGGAATTTTGAGTGCGTTTACCCAATGCCAACGCTTCACCCAGAATTGCTGCTTTGTCACGACTCGTTCTATCACAGCATTGGCTACAACAAAAAGACAGGGAAAGGGGTGAGTGCTGAATACTTTGCTGATTTGACTATGCCTAGAGGAGAAGTCGGGGATACCCCTACAGTCTCTCTCTTTACTTGCGATGCGTTCTAGCTAGCGCTACCACTAACCGAGAGGATATATCTGTACGTCGCAAACACTGGCGAGTTCGCAGCTGAGCCCTTAGCTAGCACGACGAGAATTCGCAAAGATTACATGGATGACGTGCTCATTGAGCAAGAAGTATTAAAGGCGGGTGGCTACAGGAAGCTCAACTCAGAGCGAACAAAAACAAAGCAGTCGCTTAGGACAGATACTCTTAGATTGAGGCAGAAGACAACATACGAGCTGTTTAACAGGGAGCCTTTGGGCTAGGGTACTAGGCGCAGCGAAAATAATTGAGGTTTTTATGGCGGTAACACTAAACGAGCTTGAACAGCATCTGTGGGACGCAGTGAACATTCTGCGAGGGACTGTGAACGCTGGCACCTACAAAGATTACATCTTTGCAGTGTTGTTCTTAAAAGGCTTAGCGATGTCTGGCAAGAGGAATTTGAAGAAAAGCTAAGCGTGTACAGAGATGCTAACTTAGCCGCTGATGCTGATGAACACCGCTTTGACTTGCCAGAGGGGCACCGTTGGGGCGATGTACGAAAACACACCACTAACATAGGCGAATTCTTAAACGCCGCCTTCCAAGCAATAGAGGATGCCAACTTCAAACTACGGGGTGTATTTCAGAACGTAGATTTCAACAACAAAGAGCAGTTCAGTGACGAGCTCATTGAGCAGCTACTCCAGCATTTTGAGAAGTACGATTTGCGAAACAGTAATGTTGAAGCGGACATGCTTGGCAATGCTTACGAGTACCTCATCAAGCAGTTTGCAGATGACGGTGGACAGCGTGGGGGCGAATTCTATACCCCCAAAGAAGTCGTTCGCTTGATGGTTGCATGCTTGAATATTTCTGAGGGGATGAGTGTTTATGATTCCACCTGCGGCAGTGGCGGTATGCTGCTTGAGGCATATCGCGCTGTAGAGCGGGACGGTAAAAACCCACGTTTGCTGAGTCTGTTTGGGCAGGAGCGCAATCTCAACACGTGGGCAATCTGCCAAATGAATCTGTTCTTGCACGACATTGATGACGCAGACGTGCGCAGAGGTGACACGCTCAGCGAGCCCAAGCACTTAGTGACTGAGGGTGGGAAGGCAATCCGCAGCTTTGACAATGAACACTTACTTGGATATAAAAGGCTTCCACTGAAGTGTGGATAAAGAGGGTGAGACGGGCTTTTGCAGCAGTTATTTTAATGCTTGGTTTTTCATCCGTCGCAGTAGGTGAAATCTACACGATAGAGGATGAATTTGACGGTTGTGAGCATGGGAAAATATACCCGCTTACTAACGGAAAATTTATGCGATGTGATGGCTACAATTACTTTTACAAATATCGTCCAAAAGTTATTGCGGATGGTAAAAAGGTAATTGCCATTGATGAACGAGATGTACGTGGAACTATATTGGACGCGGGGGTGAAGTTTTCCACGCAGATTGATGGTGACTGGGAAGGCTGCGACTTTGATGTTCACAGGCTTACAAACGGTATGTATCTGGTTTGTAGCACATATTTCTATGAATACGCTTTTATGCCAAGTGTTGACGTAATCATCATAGACGGGCAAGTGGAGGCAGTCCTTATCAACGGAGAATCTAAGGATGGGGTATCAGTCGTCTCTCTGAATCGCCACTAATTTGCTAGACACCTTTTAGCCGTAGAAAATGGCAATGAGAGGTGTTTATGAGCAACAAACGATATCCAGAAAGTTCAAGGTCGAGGCAGTTAGGCAGGTGACAGAACGGGGCTACACTGTGGCCGAAGTCGCCAGTCGGCTGGGTGTAACAACTCACAGTCTGTATGCCTATCAAGAAGTTTGGGCCTGATTCTGACCGCTATGTAGTGGAGTCATCGGGCAGAGGCGCATCCCCTATAGATTGGTGCGTAGTGATTCCGCCAGAAAGCTCAAGCTCTCAATGAGATAGATGAATTTCGTGTCACTGCTCCCGTTAAAGTCTGCGACTCAGAAATCCAGCAGGCGCTCAGCCAGAAGCACAAGTGGATTATTGAGAACTACGCAGCACTGCAAGAGAAGTACGAGCAAACCCACAAGATTGCACGGTTCCTCACAGGGGCAAAACTGCCGTACTGGGAACGATTGTCGCAACTTAGGACAAAGCTCGCTAATGTTGGTGCTCTCACCGTCACTTATAAACACGTGTTTTATGTAGAACACCCAAATTACGCCTTATCAGAGCAGCACGATAACGCGATAGAGGCGGCACTGCATGCCTATCTCAAGCAACGCTTTGCCGTTGAAGCTCAGTCATTCGCTCGCAAATATGGTGAGCAGCTAGGTGCTGCGCTAAATAAAATGAGAAGGGAGTTAGAGGGTAAAGATTTCCAGCTCAAAGTAATAGGGATGAATGAATAATATTAGACAATCCGAAAGCAGACTAACTAACTAGACGAACTTATAGTGACAGTTAATTTATTATTAAAATCACCCTCTAATATAAAGTGTCCAATTCAGAAGGGGCGAGACACGCAGAAACAAGGACTTACGAGGCGTGAGCCGAAAATCCAATTGGAGAAATGAAAAGGTTAAGTTATTGAAATATAAGGGTTAAAATGGATTTAAGCAGTTGGCTTTTAACCAATTTATCGAGCGTTCGAGTCGCTCACGGCCCACCATTTAAATTAATCGGTTACGAATTTTCTGAATAACGCAAAGGAGTTTGGTTGAACGCTTTGCAGCCACCCGGCAAAGGGATTAGGATGACTGTAAAGAGGTTTCGTTAACTTAACGCTTACTTCTGTTTGATTTGAGTTTTGCCAGATCCTGATTCTCCTAAGTTATCTTTCCATGTAAGCGCAATAGTATCGCCTTCAGCGCCACCTTTGATTTTGAAAGATAGGTAAGGATTTTTGGAAATGCCTGTTCCCCAGTTAGCATTAAGCACAACTGATTCATTATGGGTGACGACAATTTCCTGAATGTATTCTGCAGGGACCAATTCGCCAGTGCTCTTATCTTTGCGTGCACCAGTTTCCATTGGGTGAGCCATGAGTGCTTTTACTGTTGTTACTCCGTCTTTCAGGGTGGCTCTAATCTTTACTTTCTTATCCATGGGTTTTATTCCTTTCGTGCTTAATTATGCGCAGCCGCCGGCGGTGACTTTGACTGATTGTTTTGCAATGAATTTGCCGTTATCTGTTTCAACAATAGCAACAACATTGGATGTTTCACGCATCTTTACACGTGTAGAGATAGTAGCTTCAATGTTTTCATTGATGAAGAATGTCGCAATATAAGGGCGAGGGTTCTTTTCCACCAATACGCTAATCGATTTAACGTTTTCTATGTCAGTAGACACCGTCACAGGCACTGTTGCCCCGTTACTGGCAATTTCTGGTGCCTCAATGTTAACTCCACCTTCTTGTGGTTCTACACCATTAGTGACTGCCGCATAAGAATCTTCATAGGCAGTAGTATCAAATGCAGCGGCTGGCCATTCCGCAAACACTGTTTTAGAGAGGCTCGAAACAGTGCCGATAATGGCACTGACAGAACCTATTTTTAGTGCATGTCTTCTAGTAATGTTCATAATTTTCCATATGTTAAATGTGGTCAAATGCTCGCAAAGTGGAGCGTATTTTATACGTTTCTCCCGTGCTTTGTTAAGCAGAGATTACTTATGTTTTTTCTGAAATTCTCTTAATCGATTTTTTTTAGCCTCAATACGCGCTTTGCTGTGAGGGTCGATACCTGTTTGACGTGCAGCAATGAGTAAATGTTCCATGGCGGTGCCAAATCTTGCATGCATGAGATCATAATTTGATAATGCCTCGTGGCTGCGCCAAGGTTGACCAGCACCGTCCGCCGCACGCGCAATAAGACGCTCTATAGAGGGATTTCCAGTAATAGCGTTGGCTAGTTCATCAAGTTTGTTTAATGCTTGTTTGGGTTGTTTGTCTTCCAATAAAGCGGTTGCTAAATAATAAATCACCGTCTCATTTTGTGGATATAAAACATCCAATTCATTAAGTGTCTTGATTGCTTTGTCAATTTGCCGATCAACAATTAAGGCCTGTGCGCGTGCGATAGCGATTGGGAATCGTTCGTTGTTATTTGGCGTTACTTTATCCAGTGCACCCAATGCTTGTTTTCCACGTCCTATACGATTTAGTCCTATTGAATAGGTGTAGTAACTCAGATTGCTGGGTTCCTCTTCAAGTATCTTCTGATAATGACTGATTAATTGATTAGGATCTGATGAGATACCTATTGTGCGTGCTTTTGCATACTGAAAATGAATAGTATTTTCAATATATCGACTTCCCTTAAATTGTTCTGCACGTGCTATTGAGTCACTAACACGTGATGTGGTCAATGGGTGGCTACGCAAAAATTCAGGTACTTTGCTCTGATTGATTTGTGACTGTGCATTTAAGCGTTCAAAAAATCTTGGCATACCAAATGGATCTAAATTGGCATTAATTAATAACGCCATACCAATACGATCAGCTTCTTGTTCAAATGCACGGCTGTATGCTTGTGAAGCATCCTGAAATGTACCTAACGTTGCTGTCCCTGCAGCCTGGCCAGCTTCATCTCCGTATATAGTAGCAAGCACTGTACCTAGTAGAGCAATAGTGTTGATCACACTTAACTTTTGTTGGCGTGAGAAGCGGCGAGCAATGTGGCGTTGCGATACGTGTGAAATTTCGTGTGCGACCACGCTGGCAAGTTCTGATTCGGATTGGCTAAGTAATAAAAGCCCACTATTGACTGCGACGATACCTCCCGGCATAGCGAATGCATTGATGCGTGGATCAAAGATCAATCGGAAATAAAATGGAAAATCAGAATTTAAGCCACCTGAAATTAATCGAGTACCTAATGACTGCAAGTAACTACGTAATTCGGGATCTTCAGAAACAGGTAAGCGCTGATTAACTTGAGCGACTAGAATTTTTCCTAGCTCAATTTCCTGATTGATGCTTAATAGTGCACTGGCTGGGTCTCCGATATCGGGCAAAATAATGCCATATTCTTCTTCACTGTGAGTGACGGAAAAAATATTATTAACTAAAAATATTATCGATAATAAACAGATCCGCAGGCGGTGGTTGGCTGGGTTCAAAGTGCCTCTCTTTGCATGATAATCAGGGTTAACAGTAGAAGACCGGGTAGATGCAACAATTATGGTACATTAGTTATTGAGATTGTCTTATGACAATTAACAGAAGGCTAAATTCACAATTTCTAGTGTTGTCTCGTCATGGTTGATGTGACCCGATTCATTCTAGGGTTATCGCCAGCTTGACTATGTAAAAGGGCTTAACCATAATATCACCGTCTTCTAATATAGATTTAGTTACTTATTTCTGTGGTTGTTTTATTAGAACGTTCATCCGCTATACTGGCTGGACGACTTATATATGTAATAACTTTCTACTACTTAAATTTTACAGCAAGATTATAACGGAGGTTCTGTTAATGGCAGATTTTGATCAAGAATTAGATGCGTGCGGGTTAAATTGTCCTTTACCTATTTTGCGTGTAAAGAAATCACTATTGAGCTTGGAGAGTGGCCAGGTGCTACGTATTATCGCAACTGACCCAGGTTCAGTGAAAGATTTCGAAGCATTTGCAAAGCAAACAGGGAATGAGTTACTGGAATCTAACGAAGAAGGTGGAAAATTCCATTTCTTAGTGAAGAAAAAGTAATTAAATTTGGGAATTATGTATTTAACTTGACAACAGGGCAAACCATTTCAGTACAAAACCTTAAAATAGTCCGATTATATGTTATATAACAATTAATGAAAGAAATTAACATAAAATTACCAGCAAATAATGGCAATCCAGATTGGCAATTTATGGAAGGTTATATTAAGTCATTACCTTATTCAAAATCGTTATAACAAAGGATAAAATATTTTGATATTTAAGTATTAACATGTAGGGTGTGAGGTAAATGACATAATGAAACAAAAATACTTGGAGAAAGCAGTCAAAATGCTACTGAACGCTGGTCAGCTTCCCAATCATAAGCGGCCAATACCCGGTGCAAAAGATTTGAAAAGGCGATTTGTCCTGCGGATAGACCAGTGTGGGAAACCCACGCTAAAAGAAGTCAAATAATTAGTGGTTTTGTCAAGTTAAATACATAACTCCCTTAAATTTCCACTATTTATTTTAAGAATAAGTCGAGCTGTCCGGGCTAATGGTTACGGATATTCTCTTTAGGAACCTAGTTGGTTGTTAAGGCATCAAGAACGTGTATTCTTGCACGCTTTGCTTGATTTGCTGCCACAGCGAGCAAGGCTCGTGTGTGATGAAAATAGATGCGCCATATAATCTCAATTTTACTAGAAAATGAAGCAGGGGCCTTGTCTAGAGTGTCAGGCCTGTTTTCTGCGCGCGCTTATAATATTGAGTCGCTCACGGTAGCGCCGACAGATGACCCAACTATCTCTCGAATAACGGTAGTGGCGCATGGCGAAGATGCCGTAGTTCAACAAATTGTTAAACAGTTGAATAAACTCGTCGATGTTATCAATTTGATGGACCTGACCGAGAACGAGCATTTCGAGCGTGAGATCATGCTGGTAAAAATAGAGCCGAAAGGTGCGCAATTAGACCAACTTAAAGTAGCAGTACACGAACTTGCTGCACGTAAGTTAGAACAACACGAAAATATTATTACCTTGGAAATAACCAATATAGGTTTGAAGCTCAACGAAGCAGTAGAAAGGCTGAAACCCTATAATGTCATTGAAGTTGTGCGCTCTGGCGCCGTCGGCATTGGCAGCGGTAATTCTCTGTTAAAAATTTAGGGAATTAAATACTTATTGACCCCAGAATCATCATATTGGCTACATTTTTGATAAATCCACCCACTTATAACATCTTGCTAATTCACGCTTTGGTGGCGGGTTAGCAGGCATTTTTTGCTTACTAGCTCCCGATGAGGTCGCTTGTTTGATAAATCGCCCTAACCGTTCTTGTTCTTTTTTATTCATTAAATTAGTTGGGGGTTAATTTTTAATTTTTTCAAATTCGAAGTATACACTTTATTTAAGTTTCATATTTTCCATTCTGTGTAATGGTTTATTTACCTTCAACGATTTTGATTTCGTTTTTTGTGAGGCCATATAGCTTATAGACACGCTGGTCAATCTGCCTTTCATACTCACGGAGTTTGGCTTGTTTGGCAGTATTTTCTAAATAGTCATCCGCTTTGATGCTGGCAAGGATTTTGTTGACGAGCGCTATGATCGGTTGTTGCTTTTCTGGTTTATCTAATACTGACTTAGGCATTGGAATTTGTGTAATGTAATAGTTGATGAAGCGCATTGTACGAATAGCACGATTGTAGATAAAATTGTACGCATACCAATTGCAGAACAAAGACTGATAATATGCGAGTAAACATTTTGGGGACAAATTTGTCTTAAGCACTTTGATTTTTACGCAAGTATCGTTAATCAATCGGTTGGCATCATCGTAAAACATCGTGATAATGATGTGGGGATATGGGTTTTGTACGTGGGCAATAATCTTTTGTGCTGCAATTTTGCTTTCCTTCTGCGGTGAAAGATATTTTGTAGCTACATTTCCTATTAAGAACCTGTCCCGTTTGAGGCCATACTTACTAATGTCAATACCTTTAACGCATGGATAATTTCCCTTCGGTTCAGAAGTAAGTCCCCTTGTGGTGTTGGAGATTCCAATCTCACCTTTGGCATATTGAGAGGTGTCTTCAACGCAGAAGTTTAAGATTTTCTTCAGCAAGCCCTGAGGATACAATCCTCTATAAATCTGTACATTGCGTAAATCCTTAGTAAAAATTTCATTTTCGTTGAAAGTCCCAAATATTTGGATACGGTCATTCTTCTGCTCTAGTGCACCTATGGTTATGCCATTACTTTTACTCGGCATTTTCATCAAAGAGAAAGAGACCTGTTCAAGCAATACTTTTTCAAAAGCCTTGCTTGCATCCATCAAGTAAATGAGATTATTCTCCAACCAGAGCCTTCTAACTTTAGACCATGACTGTCCATATAATGATTTTTTGGGAATAATGAAAGTTTGCGTTCCTTTATCACAAACTAAGTTGTTATAGGTAATAGTTATAAAAAGCTCAGCGATATCACCAGATGGGAATGGAATGCCTTTATCTTTCCTAAAAGACTTTTTTCGGCAAGAGTCATAACATTCCGGAAACCATAAGGCGGATTGGCGATCACCACATCGCCCCCTTTCTTTTCATGGAATACCTCCGAGAAATACACCTCAAAATCAAACGCTGTGTGGCCGTCGGTGATTTGGCTGATGAGATCATCAATCTCCTTTTTCTGTTCCTGTTTTTTAGTAGCGTTGGTTTCATTGAAATAGCGCGGTTTAAGTTTTTCCAGTTTTTTAAATAAGTCATCGTTAAGAAGATCCCTCGCCACACTCAAAAGCGCATTACCCTGTATGATTTTGTAGTCCAAGTTCGGTAGGGGCTGAATTGTCGCTCGCTCCTCCTCGTCTACCACCAGTGAAAGCCAGAGTCGTAGCTTAGGCAATCTCCACCGCGCCCGGGTCAATGTCTACGCCGTAGAGGCAGTCTTGAATGGCTTGGCGTTTGAAGTGGTAGGAGGTTCGCTCCCTGTGCTTGCCGATGTAGGTGGTAAGTGTGTTTCTTGTTCTTACAATCTCGTTCATCATGCCTACGGGAAAGGCACCGAAGCCGACGGCCGGATCGCAGACGCGGATTGCGGCGAGTTTCTCATCAATGCACTTGGCTTGCGCACGCACTGGGGCAGCTTGACGGTCTCGCCGTGCTTAATTAAGGTTGCAATATCTTTCTCTGCTTATGTCTCCTGCTGTCTCGGTCGCTAAATAATTTATCAAGCTCTCTTGACACATATAATGAACAATTTCGCGCGGAGTATAATAGGTGCCTTTAGATTTGCGGCCTTTGACTGTCAAGAGATTTTCAAATACCCGCCCCAGCATTTCTGGGTCAACGGCGACTTCTTTTTCCAGCGGCTCGTCTTCTTTAACTGTGAAGTTGTAGCGGTCAAAGATATCCAGAACGCCGTCGCCAATGTCACCTGCTTTAGTCTTTCGGTTATTGGCGAAAATATCATCCGGCAACACGATGTCCTTATCTATCCAGTCATAAATTATTCATTGGGCCAAACAACCCACCATTCAAAAATGGTATTTTGCAATCAAACTGACTGAAATAATCATCATCTATAGATCTATCGTGTCTCAGTGCCCGATAAAAAAGCGGCTCTAAATAATCATTAAAATAATTTTTCTTTTCATCTTGCGCGCTCTCAAAAAGGCAGCGCAAAAATTGCCTATTACCTTCGCCCCACACTTTGTCGTGGGCAACGCTAAACCACCCCTTTTTTTGCAGAAAAATTAGAGAAAGACAATCTGGCCCAAGAGTTTTTTGGCAAAATCAACCGTATCAATGTTTTTCTCTTTGAAGTCGGCACGGATTTTGGTGTCTTTGTTAACGATGCCATCGAGCGACGCTTTAATTCGCAAGAAGAGGTCGCGTTACTTCTCAAAAAACGCTTTGGTAGCGCACTCGACGCTGAAGGCATCGTCCAGTTCTTTTAGCGTGAGGTTGATCTGGTCGTTGAGTAGCAACGGCAGGAGGCGGCTTTGCGCAGTGTGGCTCTTTTCGTTTTCGCCGCCGAGAAAAGAACAGCGATGTGCAGGCGTGAATTCTTCTTCTACTTTGCCCTTCTCGTTGAATTTGTATTCCATTTTGACGAGGGAAAAGCGCCAATCCTCGTTGTTGGGAGCGACAAAAGCAACCAGTGCGGCGTCTTTGAGCACATCGCCGCGGCTACCTTTTAGATACTTGGCGACGAAGTTTCTCTGTTTGGCTCGGGCACGGTCAAGTGAGGTATCTCCCTTGAGATAAACAATGAGAATAACAACGAGTTTTTCATTGGGGCTTTGGTATTTGCCCACGCGATCAAGACTCTGAATTGAATCTCGATAATCGGCGAAAATATAGTTCCCTGCGTAGGGTTTTTTGTAATCTTTCTCAAAGTGATTGAGTATGTTTCTTAGTGAATCAACACAGCGTTCTTTGTCGAAAGAATATTCAAGTGTCTCCTTTACCAGTTTTTGGGCGCTGATTTTTCCATTATTTGCTAATCAAGTATGCAGATAAGATAACTTCTCGTGGCCCAGAGGTGCGGGCGTCGCTTTCGGCAATGTGGCTCTCCAGAAATTCTTTCGGAATGTTGTTTTGCAAAATGTCCAGAATTTTGAGCGGGCGCGGTGGGCTGGAGTTGATCTCCTGATTGAGTGCTGTGAGTACGGTTTTTGCTGTCTGTTTGGGCAGAGCACCCTCTTCAAGGCGGTTCATTACCCGTTTGAGGTATGCCTCATGATCGTCAGTGTATTGTCGGAAATCACGTATTGCTTTGAGTATTTTTAGGACCTGTATGCTAGCATCCTGACCGCCGCGCGGATTTTTGAGTTCCGCTTCTTCTGTCGTGGCAAAGGCAAAGGCCTCTTTGAGTTTGATTTGATCGTTGGATTTCTCGGTTGGAAAGAAGTTAAAACTGTAAATTGTGTCAAACGAGGTGTCCACCCGGTTAATGCGCCCAACGCGCTGTATGAGCCGTGTTGGGTTCCACGGAATATCATAGTTGATGACTACATTGGAGCGGTGCAGGTTTACACCCTCAGACAGCACTTCTGTTGTGATAAGGATTCTGTAATCATCCTTAGGAAGGCGTACACGGGCATCAAAATTTTCAATCACTTTTTCCCGCGTAGCTATGCTTGAAGCACCAGTGAAGGCGATTACTCCTGCCTGCGGCGAGACTGTAGCGGACTGGTCATTCGTGAGTTTATTTTTAAGTTCCTCGGTGAGATATTCGGCGGTCTCTTTGGATTCGGTAAAGACGATGAGCTTGTTCTTCTTCAAAACGGAACGGGTTGAGAGTAGTTTGATAAAAGAAAGCAGTTTCGGGTCACGCTTTAAGCCACGCCAAAGTCGTTGAATGTCCTTAGAGTATTTTAAGGTCGTTTTCCAAGTCTTTTTTCAGTTCGTCAGTGAAATCGTTTGCCGGATACTTCCGTGCTTTGTCGGTTTCTAACAGTGTTTGGATTGCATTCTCATCATCATTGTCCAGAAACTCAAAGATTTTATTGGCGTACTTTTTGCTGACATAGACATTGCCTTCATTCAGTTCATTGAGGAATAGTTCATAATTCAAGATGAAACGTTCAACGGTGTTGCGGAAGGCGTAAAAACTGCTTTCCAGTCGCTTGATGAGCAAAATTTTCATAAAACGACCCAGGTTTTTCTGCGACTGTATCTCAAACTGCTCCGGCTCGTTCTCGCCTTTGTAGTAGAGTAGAGGCGTATAACGGGCGTAGTGAAATTCTTGGGTAATAAGTTTGATAGTTTTGTTGAATACGTCGCTTTCTTTCTCGTTGAGCTGATAGAAAGCAGCCTCTGGATTTTCCACTTTGGGAAACTTGAGCTTTTGGTTTTTGAGATCGTCGGCAAAATAACTTTCAATTTCTTTTCTGGTACGCCGTACCATGAGGTACTTCAAAACGGATTCACGAATTTTCCCTGCATTTTCTTTTGCGGTTTGGAATAATTTGATTTGGCTCAAAATATCCTTCGGTGTGTTGTTGAGCGGGGTTGCTGTTACCAGCACGACCCGCTTGCCGCGACAAATCTGTGCCAGTTTTTCGTAGATAACATTTGATTCGGTGCGCCTCGTCTATAAAAACATTTTTGTATTTTTCCGTACCACGTTTTATAAGCTGTTCTAATTTTCCGAGCGATTCATGGTCAGCAGGCACACGGAAATCTGAAAATACATTGACCCAAGACCCAGGGTTGGCTTTCTCCAGTAACACGGGTGGAGCCAAAACGAGTGTTCGCCCGTCAAGTTGGCTTGCAAGCATCGCCGATACATAGGTTTTACCAAGCCCCACGACATCAGAGATGAAAACACCACCGTATTCTTCCAAAATCTTTTTGGCATTCAAAACGGCCTGTTCCTGATATTCCAACTGCTTAAACTCGGACGGGGCATATTTGAAAAATACTTCATCGGTTTGGCGGAGATCATCTTTGAAGTATTCGTAGAGGAATTTGAGATATAGCTGATAGGGCGTGATGGTGTTATTGAGCCATGTTTTTTTCTGAATGGTTTGAACGTATGTATCTCTTATATCCACTGCCTCTTCCCAGAGGCCTTCAAATTTTTGCTTGGCAAATTCGTAATCGGTCCTTGACTTGAGTTCGATGTTGAATTCCAGATTATCGACCAAACCAGACTGTGTGAAATTACTTGAGCCAGTGATGACGCGACCAACATCGCGGTCGCTTTCAAGAAAAGACATGATATAGCGCTTGGCGTGGATGTTTTCTGTGGGGTACGCCTTAATTTCTAACTTGCCACATTGTAGCCATTCAAGAAATTGTGTTACACCATCCTCAACTTTTTTGCTGTCTTCAGCCTGTGCGCCATTTCGCCGACGAGCATGTTGGAAAAATGCGCTTTGGTTTCCGCATGGGAAAATTGAAGCCTCTGCTGTTGCGCTTGCTTTATAAAGTCGAGGGTTTGCCTGCTGGTGCTGATACCGATGAGGATTCTAATTTTCTTCGTTTTTTCCAGCGATTTGTAGAGTGCGTGGAAACCGCTGGTGTAAAAATAACCGACGAGAGCATTAAAAATTCAGTGTCTTTAATTAACTGTAATAGTTCAGACCCGATCTGACAATTAGCAATCCGCAAGAGTTGCAAAAGCGAGAGTTACCCGTTTTGATAAAGGTGTTGAAATCTTTAAATCAAACCAAAAAGGCAGGTAACTCTCATGCTTGATACTAACAATCCAATCCTTAAACACAAGGCGGGCTTGCCCAACTTAGCAGAAGAACTGGGCAACGTATCTAGTGACCAGTATACATTATCTGACCCCAGGAATCAAGGGTTATCGCAAAAAATAATCATTCTAGGGTCAATTAAGTATATAATTCCCTAAATTTATTTTACTCCAAAATCATGTCTCAAGACAATTTTAGTAAGTATATGCTGACTGTGGTGCTGGCCACTATCATTTCTGGCTGTGCAACGGCACCTTCTTCCTCGGGCTCTGATGGAGCTGAGGAATCCTTTAACGATCAAGCAGCCATTAGCTCACCTGTTAACGATGTTCGTTACGATGATATCAGTGAAGTGATGTATGAAGTATTAACCGGTGAGTTGTCTGGCAAGCTTGGTGATCTTGAAAGTTCTAAGCAAGCTTATAGCCGTGCTAGCGAACTAAGTGATGATCCACAAGTAATCGAGCGAGCAATGAGAATTGCCATTTTTGCGAAGGATTGGCCGCTTGCATTGAAAATTGCACATCGATGGTCAGACGTCTTAAATGGAAATATTGAAGCTCAACAAGTGTTGGGCGTTTTGTATTTGCGCCAAGGTGATGTTGATTCTTCAGAAAAATATTTCAGTAAAGTAATGAGTGCTGCAGAAGATTCACCCAGTCAAGGTTACAACATAGTTGCAGCAACCTTGGCGCGTGTTGAAAATGTCGATACTAGCCTTGCGTTAATGGGTCGATTAGTGGCAAAAAACTTTTCTAATCCATACGGACATCTTTCATATGCCAACTTAGCAATGAAAGCAAAGCAATATCAATTGGCAATTGATCAGAGTGAGCTCGCGCTAGGTTTTAAGCCTGATCTTTCTGAAGCAAGAGTGTTACGTGCCAGAGTGTTAAGTTTAATAGGTGACCACGAAGCCGCTTTTGTGGAAATGCAGAACTTAGTTGATGCTGATGCGCAAAATTTTGATCTGCGTTTGGGTTATGCGCGTATGTTGCTGCAAGCTGAACAATTCAATGAAGCAGGCAAACAGTTTGAGGTATTGCTGGATCAGCGTCCTGGCGATCCAGACATTACTTATATGTTGGGTCTTACTTATGTTCAAGCAGAACAGTATTCTCAAGCAAAACAATATTTCCATTCACTAATTGATGATAATCGTCGTCTAGATGAATCAAATTATTATCTTGCACGTATTTATGAAGAGTTAAGTGAATCAGATAAAGCGGTAGAGTATTATCAGGAAGTTGCTTATGGGGACTTGTATCTAGAAGCAGTAATACGATTAGCTGATTTATATGTCAAAGAAAGTGGTTTGGATAAGGCGCGCACTTACTTGAATGATGTGCGCGGAAGAGTCGATCAATCAGAGAATGTGATTCGTTTGTTCTTGGCAGAAGGTCATATTCTTCATCAGGAGAAGCAATACGATCAGGCGTATGACATATATAGCGAAGGCTTGTTGGAATTTCCAAGACATCCAGATCTTTTGTATGCGCGTGCATTAACTGCTGAGCATATTGATCGAGTGGACTTGTTAGAGTTAGATTTGTTAATCATTTTGCAATCTGATCCAGATCATGCAAATGCGTTAAATGCACTTGGCTATACGTTGGCTGATCGTGGATTACGTATAGACGAAGCGCAAAAATATGTTGAACGTGCGTACGAGCTAAAACCAAATGATCCAGCAGTAATGGATAGCATGGGCTGGATTCAATTCCGTAAAGGTAACTATGCAGAAGCAGAAAATTTTTTGCGCAAAGCTCTAAATCTGATGGATGATGCGGAAATTATCGGACATTTAGGTGAATTGCTTTGGGCGCAAGGTAATTACGAGGAGGCTAGAAATCTTCTAAGAGAAGCTATGGATAGACATCCTGATGATAGTTATATACAGAAGTTGATTAAGAAGTTTTCAGAATAAAAATTTCAAGCGCTCTGCTTGACAAGATAATTTAATACATGATTTTTATGTTTCCGCCTATTTATTTCGCTAGAAAGCAAATTAAGCTCAGCCTGATATTGCTTCCTGTGTTGTTGCTATCTGCGTGTATCTCGACTACGCAAGCACCTCTTCCTGTTGAAGATGCTAAACAAGTGTGGGAGGCTCGCTCTAATTATCTTTATGGGCAACAAAACTGGACGGCGCGGATGGCGCTGATTGGCAATACTAATCAACAAAAATTCAAAACTCGTGTTGTTTGGGAGCAACAAGCTGAAAATTATCAAATCAAATTGCGCAATTTTATTGGTCGTACTATCGCGATTATTGATGGGTCTGCATCGAATGTGATAGCAAAAACATCTAAAGGTCAGCGCTATCAAGGAGATGATGCAGAGGCGCTGATTAATGAATTGTTTGCTATCAACATTCCTGTCACTGGCATGCGCTATTGGTTACAAGGAATGACGTTGCCAAATGAGAAAATCGACCAGTTGACTCTGGATAATAATGGTTTGGCCAAATCATTGAGCCAACAAGGATGGAAAGTATCCTATCCGGATTATATGCAAAACGATCCTTACAAAATGCCTAGCAAAGTGATTCTAGAATTCGAAAATATTAAGTTAACTGTCAAGATTAGTCAGTGGACACTTCAATAAGCTGGTTGGCACCAGCTAAAATTAATCTGTTTCTGCATATCACTGGGCGGCGTGATGATGGTCTGCATGAATTACAAACAGCATTTCAGTTTGTGGATTTATGCGATCAACTTCAGTTCGCACCAAGGCAGGATGCTCAAATAATACGTACCATAGACATTGCGGGTATTTCTAGCGAAGAGGATTTATCTCTACGTGCTGCTTCATTGTTGCAAAAAGTGGCGCAAGAGAGACAAGGTGTCGATATCACCTTAACTAAATATATACCTATGGGTGGCGGCTTGGGTGGCGCCAGCTCAGATGCGGCTACTACCTTGCTAGTATTGAATAAAATGTGGTCAATTAATGCTAGTGAAGATGAATTAGCGGAGTTAGGCAGGCAATTAGGAGCGGATATTCCAGTGTTTGTACGCGGTCATGCTGCTTGGGCAGAAGGGGTAGGTGAACAATTAACACCCATGGAAATGGAAGAATGCTGGTATTTGATAATAAATGCAGGAATTCATGTCTCAACTGGGCAAATGTTTGCGTATTCGCAATTGACACGTAATAGTCCCCAGATCACAATATGCCCCCCTAAACCGGGGAGGTTCGGAAATGTTTTTGAGCCAGTAGTTAGAGCTCAGCACCCGAAGATTGATTCGGTTTTTGATTGGTTAGGTAATTACAGTGATCCATTCCTGACAGGGACTGGGGGATGTGTAATCGCCGCTTTCGCAGATAAAAGTTCCGCTGTCGAGATACAATCCCGGTGTCCAGAAGGGATGACAGCGTATGTAGCGCAAGCAAGAAATACATCGCCATTGAAAACTCAGTTACATACTGGTTAGAGGTCTTGCTTAAAAATACTAGTGAGAGTTAGAAAAATAATTGGGCCGTCGCCAAGTGGTAAGGCACGGGGTTTTGATCTCCGCATTCGTAGGTTCGAGTCCTACCGGCCCAGCCAAATTTATCAAGTATAGTGGGATTAGCGTGACACAGGGCAACGGAAAATACGACGACAGTCGCTTAATGGTGTTTACTGGTAATGCCCATCCTGAATTAGCCCGCGATATAGTTGAGAAGTTGAATATTCCGCCGGGAAAAGCCATGATTAGCTCGTTTAGTGACGGCGAGGTTCAAGTCGAAATTCAAGAAAACGTGCGTGGCCGCGATGTATTTGTATTGCAGCCAACAGGAATGCCGACTAACCATAACATCATGGAATTGTTGATAATTGTGGATGCATTGAAGCGCGCGTCAGCTGATCGAATTACCGCAGTGATTCCATACTTCGGTTACTCACGCCAAGACCGCAGAGTACGTTCTACGCGTGTACCAATCTCTGCTAAAGTGGTTGCAAATTTAATTTCTAACACAGGTGCGGATCGTGTGTTAACAGTTGATTTGCATGCAGATCAAATCCAAGGATTTTTTGATGTGCCGGTAGATAACGTATATGCATCACCTGTATTGCTAGGTGACATATATAAACAAAAGTATTCAAACCTGATCGTGGTATCGCCTGATGTGGGTGGAGTAGTACGCGCTCGTGCAGTAGCAAAACGATTAGATGATGCGGATTTAGCTATTATTGATAAACGACGTCCGCAGGCCAATGTTGCGCAAGTTATGCATATTATTGGTGAAGTGAAAGATAAAACCTGTGTGATTGTCGATGACTTGGTCGATACAGCCGGCACGCTTTGTAAGGCCGCACAGGCATTGAAAGAACATGGAGCCAAGGCTGTCATTGCTTATGCTACTCATCCAGTATTGTCGGGGAATGCAATAAAAAATATTGAGAGCTCAGTGTTAGATGGTTTGGTTGTTACTGATACTATCCCGCTTAGAGAAGAAGCGCTTAACTGTAGTCGTATCAGGCAACTAAAAGTCTCAGGGTTGCTAGCAGAGACTATACGAAGAATTAGTGACGAAGAGTCAGTTAGTACTCTATTTATGGATTAAAGAAGCACTAGCTATTATTGCTAGGGTTACTTTGAGTTGTGGAGACACTGGTCGCAAGTGTGTGTTTTTTTATTTTAAATATTTAGGAGAAATTAAATGAGCATCGATTTTAGTTTAGATGCCGAGCCGCGTAGTGATTTAGGGAAAGGTGCGAGCCGCCGCCTACGTCGTACTGGCCGTGTACCTGCCATACTTTATGGCGCAGGTGTTGACCCAGAGAACATTTCTTTGGATCCTAATAAAATTAGGCATAATTTGGAAAACGAAGCGTTTTATTCGCATATTCTGACTGTTAATCTAGAAGGCAAAAAGCAAAAAGTAATTTTGCGTGATTTACAACGCCATCCTGCCAAGCCTGTGATTCTTCATGTGGACTTTTTACGTGTGAGTGATGACCAAGAAATCAGTATTCATGTGCCGTTACACTTTATTGGTGAAGATGTTTGCCATGGTGTGAAGATGGAAGGTGGTCAGATTAGTCACCAGATCACAGAAGTAGAAGTGTCTTGTTTACCTAAGAATATTCCTGAGTTCATTGAAGTGGATCTCACTGAACTGCATCTTGGTGATTCTATCCACCTAACAGAAATGAAATTACCAAAAGGCATTGTTCTGACTGCATTAACACATGGTGAAGGTCATGATCAGCAAGTAGTGAACGTTCATGCAACTAAGGTAGTTGAAGAAGGGCTAACCGATGCGCCTGATGCTCCTGAGACTGAAGGCGACGACAAGCCTGCTGAAGGCGAGTAGTGCTTTAGTAAACCTCAATTAAATGAAGCATTAATTGTGGCGGGCATTACCCCGATTCAGTTGATTGTTGGTTTAGGCAATCCTGGAGATCAATACACCTCAACCCGGCATAACGCCGGGTTTTGGTTTTTAGATCAGCTTGCACGTCGTCACCAAGCAAATTTTAGAAATGAGTCGAAATTCAAAGCTGAAGTTGCCTTATTTGAATATGAGGGTAAGCGTGTGTGGTTAATTAAACCCACCACCTTTATGAATCTTAGCGGAGAATCTCTTGGTTCTTTTGCCAAGTATTATCAAATAGCGCCCGAGAACACCTTAGTTGTTCATGATGAACTAGATTTGCCCGTAGGCACGTCCAGATTTAAGTGGGCAGGTGGGCATGGAGGTCATAATGGGATACACGACATCTTCAAACATTTTGCTAAAGACTTTTGGCGTTTGCGCGTGGGTGTTGGTCATCCTGGGAATAAAGATCAAGTGCTGTCATTTGTGATGAAAGCACCTTCCAGTAAAGAGCAGAGCTTTATTGATGACTCGTTAGATCGAGTGATAGAGACAATGCCTGATGTGTTAGCAGGCGATATGGAAGCGGCAATGCGTTCGCTACATAAAAAGCCAAACGAATAATATGAAGCATTGAGCAGGGCATATTATGGGGTTTAAATGTGGAATTGTTGGTTTGCCCAACGTGGGAAAATCAACCTTATTTAATGCGTTAACACGCGCAGAAATTGCTGCTGAGAATTATCCTTTTTGCACCATTGAGCCTAACGTTGGCATGGTGCCTGTGCCGGACACTCGCTTAAATCAGCTGGCAAATATTGCCAAATCGGAAAAATTAATTCCCACAGTCATGGAGTTTGTGGATATTGCAGGACTAGTCGCCGGTGCGTCTAAAGGTGAGGGCTTAGGCAATCAGTTTCTTGCAAACATTCGTGAGACCGATGCCACTGCACATGTAGTGCGTTGCTTTGAAGATGACGATGTTGTGCATGTCAATGGTAAAATAGACCCATTAAGCGACGTTGAAATCATCAATACAGAATTGATTCTGGCAGATTTAGAATCTGTTGAGAAAAGCATGCAGCGAGTTAGTAAGTTATCCAGGTCGGGTAATAAAGATGCGCTTAGTCAGTTAGAACTCATGACGGCCTTGCGCGATCATTTGGGTGAAGGGTTAGCGGCAAGATTATTTGAAGCTGATGAAGAGCAGGAAAAAGTGCTTCATCACTTACATTTAATTACACGCAAGCCAATGATGTATATCGCCAATGTGGATGAAGGATCATTAGACAATAGTGAGCTGGCAAATCGATTATCAGACTTTGCGAAAAAGGAGCAGGCGCAATTTGTTATTGTATGTGCGCAAATTGAAGCAGAGATTGCTCAATTAGATGATTCGGAAAGAGATGAATTTCTAGAAGATTTAGGCCTTAACGAGCCGGGGTTAAATCTGGTAATCCGCGCTGGTTATGGATTGCTTAGTTTGCAAACTTTCTTCACAGCCGGCCCCAAAGAAGCACGAGCATGGACAGTGCTGCAAGGTGCGAGTGCATCTCAAGCAGCAGGCCGCATCCACACGGATTTTGAAAAAGGCTTTATACGAGCAGAAGTCGTCGCTTTTGCAGACTATATAGCAGGCAATGGTGAACAGGGCGCTAAAGATGCCGGGAAATGGCGCTTAGAGGGGAAGGACTACATCATGCAGGAAGGTGACGTCGTACATTTCCGCTTTAACGTTTGACGCCAACCAGGTCAAATATCCTTAGAATAAAATATTTTCAGTTGCTATAAATAATCATGATAAATATAAAAGTATGTGTGCTGAGTCTTTTGCTTGCAGGTAATTTTCTTTATTCAGTGAACGCATGTGATACGTCACGCATGCTTGCGGTGACGGCAACGGCATATACCTCATCAGTTGACGAAACAGATTCTACGCCAACAATTGCTGCTTGGGGCGATCGCTTGAAACCAGGTATGAGAGTGATTGCGGTATCAAGAGACTTACTTGCAATGGGCTTAACTCGTGGTGCGATAGTGCAGGTAGAAGGTGTTGATAAACCCTTCGTTGTGCTTGATAAAATGAATAAGCGCTGGACAAAGAAAGTCGATATTTATATGGGTTTTGATAAGCGTGCAGCATTTAATTGGGGAAAGAAGCAGGTGACTATCTGCTGGAAGTATCAATGAATCATATATGCATAAGTTAGCCCCGCACTCGCAGGGCTTGGTTATCATTAAAGTATTACTTCAGCGCTGTCGAAAACTTCCGCGCTGCCGGAAACTTTCCCCTTGCCAAACACTTGCGCGTTGCCTGAGACTTTTGCGTTGTCATATATCCAGGCAGCATCTGCGTGAGATAGATTATCTTCGCTCTCAACGAAGCCGCCTAAGTCACCTGACTTTACATTACCAAAATCTGTCAGCGCCGCCTTTTTTGCCGGAAACCCAGAAAAATCTGCTAGCGATTTTCGCATAACCAAAAACTCTGGCTTTCTTGTACACAACCACGTTGCCTGACACTTGCGCGTTGTGTGACACTTTAGCCTTGTCGCTAACTTGCGCTTCATCAGATACGCACGCGCCGCCAAAAACAACCGCGTTGCCTGACACTTTCGCGTCATCAAGGACTTGAGCATTGTCATAAACTTGCGCATTGTCTGACACTTGCGCTTCATCAGATACGCACGCGCTGCCGAAAACTTCCGCGTTGCCTGACACTTTCGCGTCATCAAGGACTTGAGCATTACATACGTTATCGCAATAAGACGCTTGCGCATCAGCACACATTTTCGCGTTGTCAAACACCCAGGCTTTGTCAAATACTTGCGCGCTGTCATACACTTCAGCGTTGCCGAAAACAAGCCCGTTGCCATAAATTTTAGCCATGCCGTACAAAGAAAGTCGATATTTATATGGGTAACGATAAACGTGCAGCGTTTAATTGGGGAAAGCAGCAGGTGAATATCTGCTGGAAGTATCAATGAATCATATATTTCTAAGTTATGCGTAGTACTGTTTTTTCTAAACCATTACTGGTTGTCTCGTGGGCCTTTGTGGCCGTTGCATGCTCATCTGATTCAGGTTTAAGTCCATTTGCTAGTGATGGCTGTTCTTTGTTTCCTGATGCTTCTTTAATCAATAATGATGATTGGTGCACCTGTTGTGTGGAACATGATATTGCCTACTGGAAAGGCGGTAGCGAACAGCAACGTGAAAAAGTTGATACTGCGTTAATGCGCTGTGTGTATAAAAAAACTAATGATCACGTGCTCGCGAATGTGATGTTTGAAGGGGTACGTTTTGGTGGTAGCCTATACTTTTATAACTGGTATTGCTGGGGTTACGGTTGGCCGTATGATCGTAAATATCAAGCATTGACAGAAGGAGAAAAAAAGCAAGCACAAGCGTTGCTAGAAAAATACCAAGCTAGCAGACAAGCAACCTGTAAAAATTAATCTCTAAAAGAAATTATTTCCCAGTTATTATTTTTTGCATGACTGCGTAAGTTGTCGTCAGGATCGACTGCATAAGGGTGTTGCACTGCATTTAATAACGGTATGTCGTTATGAGAGTCGCTGTAGCCATAACTGCCTTGTAAATTTAATCCACATACTTCTAGCCACTCATTAAGACGCTCTATCTTATGGTGAGCGAAGCAGGGTGCGTCTAGTTCACCAGTATATTTGCCATCGACCATTTTTAGTTGCGTCGCAATGAGTTGGTGAACGTTATAAAGCTCAGCAATAGGTTGAGTGATGAAATGATTAGTGGAGGTGATAATAATTAGATGATCGCCTGTGAGGCGATGTTTTTCTAATGCAGCTATGCCTTTTTGAGTCATGATAGGCTTTATTTTTTCTTCTACAAATTCTGCGCGCCACTGTTTTAGAGTCCCTAAGGGATGCTCGCTAAGCGGTTTGAAGGCGAATTTTGAGTACTCATATATGTCCAAGCTACCTTGCTTGTATTGCTCGTAGAACTCTCGATTGGTGCGTTCGTAGACTTCTGCGTCTACTGCATCTTGCTGGACCAAGTACTGGCCCCATAAATAGTCGCTGTCACCAGCTAACAGTGTCTCATCTAGATCAAAAAGAGCGAGTGGCAATTATATCTCCTTGGTAATTATGGTTGTTTAAGCTTAATTTAAACGAAATTGGTTACAAATAGCCGTATGTTTGCGTCAATTAGGCGCATGTGAAAGAATGCTCACAGTGCATTTATTCTAACAATATAACAAAATGATAGATTCACAGGGGTATCGAGCTAACGTAGGCATTGTATTGTATAACGATGCTGGCCAGCTATTGTGGTGTAAACGTTGTGGGCAAGATGCTTGGCAGTTTCCGCAAGGCGGTATTAGTGAGAATGAATCGCCCGAGGATGCTTTGTATCGTGAATTAAAAGAGGAGACGGGCTTGTCTCGGCATGACGTTGAGGTGGTTGCTAGTTCTAAGAAAGGGCTTAAGTATCGTCTTCCTCCGCACTTGGTTCGTCGTCGCTGTTTTCCAAAATGTATCGGTCAGAAGCAACGTTGGTTTTTGTTGCGCATGGTGTCTGATGAAAGTCGAATTGATCTACAGAACTCCGATATTCCTGAGTTTGATGGGTGGGCTTGGGTAGATTACTGGCAACCAATCAATGATGTTGTATTTTTCAAGCGAAAAGTATATCAGCGTGCATTAACTGAATTCGCGCCGATTATGAACCCGGCTGTTGCTTAGAAATCACTAGCCAGATTTTCTCCTTAACCAAATAACTATTCCTGTGACTGCCAGTATTACTAACAGTATGGCTACAACAGACATTATATTTTGCCCCCAACCACCGAGTAGTCTTCCGCTGTGTAAATCCAATAAAACACGCTCGTAACTTATTTCATTACTACGTGCATGTTGTTGGATAAGTGTGTTTATATTGTTGGGCGTTTCAGTGGGTGCTACCCATTTAGGATGCGGGCCTTTTAACGGCTGCCATGCGGAGAGTTCATTGCTGCCCCTCCAATACGTGTTAATACCGCGAATGACAGGATGACCATCCTCTGTAATTGAAATACCCAAAGGATTTTCAGGTAAGCCGGTGAATTCGCCAATTTCATCGATGATTTGTCCATCGCGATCAATTACTACTAAGCTCGTTTGTGTGGCAAGTAATATATATTCGTTAAGGTTAAGTGCGCCGACTAAAGATTCGTTAAGGTTAAGTGCGTAGCGCCCATTCAAATAGACAAAATTGCTCGCCTGTGAGATTAAGTGTTTATTGGTTTGAAATGAACTCACGTTGAAGTTACCAATATTATAATGGTCGAGTAACCATGAAGAACTAGTGTGAGTTTTATTTAATTTGAGAGTGTCACTGAAATTTAGAAATAGGCCAGTTGCTGATAAAATTATTACAAACAACGAGACTGTTACTCCGATATAACGGTGCCAAATATGTGGCTTTGCCATGGGGTGTTAGTTGGTATGCACTTGTACAGACGGTTAGCCTAGAGTCAGGCAGTTGCTAACTGAACTGAGTCTAGGGCGGTATTATTCTTCTATTTTTCTTTTAAGGTCACTTGCTTGTGCAAGTAAAGGGCCATTCTAGACAATTTTTTCATAGCATTCACGGATAATGTTGCACCGGTGATGTTATCAATTGGTTGGCTAAGCCTATTTTTGGAAGTGAGATGAGCGCCATCAAACTGCTCGGTGAAGAAATCATTGCGAATTTCCCAGCCGCGGCTTTCTCTGAAGATTAATACTCTGAATTGCTCCACTTGATTATCTGAGACAACAAAGCCTGCTGTGATGGGAAGCTCTTTGCCAATTTTTTCAAGAATCCACACTGTACGATCATTGTCATGCCAGTAGGGGATGCGAATCTTACTATAACGATGACCAAGAATAGATTTTAATTTTTTGCTGAGATCATCTTTTACGATGACGCGTTCTGCTTTAGGAGGGTTACTTGAAAAAATTTCATTGATGAAATCTTCTGGTAATTGATAAACCCCTTTAGCCCATGCAAGTGAGCAATAGGCCAAAGGAGCCATCAAAAATAACAATATGAAAACAGTTTTACGCATGCGTCGAAAGGTTATCCGATATCGGTTCGCAAGGTAAGCCATTTATACATACCTAGAACGACCAACCAATACCAAGGTTGTAACCTTTGAAGTCACGGCCTTCTTCTGAATCTTCATCGTGCTCACGGACTTGGTAGTCAACCTTTAGAACTACGTTTTCATGTAGCCAGTAGTTTGCGCCCAGCGTCCACTGGTTAAACTCATCAAGCTCACGCGCACCTTCAACATCTTCATAACGGAAGAAGAAGCCAACGTTTTCTATCGGCATGATGCTAGGTTCTATGTACCAACCTTTTTGCTCATCATCATTTGCGGCTTCAACCGCATCTCCATCAAAGTCCCATTCTGCATAGTAAGCACGTAAACCGACACCTAAGCCGCCAACGTTGCCATTATAAGCAAGGTGGGCAGCATATAAGAAGCCATCTTCTAGACCATCGCCACCCGTTTGTGATGCATCATCTTGATGCTGAACAGCAAGACCAACTTCTAAACCTTGAACGCCAGTGTAAGTGACTGCGCCAGTGTAAGCGACATGGCTACCATCGGCATTTGAGGCCTTTTGGCGACCGCTACGAACACGGAATGCACTGCCACCAGTGGTTGGAATTTCCAGGCCAGAGTGCACCGCAGCTTCTATTTTGAAGCCAGCATCAAATACATAAGTTAACTTGGAACCTACTGCCCACCAAGTCGCTGGAGTGATTACATTTTCAACGTTATTACGTTCAACGCCGTAAAATGTATCTGGTTCGTGAGTTTCGTTAAGTATTCCAATCGGAAGTAAGAAAACACCACCTAGTACGTTTGTGTTGTCATTGAAGTCATACTCAATGTAGGCCTGCTCAATTTCAACTTCCCCACCTAAAGGGTCGCCATCACTTTCTACACCACCATGCTCAATTTCAAATTCTGAATAGAAGCGAAGCTTGTCTGTAAATTGATAGCCAAAGAATAAGACAAAGCGATGAATATCAAACTCGTCTTTATCTCTTGAGTCATCTTCAGCTTCAAGGTTGTTGTAGTGAACTTCACCATAACCGCCAATGGAAATATTTTGTAAGCCTTCAAAAAGAGGAGATTCAACAGCTTCAGCGGCAGCTTCAGCTACTTGTGTTGCTTCCTCTGCATTGTCAGTCGCTACCTTGGCAGAGGCCGCCGCATCTACTACTGCTTGTTGGGCTTCTTGTATCGCTTTCTGATTTTCTTCACGTTCAGACATTAAGAATTTGACCGCTGCTTTGAGCTGTTCATATTCTTCTTTGTCGACAGTGACTTGTTCTCCGGCAAATCCATTACCAGATGCTAGGATGGCTACACTGACTAACGCACCTAGCGTTAACTGTTTGATTTTCATTTAAAAACTCCCTAAGTTCATGAAAATATTAAGATTAAATTAAGAGATGATGATAAATAACAGTAGGGATATTAAATCAATATTAATACAAATGCAACTCATTCTCATTAGCATTATTATAAACTTTGAAGGTTCGCTCAACTGTGAAAGACTTGAATTACGTCGGGAGGAGAGACCTACACTGTTTCTAAATGCTTAAACGGGAAATTTACTAAGGTGAACTAAAAAAGGCACTCATTTGGGATGAGCGCCTTTTGTTTTTACGATTATAGTGAGTGTTAATCAGATGAGCAGGCCAACATCATTTCTTGCAAATAATTTTGAATACCAATATGGTTAATTCGGTCAAATTGTTCTTCTAACCAATCGATATGTTCTTCTTCACCTTCTAAAATATGTTCAAACAGTTCTCTTGAGACGTAATCTTTAACGCTTTCGCTGTAAGCAATGGCCTCTTTAAGATCGGGAAGTGCTTCCATTTCTAGTTGGAGATCACACTTAAGCATCTCTTCTGGTGATTCGCCGATGTAAAGCTTCCCTAACGATTGTAAATTGGGTAAGCCCTCTAAAAATAAGATGCGTTCAATAAGCATGTCTGCGTGTTTCATCTCATCAATAGACTCTTGATACTCATGCTCATTGAGCTTGTCTAGTCCCCAGTTTTTATACATGCGGGCATGTAGGAAATATTGATTAATTGCGGTGAGTTCGTTTTTTAAGGTCTTATTTAAAAACTCGATTACCTTAGTATCGCCTTTCATAGAGTGTGCGCCCTTGTGTATTAAATAATATTGTAAATTATAAACTAAAATTCACAAAAGCATTTATCGATTAAGAATAGAAGTGCAATCGTAGTAACGACTGATTATCATTTGCCAGAGCTATCAACATAGAACATGCAATTGTTGCTGTGTGTGAGCTAAGTAATGTTAACGATGACGTCGCCAGAGGAGTTGTGTGTGAGGACATTGCTTTCGCATTGATTGCGACAGCTACGCATACATTGGCGTGCATGGTTTTTACATTCTCCGCATTGAGTGGCGACACCTAGCTGTGACTGAATATCAGAAAATGAAGTAACGCCGTTATTCACAGCTTGTTTAATCTGGCGGTCGGTGATTTGTTTGCAGATACATATGAACATGGCGTAAAGTTAATGCAAATGAGAATGATTGTCAACACCATCCACAATGGGGTAGATCGCGGATTAATTGAAATGTGAGTAAAGTTCTATCTCTATGAGCTTAAAGACGTATTTTAGGTAGTTCGAGCGTACTTGAATGAATATTAAAACTTTCCAAACCTATGTGCTTTGGATGTTCTATTCACTTGGTTCTCTGCTGATCTGTTTCTGGCTAGCATGGCAGTTGTCTGCGCAAGTCAATTTCCTGTATCCAGTCTGGTATTCGGTATTGGAAATCAATCAAACGATTGAACAAACAATGCCAAAACATCTTTACAAAAAAGAATTTATAGCTATTGACAGCAATGAGCATCATCGTTTGTTCGCAGAAATTGTCACGTCATTACAAAACAGTGGCGAAGGTCTGGATGAGATTAGTTTTTATAGTTCTTCGGGGAAGCAATTGGGTCAGTTGTTGACTGAGAATGAAATTGTTCATCTAAGAGATGTTGCTGGACTATTAGATATATTAGGATGGTTTTGTGTGGCGACGTTTATTTTTTGTTTAGTGGTGCTTGGCGCAATTATAATTTTTTGTATTGCTATGCCAGTGCTTAAAAAATTGCTTGTTAGTGTGTTTAGCCTGATTACTGTGGCAGTGGTGTTGATCATTTTGCTGGGCGCGAAGAAGTTCTTTTCCTGGCTGCATGCTGTGGTGTTTCCAGATAACCACCAATGGTTCTTTTATTATGAAGATTCGTTGATGAGTACTCTAATGAAAGCGCCCTATTTGTTTGCATCCATTAGTATTCAGTTGTTGCTATTGGGTATTTGCCTATGGCTAGTGCATTTAATTCTAGTGCGTAAATTTGGCCGTTTTAGAACGGTTTAACCACGACTAAAATTACAATAGCAATTAGAGTTAATACGGGTGCCTCGTTAAACCAGCGAAACCATACATGCGATTTTACATTGCGATCATATTTGAATGCCTTAATTAGAAGGGCACACCAGATATGGTAAAAAATCAGTAGCCAAACGAGCCCTAACTTAAGGTGCATCCAATATCCAGTCATGTAGGCATTCCAGGCAGGGATTAACATCCATAGGCCAAATACAATGGTCAGTATTGCACTGGGTGTCATGATGCCGAAGAATAATTTTCTTTCCATGATCTTAAAACGCTCATTGCTAATTTCATCATCAGACATAGAGTGATAAACAAATAAGCGTGGCAGGTAAAATAATCCCGCAAACCAGGTGACTATAAAAATAATATGTAGTGCCCGGATAAAATCAAATGAGTCCCATAACATTTTTCTACCTCATATATAACTGTTCAAACTGCTCGCGTGTGAGCACGCCATATACGTAGCGTGGCGTATTCTTGTTCCAATGCGTTATGCATAGTGCTTCCGATGTGTCTTGGTTGAATATATCTCTTGCCTCAGCCAGAGTTGTGCGCATATCTATTTGCGATATTTGTAATCTCTTTGCTGGAATTTGCATTAGATCTATTTCATCTTCAGTCTTGTCTTGTTTTTCTAAGTACTGAATAAGATCGACGCCTCTAATTAAAGCAACTGGAGTGCGTCCGTCTTGTATGCAAATCCATTGTGGGTCGCCTTCAATTGATTTAAGTGCTTTATTTGAGCTGGTAACTTTGGGTAACAGATTAAAGCTTCGGTTCATGGCTTTTGCTATGCTAGTTCTTTGTAGCGATTGTGTAATAGGGTCTTCATGAAAATCTAAGCCGCGCACTTTTAATAACAAACTGAACACTGGCGGTTGTTTGACAAGAAAGTTGCCATTAACGATCCGCCCACTGCACCTATTACTAAGCTTGGACTAATTAGTCCTGCGGGCATGCCGCAACCAACGGAAATCGATGTGGCAAATAATTTCGCGATCATAATTGTTAGCAACAATGTCATGGGTAGTTGCCCCAATACGGCTGCATTTAATGTGTCGTATCCTATTCCCATCACCTGTGGAATAAGGAGTGCAATCATCCCCGTTGCGCTGCCTGCGATTAGAAAACGAATACCCAAACTTAATGGTTGGGTCAGTTCGGCGACATGGCGAATCAATGTTGTGAATAATGTAGAAGCAAATCCCACCAATAAACCAATTAGTATTACAAAAGGCATTTCTGTCAATGAAATAGAGGGAATGTTTAGTAGGGCTATCAGTGGCTCGTCACCCAAGAAACTACGTGATACACCAGTGGCAGCAACGGCAGCAATAATGATGGGAATAAAACTGGCAAAGGTATATTCCACCATAATAATTTCCATGGCGAAGATGACGTCTGCTAATGGTGTATTAAATGCGGCTGATATTGCAGCAGCACTACCGCACGCGACTAAGGTTCGAGTAGCATTATTAGGTAAGCCAAAAGACTGGCCTAGTACACTGCCTAGGTATGCACCTAAATGAATTGCGGGACCTTCTCGTCCCATCGATTGTCCACTAATGAGCGCAATACTTGCGCCGACGAATTGAAGGACAAAGCCGCGAAATTTTAGGTAGCCTTGGTAATAGCGAAGTCTTTCCAACACATTGACAACACCGACAGTGGCGCTGTCTTTAGCAACCAATTTAAACAAAATTGCCAGCAAACTTGCGCCAATAATAGGTGCAATCAGTCGTGAAGCCGGGGTTAAGTCTTCAAAATTTTCTGCAATATGGTTGGGTAGCCAAAAGCTGAGTGAATGATCGATGATCAAAATAAACACGACTAGAATGCAGCCAGTCAATAACCCTACCAATAATCCCAGCAGAGACGATTGTATGAGGGCGTCAGGCTTAGCGGTCTGTAGGCGAAATTCATCTAAACTATCGGTAATTCTGTGACTTAGCGGCAGCTTTGGCTTCATGCGTGTATTATGCCATGCATGAAACGTATGCGAGTTTAAAAGTTAGTGGCTAAGGTATATTTGAATATTATTTGGATTGAGGAACATGATTAAAGTAGGTATCGTTGGCGGCACAGGATATACCGGAATTGAATTAATTCGATTGTTGTATGCACATCCACAAGTGGAAATAACTGCTATCACCTCGCGCAGTGAAGTAGGGAAGTCGTTGTCTGAGTTAGTTCCAAGTTTCTTTGGGCTGTCAGATTTGAAATTTCAAGAACCTACACTTGAAGTGCTTGCACAATGCGAATTAATTTTCTTTGCGACACCTAATGGCACGGCAATGAAAATAGCGCCGCAGCTATTAGACGCGGGCAAGCGAGTTGTTGACCTAGCCGCTGATTTTCGTATTAAAGATGTTGCTACTTGGGAGCATTGGTATGGTGAAACCCATGCCTGTCCAGAATTAGTGACAGAAGCAGTATATGGATTACCAGAATTGAATCGTGCAGCAATTAAAAATGCACGTTTGATTGCGAATCCTGGTTGTTATCCCACATCAGTGATGTTGGGACTTTTACCACTATTGGAAAAACAACTAGTGGATCCTACACGACTGATTGCGGATACAAAGTCAGGTGTTAGTGGTGCGGGTCGCGGCGCAAATGTAGGCGTATTGCATGCAGAAGTGAGTGAGAACTTTAAAGCCTATGGTATTGCTGGTCATCGCCATCTTCCGGAGATTAGTGCAATTCTCAACACCTTGTTACCTGTTCAGCAAGTACAACTAACCTTTGTTCCTCATTTGTTACCTATAAACAGAGGCATTCATGCAACCCTGTATGCGTTTGCCAATACTGATACGGATGATCTAACTGCATTGTATCGAGAACGTTATGCACACGAGGCATTTGTTTCAGTATTAGACGCAGGTATGCATCCAGAAACTCGTGCGGTTCGTGCAACGAATCATTGTGTTATCTCAGTGAATCGAGTATCCAAACAGCAGATTGTTGTTTTATCTGTGATTGATAATTTGGTTAAAGGTGCTGCCGGACAAGCTATCCAAAATATGAATATCATGTATGGGTTGTCAGAGTCGTTAGGAATAGACGCAATTGGATTGCTGCCTTAGTCGATTAACAAAGTGTTATGAAAAAAGTTAAAGTTAAAATTAATGTTCCACGATTAGAGAAGATCTCTATGAGTGCATATCACCCAAGGTCGAAAAGAGTTCAAATCTTGGTATCGATATTAGCTGCAGTCTCTCTGGCTTGGGCGTTTTATGCGGTGGGTGCGGCCGGCATTGATTTACCTTTTAAAGATAATGAAAAAAGCGTAGCTGAATTGCGCGCAGATCTTGGCAAAGCAGATAAAACTATTAAGTCTTTACATAGAAAAGTCGCGCACATAACTAGATCCACGCAGGTGGAACTACAAGTTGTAGAGCAAACTAAGCAAATGCTACATGAAAAAGAGATGCAAATTCTAAAGCTCACCGAAGAATTAGTTTTCTATCGTAGCTTGTTATCACCAGAGAAAGCGAAGGTGGGACTAGAAATACGCAACTTTAGCCTGCGTTCTGTAGGAATTAGTGAATATTCGTATGATTTTCTTTTGACTCAATCTAGTCTCAGTAAACAGGGCGCCAAAGGGGAAATTAATGTCACAATTGATGGCAAGCAAGATGGTGAAATGCATAGAATTGAAGTGTCTGATATTGAGGATGTGACGAGAGGCTCTATTCCATACTCGTTTAAATATTTTCAGAGGCTAAATGGGGTATTTGAGTTGCCTAAAAACTTTGAGCCTAAGAAAATCTTGGTAGAAGTTCAGCCTGAATCAAAACAAAAGCAACCCATACAAATGTCTTATTCTTGGAATAGACTCATTAGCGGGAGTTAATTAATATGTTCAGCAAAAAGAAAATAAAAGCAGTACAAATTGATACATTGATAGGAAAGAACACCGTTGTTAAGGGTGATATTCACTATCGAGGCGGTTTGCATATAGAGGGGAAGGTACAAGGCAATTTAGTGGCTGCGAGTAATGAAAAGACAGTGCTAATTGTCAGCGAGAAAGGCTGCGTTGAGGGTGAGGTTAAAGGGCCTGTGGTGATATTGGACGGAATGGTTGAGGGTGATGTTTATTCTACTGTTACACTAGAAATGGCCCAACATGCCAAAGTTAAAGGCGATGTACATTACAAATTTCTGGAAATGGAAGTTGGTGCAGAAGTGAATGGCAGCTTGATCCATCAGTCTGTACAGCCAGCCAAAGTCAAAGAAATGCAATCTCAAGAGCAAGTAAATAAGGGTGGATTAGCCAAATTTAGTTCAGGAAGTAAATGAAGTGGATCTTACTATTGGCAATAATTAAGCTATCTCTTTGGGAGTAGTGGCTCCCCGATTAGAGTAGTTGATCAAAATAGTCGGGTTCTGTAATCTTTTGCTAAAATATTTATTTAAATGGAGAAGTGCAAATGGCGTCTACTCAAACCGTCGTTGATTCAGGGATGCCAGTTCCACTGGTTTTTACTGATGCAGCTGCTGGCAAAGTGAAACAACTTATTGAAGAAGAGAAAAATGAAAACCTGAAGTTACGAGTATTCGTATCTGGCGGAGGTTGCTCTGGGTTCCAATATGGTTTTACCTTTGATGAAGAGTTACAAGATGGCGATACTTCTGTTGAAAATGGCGGTGTTGTTTTATTGATTGACCCTATGAGCTATCAATATCTCATCGGCGCTGAAATCGATTACTCTGAAGGCCTGGAAGGTGCGCAATTTGTTATTCGTAACCCAAATGCGAAAACTACCTGTGGCTGTGGATCTTCTTTTTCAACTTAGCAGTTAAAGTACTAAATACAAATAAAAAAAGCCTGCATAAGCGGGCTTTTTTTATTTGTAATAGACTCCGCCTAAAATACATGGATGCTTCGCGCCTGTGGAATGGTGTGCATTGCCAGGGTTTTTCAATAGCGTTTGTTTAGCTAGCCAAGCAAAAGCGGTTGCTTCTACCCAATCTGCATCAATCCCATATTCGGATGTTGTGGTTAAACGGATTGGGTAAATACGCTTAGCTAATTTCCCCATTAAAAATTCGTTGCTACAACCGCCACCACAAGCAATTACTTGTATGGTGTTGGGTGCCCAAGTGGATAATGCATTTTTGATGCTGGATACGGTTAGCTCAACAAGCGTTGCGGCGACATCTTGAGGATTGATATCTGGAAATAAACGCAAAAATTTTTCTAGCCAAGATAAATTAAATTGACCTATGTCGGTAGACTTTGGTGGCACTTTGCGAAAGTAAGGGTGTTTGAGCAGGCTATCGAGCAACTGTTGATTAATTTCCCCGCCTTCTGCCCACTGGCCTTTTTCATCAAACGCTTTGTTTAAATGGTTGCGAGACCATGCGTCTAATAGCGTATTAGCAGGGCCTGTATCAAAGCCTAAGCGTGGCTGACTACTCTGATTGGCTAATACGGTGATATTTGCAATACCGCCCATGTTTAGTACAGCCGAGTTATCTTGTTTGCCTAGCCACGCTTGGTGGAAGGCGAGGACTAGAGGTGCACCTTGTCCACCTGCTGCAATGTCGCGGCGTCTAAAATCTGCAATTGTCGTAATGTTGGTACGTTCAGCAATAATGCTGGGATTGCCAATCTGTATGGTGTACGGGTTAGAGCAGTTTGGGTCGTGTTTGATTGTTTGACCGTGACTACCAATCGCCTGAATGCTGTTGGCTTCTAACTTGTTGGCTTCTATTAGCGCTAATGCGGCATCAGCAAATGTTTCTCCGAGTCGAGTATCTAACTCACCAAATTGGTTTAACGAAGTTGATCCAACTTGGATAGAAAAAATTTCGGTTCGAAGTGATTCTTCTATTGGATATGCAAGTGATGCAATTTGATGGATATTGTTTTGATCGTCGATTGTAGTCGCGACCGCATCAATGGCGTCAGTACTGGTGCCAGATATTAAGCCGATATATGCGTTATTCAATCTTGCTTACGTTAGTTTTGATTCTGGGCGAGAACAGTAGAAGAGTACAAATCGAGGTGAGCGAACTGTTTTGCTGTCGCTGATTTGAATCTAGCCATTTCACTTTTAGGTAGCGGACTAGCATCAGGCAACTTTACGGTTAATGGATTTCTGTGCACGCCATTCACCCTAAATTCGTAATGTAGGTGAGGGCCAGTGGCTAATCCGCTTTTTCCCACATAGCCAATAATCTGTCCTTGCTTGACGCGTTTACCTACCTGCGTATTTTTCGCATATTTATGCATATGTGCATATAGAGTGCTGTAGCTGCTACCGTGTTTGACGATAATTGTTCGCCCATAGCCACCTTTAGTGCCGTGGTGAACAATCTTGCCATTACCTGAAGCTTTAATAGGGGTGCCTGTTGCCGCGGCATAATCCACGCCTTTGTGGGCACGAATTTTATTTAAGATGGGATGTTTGCGCTTTAAGTTGAATACAGAACTGATGCGTGCAAAATCAACCGGTGTACGTAAAAATGGTTTACGCATGCTGCGACCATCTTGTGAGTAGTAATCTGTGTTGCCGTTGCTGTCGGTGTAACGCACTGCGCGATAACTCTCGCCTGCGTTTACGAACTTTGCCGCGATAATTGAGCCGTCCTTTATTTTTTCTCCATCCAAATATTTTTCTTCATAGATCACGCTGAATTGATCACCTGTGCGAATGTCTAATGCGAAATCAATGTCCCAGCCAAACATGTTAGCTAGTTCCATAATAAGCGCGTCAGACAAGCCTGTGCGTCGACCGGCGAGGAATAGAGAATTTTCAATGGTTGAAGAAGCAACCTGTGTGCGAGTTTCAAAATCACGAACTACTTCATCTGCTTGATAGTTTTGTTCTTGCTTAACTACTTTTAAGCGACGGTTAACACTGGTTTCTAGCTCGACGCCTACCAGATTCTCATCTTGGAGATAAAAATGAAGTTTCTGATTAGGATGAACTGATTTTAATTCTTTAACTTTGTCTCCAAGTTGCATGATTTTATGCAGTTCAGTATTCAATCCACGCTTACTAAATAATGTAGATAGTGTGTCACCTTTTTTGATGGTGATCGTTTCAATTTTTTCTACAGATGGATCAACATTATTCTGCTTAACCAGGTTTTCAATAGCTAAAGGTTGTACTTGCTGTTTAGGCGTATCTGGATTGTTAGTTTTTGTGCTTACAATCGGTGTTGCGTACTTAGTACTTCTTGTTGTAGTGGATTTGCTTGAAAGTGCCAGTTCTATAGTATCAACTTGGAATGTTTCTGGTTGAGGTTGGGCTTCGGCAATAGCTTTGTCTTGTGGGGTGTGAACATTAGCGATGACCACGCCCATTATAGAGAGGATAACCGCTGCAATAGTTCCGCCGAGGATGTAATGGTGCTGTTTTTGCAATTTGCAGGGCGAAGATTGCTTATAATCTACATCTAATAGTGATCGATACTGCAAAGAACTTCCCCCCAGTGGTTTTACTTAAAATCAGCCGTTACCCAGTTGACTGTCGATTGATTAGGTATGCAGATGGGGAATGTAACCTACTGAGCGAACAAAAACTACAATTTTTGCTTATAAATAAAGCAGATAATGGAGAATGTTAGAGTGTTAGAAGAGATTAAGCGTGGGTGTGATGAAATATTGCTCGAAAAAGACCTTGAAGAGAGGTTATTAGAGAAGCGCCCACTGAGAGTCAAAGCTGGATTTGATCCCACTGCGCCAGATCTACACCTCGGTCATACCGTGTTGATAAATAAGCTGCGCCAGTTCCAAGACTTTGGCCACGAGGTGTTATTTTTGATTGGCGACTTTACCGGCATGATAGGTGATCCCACTGGCAAGAATGTCACGCGCAAACCGCTGACTAAAGAGCAAGTGCTGTCCAATGCTGATACTTATAAGCAGCAAGTCTTTAAAATATTAGATCCAGATAAAACTACAGTCTGCTTCAATTCTGAGTGGATGAGGAAAATGTCTGCTGCAGAAATGATTCAGCTTGCGGCGCAACATACGGTAGCACGCATGTTAGAACGTGATGATTTT